>NZ_JAVKDF010000037.1:0-159509 GCF_040222385.1 Imperialibacter sp.
GTATTATCCTGAGAATCTGCCTTTAGGGCAGTTTTATCACATCAGCGTGGATAACGATATTCCGTTCAATATATATGGTGGTTTGCAGGACAATGGATCTTGGACGGGGCCGAGCAGTGTATATGTCAGAGGACGGGGCGACAATAATAACCTCATATATAACTCCGAGTGGACTCGCATAGGCGGAGGCGATGGTTTTGATGTGATTCCAGATCTGGAAAACTCACGTTACGGATTTGCCCAATCACAAAAAGGAAATATTCAGCTATATGATAAGGTAACAGGAGACTCCGAATTTAGGCAGCCTGTGCATCCTGAAGGCACCTTTCTTAGATTTAACTGGAATGCCGGTGTAGCAAGGGATCCGCACAACGCCAACGGCGTTTATATGGGAAGTCAGTTTCTGCATTATTCGGCAGATAAGGGGAAGACCTGGGAGATTATCTCGCCCGACCTCACCACCAACGATCCAGCAAAGCAAAAGCAACTCGAAAGTGGGGGCATCACCTATGACGTAACTGGGGCAGAAAACCACACAACGATTTTGGCGGTGTCGCCAAGTAGCCTCAGCAAGGACATAATATGGGTGGGAACCGACGACGGCAATGTTCAGCTAACGAGAGACAAGGGAAAAAGCTGGACTAACGTTGCAGTGAATATTAAAGGCGTTCCTGCTGGCTCCTGGGTTAATCAGGTTCACGCATCCAGCTACAATGAAGGGGAAGCTTTCGTGGTGATTAACAACTACCGGAGGAACGATTGGACACCCTGGGTGTTTCAAACGAAAGACTTTGGAAAGACTTGGAAGCGCCTGGTAAATGAAAACTTCGTAAGAGGGTTTGTTCATTCCTTTGTGCAGGATCCGATTGAGCCCGGGCTTATGTTCGTCGGAACTGAATTTGGGCTGTATATGACAGTTGATGGGGCTGCCAGTTGGGTGAAATGGGAAAATGGCTACCCAACGGCATCAACAATGGATTTGGTCATTCACCCAAGGGATCATGACCTGGTGATTGGCACATACGGGCGTTCAGTATATGTGCTCGACGATATTCGTCCGATGAGAGCGCTAGCCAGCCAGGGAAAGCAATTGTTGGACAAGTCAATAGCGTTGTTTGATGTCCCCGATGCCTATGCGGCGAGCACAACCAGAGGAGCCAAAGGATACAGCGCCACTGGTGACGGGCTCTTTGCTGGTGAGAACAGACCTTACGGAGCGCTGATTTCCTTTTATTTGAAAGAGGTGGCCGGAAAAAGAGATAGTGTCAAGATAGAAATCCTCCAGGAGGGGAAGGCTGTTCGTACGCTGTATGCCAATGCCAAAAAAGGATTCAACCGAACCTCGTGGGATCTTCGGTACAAAGAGGTGAGAGAACCGGACACATCAAAGCCAAAGCCGGGAACTGCCGATGGTGGTGGCTTTACAGCCGTGCCCGGCACTTATACTGTGAAAGTGGTTCATGGTGAAGACATAGCGACAACAGAGGTAAAAGTTCTTGTTGATCCCAGAGTAACACCAATAACTCCTCAGGAACAAGAGAGAAAGCTGGCAATGATCGACCGTTGGGAGGCTTCCGTGAACCAGCTAACTGTTGCCGTGGATAACCTCAGGGAAGCCTTGGCTGCTGTTGAAAGAGTTGATAAGCTGCTGGCGGATAGAGAAGACGAAGCTTCTAAGGTGCTTAAAAGTGCCGGGAAAGACATCAAAGCAAAGGTGAAAGCACTAAGGGAGCCTATTTTTGGCAAGGAGGACATGCAGGGAATCTACAGAGACCCCACAACTGTGGAGGCGATCATCAACCTGGCAGCCAATCACCTTGGAGATACCTATATGATTGCCACCCCGACGCAGGAGACGATTTTGAGCCAGGCCGAAGAGGCCGTGAAATCGCCGATAGCCAACATTAGTAAGTTTGTGCAGACCGACTGGGAAGCCTATAAAGAAAAGGTAAAGGAGGAGCAGATTCAGCTAATCGAATGAAGATACCGCCTCAGGGTTGAGTAATGACTCAAGAGGAAAACGAGTTAGGTTGTTTCGGATATTCAATAATTTATCTAAATTGAATAGGTATTTAACCAACCTAATCTAAATGGGAGCCACCGAAAGGTGGCTTTTTTTGTGAAAAAGAAAGGGCGCTGAAGAATTCAGCGCCCTGACAAATATTTTAAATGGTTTCTTATTAGTGGCTGTCATCGCCCTCAGCAGCGCCATGACCGTGGTATGAGTGCTGGATTTTCTCAGTGTAGGCTAAAAGCAAAGCGGAAATGATGAAAGTTAGGTGGATGGCAATTTCGACTATGATACCTTCATTGCCTTCCATGTCTCTCGCACCTCTAACATCAATAAATGTTTTGAGCAGGTGAACACCTGAAATCGATGCCAACGAAGAAGCCAGCTTAATTTTCAACTTGCCAGCATCAAGGTCTTCAAGCCATTGAGGCTTATCTTCGTGGTGATCAACGTCAATTTTACTCGTAAAAATGGAGTAGCCACCAACAATGACCATCACAATGAGGTTCATTACCATGCTTATGTCTACTAAACCTAAAATGCCAAGCATCACCTGAGCCTCTGTATAGCTAACCACCCCGTCGTAGAGGTGATAGAGTTCTTCGAAGAACTTATATAGGTACATGAAAGAACCGAAGATAAGCCCCAGATACATAGGAGCTTGCACCCAGCGCCCCCAGAAAATGATCTTTTCAAAAAACTCTTCAAATTGCTTAACGCCTGATCTCGCCATGGTGAATAGATTTATTCCTTATATTAGGTGGGTCGTTTAAACCACAACGAAACTACGTTGTTTTATTAAATTTATCCAACTAATTATTTTACTTTTTGATTTAGCTGTTTGGGCGGTTATTCGGAACTCGACACCACTTTGCTTTTGGAGACGATGTCGTGAAATGACCTGGCATCACGCCGTAGGTAGATCATAAAAAAGCCAGCTGAAATGGGCAACAACGAAACCCATTTGCACAAATTTCTCACAACAGCATTTTTAAAACTAACAGGTCTTCCGTTGTCCATTCGGATGCTTAATCCCGCCATTTTTTTGCCTACAGTGGCTTTGAGTGCCGATGCCTCCATTCCCACAGCATAGCCATGGTACAATAAAATACAAACTGCCCAAAACCAGTTAGAGTCCGTTTCCCATAGCCCGTCGAGTATGAATAGAAACGGCAACAGGAAGGTGATATCGATGGACTGAGCAAGTAGCCTTTGGTCAAATGTGGCGGGGACAATAGACATAGTGAGAGGTAACCACACCTAGTTACTAGTGGCGCTTGAAGGGGGCTTATCAAATTTACGTCCTATGAAATAGGAGACAGGCCCAATCAAAGCGTAGATAACCCCGGCAAAAAGTCCGGAGAACTCCCAGTCGATCAGGAAGCCAAGTAAGGCAATGAACAATGAAATGAGGCCGATAGCAACTATGCCGGTGTAGTGAGCCACAATGGATTTGGTAGCGTGGAGCTCCGGTTCACTCAAGTTTAGTGATTCACTGTTTTTGATAGCGTGCCGATACATTAGAACGAACGTTATATATATCGACAGAAAGCCGCAGTCATAGATAATCATCAGCTCTGGCATATCGTTCCAGGGGATCATCTGCGTGCCCATTTGGTTCAACTCCCTGAAGTATTCATTGCTTATCAGCAACGCCTTGGCGAGAAGGGTGAAATAGGAGACCAGCCAGGTGCTGAGGAATTTGAGTGGGTATATAAAGAATAGTACGATGAGCATCATAAAGGTATTCAGCACAATGATTCTCATGTCTCTCAGTCCATAACGCATAAAGAACTGGTAATGGCCATGCCAAATCCACATAACCGCCCCCATACTTAAGGCAAAAGGAATTACATCTGAAATAAACAAGGTCAACTCATCGAAATTTCGGGGAGCCTGGGTAGACAAAAGAGACATAGTAATAGCCAGGGCAAACACGCAGTCGCTTAGCTGCTCCAGTCGGGAGGCATCACGACCTCTTGCCGTGAAAACACCATACATCGGTTCCCCTTTCTTCTTGACTAACTGTCTCATCTAACTATTGGGTTGGTTATTCCTCAAAATACAATGTCTCGCTTACTTTGTGCCGAAAACTTTCGGGGAAACGTTTCGGCCAACTATTAAAAAAGGGAGGTCAGTTTCATGGCAATGGTCATATCGCCTTCAATTTTCATCATACCTCCCATAAATGCGCTCATGGGATCCAGGTCTCCGTCAAGTAGCTTCACAAAGTCCTTAAGTTCCATTTTAATGGTACACTGTGCAGTCGTGTCGTCATTTGAAACCTTTGTTGGGGTTACGGTATCGTCCAAAAGAATAACCCCCTCCTGAAAAACAAATTTCACTGAGCTACCAATGGTTCCCCCGTTTTCTTTTGCCATTTCTACCACTCTGCCAGTTGCTATGTCCAGACTCATAATTTAATTGATTTAGGATTGAATTTTAAATAGTTCTATTTGATACAATTTGGGCCACCATTTGCCGGTAACAAAGAGTCTTTTCTCTTTTTCATCCCAGGCAATTCCGTTCAGCACGTCGAGTCTTCTGCTGTACCCTTGCTTATTGAAGATTCCTTCGAGCGAAACATCGCCTACCACCGCACCGCTGAGCGGGTCAATCATCACGATCACATCTGTCTGGTACACATTGGCGTAAATCAGGCCACCTACTACTTCAAGCTCATTCAGGTACAATACCTTTTCCTGGTGATTGTACACCTGAATCCTCCTTGTTTCTGTCAGTGTTACCGGATCAAGAAAGTAGAGGTACTCCGTGCCATCGCTCATTACGAGCTCCGTGTCGGTTGATGCGAGCCCCCAGCCTTCTGTAGAATAATTGAAGGTTCTCTTTTGTTCAAACGATTCCAAATCGTACACAAAACCAATTTTTGATGTCCAGGTCAGCTGGATCAGGCTGTTGTCCCAAAAAGCAAGGCCTTCGCCAAAGTACCTGCTGTCCAGCGGTGTTTGCTGTAGCACTTTGCCCGTTGAAATGTCGACTTTTCGAAGCGTGCTTTCGCCCCTTGTTCCTGTGCTTTCATACAGGAAGCCGCCATGATAAAGGAGACCTTGAGTATAAGCATCAGGGTCGTGTGTGTAAGTTTCAATCTTTCTGAAATCAAATTTTTGGGGAGGCGTTTCTGCAAGCAAGATCAGGGGCAGGGCGTGCTGTTCTGTTCCGCCATTGTTCAGAAACAGCTTCGCTGTTAGCGTTTGTTTACCCAAAGGAAGCGGTGCCAACGACGCAGACAGGCTCGTAGCTTGCGAAGAGGCAAGACGGACGGATTCAAAGAAAATGACCATAGAGTCAACTCGAACGGAGTCACCATCAATTGACACGGAAATTTCAAGGGTGCTTTGGGGTGTTAATGCCCCCGGCGAAGTAGAGATAGAAGTAAGGGGGATTGGCTTAGGGGCGGCTGGTTGACTCGCTGATTCCTTGCTGGAATTCTCAGAGCCACATGATCCCAAAATTGTTACCAGTGCGAGAATCAGCGTAGTGGTTAAAAAGAGCTTCCGCATAGGCTAATAACTAAGCACGGCGTAGCCTTTCAGCTGATAAGTTGTAACCAAAGTAACCGCCGACAGGCTGATGGCAATGCCGGGGGTCAGCTCTCTGGCATCAATTTTTCTTGCCTTCAGCGACTGCCCGCATACGTATAGCTTTATTCCTCCTTCTAAAAGAGATCGGATAAGGTCGGTGTTTGGATTGGGCGTTCCGTATCTGTTTTCGTGTGAAATATCGGACAGAATGGAGATGGTTGCTTCCCCGTGGATCACAGCTACTATATCAATGTTCTCTTTCGGCACTCCCCCCATGCCATGCAGGTTGGCAATTCTGGCCAGGTTGTTCAGCGATGCGTTGATCGATTTATGGCCTCCGGCTCCCTCTTTGATATCCACAACAATTTTGTATTGCAGAGTAGGGTCGGGAAACTCTGTTGCTTCCTGAATGTCAAAGATTCCGCCGTGACCTGTTACAATGGGGTAGTGCGCTTCTTGAGCATAGGCGGCAATAGACAGTAGATTGGCAATTAAAAAGCAAACAAAAGATTCCAGGTAATAGCTTTTTACAAAATTCTTCATTTGCCAAAAATAACTATCTTATGATATTTTCAACCCCGATTAAATGATAAAGTTCAGAAGGTCAGCCGGGTGAATGTCATAAATGCGAAATATTACGTTATTTAGCTTTATGCTTTGCAATAATTGACACTATCATGAAAAAGATACTCGTCCCAACTGATTTTTCTAAAGAAGCAACCTTTGCCTTAGAGTCGGCCTATCCCTTGGCACAAAAAAAAGGTGCTGAGATAGTCTTGGTCAATGTGATAGAAGATCCGCATGACTATAGTTTTAACACAATGGGTATTGCGGGGTACTCCCCTGAGGAAAACATCTATATTGTTCAGCTAATAAGGAAAACCGAAGAACGTTTGAAGGCATTGGTGGCCGACCCTGCCTATGCCGGGGTTTCTATGAGCTTCGAGGTTAAAATTGGGAAGACTTTTGACAAGATATTTGAGGTGATCGAGCGCCTGAATCCTGATTTGGTAGTGATGGGTTCCTCAGGTTCTTCCGGTCTCGACGAGGTCTTTGTCGGTTCAAATGCGGAGAAATTGAGCAGGTTTTCGAGCGTGCCCGTGATAACCGTGAAGGCCCGACGGGACTTGGTAAATATCAAGAACATTGTTTATGCGTCAGATTTGCGGGAAGAGCAGGGCATCATCATGAATGACCTGAAAGCGTTGCAGAAGCTGTACGGAGCAAAACTTCATATATTAAAGGTGTTTGAGCCTGTTTGGGTCAACGACCAGGAAGTGAAGGAGCGAATTCAGAAGTTTGCGGATTATTATAAACTTGAGAATTACACAGTTAACACTTTTCATGATCCGGATGAAGCGGAAGGTATTCTGCTATTTGCCGGTCAAAACAATGCTGATTTGATTGCCATGGCTACCCACCCCAGAAAAGGACTTGGGGTGCTACTTGGAGGAATGATCTCCAAAAATGTGATTAACCACACACAGATTCCGGTCTGGACCAAGGCCATAAAGAAAAAATAGGTGACGCAGGGTAAAATTAAGAAAGCCGATCATTTCAATGATCGGCTTTCTTAATTATGAGGTGAACAAAAAAGGGCTCTACTTCAAAACGCCCAGTTCTTTTCCAACTTCAGTGAAGGCAGCAATAGCTTTATCGAGGTGATGTTTATCGTGTACCGCCGAAATTTGCACCCGAATTCTTGCCTTCCCTTTGGGCACCACGGGAAAATAGAAACCAATAACATAAATGCCCTTTTCGAGCAGCTTTTGTGCAAATTGTTGTGAAAGCACAGCGTCATAAAGCATAATGGGCACAATGGGGTGCTCGCCAGGCTTGATGTCAAAACCGACAGTGGTCATTTTCTCACGGAAGTATTTGGTGTTGGCCTCCAGCTTGTCTCTTAGCTGGGTGGTTTCAGAAAGCAAGTCGATAACAGCAATGGAGGCACCAGTGATGCTTGGTGCCAATGTGTTGGAGAAAAGGTAGGGCCTGGAGCGTTGCCTCAAAAGCTCGATTATCTCTTTTTTTCCACTGGTGAAGCCGCCTGATGCTCCGCCAAGTGCTTTCCCCAAAGTGCCGGTGATAATTTCAATGCGGCCCATCACTCCTCTGAATTCATGCGTGCCACGGCCCGTTTTTCCCATGAAGCCAGTTGAGTGGCATTCATCGATCATGGTAGTTGCTCCATATTTATCGGCCAGGTCACATATTTCATCCAATTTGGCAATGGTACCATCCATTGAGAAAACACCATCGGTAACGATGATCTTGTTTTTACAGCCAGCAGCGGCTTTCAATTGCTCTTCAAGATCGGCCATGTCACTGTTCTTATAGCGAAACCTTTGGGCTTTGCACAGCCTTACGCCGTCAATAATAGAGGCATGGTTCAACTCGTCAGATATAATGGCATCTTCCGGCCCAAACAGGGGCTCGAAAACGCCACCATTGGCATCGAAAGCTGCGGCATATAGGATCGTGTCTTCAGTGCCCAGGAATTCCGATATTTTTTTCTCCAGGGTTTTGTGGATGTCTTGTGTGCCGCAGATAAATCTGACTGAAGACATGCCAAAGCCATGCGAGTCGATGCTTTTTTTGGCCGCTTCCAGTACTTTTGGGTGTGCTGATAGCCCCAGGTAGTTGTTGGCGCAAAAGTTGATCACCTCCCGGCCGTCTTGCGTTTTGATATCAGCTCCCTGAGGAGTGGTGATGATTCTTTCTGTTTTGTAAAGACCAGCCTTTTTGATCTCTTCAAGTTCGGCGGTCAGTTTTTCTTTCAATGAATCGTACATAGCTTCTTATTCCTTATTTTTTGGGGCAATGTTAAGTTTCGGTCTCATCATTTTCGCTTTTGGCACTTCTTTCTTTACGTCCTCAGCCGTTTCCACAATGGGGTATTTTCTTCTTATTCCATTGATCAGGAATATTTTTTGTGCAGTAAAGCTATCGGGGTGAACCTGATCAAAAATATTCTTGAGTTCCATGAAACGCTCCTGTTCGCCAAGGGCGAATCCTTTAGCATCTATTTTTTTTGACGTCAGGTACTCTTTGAAAGTCATGGCTTGTCCTTTGGGCAAATATAAGTTGTTTCACCCGCTGGGGAAAACTTTTGCGGAAACGGATGGAGATTTCAAAATAGCCAGCATGTGTTTGTTGAAAGCACTTTTGCTTGTACTCAATATTACTAATTTTGCCGACACAACATTAACCCTTCAATATTTACGAATGAGTACGATCCTTATTATAGGTGCCTGCGGCCAGCTTGGCACGGAGCTGACGGAATCGCTAAGAGCCCGGCATGGAAACGACAAGGTCATTGCAACCGATGTTTCGGCACCAAAGGAAAGCCTGCTATCGGGGCCTTTTGAACACCTGGATGCCATGGACGGCAAAAGGATTGCGGAACTGATAGCGAAATACAGGGTTGACCAGATTTATCACCTGGCGGCAGTGTTGTCAGCAAAAGGTGAAGCCGATCCCATGTTTGCCTGGAACCTCAATATGACCAGCCTGCTCACAGTGTTGGAAATAGCGAAAGAACGAAAGCTGGAGCGGGTATATTGGCCAAGTTCTATAGCCGTTTTTGGCCCCAATTCTCCCATCAACCATACACCTCAGAACACCATTATGAACCCCAACACGGTTTATGGTATCAGCAAGTTGGCGGGCGAAAGGTGGTGCGAGTACTACTTTTTAAAATACGGGGTCGACGTTAGAAGTATTCGTTATCCCGGTCTTATTGGCTACAAGGCCAAGCCAGGTGGTGGCACCACCGACTATGCAGTTGACATTTACTACAAAGCCAAGGAAGGCAAGGACTTCAATTGCTTTTTGCGTGAAGACACCCTGCTGCCTATGATGTACATGACGGATGCCGTGGATGGCACCATTCAGCTAATGGAGGAGGAGTCTTCAAAAATCAAAATCAGATCCAGCTACAACCTGCACGCCATGAGCTTCGCTCCAAAAGACATCTACGAAGCTATAAAATCAGAAGTTCCTGGATTCAGCATTTCGTACGAGCCGGATTTCAGGCAGAAAATTGCTGACTCGTGGCCCAACAGCATCGATGATAGTCATGCGAGGGCCGACTGGGGATGGGAGCCGAAATATGATCTGAAAAGAATGACGACTGAAATTCTGGCCAGTCTTATCCTTGATTAACCATTAGCCTGTAGGTAGAAGAATACTTTCCAGCCTGGATGGTTACCAAATAAATCCCCGTGGGCAAGGTTTGGTCGAAGGTGGTAGATACATGGGCGGAAGTGATTTCACTTGTTGTTACTACTCTGCCCTGTAGATCGGATACGGTCATTGTCACGTCATAAGCCGTGTAAAGAAGCTCTTCGGGGATGTTAAGTTGCAATTCGGTTCCGTTGTTAGGGTTCGGGTACATGGCTACTGTGCTGAAGTCAGGAGCAACCTCTACTGCGATTGTTTCGAATATTTCTGAAGAACCATCAAAGTCAATGGCATTCAAGCGGTAGTAGTTGATGCCCATTTCAGGATTTGTATCAGTAAATGAATATTGGTGTTTTTCAGAAGTAAACCCGTTTCCTTTTTCAGTAGCAATCACGTCAAAGTCTTTTCCGTCAAATGATCTTTGTATTTCGAAGTTGTCAAAATTTTCTTCTGACACAGTTTCCCACGAAAGCTTAACCGTATTTTTCAAGTTTACGCCTTTGAAGTAACTAAGTACGATGGGCAGGGGAGTGGCTCCGTTGTTGTTAACGAAATCTTGAATTGACTGAGACTTAGAGCTTAGTGACGAGTTGTCTGCATTGGCCGCTCCCGTGTCTCCATTTCCGCTGATTGTTCCTGTTACTACCAGATTACCAACGCCTCCATTATTATCAGTATATTCTTGGTTACCGCCTGTTAAAGACATGTTGCCGTCGATGATAATCAAGCCACCGTTATCAACGGTTACTTTGTTGGCGGCTGAAAAATCGCCAAAAACAACCAGCACGCTACCTGTCATCATTCTTAAGCTGTAGCTGTTGGTTGCAAAACTCATATTGCCGTAAACAACCAGAGTATCCTTGATAACTATTTCCTTGCTGTTATTTCCGATGTTACGGAAAGAGAGGGCTCCGTTTCTTGTGATGTATTTCTCAATTCTGATTTGTACATCTCCACTTGCGTTATATGTGTCGCCAATATCCGTTACGGGAACTGCCGCATTATCTGTCCAGTTTGCATTGGTTGTCCAAAGGTAGAAGCCACTAGTTTTTGTTTGCGCTCTCGTCACCTTTTGAGCGGTAGCTAATGAACCACTTATGGTGATGATGATCAGAGACAAAACGATTTTTAATGTATTTTTCATAGTTGCTAAATCTTCTTCCTTTCGGACAATACAAAGGTCAATCATTGCTATTGAACCGCAAAATTTCTTGTGTGACGTATAAAGGCGTTTGTCGACTTTTTTGACGATTTCATAGAAAGCCTCGTTTCTCAACCTTTGTTTTAGGTACAAATAAGCCTTTGCGATTGAATTTCGATAGCCAGAAACTGATGTAATATTTTTCTGAAAAATGAACAAAAGCGATCTTTTTTTTTAAGCGGAGCGGGTATTTGGTACACGGTGTTTTAACCGTCTGCCATACGCCTGGATAAGTGTCGAACAGGGGGCGGATTTTGAACTTTGGCAAAAAAGTAAATTATTTGATGTCCAATACAGCCGGAAACGCTTCGGAATTTGAAGCTTAAAATGGAATCCTATGAGTAGTTATAAGAACATACTAGTTGAGCAGAATGGATCAGTAAAGACCATAACAATTAACAGGCCCGACAAATTGAATGCCCTTAATCAACAAACTATGGAGGAGTTGAGGAAGGCGTTTCAGGAAATAAACGATGCCAAGGATGTAAGAGGGGTTATTGTTACAGGGGCTGGAGAGAAGGCATTTGTAGCAGGTGCCGACATCAAGGAGTTTTCGGAAATCAACGAACTCAACGGGCGAAAGTTCGCTGAGAGTGGCCAGGAAATTTTTAACCTTATCCAAAACTGCCATGCCCCCGTTATCGCAGCGGTGAATGGCTTTGCTCTGGGGGGAGGTTGCGAGCTGGCCATGGCGTGTCATATACGGATAGCATCAGAGAATGCCAGGTTTGGGCAGCCAGAGATCAATCTTGGCATCATACCGGGCTACGGCGGCACCCAACGGCTGACTCACCTAATAGGTAAAGCAAAGGCAGCGGAGCTGATGCTAACTGGTGAAATGATCTCTGCGGCAGATGCGCTTACTTTGGGCCTTGTAAATTACGTCGTTCCTGCCGACAAGCTGATGGAAAAGACCAACAGCCTGATGGCAAAAATCCTTGAAAAGGCGCCTCTGGCGGTTGGAATGGTGATAGACTGCGTCAACGCAGTTTATAATGCCGACGAAGATGGATATCAGACAGAGGCCAATTCTTTTGCCAGGTGCTGCGGCACAGAAGACTTCGTTGAAGGAACAACTGCCTTTCTTGAAAAGCGCAAGCCTGTTTTTAAGGGCGAATAAGGTAACTTCGGGCTTTATATGGGCCAACTAAAAAAACTTGCAGGCCAAACTGCGATATACGGAGTCAGTAGCATTGTGGGCCGCCTGCTTAACTGGCTGCTGACGCCATTTTACACAGGTATTTTTGAGCCAGGCGAGTATGGCCAAATGACCATACTCTACGGTTATTCGGCATTCCTGCTCATTATTTATACCTATGGCCTGGAAACAACCTTCTTTAGGTTTTCGACCAGAGACATTACTAAAGGGCAGAACACATATGGTCAGGTAATGACCATGATAGTGCTGACTACCTTGGTTTTCACAATTGCGCTTTGGGCCTTTGCTCAGCCAATAGCTTCATTTATTGAATACCCGGATCATTCGTCATGGATAAGGTGGTTTGCTGCGATACTGGCAGTAGAAGCTGTTATGTCGATTCCCTTTGCCAAGCTTCGGCTGGAGAACCGGCCAATCAAATTCGCCAGTATTAAGATTCTCGTCATTCTGGTCACGATCCTGCTAAACATCTTTTTGCTCGTGATCGCTCCAGCAGCCATTGCTGGTGAGTACCTCGTTTTCTTGAAACCGCTGATAGCACCATGGTACGACCCCTCTCTTGGCATTGAGTACATTTTTATCGCCAACTTCCTGGGCACTTTCTTGCTGGTGCCGTTGCTGGCAAAAGAGCTTATGGTTGCAAGGTTCAACTGGAACCGGAAATTGATCAGGCAAATATTGGCGTACAGCCTACCAGTGGGAGTAATGGGATTGGCAGGCACGGTCAACGAAACATTCGGCCGATTGATGATCAAATACCTTTTACCAGATGGTTTCTACGGTAGCGGCGGCGCTGATTATGCCACAGGGGTTTATGGCGCCTGCTTTAAGCTGAGTGTGTTTATGAACCTGGGTATCCAGGCCTTTCGGTACGCCGCCGAACCCTTCTTCTTTTCAAGCGCCAGTGACAAAAACTCTCCCGAGCTGTTCAGTAAAGTGATGAAGTGGTTTGTCATTTTCGGGGCACTGGTGTTTTTGGGCATTTCTGTCAATTTAAATTGGCTGGGGCTACTTCTTCGCCAGTCGGAATACCGTGAAGCACTGTTTATTGTGCCCTTTTTGCTCATGGGCTACCTGTTTCTGGGTATTTATTATAACCTTTCCGTGTGGTATAAACTCACCGATCAGACATACTATGGTGCCTATATTGCGTTGCTTGGTGCACTAATTACTGTCGTGGGAAATGTATTATTGATCCCTGTTATCGGGTATTTGGGCAGTGCAGTCGTCACCACCCTCACGTTTATGGTGATGGCGGTAGTTAGTTATTACCTGGGGGAGAAGCATTACCCGGTTCCTTACAAGGTGCCCAATGCATTTTTCTATCTAATTCTTTCTTCAACACTTGTTTTCGGTGCAAGCCAAATGCACTTCAGCTCATTTTTGCTGGAACTGCTTGTGAACAATCTGGCCGTTGTGTGCTTTATTGTTATTGTGCTGATCAAGGAAAGAGCGGATTTGCCTCGACCTAAGCGTTTTATTTCTTAATTTTGCAGCCTTGTTTTACTTATGAAGGTAAAAATAGTTAACAAATCGCCGTTTTCACTTCCTGAATATCAGACCAAGTTATCGGCAGGGCTTGACTTGAGGGCTGTTTTAGAAGAGGGCATCAGACTTGCTCCTTTGGAACGAAAATTGGTGGCCACTGGCCTTTATATAGAGTTGCCACCTGGGTTTGAGGCGCAAATTCGTCCCCGAAGTGGCATGGCATTTAAGCAGGGAATTACCGTTCTCAACTCGCCTGGCACCATCGATGCAGATTACAGGGGGGAGTTAAAGGTGCTTTTGGTAAATTTGTCCAACCAGGAAGTCACGATTGAGCATGGCGACCGTGTGGCTCAAATGGTTATAGCAAAGCACGAAAAAATAGAGTGGGTAGAAGGCGAAGCCTTAACTGAGACAAAAAGGGGCGAGGGTGGATACGGAAGTACGGGTAAAAACTAATAGATGCCTGCGAAAAATATAAAGACCGAGATACCCAAAGGTCAAGTTTAGACGTATTACAGATTCCCGGCGTCCGTTTTGAAAGAAAGAATATGGTAAATGCAGATCACATCGTTAAAAGAGTTATAGCCACAGGAGCCCTTGCGCTTCTTTTGGTAGCGCTTTCCTTTGATTTGCAGGCCCAGGGAAAAAAGAAAAAGTCCAGAGATGGAGTGCCCAGCGAAATATCTGAAAACGACAGGTTTCAGGCTGAGTATTACTTCGTAGAGGGGGAGAAGTTTTTTATGCTGGAGGACTATGCCAAAGCGTATGAGCTGTTCAGTCTCTCCAACGACATTGACCCGAAAAGCTCGGGTGTTCACTACAAGATGGCGCAAATTCTGGCTGAGTCTGGTGACTTCGAAAAAGCACTTACCCATGCCAATGAAGCGATAAATCTCGACAGTGATAACAAATACTACTTCCTGCTAACTGCCGAGATTTACACTAACATGTCCAACTTTCAGGAGGCAGCCAGCCTCTACGAAAGAATGATAAGCACGCTACCAAACAACGAGTCGTATCTTTTCGATTTGGCGGCGTTGTATATCTATCAGGACAAGCTTGACAAGGCCCTCGATGTGTATAACAGGGCGGAAGATTTCTTCGGCGTATTAGAAGAGATCACTTATCAAAAGCAGCAAATTTTTATTCAACAGGGAAAGATAGATTTGGCCATCGCAGAAGGTCAAAAGCTGATTGATACCTACCCCGACGAGTCGGACTACAAGCTCACACTCGCTGAAGTGCTTATTTCAAATCAAAAAGAGAAAGAGGCAATTCCCTACCTGGAAGCAGTGCTGAGAGACAACCCGTCCAATGCGCAGGCCAGTGTTCGGTTATCTGAAATTTATAGAAAGAACGGGCAAACTGAGAAGGCCATGGAGTCGCTTCACAATGCTTTTTCTAACCCGTCGCTTAATGTAAATGCAAAGGTGCAGCTACTGGCCGGTTACATCGCTCAGCTTCCCAACCCCGAACTTGAAACTGCCGCTAAGGAGCTCGCTGTAGATTTGATTGAAGCCCACCCCGACAATGTGGATGCTCAGGCCATTTCCGGTGACCTGGAGTTCAGGCTGGGCAATAAGGAGAAAGCCAGAGGTTTTTACCTGAGAGCACTCGAACTCGACAACAATAACTATAACCTTTGGCAAAATGTGATTTCCATTGAAATGGAGCTGGAAGACTATCAGGGTGCTGCCCAGCATGCTGAGCAGGCTATCGAAATTTTCCCCAATCAGGCACTGCTTTATTATTTTGGAGGCACAGCTTATCTTGTAAAAAAGGATTATAGAAAGGCTGCTAATAACCTTGAAGCAGGAAAAAAGTTGGCAACATCCGATCCTGACCTTTCAGGCTTTATCATCGGGCAGCTTGGTGATGCTTACAATGGTTTGGAAGACTATCCCAAGTCTGACGCAGCCTATGAAGAAGCATTGAAAATCAATTCTGACAACGATTATGTCCTCAATAACTACAGCTACTATCTCTCTTTGAGAAAGGAAAAATTGGACAGGGCTCTTGAGCTGTCGAAGCGTTTGGTAGAGAAGAATCCCGATAATGGGACTTATCTTGACACTCATGCCTGGGTACTGTATGTGAGAGGTGACTACAAGGAATCGAAATTTTACCTTGAAAAGGCCTTGGCTGACGCTGAAAATGTTAGTGGTACAATCGTTGAACACTATGGTGATGTACTTTTTCGATTGGGTAAGATTGATGAAGCAGTGGAGCAATGGAAAAAAGCAAAATCAATGAAGGACACCACGAAACTAATTGATAAGAAAATTGCCGACAGGAAACTATATGAAGAATAGACTGCTGCCCCAAGCAGGTTTAATTGCCCTGATCCTTTTCGTTTCCTGCAATAAAAAGCTGGCCTACTTCGATTTTTTGGAGAGGAACAAGCTGGATGTTCAAGAAATAAACTTTGACTACTTCTCCACGAAAACTAAGATCAACTACACGGAGGGTGACAATAAAATTAACGCCAGCGCTAATATCAGGATAAGAAAGGACAGCATTATTTGGTTTTCACTTACTCCGGCACTGGGGATAGAAGCTGCCCGGGGCATTATCACCAAAGATTCACTTGTGGTCGTCGATCGGCTTAACAAAGTTTATTTTGTTTATACTTATGCTTCGCTGAGCGAGAAGTATAATTTTAATATCGACTACCAACTTCTTGAAGCAATTTTTTTGGGTAACCCACCTAGGAATATCAAAGAAAATGAAAGGGTGGTAAGAGAAACCGACTATGCGATGGTAGAGCAAAAGGAAGGAGAGGTTACGTTTAATAACTACATTTCCACCAAAACCTCCAAGCTGGAGAAGCTGTCAATTGTGGACCTCCCAACCACCAACACGCTGAATATTACTTACTCTGATTTTCAAGTAGTTGATGAATTTCATATTTTTCCGTTCCAATCGTTGATTTCACTGGTGTATAATAAGCCAGGTACAGCCGAGGCTTTCAATACGCAAATAGAAATTGAGCACAACAAAGCTGAGGTTGAAGACGGCAAAAAAATGAAGTTTCCGTTTAATATTCCCCAAAAGTATGAGCGGAAGTAGTCGCTTATCAATCCTGTTGCTCCTGGCGCTGATTTTCTCAGTGCAGGTCTCTTTTTCCCAAAAATCGAAGAGCCAGTTAGAAAAGGAGAAGCAGGAAAACCTTCGGCGAATTGAAGAAGCTCACTCCATTCTACAGGAAACAGAAACCCAGAAAAAGAGCACTTTAGGCCAATTGAGTGCTATTTCAAGGCAAATTGAAGCCAGGGAAATGCTGATCAAATCCATCAGTGAGGAGGTCGACTTGCTGGGCACCGACATAGATGAACTGAGTCAGGTTGTGAAATCGTTGGATGGTGACCTGAAGGCACTCAAGCAAGAATATGCCTCCATGATTTACGCCGCCTCGAAGTCGAGGCATGGTTTCGACCGCCTAACGTTCCTCTTTTCAGCGCAGACTTTCAGCCAGTTTTTGCGTAGGCTAAGCTATCTCTCTCAATACGCTGAGGCTCGAAAAACGCAAGCGGTTCAGATCAAAAAGGTAACAGAGGCCTTGAATGGGCAGAAGAACGAGTTTGAAGCCAAACGCACCGAACAACAGAAACTGCTTGCAAGTCAGGTTGCAGAAAACAAAAACTTGTTGTCTTTGAAGACCAAGCAAAGTTCGGTTATCAAAGATTTGAGCAGCCGGGAAAAGCAGCTAAAAAACGAGTTGGCGCAGAGGAAACAGGCCATCGACAAACTGGATAACCTTATTGCGGAACTCATCAAAGCGGAGCTGGAAAAGGAGCGGGTAGCCAAAAGTCCGGTTACCTCGCCGCTGATTTCCTCAAACTTTGAGGGTAGCAAGACAAAATTACCTTGGCCGGTGTCTTCTGGTTTTGTTTCTTCCAGATTTGGGAGACATCCACACCCGGTACTTAAAGGTGTAGAGGTTGATAACCAGGGTATTGACATCCAAACCGGCCAGGACGAAATCGTAAAATCAGTTTTTGATGGAACTGTAGCTACCGTGGCTTTTGTTCCTGGAATGAACAGTGTGGTGATCATCAAGCATGGAGATTACTATACCTTGTATGCCCGGCTGAAAAAAGTAAACGTCAAAAAAGGACAAGAAGTAAAAATTGGCGACATAGTGGGGGAGGTGTTCACCGATACTGACGGGATCTCTGAGATACAATTTCAGGTTTGGAAGAACAACCAGAAGCTAGACCCCGAAAAATGGCTCATGACCAAGAAATGAGGGATGGGGTTCTTTAAATATTTCCAGTATGAACCCTTGATCCCAAATTATTCTCTTTAACTTTACGTTATTACAATACACTAAAAAATAATATTATGAACACAATTTTTGCCTTTGGGATGCCTGGTGGCTGGGAGTTGATAGTTATAGTGTTCATCGTCCTGATTTTCTTCGGAGCTAAGAAGATTCCTGAACTTGCGAGAGGCCTTGGAAAGGGAATTCGTGAATTTAAAGATGCGACAAAGGAGATCAAAGATGAGATTCAAGAAGGAGTAAAGGAAGTAAAGGAAGATAAGCCTAAGTCTTGAAAACATATAGATCGCTAGCCGAGATTCAGAAGGCGATAGCATCTGGAAACATCACCTGCAAGCAGCTGGTAGAGCAGTACTTGCAGGTAATCAACGAAAAAAGTCACCTCAACGTCTTTCTTGAAGTTTTTGCTGAAGAAGCAATAGCCAAAGCAGATGTCGTCGATGAAAAAATCCGTGCCGGAAGGCAGGGGCGCCTGGCAGGTATGGTTATCAGCCTCAAGGACGTGCTGTGTTATAAGGGGCATAGGCTCCAGGCAGGTAGCCGTATCCTTGAAGGGTTTGTTTCGCAGTTTACCGGCACGGCTGTGCAGCGGTTGCTCGATGAAGATGCCATTGTCATCGGCAGAACCAACTGTGACGAGTTTGCTATGGGTTCTTCCTCGGAAAACTCCGCATATGGCCCGGTTGTGAATGCTGCCGGCGAAAAGCGGGTGCCTGGAGGTTCTTCAGGAGGTTCGGCTGTTTCTGTGCAGTCCGACATGTGCCTGCTTTCCCTTGGCACCGATACAGGGGGCTCGGTAAGGCAGCCTGCGTCGTTTTGTGGTATTGTCGGCTACAAGCCCACCTATTCCAGAATTTCCAGATACGGACTTTTGGCGTACGCCAGTTCTTTTGATACCATCGGTACTTTTGCCCATACCATTGAAGATACAGCACTTACGCTGGAAATAATGGCTGGCCACGATGACTATGACAGCACAGTCTCGCATGAATCGGTACTGCCCTATTCCACGCTGCTTTCCAACAACAAAAAATACAAAATAGCCTATTTAAAAGAGCCACTGGCCTCGCCGGAAATAAGTGCACCTGTAAAAGGTGCTGTGGAGGACGCTATCACCTGGCTGAAGAAGGATGGTCACACAGTTGAGCCTGTCGAATTCAATTATCTCGACTATGTGTTACCTACTTATTACATCCTTACCACGGCCGAAGCAAGCTCCAACCTTTCCAGGTACGACGGCGTAAAATATGGCTATCGGAGCAAATCGCATGTGAACCTCGAGACGATGTATAAGAAATCGAGGTCAGAGGCTTTTGGCAAAGAAGTACAGCGAAGAATTTTATTAGGTACCTTTGTACTAAGCGCCAGTTATTACGATGCCTTTTATACCAAAGCGTTGAAGGCACGAAAATTGATTCAACAAGCAACTAGAGATATACTTAAGGAGTACGATTTTATTATTTTACCTACATCCCCGACTGTTGCATTCAAATTGGGTGAGCATACCAAAAATCCATTGGAAATGTACCTCGCCGACCTCTTCACTGTGCAGGCATCGGTAGCTGGAGTGCCGGCTATTTCAATTCCGTATGATGAAGACAATGAGGGAATGCCCATTGGCTTGCAACTGATCGCTGACGCTTTTCAAGAGGAAAAGCTTTTGGCGTTTTCCCGGCACATTCTTAATGCCAGGAACAAGGGATAAAAAAATTTGTATGAAAAAGCTATTGACCATTGTTTGTGGACTTTCTATCAGTCTGTCGGCTCACGCCCGGCAGGGGGATGTCGAATTTGGAGTAGTTGAGGCAGATACACTGTCTCTGGATGTGGTCGACACAAGAACTATTCTTCCCTACGACTATTCTCCTGACTTCACCTACGAAATGGTGGAAGAAAGGCTTGCTGGCCTAAATTCAGGAGTGCCAATTCAGTTGAATGAAAGAGTTTTTTCGTTCATCGATTATTTCACTGTTCGCAACCGTGATTACATCAGATCGGTGCAGCAAAGGGCGGAAGTATATTTCCCCATTTTTGAGAAATACCTGAAGGAATACGACCTGCCAGAAGAGCTTAAATACCTTTCTATAGTAGAATCTGGACTGCGAACCAACGCCATTTCCAGGGTGGGTGCTGGTGGCTTGTGGCAATTTATGCCAGCTACGGGGCGTTTTTACAAACTGCACCAGGACTGGTACATCGACGAACGAATGGATCCAGAGAAAGCCACAGAGGCGGCTTGCAAGTATTTGAAGCAGTTGTACGGGATGTTTGGAGATTGGGATTTGGCACTTGCTGCATACAACTCCGGCCCAGGAAACGTAAGAAAGGCCATTAGACGGTCGGGCTATAAGAAGACGTTTTGGGAGGTGTACCGCTATCTGCCAAGAGAAACACGTTCGTATGTGCCTCAGTTCGTCGCCATTCTCTATACAATGAACTTCAATGAGTTTCATAACCTGTATCCGGATGAAAAGGAATACATGATGGCTTATGACACTGTCATGATCAACCAGTATTTGCACATTGAAACTTTTGCTAACCTCACAGGTTTGTGCACCGATGATATTCTTAAGCTGAATCCACATTTGATCAGGGGAGTTATTCCAGAGACGGTCAGCAACTATCCGTTGAGAGTCCCATCCGATAAAATGGATTTTGTCTATGAAAACATGGACTTCTTGCTTGATTCGGCCGGTAAAGTTGGAAAAGAGCACTTGGAAAAACTGGCGCAGAATATGCCTGGCAGCACTTATGGAAGAGAAAATGTCAGGTACCGTGTGCAATCTGGTGACGTGTTGGGCACTATTGCACAGCGTTACCACGTTAGAGTTTCTGACTTGAGGGAGTGGAACAGGATTTCAGGGAATATGATCAGGGTAGGACAAACCCTCAATATTTGGGTGCTGCCCAATTATCAGTCGAAGCCCAACCTGTATACGCCATCTTCTACAATCGCCAAAGTGCCTACGCAATCGACAGTTATATCGGCATCGGTCGGTGCTGACGGGTCAAAGTACCACATGGTGCAATCGGGCGATACCTTGTGGGATATCTCAAAGAAGTATGGTAACGTGTCTATTGAAAAAATTAAACAGCTCAATAATTTGAGTTCTAGTAAAATACATGTTGGGCAAAAACTACTGATTGAGTAGCCCAGGGTAGCGACGAAAAGTTTATAATTGTTAATTTAGAGGGCCGCAAGGCCCTTACGAATTTTAATAGAATATCTCATGACTCGAATAGTTCAATTTATATTCGCTTGTTTCATGTTTTCTGTGCTGCTGTCTTCCTGTGGCTCAAAGGACAAATCAGATAACGGCAACTCTCTTCTACAGGTAGCTCGTGGCGATGCTGCGGAAATCATTCTGGTGATGGATAGTGCCCAGTGGAACGGGCCTTTGGGAACGGAGATGAGGCGAACCTTTGAGTTGATTATTCCGGGGTTGAATAGAGAGGAACCACTTTTTGATCTAAAGCAGGTAGCGCCAAAATCGCTAAATGGGGTGCTAAAGAGCGCTAAGAACATGATTTTTGTCACCACGCTTAATAATAATACGAGGGCAGGAAAGATCATGAAGGGTTATTACACTGCTGAATCGCTGTCAAAAATAAACGAGGATCCGAACCTGTTCTATTTTACGAGGAAAGACAATTATGCCCGGGGCCAGGAAATACTCTACCTGTTCGGAAAAGACGATGAATCGTTGATCCGCAAGCTTAGGGAAAATGGCGACATTTTGAGGCAGTACTTTGAGGAGGTAGAGAATAAAAGGCTGCAAGCCGACCTTTTCAAGATTCAGGAGAAGGATTTGGCAGACGTGCTTTATGATCGCCATAACTTTAAACTCAAAATCCCTTATGGTTACGAGCTAGCGCAAGATAAGGGAAACTTCGTTTGGCTGAGGGCGCTGGATTTAGAAGTGGACAAGACGATCTTCGTTTACTATGAGCCTTACACTAACCAGGAAGTGTTCAAAGATATTACTGCGTTAAGATCGAGAATTACTGAAAAGTATTTGCGTGACATTGAGAAAGACGATATCTACATTACCTATCAGGATGTACTGCCCTTTATTACCAAAGACATCAATTTTAAAGGGAGCTACGCCGTGGAGACCAGGGGCCTTTGGAAGACAAGTGATTCAACCAATGGAGGGCCTTTTATCAGCTATACTTTCGTCGACGAGGCACTGAATAGGCTCTATTATATCGAAGGGTATGTGTATGCACCTTCTAAGGATAGAAAAAGGGACTTTATCAATGAATTTCAGGCGATATTGCAGTCTTTTCAACCTGCCCAATCAGAGGCATCTGCTGCTGGTCGTTAATTGTTTATGTAGACAGCCCCTATTAGCTTTGCTTTTTACCCATTAACCTGACACCTAACTTTTATGGCAATTAAAATTCGCAAGGAAGACGCCCTTGAATACCATTCTTCCAGCCCCGCCGGAAAAATTGAAATACGTCCAACAAAGATGATGAGCAGCCAGGTTGACCTGGCTCTGGCCTACTCTCCCGGAGTGGCAGAACCGTGCAAAGAGATAGCGAAAAACAAAGAAGATGTGTATAAGTACACCGCCAAAGGCAACCTCGTAGGGGTTATCTCCAACGGAACGGCTGTGCTTGGACTCGGCAATATTGGCCCGGAGGCTTCAAAGCCAGTGATGGAGGGCAAAGGGGTGTTGTTCAAGAAATTTGCGGGCATTGATGTTTTTGATATTGAAGTGGACGAAGAAGACCCTGACAAGTTTATTCAAATTGTGAAGGCGCTGGAGCCGACTTTTGGCGGCATCAACCTTGAAGACATAAAGGCTCCTGAAAGCTTCAAAATTGAGAGGGTACTGCGGGAACAAATGAAAATTCCTGTGATGCACGATGATCAGCATGGCACAGCCATTATCTCAAGTGCAGCCTTGCTGAATGCGCTGCTTGTGGTGGGTAAAAAGATTGAGGATTTGAAAATAGTTGTCAACGGAGCTGGTGGAGCCGCTATGGCTTGCACAGATCTATATGTTGGACTGGGGGCGAGTAAGAAAAATATAGTGATGCTCGACAGCAAGGGTGTGCTCAGGAAAGACAAAATCGACCCAGAGTCAATGAAAGCCAGGTACGCTACTGACAAGAAAATAGACACCTTGGATGAAGCGATTGTTGGGGCTGACATGTTTTTGGGTCTTTCCACAGCCGATGTATTTACGCCAGACATGTTGAGGAAAATGGCTGATAAGCCTATTGTTTTCGCTTTGGCTAACCCCGATCCGGAGATCCCTTACCAACTGGCCATGGACACCAGGAACGACATTGTGATGGCCACCGGTCGCTCCGATCACCCCAATCAGGTAAATAATGTATTGGGCTTCCCCTACATTTTCAGAGGGGCGCTGGATGTAAGAGCAACTGCCATCAACGAAGAAATGAAACTGGCAGCGGTAAAAGCACTGGCTGAGCTGACAAAAGAGGCTGTGCCTGAAATGGTTATCAAAGCCTACGGCAATAAACCGATCACCTTCGGAAGCGAATACCTGATTCCAAAACCGCTGGATCCAAGGCTCATCACTACTATTTCGCCGGCGGTTGCAAAGGCCGCCATAGACTCAGGTGTGGCGAGAGTGAAAATTGACGACTGGGAGGCCTACAAAGTAGAGCTACAGAGCCGCATAGGTATTGACAACCGTTTGATGGCCAGGGTGATTGCAAGGGCACGGCGAGCACCCAAGCGGGTGGTATTTGCGGAGGCTGATCATCCTAAGATACTGAAGGCAGCCCAAATGGTGATTGATGAGGGAATCGGCTACCCTATTTTGCTGGGAAACAAGGCCAGAATAGAAGCCCTGGTTTTGGAGAACAAACTCGACCTGCGTGACACGCCCATCATTGACCCTTATCATGAAGCCGACACGAGGCACGAGTATGCGGCCATGCTTTTTGAAAAAAGAAAGCGCAAAGGTATCACCATGGTCAATGCCAGGCAGTTGATGTACGACCGCAATTACTACGGTGCTATGATGGTTGAAACCGGGGCTGCGGACGCACTCATCTCAGGCCTTACGAACGATTACCCAAAGACCATCCTTCCGGCACTTCACATCCTGGGTGTGGAGGAAGGGATTAACCGGGTGGCAGGCATGTACATAATCAGCAATGCCAAAGGCACTTATTTCTTTGCTGACACTACGGTGAATCTTAACCCTACCGCTGAGGAGCTGGTTGAAATTGTTGGTCTGGCGGCGAGGGCAGTGAAGTATTTTGACTACGAGCCCAAAGTGGCCGTTCTTTCATATTCTAATTTTGGATCGTCGAGAGGTGGTGTGCCTGAAAAAACCAGGAAGGCAGTTGAGTTGGCGAAGAAAAAATACCCGGACCTTATCATCGATGGGGAGCTTCAGGCCAATGTGGCGTTGAATGCAGAACTGCTCAGCGAGGTGTATCCTTTCTCTTCATTGAATGGGCACTCGGCAAACACACTTATTTTCCCAGACCTGGCATCAGGTAATATTGCCTATAAGCTGTTGATGGAGTTGGGTGGAGCAGAGGCAATAGGGCCGATTCTGGTAGGTATGAACAAAGCCGTTCATGTATTGCAGGTGGGCAGCTCTATCAGGGAGATATTTAATATGGTGGCTATTGCGGTCATAGATGCCCAGTCGCAAAGCGCAAAAGCCCAACAATAGGATGATAACATACCTTAAAGGCAAGTACATCGAAAAGGAGCCGAATCACACAGTGATGGAGGTTAACGGCATTGGCTATGAGGTTAGAATCTCATTGAACACCTTTAGCCAGATCAAGAACCTGGACAGCGGCATCTTACAAACTCACCTTCAGGTAAAGGAAGACGCCCATATTCTATTTGGGTTCGCCGAAATGCAGGAAAAGCAACGGTTTCTGGATTTGATCTCTATCAACGGCGTGGGGCCAGGCACGGCTTTAATGATTCTGTCCTCCCTTACTCCGTCCGAAATTCACGAGGCGATTGTGAGTGAGGACGTGAATTTGATCCAGAGAGTGAAGGGTGTTGGGGCCAAGACTGCACAACGCATAATCCTGGAACTCAAAGACAAACTCAAGAAGGAGGACGTCTTTGAAAAATCTCCATCCGGCACCGGCGTACGAAGCAATAGTTTGCGAAATGAAGCGTTATCAGCTTTGCTGGTTTTAGGTTTTCCTAAAGCACAGGCAGAGAAAAATATCGATCTGATCATCAAAGAAAAGGGTGGGGGAGTTACTTTAGAAGAGTTGATCAGGTTGGCCTTAAAAAATTCCAGATAGAGTTTTACCATTTTGACGTTTGAGGAGGAGATTTTTAAATACTACTCTAGTACTCTTGTGTATTTCGCTTGTGCTCAGCGCTTTACTTGCTAATGCTGAGCGCTCTTTTTTTATATTGGAGGATGCCGATAAGTATTTTCTTTTCAAACAGGACACCATACCAGACTCACTCAAAGGCCCCTACCAACCCTCAAAGGCTCCTACGTTCGAACCTGTTGACAGGTTTGGAGATCCTTTTTCCAACAGAATAAGTCCTTCCCCTCTCCAGCTAAAAAATCCTGCAAGCCTCACACTCGATGCGGAAATTGATACGTCGATGAATTACACCATCTATGAAAGGATAGGTGATGTGAATTATCGACCAACCACCACCATGACCTTCGAGGAGTTCAGCAAATGGAAGGAAGAAGAAATGCTGCGGGAGTATTGGAGGAGCCGATCAAGGGGCCTCGATGGCGAAAGTGCTGTGAGCGGCAGGAGGCTTATACCTAAGCTGTATACCAGCCCTCTGATTGACCGGATTTTTGGTGGCAGCTATGTCGACATTCAGCCTAATGGGTTCGTAACGTTGGATTTTGGGGGCAGGTGGCAGAGGATAGATAATCCGCAAATACCAATCAGACAGCAAAGAAACGGTGGCTTTGAATTTAATCAGCAGATAAGCCTTAACCTGGTGGGTAAAGTAGGTGATAAGCTGGCGATCACAGCCAACTTCGACAACAACAACTCTTTCGATTTCCAGAATAACCTGAAGATGGAGTATACCGGGTATGAGGAGGATATCATCAAGAAGATTGAGGTGGGTAACGTGAGCATGCCCATCAGCAACAGCCTTATTTCCGGTGGGCAAAGCTTATTTGGTGTGAAGACGCAATTGCAGTTTGGAAAGTTGTTTGTGACCAGTGTTGTTTCCCGCCAGCAAGGTCGTAATGATGTGATCACCCTTGAGAGTGGATTTCAAGGACGGGAATTTGAGGTACGAGGTTCAGACTATGATGATAACAGGCACTTTTTTCTAGGCCATTTTTTTAGAGACAACTATGAAAAATGGCTTGGCAGCTTGCCTCAGGTAATATCGGGAGTAAATGTGACCAGGGTTGAAATTTACGTACTGAAAAGAAACGGAGATACCCAAACGCTGAGGAGTTTGCTGGCCTTTCAGGATCTTGGTGAGAGTGATAAGGTCTACAGGAAAGACAACCCATTGATTGGTACTCCACGTGCAGGTTACCCAGCAAGTAACGACGCCAATGGACTATTTGAATCTCTAAAAAAAGACCCCTCAATAAGGGATGCCAATCAAGTAGACGGTATTCTGGAGTCAGGATACAACTTCCAGAACTCTGTTGACTATGTGAAAATTACCTCGGCCAGAAGACTTGATGAGAAAGAATTTGTACTGAACAAACAGCTTGGTTACATCTCCCTCCTAAGAAAGCTGACAAATGACGAAGTGCTGGCAGTAGCCTATGAATATACCTACAACGGTCGAACCTTTAAGGTAGGTGAGTTGATGGAAGACTATCAGAACTTGTCGGAAAGTGAGCTGTTGCTATTGAAAATGCTCCGCCCGAATAAGATCAACACATCGACTCCAACCTGGGACTTGATGATGAAAAACATCTACAACCTGAACGCCAGCCAGGTCGATAGGGAGGGATTTACGCTGAGAATCCATTATCGTGATGACTTGACGGGCATCGACAACCCAAGTTTGCATGAGGGAGCCCTTACGAAAGACCAGCCGCTTATCCACCTTCTCAAGCTTGACCAGCTCAACCCCAACAACGATCCGCAACGGGACGGCAACTTCGACTACATCGAAGGAGTTACCATCGACTCGAGGAACGGAACCATTATCTTTCCTGTGCTTGAGCCATTTGGAAAAACCCTAAAAACTTACTTCGACAAGGACAACGAGCAAAACCTCATCCAGAAGTATGCTTACGACACCCTTTACCGAACAACAAAAGCTGATGCTGAGCAGGTGTCGTCCAAGAACAAATTTTTCATTTTGGGTAAGTTTCAGGCAGGGGCATCCAATGAAATCGTGTTGCCGGGCATCAGTATTTCACCCAATTCTGTGGTCGTCACTGCTGGCAACACGCTGTTGACCGAAGGCCTGGACTACACGGTTGACTATAACCTGGGAAGGGTAAGAATCATTAACGAAGGGATCCTGAACTCCGGGAAGCAGATCAATATTTCATACGAAAAAGCCGATGTTTTTAACTTTCAAACCAGGTGGCTTACAGGAACACGCTTTGATTACAAGCTCACTGAGAATCTAAACCTTGGCGCCACGTGGCTCCACCTGAATGAACGTCCCGGAGGCATTACAAGGTACAGTGTGGGTAACGAGCCAACAAAAAACTCGCTGTACGGCTTCGATTTGAACTGGAGCAAGGAGTCGAGGTTCCTGACCAAAATGGTCGATGCACTCCCTTTCGTAGATACAAAGGAACCCTCCCGAATTACCTTCACTGGCGAGGTCGCTCAAATCAATCCAGGCACATCGAATGAGGTAGGAGGCGAGGGCACATCTTACATCGACGACTTTGAGTCGGCGGTAACACCCTACAACATGGGCAATTTTCAAGCCTGGAAGCTTGGGGCGACTCCGCAAACACCCGGGAACCGGTTTGACTTAAGCAACCAAACGGCTGACAAGCTTGGCTCCGCTTTCAAAAGAGCAAAAATTGCGTGGTACGTTATAGACAACGTTTTTTATCGAAACGGAGGGCCGAACTCTCCCCCTAACATTACAGAGAAAGACAAGGACAACCACTACGTTGCCGGCATTATCCCTCAGGAAATCTACTCTCAGAGAAGCCGGAATATAGTTAACACCAATGAGCCGATATTTGACATCGCCTATTTCCCTTCGGAAAGAGGACAATACAATTACAACCCCGATCTGGATACCGATGGCTTGCTTAAAAACCCGGAATCAAACTGGGGAGGCATTACCAGAGCGATTACGTCAGACGTTGACTTTGATAAGACTAACGTCGAATATATTGAATTCTGGATGCTGGATCCATTTATCGACGACAATGACGGACGAGGTAAGGTGCTCGACGGCTTGTTCAACCAGGCTAACACTACCGGCGGCGAATTGATCTTCAACTTAGGTAGTGTCTCAGAAGATATAATCAAAGATGGTTTGCATGGGTTTGAGAACGGGCTGCCTGCCGATGGCGGAGTCAACAAGGTGACGACTACAGAATGGGGAAAAGTAACACAGCAACAGTATCTCACTGACTATTTCGACAACGAGGCATACGCAAGACCTAACCAGGATGTTGGTCTTGATGGCCTTAAAAATAGCGAAGAAGCCAGTTTTTTTAACGACCGCTTTTTAAGCCAACTACAAGTTTCGGGTACTGCAAGAAATAAGATTCTTGAAGACCCTTCAGGTGATAATTTTCAGTACTACTTAGGTGCCGAGCAGGATGCCCGTGACGCAAAGATTCTGGAACGTTACAAAAACTACAATGGCATGGATGGTAACACGCCTATTCAGACTGCCAGTGGTGAGAACTTTACCCCTTTGGGTAGCAACCTTCCAGAGAATGAGGACTTGAACAAGGACAACACTATCAATGAGTTGGAGGAGTATTACGAATACAAAATCCCACTTAAAAAGGGACAGCTCGAAGTAGGCAAAGGATATATTGTTGATAGGGTAGTGGGGGGTGAAGGTGGCGAACGCACCTGGTATCTCTTCAGGATTCCTGTTCGGAACCCTAGTAGAATCCAGGGCGATATCTCAGGGTTTAAAAGTATCAAATACATGAGGATGTATTTGACGGGCTGGCGGCAGCCTGTCGTACTGAGAATGTCCAAATTTCAGCTGGTAGGAAGCCAGTGGCGGAAGTTCACCGAGAGCCTTTATGACAGAAGCTATAACGAGGTTCCTGAGCAGTACTCTTCAGATTTTACGATTTCGGTAGTGAGCATTGAGGAAAATAGCAAAGCCAGCGAGGGAAAGTCGCCCTACACTTTGCCTCCAGGAATCAATCGTGACAGAGACAACACCACCGTTATTCAGCGTGAGAACAATGAACAATCGATTCAGGTTTGTGTCGATAACCTGGAAGACAGAGATGCCAGGGCTATATTTAAGAACGTCAATTTTGACCTGATCAATTATGGTAAAATCAAAATGTTCCTGCACGCCGAGGGGGACGGGCTTAACGATGATGACGTTTCCGGCTTCATTAGGTTTGGGACGGATTTTGACCAGAATTACTATGAGATTGAGGTGCCTTTGAAGGTAACACCTTCCAATGTTGAAGGCTCGTCAGGCGAAGCACTACAGCGACTTGTTTGGCCTGCCGAAAATGAGATCGATATTGAATTCAACCAGCTCTATGCAGTCAAATCAGCCCGAAACCGGGCGAAATTCAATGTAGAACTGCCCTATACGGAGCAGGTTGGGAACTACAAAGTAACAATTGTTGGGAGGCCGGATATGAGTTCCGTGCTTACCATGATGATAGGTGTGAAAAACCCGGAGTCACCCGACCAGCAGCCTAAATCAGTCTGTATTTGGGCCAACGAGTTGAGGGTAACTGACTTTGACAACACCAAAGGGTGGGCAGCCAACACCAGATTGAATGCACAACTGGCTGATTTTGCCACCGTTTCCGGTTCAGCCAGGATCACCACTGTAGGCTTTGGAGGAATCCAGCAACGTATTTCGGAAAGAACAAGGGAAGAGACCATTAGCTATGATGTTTCAGCCAATGTGAACGTGGATAAGTTGCTACCAGGCAACACGGGCATCAAAATCCCTATGTTTGCCAGTTACGAAAATACCGTGGCTACGCCCAAATGGGATCCGCTCGATCCGGACATACCTTTGGAAGCCTCACTTCTAAGCATTGACACCCAGGAAGGGCAGGAAAATTACAGGCAAATAGTGGTGGAACAAGCGACACGACGAAGCTTGAATTTCACAAATGTGAGAAAGGAAAGGGTAAACCCGGACGCCAGACAGGATTTTTATGATGTTGAAAATTTCTCGGTTAATTACTCCTATAGCGATGTGATGAGCAGCAACGTGAATACCGAGAGTTATTTATTGAAGAACTATAGAGGAGGAGTTGGGTACAACTATTCGACGCAGGGGCTGGTGCTGGAGCCATTCAAGAACTCGGAGGCTTTGAAAAGTCCCTACCTGAAATTCATAAAGGACATTAATGTATCACCATTGCCTAACAATATTTCCATCAGGGGAGATTTAGACAGAAGGTTTGCCAGAACTCAGCTTAGAAATGCCAACTTAACCACTGTAGGCCTCGATCCATTTTATGAGAAGTATTTTACTTTCAGCAGAATGTACAGCGTTCGGTGGAGCGTCTTTAAAAGCCTGACCCTTGATTATAATGCCAAGGCAAGAGCTATTATTGATGAGCCCGAAGGTGATATAAGCACGCAGGCTGCGAAAGATTCCATCTGGACCAATTTAAAAAACCTTGGCCGGATGAAGAACTTTGACCAAAATGCCAGCGCCAACTACAGGCTGCCCTTCGATAAGTTTCCTGTCACCGACTGGGTAAGTGCCGATTTGCGTTATGCCGTTGGCTATACATGGACGGCGGGGTCTGTCACCCAGGCCGATACGCTGGGTAACCTGATCCAAAATACAAGGGAAAGGGCTCTGAATGGAAAGGTTGACCTGGTAGGTCTTTATAATAAAGTCCCTTATTTCAAGACGATAAATGCCCCACCTAGACGCCGGCCGACAGGACCTGCTCCCAAAGGGCCCCGGACAAAAGTTGATACAACTGAAGCAAAAAAGTCCGAGAATAAAGCTTTTAAAGGGCTTTTGAGACTGTTGATGTCGGTCAGGTCAATCAACGGTACGTACAGCATAAGGGAAGGCACCATGCTGCCAGGCTTCAGGCCAAGGGCTTACTTATTTGGCCTGGACAGCGGCTTTAATGCACCAGGTACTGACTTCATTTTCGGCAGCCAGGATCCCTCCATCAGATACAGGGCGGCGGAAAACGGCTGGATCGCCAAGAGCACATCGCTTTCGGCACCTTTTACTCAGAACAATACGACAGATTTGCAGCTAAGAGCTAATATTGAGCCATTCACAGATCTCAAAATTCAGCTTGACGCAAAGAAGACTGTGACAGGTAATTTTCAGGAAATATACCGATACGACGATGAATTGGAGAGCTTCCGTTCGCTGACACCATCCCGATCGGGCAGTTACAATATTTCTATTTTAACTATTAACACAGCCTTTATAAAAGATGACACCGCCAATATTTCGTCTGTTTTCAAGCAGTTCGAGAACAATAGGGCCATTATAAAAAGCAGACTCGACGCTTCAAATAGTGCCGGAGAGTATGCGCTCAATTCTCAGGATGTGTTGATCCCTGCGTTTTTAGCTGCATATACAGGTCATTCTGCCAACGACGCTTCGTTGTCACCGTTCCCGAGGATTCCAATACCTAACTGGCGGGTGGATTATGCCGGTCTGTCACGCATACCCAAGCTTGCGCAGGTTTTTTCATCCATCAATCTTACCCATGCCTACACCTCAAGTTTGAGTATCAACAACTTTAGTAATACACTCGCTTATACTGACTCCCTATCACCACTCAATGCCGATAATTTTGACCTTACCAACCAGATAGAGAATTACCCAATGGCTTCTCTGAATGGTGAAAACGGTTTGATTCCTATTTATGTGCTTGGCCAGGTGTTGGTGTCCGAGCGGTTTGCTCCTTTTCTTGGCATCAATATCAGAACCAAGTCGAGAGTAACGGCCAGGATAGAGTACAAGAAAGAGCGGAATCTTGCACTCAACCTCTCCAACAGCCAGGTGACGGAGCTCAAAAGCAACGACGTAACGCTGGATTATGGCGTCACCAAGTCGGATTATGAACTGCCATTTAAGGTACAGGGGAGAACTGTGACGCTTAAAAACGACATTACTTTCAGAGTGGCAGTTACTGTTAGAGATACGAAGACATTGCAAAGAAAAATTGATGATGAGCCGACGATAACGGCGGGAAATATTAATTATCAGGTACGACCAACCGTAAGCTATATGCTTAATGATCAGCTCAATCTTCAGTTCTACTTTGAAAGAAACCTTAACCAGCCAAGAATTTCGAGCTCCTTTAAGAGAGTGACAACTGCCTTTGGCGTGCAGCTCAGATTTAGTTTGGCACAATAACTTTTCACTTAAAACAGAAGAGTGTACTTTTGCTCACTTTAAAATAAAAGAGATATCCATGAACATTCCCGAGAATTTGCTTTATACCAAAGACCACGAGTGGGTTAAAGTTGACGGAGATATAGCCACAGTTGGCGTCACTGATTTCGCTCAAAGCGAACTTGGCGATATAGTGTACGTCGAAATAGAAAAAGAAGGAGAAGAGGTAGCCATTGCCGAAGTATTTGGCACTGTTGAGGCTGTAAAAACTGTTTCAGACCTTTTTATGCCATTGAGTGGAGAAGTGACAGAGGTAAATGCTGCCTTGGAAGCGCAGCCGGAGCTTGTAAACAGCGATCCGTATGGCGAGGGCTGGATGATCAAAGTAAAAGTTTCGAATATTTCGGAGAAAGAAGAGCTTTTGTCAGCGGCTGCTTATAAAGAGCTTATCGGGCAGTAAGGTGTTAAGACTCTTTCAAAGCCTTAAGTATATATGGGTGGCTTTGATCCTCTACCTGACCTTAAGCCAGGGCGGGGGTAGTGGGTGGTTTGAGTTTCTTAAATACCCAGGGGTTGATAAGATTGGCCATTTTGGCCTGTTCTTTGTCTGGTCCCTGCTTTTTTTTCCGGAACTTGTTATGCCGGAGACATTGTTGATAAATGAAAAGCCCCTAAGGTTTTGGATTGTTGCAACTAATTCCTTAGTTTTAGGGATACTGATTGAGATTGCTCAAAGCTTTATTCCATACAGGAGTTCAGAATGGCTTGACTTGCTTGCGGATGTTTTGGGCTCGGTGACTGCTTTGCTGGCAGTAAATTTTGTGCGGCGAAAGAAATCTAATTTGAATTAAATTTCTTAATCGCTACATTTGAAATTACTACGAATAGATTAACTAACTACTAAATTTATTTTCAATGGAGGCCAAAAAGAGCGAGAAAGCAGATCTTGAGAGAAAGACCGGACTGTTTTTCAACATAGGCCTGGCTGTGAGTTTACTTCTTGTCATTACCGCTTTCGAGTGGAAGTTTTATGACGATGGTAACTTGGTTGACCTTGGTCAGGTGGATGATAACTTTGAAGACTTAATGGAGATACCTCCAACCGAGCAGCCACCACCACCACCACCGGTGATTCAGCAGCCTGAAATTATCGAGGTGCCTGATGAGGAAGAAATCGAAGAAGAAATAGAGGTAAACCTTGACGTTGAAATCACTGAAAACACGGTGATAGAAGACGTGGTGTTCGAAGAAGCACCTGAAGAGGAGGTTGCCGACGAAATATTCACGATTGTGGAAGACCAGCCTGAGCCCAATGGCGGTATGGCAGCATTCTACGCCTACGTTGGTAAGAACATGAAATACCCCAACCAGGCACGTAGAATGGGTGTGGAAGGAAAAGTGTTTGTTCAGTTTGTTGTGGACAAAGACGGAACTATCACTGAAGTTCAAGCCATCAAAGGTATTGGTGCTGGTTGTGATGAAGAAGCCGTAAGGGTGATTCAGGAAGCAGCCAAGTGGAAGCCTGGTAAGCAGCGTGGACGCCCCGTGAAAGTAAGAATGATTCTTCCTATCACATTCAAGCTTGGATAGTTGAAGACAAAAATTATAGAAGGAAAGCCCCGATATTGGGGCTTTTTTTATGACTAAAATCAGAGGACAGGGCTCTTGTAGATCATATCTATTTAGCTGAAAATGGAGGATTTTGGTATTGAAGTTTGGCGGATGGCCAATCAATTTAATACTCAAAGCCATGAAAATTTCACAACCCATACCCGCAGAAAACCGTGATTCAAGCAGGGACATTCGAGGCGCAGTAGATACCCCGGAAAACTATTTCCTTAAGTCACCCAAGGCAGATGCTCTTGTCAGGAAGCATAGGCAGGCAAATCTGATAGGTGAGCTACTGGATCACAAAAGGAGTAAGGCATTAAGAGACCACGATTTGAGCAATCTCTTCTTTGTAGTGGGACTCGCCATTTCCCTATTGCTTGTTGTAGTAGCATTTGAATGGAAGTTCTACGACTCAGGCGATCAAATTGAATTGTCAGGTCTTACGGGAGATGAATTTGAGGATTTGATAGAAATTCCACCAACTGACCAACCTCCTCCACCTCCTCCGCTACAAAACCAGCCTGTAATTATCACTGAAATCAGCGATGAAATTGAGCTTGAGGATATTGATCTCGACCTTGATGTGGAGATCACACAAGATATGCGGATAAGCGACCCTCTGCCGACGGTTATGGACGAGCTGCCCGAAGAGGAGGCTGAGGAAATATTTGTCATTGTGGAAAATAAGCCTGAGCCAAAAGGTGGAATGCAGGTGTTTTACAAGTACTTGGGCGAAAACCTGGTTTATCCCCAGAATGCCAGAAAAATGAACATTTCGGGTCGGGTTTATCTCCAGTTTATTGTGGAGAAAGACGGCTCCATCAGCAATATCGAAGTAGCCAAAGGTATTGGAGGCGGTTGCGATGAAGAGGCTGTAAGGGTGCTTTCCGGGGCGCCGCCATGGAACCCTGGAAAACAACGGGGCTTGCCAGTGAAAGTTCGGATGACTATACCAATCTTTTTTAGTCTCGGGGAGGGGTAGTAGGCCCAAGAGAGAGCTAGAGAATATTAAGAAGCTGTTCTTTGATTTTCTCCAGCTCTTCTTTCATTTCAATTACAAGGCGTTGCACGATGGCGTCATTTGCCTTGGATCCGATAGTATTTATCTCTCTACCGATCTCCTGTGAAATGAACGCCAGCTTTTTGCCGTTTGACTCAGGGCTACCGAGTGCTTCGATAAAAAAGTTGAGGTGGCTTTCCAGCCTGACTTTTTCCTCAGCTATATCGAGCTTTTCTATATAGTAGATCAATTCCTGCTCGAAACGATTTTGATCCACCTTTTCCTTGCCCACCACGTCAGTGAGGTTCTTTTCAATTCTTTCCTTGATCCCCTTGATTCGTTCAGGGTCTCTTTTAGCTACTTCGCCAAGGTTGTGACGGATGACACCTATGTAGGATACAAAGTTGCCATACAGTACTTCGCCCTCTTTGTCTCTAAATTTATCGCAGGCCTCAAGTGCCTTTCTCATTGTTTGAAGAACTTCTTCTAAAGAGATTCTTGCGTCTTCTGTGTCTTCCTTTTGCTGCAACACCTCTGGCATTTGCATAGTTTGCCTGAAAAGTGACTCATCAGAAACAGCTAAGCCGGTAGAGATGCTTTTTAATTGCTGATAGTATTGTTCGAAGAAGGCGCTGTTGACCGAGTACCGAACCTCTTCTTTTTTATTTTCTTCGTAATCAAAGTTGATGTTCACTTTCCCTCTGATGAGGATTTCCGAAATCAAGGTTTTCACCTCCATCTCGTATTCTTGAATGGTCTTTGGAAGCTTTAGTGATAAATCCAGGAATTTGGAGTTAAGGGTTTTTACTTCGATGGATAACTTGCACTCACTGTTTTCAAAAGAGGCACTTCCGTACCCTGTCATGGATTTTATCATCCCGAAATTTATGACAATTATCTAAAATGATAAGCTTTTAACTTTTTAAAAGTCGAATCCGAGTGTCAGGTAAAATCTTCTCTTCTGAACCTCGTAGTCTTCAATCGGGTAAGCCATATCAAGCTTGATATAGTACCCCAGCAGGTAGGTTCTCACACCGAAGCCATAGCTGGCCAGCCATGCTGATTTCGAATTGCGTATTACTGCCTGGAACGGAGACCCGGGAACCTTATAGGTGATGGTGTTTACGTTATTGTTTTCGTTAAATGGCGAGGCACCTGTCCAGGCAGATCCAAGGTCGTAGAAAGAAGTGAATTGGAGGTTTCTGAGAAAGTTAGATGAAATGGGGCCTCTGTGGAAAAACCTTACAACAGGAAATCTAAGCTCTGCGTTGAACAGCAATACATTGTTCCCATTTAGCTTGTTATAATTAAAACCTCTCAAGTTAGTGACGTAGCGCAAAAAGAGAATATCGCTATTGTCTACTCCGTACATGGGCAGTATAGGGTCACGCTGACCGGTGGTGTCGGTTCTGTTGAACAGCCAGTTGTCCATGCCTCCCAAAACGTATGTTTTGGCATCGTTGCCAAAAAACCTTCCATACATGAAGCGGGTAGCAAAAATCAGCTCCCTGTAAATTTTCTGGTAGTGCCTTACATCTACCTCAATGTTGTTGAAGCTTTGCGCCGTGGAACCCAGATTTTGTGAGAGGTTAAATGCAACTTTTGCTCTTGTTCCCTCAATGATATTTGTGCCATGCGAAATCGTGTTGTCAAACACTATTTCTGACTTGAAGCCTGCGTAGGATGTGCTTATGTCGGTGGGGAAGCTTGGTGGAGAGGTGCTGAGCGTCCGGTAGTCTAGCTCCAGAAATCTTGTGGTAGAGAAAAAGGGCTGAAACGCTATCCGTGTATATACACTCAGCGGCAGACTTGCTCCTAGTGTGTAGGTGTTAAGTACATATTTTTGGTTGGCGGCTTCCAGCTGGTTATTTCCATTGGATTCTCTGCGAATAACCTTTCTGTCGTAGCGCATTTTAAAATCGACCCTGTATTTCAGGAATTGGTACTCACCAAAAATATCGCCTTGCCTCAGATTGGCAATGGCCAGCGCCCCGCCATAAAAATGATGATCTTCCGTCATGTCATTCATGCGGGTTTCGAGCAACATGCCAAACTTTCGCAATGGGTCGATGACAAAGGAGGTAGTTACATTGTTGGCGCTGAAGCGTGGCTCGTAAGGAACCGGCCCCAGAATCTTACTTTTTCTTTCCACCCCTCTGAAGTTGGAAAGGAAGGAGCTCGACTCGCTTCGTTGTTTGATCACATCATTGTCAAACTGATAATTTTCTGTATCGATGAGATCAGGTATGCCAGCAAGGGCCGGATCATTTAATACGCTTTTTTTCTCAGCCTCCTTTTGGATTTGTTCCGCTTTTTCAGTCTTGACGCTGTCCACTATTTGTTGCTGAGCCGCCTTTCGTTCTCCAAGCCGCTGTGTTAAAAAGCGAGCCTGTTGCACGTCTTGCCTTAGCGTTTGCCGGGTAAAGGTCGGGCTGCGGTAGTCGAAGCCCTCAGATTTGTAAATTTTGTCTACGCCATCATTCAGCATAATGGCAGTCAAAGTTTTGCTCGCCGGATCAACATCGTACGACTTGATGCTTGTATTGAAATTCGATACCTGGCTGTAAATACTGTCTTCCCTGTTATATCTGTAAAGGTTAATGATACCCTTTTGATCGCTTAGGTACAGAATATTATAGGTATCGAGCGGCTTGGGGAGGTAGTTGCTGCTTATGTTGTTTGTTAGCCTCACTACCACATTTTTGGTAGTGTCGAGGTCATACAGAAAAAGGTTGTAGTGGCTTGGGAGGTCTTTCAAAGTTTTAGACGCCGATTTGAGAGAATCTGTTGGCCTGTTGCTGCTGAACACAATGGCATCAGTGCCAGGTAAAAAGCTCGGTGTAATGTCGTCCCACACGTCATTGGTAAGGCGGCGTAAAGCGTTTCTGGTAAGCGAAACCAGGTAGAGGTCGTTTTGGCCATTGATGTCGCCGCTAATAACCGCCAGCTTGCCATTGCCATTGAAGGCGATATTGTGAACCTGTGAAAACCTCTCCAGCGGCCGTCTGATCAATGACTTGCCCAGGATGTCGTACTGTACGTACTCATAAAGGCCATACTTGACATCCACTATACCGAGCGTAACATTGTCCACCCAGTTAAGCATCGGCACTTTCAGGTCCACGTCCTGATTGATCATTCTGTAGCCACCGGTCATCACTCTTGTGGATTTTCCAGTTTCCAGATTCTTTACAAAAACCCGGTATTTGCCGTTATCATTGATCACGTATGACAGGTGCTTGCCGTCGGGACTAATCGAAACAGTGGTAAAATCTTTGTCTTTTTTGCGGTGAGTGATAAAGCTCCCTTCCTCGGGCGACCGATACTCACCTTCAATAGTTGTGTTGGCATTCAGGTAGTAGTTTTGCCAGTCGGAGAGAAAGGTTTTGAATGGCACACCCAGCGTGCTGGCAATACTGTTTTCCTCATTTCGAATGATCCTGGTAAGGTTCAGGATGTTAGAGATATTGCTTCGCCCGTATTTTACTACTATGTAGTTCCAGATCGATTGTCCTATAAGCCCTGCCTGGTCGTAAGAGTATTTATTCAGCTTTTTGAACCGGCCATTTTTTTGCTGGAAGTCACGCATGAAGTCATCCATTTCGATCGACCAGCCGTTGGTTACGTACATGGCAGCACCTTCTATAAACCACTCAGGCAGGCTAAGCAGGTAGGTGTTCTGAAACATGTCTGTGAGGCTCCCGCCAAACATCATGTCTTTGATGAGCATGCGGGAAATCTGATGCAGGAGCTCTTCTTTGAAGCCAAGCATGGTGCCGGGGTAAGCGACCTCTACCTGTAGCTTGATGAAGTTGGTTTTGCCGCCGACTGCAAAGGTCTCGTCATTGACGCCAATATTGCTTTGCTGAAGGTCGGCTACTGAGTTGTAAAGGAAAATTTTTGTTTTGGCATAAGGCGCATAGCCCAGAATGTCGGTAAGCTTGTCGAACTCAACTTCGAGAAACTCCGCAGCAGCTTTGGCGTAGTCTTCACCACCCTGGTAGAAATAAATATCAAAATTTTCGGCGCTGTAAAAAAACCACTCGAAGTTTTTGTACTGAACCCTGTTTTTTCCAAATCCACCCGAAATATTCTGGGCCGACAGATCAGAACAAAAAAGAATAAAGCCAATTAATAAGCCAATTTTCCAATAGCGCTCCAGTTGCCTGTTCATCATCCTACATTTCTCTCAAAATATAAAGAAAAATATCTTTCAATACTGACTTCCTTGCTCAATGGTTTTTGACCGACAAGGTAGTCTGCCATTTCCCTGGCAAAAAAGGGACTTAAAGATACGCCTTTTGTTCCTAACCCATTGAAAATATGAATGTTTTCATGAGCTGGATGTTTTCCTAAAAAAGGACGCCTGTCTTTGGTAGAGGGTCTTATCCCCACCATGTGATTGGTTATTTCAACGCTCCCTTTGTATAAGTGGTTCAACTTTTCCAATATCTCCTTTTTTCCTTGTTCAGTTGGCAAATAATCGGGTTGCCGCCAATTGTAAGTTGACCCCACTCTCCAACGTCCATTGCCTGCCGGTAGCATAAAACACCCCCTGTTAAAAATGGTGTTGCCCTCAAAGGAGGTGTTTACCTCCAGAATTTCGCCTTTTAGCTCATGCAGTGGCAGCCATGAGAACAAATTTCCTTGTTGCGCCCCAACTCCCTGCGCCAAAATCAAATTGCTCGCCTTCAGGCCTTTATAACTTATACTAGTATTTGTAATGGAAAGGTTGTCTTCATGAAACATTTCTTCGGTAAAACACCCTTTAGCTTGCAGGTATTTTTTTGAAGCTTCCAAAAACATTGTCGTATCGATAAATCCAGCCTTCCTGAGATGAACCCCGCCATATGGATCGTGAAACAGTTGAGAATTGTGAGGTTGGCTGGTCACTTCGGCTACGTAAGCTGCGAACTGTGGATCGGCTGACTTGGCCATCCAGTCATTTTGCTCATCGATGGTGGTAAAAGGCCTGTAGATACCGATTGGGTGAACAAACTTTGCATCGAGCATCGGTTCCAGGCTTTGATAATAGGGCTCTACGATTTCAAAAAGTGAATCGGCCCTCCATGTTTTTACCAGTCTGTTACCTGTTATGGGGTTGTAAAGTCCCGCTGCCACTTTGGAAGCACATGGCTGCTTGGAGTCTGCCATCACCATTACTTTCTTACCTTTTGCCAGCAGTTCAAACGCCAGCGTAGTGCCGGCAAGCCCCCGGCCGATAATAAGAAAATCAACTTCCATCAATTTTGTATTTTGAGCCTCAAACCTACAAATTTGCCTCCTAAAGCAAACCTCGCATGCTCAAAATAAAAGCCTTTGCCTTCAACCCGTTTCAGGAAAACACTTATGTGTTGCACGATGAGACAAAGGAATGTGTAATCATCGATCCGGGTTGCTTCGACACATCCGAAAAACTCGAGCTGACAGATTTTATTGCTTCCAATGGACTAAGGCCCGTTAAGCTACTCAATACCCATTGCCATATCGACCACGTGTTGGGCAATGCTTATTGTAAAAGGAATTTTGGCATTGAGCTGTATGCCCACAAAAAGGACGAGCCGGTGCTAAGGGCCGTAAAGGCGTATGCTTCCAATTATGGGTTTGCTGGCTACGAGGAAAGTGAAATCGACCACTATATTGATGAAGGGGATGTGGTGCAATTTGGCTCGACCAACCTCGAGGTTCTTTTTGTGCCGGGTCATGCACCGGGCCACGTGGCATTTTACCATGCCGACACAAAGCAGCTGATGGGAGGGGACGTACTTTTTCGCCAGAGCATAGGAAGAACCGATCTTCCCGGAGGCGACCATAGCACACTCATCAAAAGCATTCATGAAAAGTTATTTACCTTGAGTGACGATGTGGAGGTTTTCCCAGGCCACGGAGAAACGACCACTATCGGATATGAAAAAGTTTACAACCCTTTTTGTGGCTTAAAAAGATGAATATAAAAGCCCAGGTACCTAATATTCTCACAGCTGGCAATCTGGTTTGCGGCTGTATTGGCATTGTGATGGTGCTGTCAGGTAAAGTGGAAATGGCACCCGTGGCAGTGGTGTTGGCAGCTGTATTTGATTTTTTTGACGGCTTTGCTGCAAGAGTGCTAAAAGTGTCAAGTGATATTGGCAAGGAGCTGGATTCTCTGGCAGACATGGTTAGTTTTGGTGTGTTGCCTGCAGTTACTGTTTACCAGCTGCTTAAAGCAAACCAGTCCAATGAGTTTCTCCCATACATCGCATTCTTAATCGCCGTTTTTTCGGCCTTTAGGCTGGCTCAATTCAATATTGACACTCGGCAGTCGGACAAGTTTATTGGCGTGCCCACGCCGGCAAATGCGCTTTTTTTCACCTCCCTGGTTTGGACTGCCAGTGCCTTCCCAGTCGTGGTTAATACCTATGTGCTTGTTGGCTTAACTGTGCTTTTTTCCTGGTTGCTCGTTTCGCCCTTCGAGATGATTGCCCTCAAGTTCAAAAGCTTTGGCTGGGCAGGGAATCAACCGAAATACCTCGTTATACTAATGGCCATGCTGGTGATTGTTGTTGGCGGATACACGCTACTTCCTCTCGTAATTTTGCTGTACGTTTTTACTTCTATCCTCAGCCATTTATTTCAAACTAAGTCGCCTGCAAGCTAATTTCTTAGCTGAATGCTCTTATTTTTGGAGAATAATTTCGCTGAGCCAACGTTTCTCTATGGCCTGAATACCCAATGAAAAAACCGATCATTCTTATTGCTTCACTTATTACCCTTCTAGCCTGTGAGGTTAGCTTGGCGCAAAGTGTGTTGAGCGAAGGGGAGTGGCTAAAAATTGGAGTGACGGATAAAGGGGTGTATAAAATCGACCGTGACTTTCTTCAAAAAGCAGGTGTTGATGTGTCGGCGATTGACCCCAGGAAACTAGCCATATACGGCAATGGAGGCGGGGGTATGTTGCCCCAAAGGAATGCTACTCCCAGACCTTTCGATTTGATCGAAAATGGTATTCAGGTGATAGGCGAGGGGGATGGGCGTTTCGATGCCTCTGACTACCTGCTGTTTTATGGCAACTATCCCCACGAATACTCTTTTGACGCTGGATGTGACTGTTTTCGATACGAAAGAAATCTATATTCAGACACCACCTACTATTTTCTCAGGATTGATGGCAGCGAAGGAAAAAGAATGATTACCCGGGAGTCGCTTGGAACCCCTGGAGTGAAAGTAGATGCCTACGACGACCTGTTTGCGCATGAGGTTGACATCAATAAACTTGGGAAGTCGGGCAGGCATTGGCAGGGCGAAATTTTTAGCTCATCGGGCAACGCCACTTTAACCTTCGAGGGAGGAAAAGGCGCTTACCTGCCAGGCACTGAGGTAACAATGATCTCCTCAGTTGTCACGCAAAGTTTTGGAGCCAGTTCTTTCGATATTAGGGTAAACGGAAATGTCATCTTCAATCAGGCTGTTGGCGCCAGGGGAGAAGGCGACTACGACCCTTTGGGGGTTCAGAGCGTTGATACAATCCGGCTGCCTGTTTCTGCTATTGGTTTGGTGGAGAACACCTCAGTCGAATATACTTACAACCGCTTTTTTGGGAAGACCTCGTTGGGCTATCTCGACTACTTCTTTTTGCAGGGGAAGAAGATGCTCAATTACCGCCCGGGTGGGTTGGTGTTCAGAAATAAAGACATTCAGGGCGTCGCTTCCTACAACGTTGCTAGCGCCACGGCTGTGGATAGGATTTGGGATGTGACCGATCCCAGGCAGCCAATCAGTCAGCAGTTCAGCAAGGAGAATGCCGTGGCTAGCTTCACGGTCGATCAAACTAACATGTTTGAGTTCATAGCAGCTGATCCGGCCTCGCTGAAATCACCGGTCTCTGCCAAAAAACTATTGAATCAGGAGCTGAAAAACGGGCAGGTTCCGGATTTGGTAATTGTCGCACACAAAAACTTTTTGTCGGAGGCGAACAGGCTGGCCAACTTCCGGCGGTCGAATGACGGGTTAGATGTCAGGGTTGTCACCGTTCAGCAGGTATACAACGAGTTTTCTTCCGGTATGCAGGATATTTCAGCCATCCGGGACTATATGAAGTATTTGTATGATGTGGTGCCCGGAAAGCTGAAGTACCTGCTGCTTTTTGGAGACGCCTCGTTCGACTACAAGGCAAGAACCGAAAACCACAACTTTGTGCCTGTGTATGAATCCAGGGAATCACTTGATCAGATTTTGAGCTTTTCCTCCGACGACTACTTTGCATTTCTGGACGACCATGAGGGTGAGTGGGTTGAGCAAACCAGCGGAGACCATATAGCCGATATAGGCGTTGGGAGGCTGCCAGTGTGGGCGGTGAAGCAGGCTGTGGAAGTGGTTGATAAAATTATTGGCTATAGCACTGATCCCTCCGGGGTAGGCAGCTGGCGGAATGACCTCTACTTTGTGGCAGACGATGGCGACTTCAATATTCACCTTCGGGATGCAGACCGGCTGGCGGACTATGTGGACACTGCCTATGTTCAGTTCAACATAAAAAAGATTTACCTCGACGCTTTTAAACAAGTCTTAATAGAGAGTAAACCCCGTTCTCCGGAGACCTACGAGGCTATCAGACAGGCCGTGGACAATGGCGCCTTTATCATCAACTACAGTGGTCATGGCAATGCCACGGTGCTAACCGATGAAAGGATCGTTGTCTATGACTCGCTGAAAAAATGGAAGAATGGCTCAAGGCTGGCGCTGTTTGTGACCGCCACCTGTGAGTTTGGCAGGTACGACGACCCAACAGTTGCCAGTGGGGCTGAGGAGCTGCTGCTGAATCCCCAGGGTGGAGCGATTGCTTTGCTAACGACTACCCGGCCTGTGTACGCTCACACCAACTATGTGCTGAATCAGGCTTTTTACCTTTCCATATTCTCAAAAATTAATGGAGAATATCCACGCCTGGGCGACGTTATCAGGGAGACCAAGAATAACAGTCTCCGGGGGCCGGTGAATCGCAACTTTGCACTATTGGGCGACCCGTCCATGAGGCTCAACTACCCAGCCTACAACCTGAAAATAAGTGAATTAAACGGTGTGCCAATAGACGGTGTGCCCGATACCGTGTCGGCAATGAACAAGGTAGTTGTGAAAGGAATTGTGGTGGATGGGTTTGATCAGAAGGTAGTCGATTATAACGGGAAGCTGACGGTCAATATGTACGACAAGCCGACCACGTTTGCCACCCTGGGCGATGAAAGCCAGCCAACGAACTATGAGCTGTGGAACAATGTGGTTTACCGAGGCAAAGTGTCAATAACGAACGGTGATTTTTCATACGAATTTGTAGTCCCTAAAAATATTTCCTACCAGCAGACAAGAGGAAAAATCACCATGTATGCCCAACCCGAAAGCGGCCTTTTGGATGCGAACGGCGCTACAATTGACTTTTACCTTGGAGGGTCGAAACCGCCCGCCTTCGCCGACACTAAGAGTCCGGCCATACAGGCGTTTATCAATGATGATTCATTTCGGTCGGGCAACAGGGTAAATGCCAATCCACTACTGATGGTAAAATTGGCAGATGAGAGCGGAATTAATATTTCAGGGAAGGGTATAGGGCAGAACATCACCTATCAAATAGATGAACAGGAGCCAGTTATCCTGAACGACTATTATGTTTCAAATCTGGATGATTTCACCAGTGGAACAGTCCTTTACCCTCTTGGGGCACAAACCAAAGGCAAACATCGCTTGAAAGTGAGAGCATTCGATACTTTTTCCAATGCTGCTGAAAATATCATAGATTTTGTAGTTTCGGAGGACACTAAAGTGAGGATAAAGAACGTTCTGAGTTTTCCTAATCCCGCCACAGAATCCATTACCTTTAGGCTGGAACATGACCGGGGCGATCATTTGTTGAGCATAAGCATGGAGTTGGTGGATCAACGTGGTGCGGTAGTCGACAAAATGGAGTGGCAGGCCAACAATTCAGGGGGTTTTGTCGAAAGCCCTGAGTGGAACAGGAACTATAATGGCCGAAGAATCGAAAATGGTATTTATATTTACCGACTGATTGTAGTTGATGAAGAAGATTTAAATCAAAATATTGCTTTTGGCAAACTAATACTCACCAATTGATTTTTATACATTGAAGATACATACAATAGAAAAGCCTTCCCTGAATTCTTCCAGGCACGTGAATGCAGGTGTATTTGTTGCTTTTGGCTTAATGTTTTTGAGTTTTTATAGCTATGCACAGCCTGGTGCAGTTATTTCTGGGCAGGATACCAGTCGGCGTGTAATTTCCACGGCCGTGCCTTTTCTTGGGTTTGCGCCTGATGCCAGAGGAGCCGCCATGGGTGATGTTGGGGTAGCTACTTCCGCCGACGCCAACTCGGTGCACTGGAACAACGGTAAGCTTGCTTTCATTGAGCAGGACATGGGTTTTGCCATTTCCTATACTCCCTGGTTGGCCAAAATTGTGAACGACATGTCGTTGTCGTACCTGTCGGGGTATAAAAAAATAGACCGGGTGCAGACTGTCGCAGTTAGCATGAGGTACTTTGATCTCGGTGAGATACAGTTGACTGACATTACAGGTGCGCCTCTCAATACCTTCAATCCAAGAGAGTTTGCTGTAGATGCAACCTATTCAAGGAAGCTAAGTGAAGAGCTGGGGCTGGGTGTCACCGGTAGGTTTATCCACTCTAATTTGTCGGGAAGCTTTTCTTCATCACCAGATGCCAAAGCAGGTACCAGTGTGGCCGTAGACGTAGGTTCATATTATACAAAGGATCTGGTGCTCAGCGGGCGCAACTCCAACATATCGGCAGGTGCTCACATCTCAAATATCGGACAAAAGCTTACGTACAGCAGTGTCGACAACGAAGATTTCATTCCCATCAATTTCCGGTTGGGTGCGGCTTTTAAGACCGATTTGGATGCCTTTAACACCATCACTATTGCTTTGGATTTCAATAAGCTGATGGTTCCTTCTCCACCGATTTACGAAACTGATGGTGATGGCAACTTCATTCCCGATCCTAACGACCCAAATAAGTTCAAGATCAAAAGTGGTAAAGACCCCTATCGCCCGCTACTGAGCGGCATGTTCGGGTCCTTCGGCGATGCACCTGACGGCTTTCCCGAGGAGCTGAATGAGATCATCTCTTCGATAGGCGTGGAATACTGGTACAAGGACGTGTTTGCTGCAAGAGCTGGCTACCACTATGAAACGCCACAAAAGGGCGACAGGAAGTATTTCACCATGGGTATTGGCTTCCGTTATCAGGTATTCGGAATCGACTTTGCCTATCTGGTACCTCAGGTACAAAATCACCCATTGGCTGAAACTCTTAGGTTTAGCTTGCTGTTTAATTTCGACAAAGCAGAACCTACTTCCACCACTCCTGACTCCTGATCCTCCAAGTTTTTGATGTTAGACAGAACCGCAGCGCCCGAATTTCATATTCCCACCCGCACCGATTTAAAACATGTTACAAGCAGTACGCTTGACAATGGCATTCAATTCCACGAGCTGATACTGGGAGACCAGGAAGTCTGCAGGATAGAGATAGTGCTACGGTCGGGCAACTGGTTTGAAGAAAAGGAGGGTGTCTCCTATTTCACAACCAAAATGCTACTCGAAGGAACAGAGAAGCTTTCAGGGCGGCAAATTGCTGACAAGCTTGACTACTACGGAGCGTATTGGGAAGCGACATCGGGAATGGACTTTGTTACCCTTACAGTTTATTCCCTAACCAAATATCTGGAGGAGGTTGTACCGTTCTTCCTGAGCGTCGTTGTAGGTGCCTCGTTTCCGGAAAAGGAACTGGAGACCCTTAAAAAGGTGCGGATACAACAAATAAGGGTGAATAAACAAAAAACATCTGCGCTTGCGTCGTCAGGGCTAAGGCACCTCCTTTTTGGACAGAGCCATCCGTATGGTAAGGAGCTTTCAGAAGAGGAGGTGGGAAAAGTGACCTCTGCTGATTTGAAGGAATACCATAAGAACAGGCTGTGGGGCCAGGCAGAAGTATTTGTATCTGGCAAGCTTTCCGGCGAGGAGCTTTCGAAGCTAAAAGGCTTTTTTGGTGACTTCCCTTCAAGAGCTGTTTCGTTGCCAAACTATCCGGTGGTTACTGCCCCTGCGGTGAGGGAGATACTGCCTGTGAATGAGTCGGTGCAGGCTTCGCTTCGGCTGGGGAAAATGGCCCATGACAAGCATCACCCAGACCACTACCATTTGATGCTGCTCAATGAGGTTTTTGGCGGGTATTTTGGCTCAAGGTTGATGAAAAACATCAGAGAGGACAAAGGTTATACTTACGGTATTTATTCTTCGCTCTCTTATCTCCAACATGCTGCTTTTTGGGTGATTGGAACCGATTTGAAACGGGAAGTGGCCATTGCATCCATCGACGAGATTCTAAAGGAAATGAGGCTGCTCAGAACCGAGCCCGTACCTTCTGAAGAGCTTGAAACTGTGAAGAACTATATGATAGGCACCTTTTTGTCAAGTATCAGCACCTCCTTCAGCCTGATGGACAAATTCAGATCCATTCACTTCGCCGGATTAGATTATGAGCACTACAACAGGCTGCTCACCTCCATTCGAACTGCCACGTCAGAAGACCTGCTGAGAGTAGCCAATGACTCTTTTAAGGAAGAAGATTGGTTGCAGGTAGTTGCGGGAGGTATATAACCTCGGGGTTCTTTACCGCCTCCATTGCAAAACTTAACCATATCTTAATCCCCAGCTTACTTTGAAACGGGTGTTCGGTTGTAAAATTGACGCTTGAATCAATGCAGAAGATGGGATCAATTCAGCTAGTAGTTTTTGACCTGGCGGGCACCACCGTTCAGGACAACCAGGATGTACAAAAGGTGCTCAGAAAGACACTGCAGCGCCAGGGTGTTTCAATTACCATGAAAGAAGCTGCCATGGTAATGGGTATTCCAAAGCCTGTCGCATTGAGGCAACTTCTCGAGTACCACCTTCCTGAGAGCATCAGGGTGACCGATGAAATGATTGATGAGCTCCACGAAGCTTTCGTCTCAGACATGGTCAGTTTTTATAAAGAAGACCCGTCAGTGGAAGAGATGGCAGGGGCTTCTGACACATTTAAAGCGCTGAAGGAATCAGGTATCAGTGTATACGTTGACACTGGCTTTGACAGGAAAACAACCGATGCGCTTATCGAACGGCTTGGCTGGTTAAAAGGCGAACTGCTCGATGGTAGCATTACCAGTGACGAGGTTGAGCACGGCAGGCCGGAGCCAGATATGATCTTTAAGGCGATGAAGTTAAGCAAGGTAACTGAAGCTTCCTTTGTGGCAAAGGTGGGTGATACCGCATCCGACCTTGGGGAAGGCACAGCGGCAGGTTGTGGTTTGGTGATTGGGGTCACAACCGGAGCCTACAGCAGGGAGGAGCTGGAGATAGAGCCACACACGCACATCGCTGACAGCTTACCCAAGGTACTGCAAATAATATTGGAAAAATGAAGACGGAAGAGATTGTAAAGGAGGTGTTCGATTTGTACCGCACATATGGTGATGCCGACTACATCGGAGAGCCCGTTTCGCAGATTGAGCACATGGTGCAGGCGGCGCAGCTAGCAGAGGCCGCCGGTTATGATGATGAAGTGATACTGGCCGCTTTTTTTCATGATATCGGGCACATTTGCAAAATGGACGGACAGGTCGAGAAAATGGGGCTCTACGGTGTTAAAAGCCACGAAGAGATCGGGTCGAAGTTCCTCAGAGAAAAGGGCTTTTCTCGCAAAATATGTCAGCTGGTGGAAAATCACGTGGCGGCCAAGCGCTACCTCACTTTTTCTGACGAGTCTTATTATAACAAACTTTCCGAGGCCAGTAAAAAAACACTTGAGTACCAGGGCGGTCGAATGACCGCCGATGAGGCTGCTGCCTTTAAGCGTGATCCACTATTCGAGCCAAGCATTGCGCTCCGCCACTGGGACGAAGAAGCTAAACTCGAAGACCATCCTATGCCTCCGTTAAGCCATTTCGAAGAAATGGCCGTTCGGCATCTCCTGAAAACTTAACATTGGAAATGACAATGGTGTGTTAAATTAATGTTAACTTAGTTAACGCTTATTTAACACCCAATGAAAATACTGGCAACGGTATTTATTGTAGTATTTTCCTGTTTACATTCTTTTGCAGACCAGAAATGGTCTCAGGGGGTTGTTGTATTAACGTCAGGAGAAGTTAAGGTGGGACTGCTCCAGTACCATCCTAAGTGGGATGCTGTGTCATTCAAGGGAGAAGAGAAAGCTAGTGCAGTTGAGACTTTCCCCGCTAACAAGCTATCTCAGTTCAGTTTTTTTGATGACCATATTGAGGTATGGAGAAAGTTCTACACTTATATAGCCAATAAAAGGGGGTTTAATCAGCCTGTTTTCTACGAAGTGGTCATCAAGGGGGACTTTAGCTTACTGAGGAAGGAAAAATCCATTGAGCCTGTATACGATAATGTAGCATCATCCGCCAATTCAATCAATGATCGAATGCTAAGGGAGCAGGTAGCAGGTTTTGACTTCTTTTTCTGCCACAACGCCAGCATAGTGCCTCTCAGTAATTTCAAAAAATACATGAAAGAGAAAGGCCTGTTTGAAGATTTGGACAATTTTGCAGACACACACCGGCTAAGCTGGAGGGAGAGCTACGACATAGTAATGATGATTAACTACCTAAATTGCTCTTCAGGCAGCGGCGGATGTCAGGAAGACCTTGAACTGACCCGATTGGCCTCATCTAACTGAAAGAACGGCAAGACCGTCGCTGCTCTCATATTTCCTTCTGAAATAGATCATGCAAATTCCCATCAGGAGGGTTCCGGAAACGGAGACTACATAAATCGACTGTGTGAAAAACTCAAGCCAGCTCAAATTGGCGAAGCCGAAGTTCTTGTAGAACAGAATAACCACGCTGCCAAGGTAGCCAAACGAATCGGCCAGGTAAATAAGAAACCCAACGTTTCCGGTCACCTTAAAAGCGGCGATGAGCCTGTCAAAAAGGATGCTGTTAAAAGGGACATAGCCGAGGTAGAGACCGAACCCCACCAAAATCATCCAAAGAGGAGGTGAAATCAGATGGTTTTGGAAAAGCAGTGTGCTGACGCCACTAACCGCAAAACCACCGATGATGATCAGGTAGTTCGCATTTAAAGCCTTATAGTTTTGTTTGATCCCCATCATAAGACCGAGTAGTACAAGCACTGCTATCGAGACTGGAATTTCTGTCAGCGTAAAAATTTCCGCATTGTCGCCGTAGCCAAGCACCTGCCATATTTCAGCGGAAAAGTTATCTCTGAAGTCACGGAAAGCTGTGAGCAGGATGTAAACCAGCGTGAGTAAAAACATACCGCCACCAAAGTCTACTAAAAACTGACGGCGTTGGGCTTTGCTCATCGGTTCCCGCTTGGTTCTCATGGCCACATCTTCGGGGCTTGGCTCTGGAATGCGATCAAGCAGCCAGACAAAACCAAGAAGCGGAAGCAAAAAGAGGCTGCCTGTAACAAAAGGCATCCAGTCTTCGCTCACACCCCAATTAAGCATCACTACTTTACCGATGGTTTTTACAAAACCAGAGGAGAAGATAAAGCTTACCGAAAGACCCGCACCGAGCACCTCAGTAGTTTGCCTGCCTTCGAGAAAGCTGAACACCAGTCCCCAAACCATGCCCAGCGGCAAGCCATTGAGAAATAGAAACAGGATGCCCCAGGGAGCAGGAGCCAGGGCAAAGCCAAGGAGAGCCAGTGCAGCGGAAACGATTAAAAGAAGAATGAAAATGGATCGGCGGTTATTTTTCATCTCCGAGATTACCCGTATGCCTATGAACTTTGATAGCGTGTACCCAAGCACTTGTGCGGTAATCAGTAGTATTTTATAGTCAATCCCCCAGAAGGCTTCATCTTCGAAGGTGGCTACCGCAAAGGGCTTACGGAAAGCGTACATACAGGAGTAGGTGCAAAAGGCAGCCAGGATACAGAATGCGGAAAAGGCAATCTTGTTGGTCGATTGCAGCCAGGTTGTCACTTTCGATTCCAGATGGTTGTTGGTGGAGGTGCTCATTGGCTACAGTGCGTTTGTAAGCTCCTCAGCCAGACCAAACGACAATGTCATTCCGGCTCCACTCAGCCCATTAACGATGGTAGTGTGGTCGCTCACCCTGGCAACGAATTCAGTTTTGCCCTCCAGTTTTGGGTAAATCCCGTGCCACCTTTCCATAATAGCCAAATTGGGTGCTTCAAAGAATGTGCTCAGGTAAGACATGATAAGCTCGTTGATTTCTTCCCTGTCGAAAGGCGAAAGGGATAAGCCGTATTCGTGGGAGTCGCCCAGTACCAACTCCCCGTTTCCGTTTTGAGACACCAGCACATGGATGCCCCACTTGATCAGATCAGGCATATCCGTTTGAGCTCTGGCCCGTAATGCAGGCAGGCTTTTGCAATCCTTGAAAGCACCGTAATGCAGAAGAGTGAGTCCGGCGCAAAGTGAAGGCCCCACTTTCCAGGCATGAGGCTGAGCCCCCGTGCGCATCATTTGCAGTTTGCATTTGGTAATGCCGCTTTGCTGGAAGGTTTCCGGAAAGAGCGTTTCAAAGTCGGCGCCGCTGCATACAAATATTTGCTCAGCCCGCCAGGTAATTTCAGCCGTCGTTACCCGGTTTTTTTCTATCTGCGTCACGGCTGTGCCGAACACCATTTCAACTCCGTATTTTTTCTCAAGGTAGCCGGGCAATTTGCTGATGGCCTCTCTTGGGTCAACTGTGCATTCAGTTGAGCTGAGCAACCCGCCTTTCAAACCCTCAGTTTTAATCCCAGGGCTTAGCTGCTTTGCTTTGTCAGCAGCAACTATTTCGATCTGGAAACCCTCGTTTGAATTTGCCTGGTAAAATTCGTTGATGATATCCCATTCATCCTGACGATGGGCCAACTGGAGGGAGCCATTTTCATTCAGCCATATCCCTGCCTCAGGGGCTACTTCCAGCCAGGTGCTTCTGCTTCGCATAGCCCGGTCGAGTAGTGGGCCGCCGGGCTGACCAATTGGCCAGATCAGACCAAAATTTCTGATGCTGGCTCCCTGGGCCTGCTGCGACCGTTCAATAACGACAACTTTCTTTCCTTTTTTGGCTGAGTGAAAGGCCATCGCCAGGCCTACAATGCCAGCGCCCACCACAATTACGTCTGCACTTTTCTCCTTCATTCTCTGAGTTCGTTAGAACTCCTAAAATGAAAGTCAGCAGTGAAGGCATGATGAAGCTGCCTTTATCTGTTTATTACGAAGTGCCCTATGATATTAGCTCATCATTAAAGAAGAAGTAGACCACCAGCATGGTGCATGGCAATGCTGAGGGATTGGACGGGGCGTGCGGCGTTTTTCCATTGAAGTACAAGCTGTTGCCCTCTTCCAGTAGAACAGCATCACTACCAATATGATAAAGGGCCGACCCGCTGATCATGTACTTGAACTCAAAAGCATCCGTCGTGACCATTTCTCTTTCGGCCCCAGGCTCCAGGGTGAGCAGAACCGTTTCAACCGTAATAGTGGAGATGGTGCGTGTTAAAATGTGGTGGTATTTGAATCCCTTGGTGCCTTCTTTTTCAAATTCATTGTATTCATCTTTTTTGAGCAGCAGGTAAGGCTTTTCCTGCATTCTGTAGATATCGTGAAAGAATGTACCTACTTCTTCCTGAAGGGCATGAACTATTGAGATGAGGACAGGCAGCGATGGGATGGTGCGTCCATTTTCAATCCTCGATAGCAAACCCTTGCTCACATGAGCTTCGGCGGCCACTTCGTAAAGCTTCAGTGCTTTTGATAGGCGGGTCTGTTTCAGCTTGCGTCCGAGCTGCCCTATGATGTTATCTGTCATGATCCAAGCGGTTGAGGGGTCAAAAAAACATGCTCCATTTTTAAAAGCAATAAATCGGTGGGGGATGAAGGAAAGATAACGATGAGGTTAACATTTGATAACCAGCAAGAATTGCACTTTGTGCTGCATTTCTGAAATTTAGTCCAGCAATTCCACTCCCCGATCTATTCAGCCAGTAATTTTGCTATTTGTTTACTATTTGTAAACTACTAGGCAGTAGTAGCTAATATTTAACAATGAATTAAATATTAGTTTAATATAGGTAAATATCGCCCACCTACCTTTGATGTATCGAAAAAGGCAATTCGATTGCCTGAGGCCGATAAAAAAAAGTAAGCCGGAAATGCGCTAACATTCCCGGCCAATACCTCTTCCTGGTCCGCAAAGACGTCCTTCTACAAGGATGGGTGGAGGCTTTGTGCTAAAACGAAAATCGTCTTAACCATTTAAAACTATGAAAAAACCATTACCAGAAAAAAGACCTAATCAAAAAGCTTTAGGGAGCGCTTTTCTTTCCCTGCTTTTGTTGATGGCTTTTTCTTTCAACGCACTGGCACAGTCACGTACTGTAAGCGGTGTTGTGAAAGATGAAGCTGGAGAGCCGCTTATTGGGCTCACCGTATTAGAAAAGGGTACCTCGAACGGAACCATTACAGGGGTGAACGGCGACTACCGCCTCGACCTGATTACTCAGGAGCCAACGTTAGTTTTTTCATTTGTAGGTTACACCTCACAAGAAGTTTCCATTGGCAGCCGGTCGGTGATTGATGTAGCCATGCAACTCGACGTAAAAAGCTTGTCAGAGGTGGTTGTAACCGCACTTGGCGTCGAAAGAGAAACGAAGGCGCTTGGCTACTCGGTGCAGCAGGTGAATGGCGAGGACATTACCGAAGCACGTGAGACTAACGTAGTTAATTCTCTTTCAGGTAAAGTAGCTGGCGTGCAGGTTTCCAATGCAGCAGCAGGTGTGGGTGGTTCTGCCAGGATCACTATCCGTGGCGAATCTTCTTTAAATATCAACGCCAATCAGCCGCTGTTTGTGGTGGATGGAATTCCAATAAGCAACAATGTGAATGGTGCTTCAGGGTCAGGTAACCTCGAAGTGGATTATGGCAACGCAGCTGGTGAAATCAACCCCGATGATATTGCTTCCATGACTGTGTTGAAAGGGCCAGCTGCAGCAGCACTTTATGGCTCAAGAGCGGCCAATGGAGCTATCCTGATCACCACTAAATCAGGAAAAAACCAAAAAGGAATCGGTATAGCTGTTAATAGCAATTTAACGTTTGAAAATCCACTTGTAATGCCCGATTGGCAGGACAAGTATGGTCAGGGTAACAACGGGCAGTTTTCGTTTGTGGATGGCTCCGGGGCAGGTATTGCCGACGGAGTGGACGAAAGCTGGGGCCCCGAATTAAACGGACAATTGATACCTCAGTTCGACTCTCCAAGAAGCGTTGGAGGATTTCGTGGTGGCGATCTTAACGCTCCAGCTGGTAGCACGATTACGCCGACACCATGGGTGGCTCAGCCTGATAATATAAACGACTTTTTTGAAACAGGTGTAACTCGCACAAACAATATTGAATTCAGTACTTCCAATGACTGGGGCAATGTCCGTTTATCTTACACCAATCTGGATCAGAAGGGTATGGTGCCTAATACCGACCTGACAAGAAACTCGGTGTCGCTAAAAGGTGGCCTTAACCTGACCGACAAACTTTCCATCAATTCCACTATTAACTATATCAAAAGCCAAAGCGACAACAGACCAGCAATTAGCTACGGTACTGAAAGCTTAATGTACCTGTGGATTTGGTACGGAAGACAAATCAATACCCAAAACCTGAGTAACTATTGGATGCCGGGTTTGGAAGGCGTGCAACAGTATAACTACAACTACAATTACCACGACAATCCTTATTTCACGACTTACGAGAACACCAACGGGCAGGACAAAGACAGAATCTTCGGAAACCTCTCTGCTACCTACAAATTTACCAAGGAACTTAGCCTGATGGTACGTACCGGTAACGACTTGTACAACGACTTGAGAGATCGCCGCAGGGCATTTTCTACACAAAGGTTCCCGCTTGGTATGTATAGAGAAGATGCTGTATACTTTCAGGAAAGAAATACAGACTTCCTTTTGTCTTACAATAAGAATGTGAATGACGACTGGGCTTTTGGTCTTTCAATCGGGGGCAACCAAATGAGCCAAAACAACAGGTTCCAGTCGACAGTAGCACCGCAGCTTTTGATCCCGGGCATCTATAATTTCTCAAACTCTGCCGTTCAGCTCCAAGTGTCTCAAAGCAGATCAGAGAAGCGTATCAACAGCTTGTATGGCTATGGTCAGGTGGCTTTCAAAAATATGATCTTCCTGGATATAACCGGCCGTAACGACTGGTCCAGTACATTGCCTGTAGACAACAACAGCTACTTTTACCCTTCAGTAACATTGAGCGGGGTAGTGAGTGACATGTTTACCATGCCTACTTTCCTTTCATTTGCCAAGTTAAGGGCTGCTTACGCTGAAGTAGGCAATGATACCGACCCATATAGCCTTTCAAATGTATATGGCTCTGGCACTGCCTGGGGATCAATTCAGTCTAAATCTGAGTCTTCTGTCCTTCGCAACGCTGAACTGAGGCCTGAAAGAACTTCTTCTTATGAAATAGGCGTGGATTTGAGATTCTTCGAAGGGCGCCTTGGAGTAGATTTCACTCACTACGACAACAAAACGAGAGACCAGATCATCCCTATCACGCTCGACATTGCCACCGGGTACTCCAGCAGAATTATCAACGCTGGTGAAATTCAAAATTACGGACAGGAATTGATGTTGATGGGAACGCCTATTAAGAAGGAAAATGGCTTCAAATGGGATGTGAATGTAAACTTTACCAGCAACCGCAGCAAAGTGATAAAGCTGGCAGAAGGTATCGAAGCATATACGCTAACTGAAAGAAATGGTGCCTACATCCAGGCTCGTGAAGGTGAAAGAATGGGCAACATTTACGGCGTTGGTTTTGCGAGGGTAGAAGACAAGAGCAGTCCTTTCTACGGTCAAATCATCCACTCGGCTGAGGGCACTCCTTTGAGAGACCCCGAGTTGAAGCTACAGGGCAACTATAACCCGGACTTTATGGTGGGTATCAACAACAACTTCTCTTACAAGGGCATTTACGCTGGTTTCCTGTTCGATATCCGTCAGGGAGGCATTGTGGTGTCAAGAACCAAAACAATTGGTAGCACTTCAGGTCAGCTGGAAGAAACATTGTACGGACGTGCCAATGGTTATGACCTTTCTCTGGAAGGCAACGGCATTGTTAGCCCGGGTGTGATTGATACTGGAGATGGAAACTACATCCCCAACGAGATCAAAATACCAAGCCGTGACTGGCATAACCGTTACTACGAGCGGAATAACGTAGAGGCTGCCAAGTACGATGCGTCTTTTGTGAAGCTTCGTGAAGTGAGAGTGGGATACAGCTTCCCTAACACTATGATGGGTCGTCTTCCTTTCAGAGATGTTCGCTTCTCTGTGGTAGGCAGAAACCTGATGCTTTGGACTGAAAACCCTCACTTCGACCCGGAAACACTTTCTATGTCAGGTGGCACACTTCAGCCAGGTGTTGAAAACATGGCTTATCCTTCAGCCAGAAGCTTTGGCTTTAACCTAAGCTTCAAACTTTAAGATGGTTCATCTTTTAAAACTTCAAAGGAAAAAAGAAATGAAAATCAAAAGCAATTCTATAAAATCAATAGCACTGCTGGCTGGTCTTTTTGTGGCTACATCATGCGATAAAGACTTCCAGGAGGTTAACACAAACCCTAACAGTCCTGAATCTGTACCAGCTTCATTGTTGCTTCCCACTATCATCAGAAACCCCGTGAACGAAGTGGCGGGACTGGCGTGGGGCTACGGCAACGTGGTGATGCAGTATTCTGCAAAAATCCAGTTCACCAGTGAAGACAGGTACCTATGGGGCCCGGAAGGAGACCCATACAATAATTTCTACAATGCCATGCGTGATGTAAATAACATCATCATACTGTCAGAGGAAGCTGGACAGCCGCAATATATTGGCATCGCTAAAATCATGAGGTCATGGATGTACTCTTTCATGACAGATGCCTATGGCGATATTCCTTATTCTGAGGCGACAAGCGCAAAAGAAGGTACTAACCTTCCGGCGTTTGATACGCAGGAGTCAATTTATCAGGGCGTGTTGGCAGAGTTGGCAGAAGCCAATACCATTCTGGCTAGTGCTACTGGTTCGGTTAGTGGCGATATCCTTTTTGATGGCGACCTGATGAAGTGGAGAAAATTTGCCAATTCATTACGCCTGAGAATTTACATGCGTTTGTCGGACCGAAATGACCCATCTTCAGGGATGCAGGCGATCCTTGGTAACCTTGAGGCAAATCCAATTTTTGAAAGCAACGACGACAACGTAGCGTTGGAGTACTTGTCAGATGCGCCTAATCAGCAGCCGCAGTATACCAATCGTTCGGGCTCTTTTGATGAGTACAGACTGAGCGTCAACATGGAGACCATTCTGAAAGACCTGAATGATCCAAGATTATTTGTGTATGCTCAGCCTACCAACGATTCAGGTGCAGGTGTTGTGGGCAGCCATGCTGATTATGCAGGCGTCCCTAATGGCCTGGCTGATGCTCAGGCTTTGGCTTATTCGCCAAGCGGGGATCCTGAAAAAGTCGGCTCCAATTTCATTTCAAGAATCGGACTTATGTTCGCATGTCGTGCTTGTAACCCTGACAGAGCCTCTCCAACGGCCGCTGAAGCGATGCTAATGAGCTATGCTGAGCTTCAGTTCATTTTGGCGGAAGCCAGGGAGCGGGGCTTTATCTCAACAGGTACGGCCGAAGCCTACTACCTCAATGGTATCAATGCCTCTTTTGAGTATTACCTGGAGAGGCTTGCGGTAGGTAACTATTCTGAGATTATTGAAGTGGCTTCACCTGATGCAGCTTACTTCGCTCAGGCTGATGTTGCTTACACTGGCACGACAGCTGAGAAATTGCAGAAGATTGGCACACAGAAGTGGGTAGCTCTTTTCTTCAATGGCATGGAGGCCTGGTTCGACTGGAGAAGGACCGGCATACCAGCAATTACACCTGGCCCTGGTGCGGTGATTCCTACCGTACCGGTTCGCTTTATGTATCCAGGCGACGCCCAGGCACTAAATGCTGACAATTATAAGGCGGCTGTTGCCCGCCAGGGTACCGATGCAATTACCACCCGTGTTTGGTGGGATGTAAACTAAATAAGAAGTAATTTTTGCCTCAAACCTATCTGGAAGTAAGGGGGACGTTTGTCCCCCTCAACTTTTGGAGCAACCCGATTGACAATGAAAAACACCTTACTTCTTATTGCCGGTTTAGCGTTTTCTCTGGGCACTTTCGCTCAAAAGAAAGACCTGAAAACAGAGAATGTCTTCATTATTACTTTTGACGGCCTTCGCTGGCAGGAGCTCTATGGAGGAGCCGACGCAGCGCTGATTGGCGACAAAGACTATGTGGAGAATGTAGAAGCTCTGAAGAAAGAGTTTTGGGCAGAAGATGCGAAGACAAGGCGAGAAAAGTTGTTCCCTTTTTTCTGGTCTGAGATTGCAACAAAGGGGCAGATGTATGGCAACCGCAACGAGGGAAACAAAGTAAACTGCGCTAATGGCATGTGGTTCTCTTATCCCGGCTATAACGAAATTTTATCCGGATTTGCTGATGACAAAAGGATTACCAGCAACGACAAGATTCCAAACCCCAATAAAACTGTGCTTGAGTTCGTCAACAACCAACCACAATACAAAGGCAAAGTTGCTGGCTTTGGCTCGTGGGACGTGTTTCCCTACATCATCAACGCTGAAAGAAGCGGCATTCCGGTAAATGCCGGATTCATGAAGGCAACAGGCAGCAATCTGACAAACAGGGAAGTTTTTTTGAATCAGTTGCAGGACGAAATCCCCGGCCCATGGGGAGGAGTGAGGCTTGATGCCTTTACCCATCATTTTATGATGGAATATCTGAAAAAGAACAGCCCAAGACTTGTGTATATCAGCTATGGTGAGACAGACGACTGGGCGCACGATGGTGAATACGACGAGTATTTACATTCAGCTCGCCGCACCGACCAGTTTATAAAAGAGCTTTGGCAGTATATCCAATCCAACCCCAAGTATAAAGATAAGACTACCCTGCTGATCACCACCGATCACGGAAGAGGCACTGTGCCGAAAGACACGTGGAGAAGCCATGGCAGCCAGGTTGAAGGAGGCGGAGAGATTTGGATGATGGCGATTGGCCCGGATACGCCAGCATTAGGCGAGGTGAAGCAGGATGGGCAACTATATCAGAACCAGGTAGCAGCCACCGCAGCTACCTTGCTGGGTCTGACATATGTTAATACTCTGGAGCCGGGAGCGATTGTCGGCTCAATGTTCAGCAAGTGATGGATTTCAAAAGGGTAATTGTGCTCCTGTTGCTGGCGGCCTTTGGTTGTCGGCAGCAGGACTCAATTATTTCCCCAACCTATACCATATTTCCGCCGCAGGATTCGGTAAGACTTACACTGGCAGAAAAGTGGAAAGCGGCCAAGACACCAACACCTGCTATTACTCAACCCATCGATCAAGGTTGGCGGTACGTAGCTGGAATAAATGAAAGTCTGACGGATTTTGAATTCCCGGAATGGGAACAGGCCGAAGCGCTCGATTTACCTCACCGTATTACTCTTCCAAACACCGCCATGTGGTATCGACGGCCGGTGTTTGACGCCATCGATTCTTCAGTTTTGGAGGTCAATGCGGACGATGGTGCCCAGGTATTCCTCAATGGTAAAAAGCTGGAAAGGCTAATTGACGACAGGTTTTATCTCACGGCCACGGCTGGAGACATGCTGACGATTAGGGTACTTAACAATGCCATGGCTGGTGGCTTGCGCACAGTGAAACTGATTCTTCTCGCCAACTATAGGGACTACAAGAACCAGCTGGCACTCTATCGAAAAGCAGGTGCTGCCGTCGATCAGGTGTTGCGATTGAGTGAACCGTCGGCAGAGGCCATGGAAGCTGCAAGCCTTCTTGTGGAGCACCCGACCATAGAGAATATTACGAGGGTTGAAGCACTTTTGAGTGCATATCCCATGCTCAGCGACCCTGTTTTGCTGAATAACAAAGGCCACTTCGAGCTCAATTGGTTGAGTACGGGCAGTGGTCAGACAACAATTTTCGCAGGCAACGACCCGAGTCACCTTACCACTGAGTTTATAGTGACAGCCAAACAGCAACTGTTCAGATTTCCGCTGGAGCAGCTAGGCAACGCCAGTTTTTACAGGATTCGGCAGCTCGATACCTGGACAGAAATATTCGAAGTGCCAAAAATGGAGCAAACCACCGGCCCTTTTTCATTTACGCTCTGGGCCGATAGTCAGGGTGGTTGGAACACGTTCAGCAAACTGATGGCTCAGACCAAAGATGATAATGACAAGTTTAGCCTTGGCGCTGGCGACCTGGTGGCCAACGGCTCCGATTCCCTGCAATGGAAAAGCCTGCTGACCAGTCTTGGTCAGGCCAAAGGTCGCTTCCCTTTTTACCTCGTGCTGGGTAACCACGACTACGATGGCTATTACGACGACCTCAATCCTAAAAATTTTAATCAGTACATTACCACTCCTTCGGGGAAAAACTACTTCTCGTGGCAGTATGGTAATTGCGCTTTCATTGCCATCGACCCTAATGAAGCCTTTCCTATTGGTTTTGACTCAGGTCGGCAAAAGGAATGGTTTTTAAATGAGATAGAAACAGCGGCATGGAAATCAGCTACCTGGCGTTTTGTAGTGCTTCACCAGCCGCCTCTTTCCCAGGGATGGCCTGGTTACCATGGCGACGAAGTGGTTCGGCAGCTGCTAGAAGCTGTGTACGAGTCGGCGGGCATCGATTTTGTTGTCACCGGGCACACCCATGATTATGAAAGGCTAACGAGAAATTACGGCAACCAGCAGGTCAATTTTCTGATTGTTGGAGGGGCCGGAGGAGGTCTGGAGCCTGAAGACGACAAGTCGGAGTACCCAGTGATGGACAGGCTGATCAGGAAGCATCACCTCGCTCGCATGTTTGTACAGGGCGACGCCATCCATTTGGAAGTGAAAGACCCTGATCAAAATATCATCGATCAATTTGATTTTACGAAGCAATGAAAAACTGTCTCCTTCTTCTTTTTGCGTTGCAAACCTCAGTGGTTTTTTCGCAGGATGTCAAAACCGGCCTGCTGGGCGACTGGTGGCTTTGGCCAGAGTACACATTGCCTGCCAGGGCTAATAATACTCCCGGCAATCAACCCAAAGCACCGGAGTCAGTGTTTGCCAATGTGGACAGCCGTAGCATCCCGCTTGTGCTGAAAGGGGAGGAGCCCACCCAGAGGCTTACGGGTATTTTACCTCAAAACCAGCTTCCTGTTGCCAGCTTTACCGTGGAGTATTGGTTGGTGAACCATGTGAATCAGCCAGTGGGCATGTTGGCGGCTGTGAAGCCCAAATACACAGGGGGCGAGCCACAGTGGTTGTTGGGCGTCTACGAAAGGGAAATCATATTTTCGCTGAAACCAGAAAAGGAGCCTTTTGCGGCGGTCATCAGCCATGAAATCAAGGCTCGTGGTTGGAAAAACTACTGGGGACATTTGGTGGGAGTGTACGATGGCAGCTCAATGAAGCTCTACCTGAACGGGGAGCTTCTGGAAGAGCAAAAAGTGGGAGCGATGGCAGCTCTGACGCAGGACAAGGAGCTGGAACTGGCTTCATACATGCACAACGAACCCTATATGCAGCTGGGCAATATGCTGAAAAACTTCAGGCTCTACAACCGCCCACTCAACGCCTCCGAAATCAAGCAACGTTACGCTTACCTTCAAAAGCATGTAGAAGAAGGGAAGCTTTGGCCCGACACCTTTCATTTTAATGCCGGGCCTTACCTCAATTATGCTACCACTTCCAGTATCAACGTGCTCTGGGAAACAGACAGGCCAACAAGGGCTGTGGTGGAATACGGTGAGTCGCTGCCTTTGAAACAAAAGAAAGAATTGGCTGTGGCCAGCCTGAAGAAGGAAGACCCAGCCTCGGAAGGTAAATACATTCAAGAGTTGAAACTGGACAATTTGAAGCCGGGCACCACCTATTTCTACAATGTGAAAGTGGTGGCCGACGATGGGCAGGAAATGGAGTCTGGTGTGCTGACTTTTGCTACGGCCGTTGAACCTGATGCTCCATTTGCTTTTGGGATCATTGGCGATACCGAGGCCCGGCCCCATGTGAACGACCGGGTGGCCAAAATGCTGTGGGACGAGCGCCCCAACTTTCTCATGATTGTGGGCGACCTAACCGACGGTGGCCAGGAACACCATAAGTTTGAATGGAACTACGAATACTTTGCCGCCATGACGCAGCTCACCAGCCGGGTGCCGGTGTTCCCGGTAGCGGGCAACGGGGAGTCGGATCTATTTTGGTACAACCAGTACCATGCCCTGCCGGAGCCCGAAGGGTACTACTCATTTACCTACGGCAATGCGGAGTTTTTCATGCTCAACAGTAACCAGCGAGACGAATTTGCTCCCGGCAAAATGCAGTATGTATGGCTGGAGGAGAAACTAAAGGCTTCTACAGCCAAATGGAAGTTTGTGGCACATCACCATGCCCCCTACTCCGCTGATGAAGACGACTACGGCAACAGCTGGGAAGGCCCTACCGACCTGGGCGACAAAAAGGTGAGAGAGATTGTGCCATTGTACGAGAAGTATGGAGTGGACATGGTGTTCTTCGGCCACCTGCACACCTACCAGCGCACGATGCCTATCGAAGCCAATAAAGTAAGCGAGCAAAATGGCGTCGTCTACATTCAAGCCGGCGGTGCCGGAGGCAACCTCGAAGACTTTGCGCCTACCCGGGCCTGGTTCAGTGCTAAAACCTACCGGGGTCATCATTATTGCATCGTGGGGGTGAATGGCGGAAGCCTTTCTTTTAAGATGTATGACACAGAGGGGAGGCTTAAGGACTTTTTGGAGTTGAGGAAGTAGGGTTTGGGATTGTTGATTTTGACGTCATCCGAGGGAGCATTGTAATTACCAATTGTGTCTAAAAATGGCCGACGACCGAAGCAATCCGGTCATTAACACTCAGGCTCCGAAGTGAACAGGATTGCTTCGTCACTTTGTATCCAGAGCACACAATGCAACCCAGTTCAAGTTCCTCGCAATGACAACGTTAATATTTACGTTTCTTAATGAGATTTGTCGGCGAATCACTACTCATCCTTCTCATCCACCACACACCTAAAACCCACGGTAGCACTTCTTTCAAACCCCGGTGACACCCGCAGCAGCATCTGTCGCCAGGGAAGGGGCTGGGGGCCACCTTTTACATACCACCAGCTTGAAGTTGGGTTGAAGTAGCTGCCGCCCTTTAGTATTATGAATTCGCTCGTGCCATTGAAGTAGACATCGTTGGTCAGTTGCCATACATTGCCCACCAGGTCTTCGAGTCCAAGTGTGTTTTTCCCATCGGGAAATTGTCCCACAGCAAACGGCTGACCGTTGGCACGACTGGTTTTAGTGCTGTCCATCTCGGTGCCCCAGGGCCAGGTATGGGAGGCATTGCCCGCCTGGGCGGCATACTGCCATTCCAGCTCGGTCGGCAACCGGTATCCCTTCCACTCCGCATAAGCCCGGGCATCTTCAATGTCTACATACACTACGGGAAAGTCTTCTTCTCCTTTCTTTGGTTTGCCACCTGGCCAGTGTTTAAGAAAATTGGTGTCGTCATTGGGGCGGTAGCAGGTGGCAGCCAGAAAGTCGTAGTACTGGGCATTGGTTACCGGGTAGCGATCCATCCAGAAGCTGTGCATGAGCGTGTCTTTTTCAAGCTGTTTCGGGTAAGGAATAAACTCTCCTTCCCGGGCATCCACTTTGTAGTGATAGTTGCCGCTGGGTATCCGGACTGAAGTTGGGTCGATATTGTTACCTGCTGTGCTGGCGGAGCTTGAGATCAGCCAGGGATCCGAAGCTTTTAGTTCGAATACCACTTCATCCATTAGCTCACCATCGGTGAGGTACTGGATGACCACGCTGCCCTCTTGCCAGCCAAATGTCTTTCTAAGCGACAGGCTGTGCTTTCCGCCTTCCAGTTCATAGGGTTTTTTGTCGTAGCTGGGGCCATTGATGGATAAGGTGATCTTTCCTGGCGGGCTTTCTAGCGCCAATTCATCGCCCTGGCGGCTGACCTCCAACACTTTCGGAAATACGGCGACCACACTCACCGTGCCTTCGTTGTTGGTGCCAAGGTCGCCAGGCGCAAATCCATCGATGGAAACAATCGCTTTGCCACCTTCCACACTTACCGGTTGGTGCGCCCACAGGCTGACGGCGTGATGAGTGTCGGGCAGTTCCAGGTCAAACAGAGGCCCCGTGAAGCCTTCAGGGTTGGCGTTGTAAATCGTGTAGAGAGTTTTGGCGTCACTCTTCCACTCGTTAACATACACACTGTCCCGAAGCGTTGGAACTAGTGGGGTGAGGGTGCTGTAATTGAAAACATCGCTGTTGCTGCGGAGCACCATCAGTATCCTGCCCAGGTGTTTGTACTGCTCATCTACCCATTCTGGTCGGCCGGGTTGGAACTGATTGATCTCTACACCATGGCCGTTGAAAAGACTTAGGTTATATTCCCGCAAGATGGGCTCATAGGCCAATTCCGCCACCCGGAAAATAGCGAAATCAGGCTTGATGAATTTGTTGAGGTTGAGCAAAGGAGGGTACTCTAGTGCATTGTGCACCCTACCGGAAATAATGCCCGGCATGTCTTTGGGAATGGCCATGCCCTCGCTGTACATGATTACGCCCTCTTTGGCGGCATCGCCTGCCGCTTGTATCTCGCCGCTGCTACTGCCCCTGGTGTCGAGCACTACGCCGTCGGTGTCAGTGGCTTTGAGCATGTCGGTCATGCTTGCCATCTGCTCGGCGAACGTAGTAGCGGTAGTACTTTCATCCCATGGATTGTAGCAGAGGAAAATCTTTGTGCCTGCTTTGTGAGCATCGGTGGTGATGCGTTTCAGCTCTTTCATGCCGCCTGGCAGGTTGCGGAACATGTCCCACTGATTGCGCTGGTCGAGGCCAAGGGCTGGCCAGGTGGGCCAGAAACCAATAACATCCCAGCCGCCGAGCAAAGGATTTGCTTTTTCGATTGTTTTGGGCAGGTAATAGATGCCATAGCGGGGGTTGTAAAAGTCTTTGTCCCAGGCCATCATCAGATTGATGGCATATGCCTTCCGAATCCACGCAAGGTCAGGGCGGTCGAAGAGGCTGTTGTCAAATTGCTCCAGGTCAAAGAGCATATGCTTTTGAAACATGAGCCGCAGCCCTTCCTGCCAGTTGCCAGCGAACGGCTCATACCAAAGCTCGTAAGTGACCTCACCACCAGGGTACACGACCGTTTCGAATCGTTTGCGCTGTGCCTTCTCCCAGCTTTGGCGGCGAGCCAGCCCGGCTACAGCGTTGCCATCGGGCAGGGGCAGAATGCCAAAACCCAGCTCCCAGGCGTTGTCGGGCAGAATGACACCAATGGGGCCAAAGCCCGGTCGGTAAATCACGCTGCGTGACAGCCGGTGTTCTCCCAGCCCGGTGATGTACACATGGTCGGGATTTTCACCAAACGGCACCACATTTTCGATGGTGAGGGTGTCTGTGGCCGAGGTATTTTTGAAGGTGAAAGTGATTTTGTAAGGCAGGGAAGATTTGGATGATGGATGCGTGTAAAGAGTTTCAAATCTCTTGTCAGCACCTTCCTGTACGGCACTGCCGATCACCTTGCCATTGACCCGGAAAGAGATAAAGGGAACGTGATCTGTTTGGTATTTAGTGCCTGAAGGCAGAGACACCCGTTGAATACCAGCTTTACTGTATTCAAACAGCTGGGCCTTAACGGAAAAAGTAGCTAGGGACAGAAGAAGGACGGCCAGTTTTCGCATGCACTAATATCGGGAAGATTTGGGAAAAGAGGAGGGGTGAGATTGATATGGTTCATTGTGCACTAACCACACGCTTGGCGACTTGCTAGCCATCTTATTCTGCCAACAACTCGTGCACCGTTTTAGCTGACCCGCCGAGTTGAATTACTGTATTTCTAAATGTTATATCATTGGTGATAAGTGTTAAGTAGTTTTTTATAGCTGTTTCACCAATTATTGCATCGTTGGTTTTTTTTCGGTTCCCCTTCCGGAGCTTCTCTATCAGTTTGCCATCTCCAATTTTTGCAGATCCAATTCTAGAAGTTCCAATAACAAAAGATTCTGTTGGAATTTTAGTTGGTCTAAGTTCGATCAACATCAGAAACAAGCGAGCTCTTTTTTCAGAATCAGAGCATCTGTTTAATTCATCAATTTGAATGTGCGTCAAGAAGATTTCAGCATTCAAATTTTCGATAACTTCAAGTTTCAATTTACCAGAAACAATATCATCGAAAACATTGGAATCAAAAATGAGTTTCATTCGGACAGGGTTCATTGTGAGATATAAGAATGGCTCTTTAGCCGAGGTTCGTGTCTCACGAACCATGTACCTTATTTGCAATCGTATTTTTCCTTTTCTCCCAATACTATTACGCCATTTTTTTGAACGTAACCGTTGGTTTCGAAGTGGGTACAAACCGTGTCAAATTCATCAATCGCACCTTTTTCATATACCACTCTCGACTCGAAGAAAGAATGGATTTTTAAATTTGTATCGATGACTGCATATTCTTCGCACTCCAAGATTTCTCCGGCATATATTACACTGTTCTCTTCAGTAAGTGACTCATAGGAAATACGTTTGCCCTGTTTATCAAAGGTCACCAAATTGGGTTTGCTTATTGCTGAAATGGTAATAAAGATAAACGAGTAGAAGCTCGAAGTGTCGGGGAGTGCTCCAATGACAAAGCTAGCAGTTCCTCTGAAATCCGCACATAGAGTTGAGTCTTTGCCCCAACATTGAATTCTGTAAGTACCGTTTGTTGAGGCATTGAAAAGTGCCTTGTACGGGAGTGACACAAAACCAACTTCGTTGATCAAATCATGGAGTAGATTTTTTTTTGAGCCATCTTGTCTGCTCGCTCTTGTAATTTCCTCGGTGTCTTTTATCGAACTGCTGCTTGCTAGGAGTACCATTACAGAAAACAAGGTGAGGAATCTTGGCAGTCTATTTAATTGTAGCATATCCCGAGTGTTCAGTCTAGGTTTAACGCCATAGCTAATCTGGCCGGTCAAATTGTTATTTTGCTTTGGCCTTGGTTCGTGTCTCACGAACCAACCCACAACGCAACATAAAATTATCTATTACACATGTAAATTGAATGGGGTTTCGTAATTTATTGCTAGCAATGAATCACTATGAGTGACATTTTTACAGACAGGCGTAAATCATACATGGATATCGGTGAAATATTCTTTTTCACTGCGACTATCAACAGTTGGATGCACCTTTTGGCGGCCAACAATTACAAGCAGGTAGTGGTTGATAGTTTGGAAAACCTCAAAAGCCGTAGCTTGGCTGATATATTTGCCTTTGTGATTATGCCAAATCACATTCACGTGATTTGGAGAACTTTGTCGTTAAATGGGAAGGAAACAGTGCAGGGCTCATTTTTGAAATATACGGCCCATTGTTTTAGAAGAATGCTGATGAACGACGACCCTGCGGAGCTTAGAAAGTACTCGGTGGTTGCCAAAAACAAACAATTCGAATTTTGGCAAAGAGATTCCCTTGCTATTCATCTATACTCAAAAGAAGTGGCGTTGCAAAAGCTCGACTACCTTCATCGCAATCCGCTTGCAGAACATTGGCAGCTAGCTAAGGAGCCAAGTGATTACTATTGGTCCTCAGCTTCGTTTTATGATCAGGGTGTCAGCCCATTTGGTTTTTTGAGTGATTTGAGAAATGAGTTTTAGTGGTAATGAATTGGTTCGTGGGACACGAACCAAGGAAATTAGGCTGTTAGCCAATGCGGTTTTCAAAACAAATGGTGAAATTCTATTTCAATCGTGGATCAAAATATTCATCCGTTTCATCCAATTTGGACACATATTTCCCGAACTCCGGATGTTCGGGAAATAACAGGATATTCTTCTCTCTGGGTGACTGGACCGATGGAACAACCACCCCAACATACAGTTGGCTATCCATGATATCCTTTACCATCGCCGCTAATTGCCTGGGGTAGGGATAGGCATGCCAGGTTGGTGGTAAGTCGGCGACGGTCATTTCTGCCAGTGGAGTTTCATCGTCTATTTCAAGAGTCAGTACGTACCTGTTCTGAGGTATTCTCGACCCACTATTAGCCAGCGTTTCCAATTTGGCAAGGGCGATGTTCTCTGAGGTATACACCACCCACATATCTTTGGTGCTCCAGCGGCCGTTTGCAAAACGAGAACCAAGAGGAGGGTAAGTGGACTGGTATTTCTTCTTTTCTATTCTAAAAACCAGCATTAGCCATACACTCCATACTCTACCCGGTCAATAGCTTCCAAAACCGCTGTTCTACCACTTTCGGTCATCAAAAGGTCAATCGGACGCTGATCCCCCAGGTTGGCTATCTTCGATTGAAGCCACTCTTCAAACGGCTCCGGCCCTTCAAAGGCTTCCATTCCTCTCTGGTAAATTTTGAACAAGCTTGAAAGTCGGTCCACCGTGCCCATATCAAGTTCCGGCTCATCTTTGGCCCTGTAGAAAGTAGTTTTGCTCATGTCAAGCAGCTCTGCCACTCTGGCCACGGGCAGGTTTGTTAAACCGGGAACCTCACCAAGAAATGAGCCTTGCAACCGAAGTGTACCTACACCTGCATAGCCCAGGAGTTGATCAATTTCGGCTTGTACGTCATTGCGGCTGGCCCGCCACTTGTTCGGCTGAACATGCTGATACTTTCGCTGACCGGCACCATACCTGGTGACGTTTTTTAATACCGACCGCACTTTTTGTTTCATTTGGTACTTTCAACTTCCTATTTGAAACTCAATTTAAGAACAATCATTGATTATTAAAGGTTTGGGTGTACAATTTTGTGGTCAGATAGCTGCTTATTCAGCCCTCTCATTCTTCTTCCCCGGCCCTATACTTAATCTGCATGCCACTCAAAAAGTACCGCAGATATTGGTCGTTACAAGGCCTGTACTGGCTTTGTTTGGGGTTGCGGAAGAAGGCGCTTAGCTCATGGGGGCCGATGCTTTTGCCTTTCAGTTTGAAAATGGCCTGGATATCTTCTGAGCTTAGGTTGAAGGCAATCTTGAGCTTTCTGAGGATAATATTATTATTGAGCTGTTGCTCTGGCGCAGGCTGATCGCCCTCTCTTGTGCCACGTTTTTCGTTGATGAGTCCGTTGAGAAAAATCGCCAGCTTGATATCAGGCATTTCCTGGAAGGTTTCTTCATCTTCTCTTTTCATGTAGTCGCTCACTTCGGCCCTGGTTACATGATGCCCAGCCTGTGCAAACAGCTCAATCATCTGTGAGTCACCGGCATCAAGCAGGTAGCGCAATCGGCGGAAGATATCGTTGTTGGTCATATCGAGTGCAAATTTAAGAGAAAACTGTTGGCAATATGACTGCAGAAGGAAAACCTCAACCCCTCTTCGACCTCATGGCCTTCACTTTCTTGATGGAGTCGTCAGCCATAAACTTTTTGTATTCCTCTGTTTCGGCTCCGTAAATGGCAATTTTCCCTTCAGCATTGGCGTGAACGCCCCAGCCGTATTGTTTGGTGAGTGGTGAAGCTCTAAAACATGGCTGGCCTTTTGAGAAGTAATGCTCACGCTGCTCTTCGATTTCACTCTGTTCGAACTCCCGCCTCACAGCAAACACAGCAAATAATACCTCATCAGAGGTGTATTTGTAGGGGTTTTCGTAGACCATATCGAACTGCATATTGGCTACTGACTTTTTTTCTCCTTTTAGTGGAGGCACGGCAGCTTGCTCGCTGGGGCTGTCTTCTGCGATTTCTATAAATGTATTGTAGTAGTTGGTGGTGTGTTCCATTATCCCTTGAGGCAATTGTGGTTATGAACATAAAGGTATCGGGTGTGCCTGTCAACCTTATGTCAGTAGGTGGAAAAAAGATTTGGTAGCTTTTGCTGCCATCACAGAACTTTTTACGGCAGTGCAGCAACCATCTTCAGCAAACCTTGAATTGGGAATTCATTCCTTAAGTGAGATAAGGTCAATATATTTAGTGTTGACTTACCTATTCGCACCTTCTGTCGATCTATGCCTGGGTGTTTCTGTGGTCTTTCTTGCTTACCAGGTGAAAACGTTTCTTGGATAAGATGTTATGGGAACATTAGAGGCTGGAGCAAATTCGCAACTTTGAATAACAAAAAGACATATTTTCGCCGACCCACCCACTTACCGCTCCTAAAGTATCCAAAACATCGATGTGCCCGCAGGCGTTGTTTTATTAAACAACCCTAAACGTTATTAATGTATTTTAAGACTGTATCACTGATTGCCTTACTTTGCTTTGCCTATTATTTACCATCAATTTCTCAAACTGTAAAAGCCGAAAAAATCAAGTTGTTTTTGGATTGTAGCTCCACCAGATGTGATCGAACGTACATACGAACCGAAATCAATCTGGTCGACTTTGTCAATAACAGAACCCAGGCAGACGTCCATCTGCTTCTAACGGATCAGCGGAGCGGAAACGGAGGCAGAACCTATCAGCTTATTTTCTTTGGACAAAACGATTTTTCTGGCAAAAGGGATACCCTCGCTTTTTCAATGCCGCCGTCGGCCACTGACGTAGAATATCGGGAAAAGCTATTGAATTTGATCAAGATAGGGCTAGTGCCATACGTTGCTCAAACGTCCTGGGTCAACGAAATGATGGTAGCCATGAAAGCTGATGGGATGGATGCTGACGAATACGAGGCATCCAAGGTGGAAGACAAATGGGACTATTGGGTATTTCGTGTCGGCGGACGAGGCAACCTCAGCGAGGACCAAAACTACAAGGAGACGGAATTGAATAGCTATATTTCGGTCAACAGGACGGTGCCGGAAAATCGAACTGAATTAAGAGTTGGGTATGGTAGAGAACGATCAGATTTTGAGTATGTGAACGATGATGGGACGCTAGAGTCCTACTCTGTACGAAACTCCAACTGGTACCTCAATCACTTGTTCGTCAATAGCTTCAGCGATCACTGGTCCTACGGTTACTACTTGTTTATAAGAAATAGTACATTTTCCAATTACCAGCATAGCATAAGGGCTAGGCCAGCCATTGAGTATAATTTTTTCCCCTATTCGGAGGTTAATACGAAGTATTTAGCTCTTTCTTATATGGCTGATGTCAGAAACAACAGCTATTATGAGGAAACCATTTATGATAAAAATAACGAATGGCTTTATGGCCACAGGGCTCAGGCTGTAGTGAGCTTCAAGCAAAGGTGGGGCAATCTTAGCTCAACAGCCTCCTACTTCAATTATTTCCATGATTGGAGTCAAAATAGTATTCGAATTGATTTAAATGCCGACGTAAGGGTAAAAGGTAACTTAAGTTTCTTTGTCAACTTCTATGGAAGTTTGTCGAGGAACCAGGTGTTCATCGCCAAAGGAGAATCGAGCGTTGAAGACGTGCTTGCCCGCCGTAAACAGCTAGCGTCAGGCTATGAATACGGCACATGGTTTGGGATTAACTACCGTTTTGGCTCCATCAACAATAGCTTTATTAATCCACGGTTTTCAGACGAAGTGGATTAATTGACTAGACCAGCAGGTCTTGGCACAAATATTTCAGGATGCCCAGACAAATTATCGGCAACTCAAAGTCTTTATCTTGAGACTAAACCCCAAACGGCTCTTCAATACTAATACTTTGCGGAGTGAACAACTGGCCTCCGTCTTCTGTCACATAGAAACAGTCTTCGAGGCGAACGCCAATTTCTCCATAAATGTAGATGCCGGGCTCGTCGCTAAAGCACATGCCAGGCTGTAGTGGAAGGTCGTTGCCTTTCACGAGGTAAGGCCATTCGTGCCCATCCATTCCGATGCCATGGCCCAGGCGGTGGAAGAAGTTTTTGTAACCTGGGCCAAAGCCAGCATCCTCAATTACTTTGCGGCCCACGTCGTCGATGGAACCACAAGTAGCGCCAGGCTTCACAGCTGCCATAGCGGCTGTTTGTGATTCTTTTACTTTGTTCCAGATGTTAGTTTGACGCTCAGTCGGCTTTCCGTAAATAGTAGTCCTGGTAATATCTGAGGCGTAATCGTGCAGGTTGCAGCCCCCATCCATTAATACGATGTCGCCTTCTTTCATGCTTTGAGCCGTTTGGCTGCCATGCGGGTAGGCCGCCCACTCTCCAAACATCACGCTGGCGCCCCCGGTTACTCCCAGCTTCTTAAAGGCATCTGAGATATTTCCGCTGAACTCGTATTGCGACATGCCTTCTTTCATTACGGCGATTGCCGCTCTATAGGCTTCAATAGTAATTTCATTGGCTCGTTTCATCAACGCCAACTCAGTCGGAGATTTAATCATGCGGCACCCAGCAGCTACGGGAAAGGCATTTACAAACTGTATTTGTGGAAGCTCTTTTCTTAGTCCATCGAAAAGGAAAAAACGGACATTCTCTTCAACCCCGATTTTGCCAGTGCTAATACCATTGTCTTTAAGAATGCTGCCTACCAGCTTGTATGGGCTTTCATGCTCCTGCCATACCCGGAGATCATTACCGAACAGAATTCTCTCTTTCAACCTTTCTTCTTCGAACGCCGGACATACATAGGCCAGCTCACCTTTGGCAGGGATGATGGCTGCCATCATACGCTCGCTGCGGCCCCAGTTGATACCGGTAAAATACACCATGGTAGAACCTGATTCTAAATAAAGGGCATCGATTTTATTCTCTACCATCAGCCGCTGCGCTTTTTCTATTCGCTTCTTTCTTTCCTCATTGCTGATGGGCTTCATGTCATCCACCATCGATTTGAGGTGGTCGAATGGGCCTGCTTGCGCAACCACATCTGTGGGCTTATCCTCAGCTGCGCAGGCTGTTAGACCAACTGCAGCAATTGCGCCCGTGGCTTTAATTGATTGATCAAAGAATTTCCTTCTGTTCATGGTTGGGTAGGTTTATGAAGGTTTAAGATACTGTGAAATAGAATTCGGAAGGAAAGAATTTATACGGAGGGCTAGTGGAATGGTTGGCGGTGGTTTGAGCAAGGAACAATTATAAAAGAACGTCACCTCGATCCGACGTAGGAGGGATAGTTCTCCCAAAAATAGACTGAGTCCAGTTCGGGAGACCTCTCACTTCGCTTACGCTACGTATCGAGGTGACGTTTTAGCCACTACATCTCCCTGATCCAGATATTCCTGAAGCTTACCGGGTTGCCGTGATCTTGAAGCATAATAGGGCCTTTGCCATGTGCTTGATACGTGGGCGAGCCAATGTAAGCTGTATTGCCCCAGATGCGTGTATGGTTTTGCGTTACCACGCCGTTGTGCAACACCGTCACCGTTGCTTCATGCACCACTTCTCCTTTGTCGTTGAAAACAGGGGCCGTGTAAATGATGTCATACGTTTGCCATTCCCCAGGGCCTCTTGTTGCGTTTACCAGGGGAGGCGATTGCTTATAAATACTGCTCGCCTGACCGTTGGAGTACGTACGGCTTTCGTAGCTGTCGAGCACCTGCACTTCGTAAATGCCCTGCATGAACACGCCACTGTTGCCACGTCCCTGGCCTTCCCCTTTTACTTCGGAGGGAGCACGCCATTCAATATGAAGCTGGTAGTTGTCAAACTTCTGCTTGGTTTGGATCACTCCCTTGCCAGCAGCCACGGTTACAGCGCCATCTGCTACAGTCCATTCTGCTGGGCCTCCTTTCCCCGACTCCCATTTGTCGAGGCTTTTGCCATCGAAAAGCACAATGGCGTCTGACGGAGGAGCACCGTATTGTGCACCTGGATTTATTTTTTTAACTGCTGGTTCCCAGACTTCCGTCGTTTTAGGGTCTTCACCTTCTTTAACTTGTGCGCAAGCTGCAAAGACTACCAGAAAGGCTAAAGCGCTGAATAGGATGTTTTTCATGGTTGAAATATTTTTTGTGATACTTAAAATTTAGCAGGATGATGTCTTTCGAAACTTAGTGGTGCCCCCAGCTATGACTGTGGGCACTACTTCAAACTTCCGTCTACGGTCTTCTGTCTTCTTTACAACTCTCTTATCCAGATGTTTCTGAAACTGATAGGCTTGCTTGGGTCGCCATGCGCCTGAAGTTTGATAGGCGAAGCGCCATGCTTTTTGTAAGAAGGCTGTCCGATGTAAACAGTGCCACCTTTTAGCTCAAAATTATTTTGCACTAACACGCCGTTGTGAAAAGCAGTCACTCTTGCAGGGCTTTTCAGCGAACCATCGCTATTAAAGCGGGGAGCCGTCCACACCACGTCATAAACCTGCCATTCCCCAGGCTTCTTACACGCATTGGCAAGCGGCACGCCTTGTTTGTAGATACTGGCCGTTTGACCATTTACGTAAGTCGAATTATTGTAGCAGTCAAGAATTTGTATCTCGTATCCATCGTCGCCGGGGCCGGTGCTGGCAAGGAACAGACCACTATTGCCTCTGGCCTGTCCCGTTTCAATGATGCCCACCGGCTGGTACCATTCCAGGTGCAATTGGTAATCCATAAAGCTTCTTTTGGTCTGGATATTGCCCTGGCTTTTGTCCACAGTGATCACACCACCCAGGCTTGTCCAGCCCGCAGGCTTCGAAGGGTCGTTGGTGCTCACCCATTCGCTCAGGTCGCTGCCGTTGTAAAGAACTACGGCGTCAGACGGAGCATCGGATGGAGCATCGCCAGGAGTGACTACCGGAGGCACTGGCTCATAGAATTCGGTAAGCTTTGGGTCGCCTTTTTGTTGGGCGAAAGCCGACATGGCAACGAAGGCTGCAAGGGCGCTGAAAAGTATCTTTTTCATGTGTCTATCTTTTAAAATCGATGTTTAAGTAGTTTTTGGGGAATATAAGGAATTCTGAAATAAACCGTTAGCTGAAAGTGATGAACAAAGTTCGCAAGTCAATCACCTTTCCCAGAGTTTTTGGACTCCTGACTGGTTGGTGAATAAACATCCCACATCATCCGGTTCACAATGCCCGCCCAAATATAGGTGCGATGATAGCCAGCCCAGGGCTCGTCGGGGCTGTAAAATTCCCAAAGATTGTGGTTCTCCTTTAACTGATAGATCATACTGGCCGAAACCCGATCCACCAATTCTTTTGCCTCCGCATTATACCCGTAGTTCTGCAATCCCCTTTGGATCAGGTAGTCCCATTCTACCCACACCGGGCCGTTCCAATAGCCTTTATCGTTGTAGAAGGGGTCATCAGCTGCGAGGCTGGGTACTCCGTAAGGTCGCCAGAATTTATCTGGATTGGTTAGATGTTCCACCAGCCGTTCAGCCTGGTCTTTTGAAGCAATACCAGCCCACATTGGCAGGAAACCGATGATTTCCATACGCTTCAGGTCGTCGGTCTTTTCAAATGTAAAGTCGTTGTCTGCTTTGTCTGCATTGTAGTAAAAACCAGTCGTTTCATCCCAGAAAGCAGCATTGATGAGTGTGGTTCTCTGCTCGTGGTCAGCTTTCCATCGGGCAGCCTCGTCCGTTTTGCCCAGAGCGGCTGCCATTTGCTCAAGTGACTTCGCTTCCATCACGAGCATGGAGTTGAGGTCCACTGCCTCAAAGTTCGCAGGCCAGCCTACTTCGTCCCATACGGCCACATCGGCATCCCTCACCGACTCCAATATGGCGTGTCCGCCCCACTCGCAAAGACCGTCACCGTCTTTGTCCCGGTTGGAAACATAGAACTCGTAAAACCTTTTGCTCGACTCATACATCTCCGCCAAAAACGTTTTGTCCTGTGTGATTTTGTACACCTCCCAGTTGATCCACGCATACCAGGGGGCTGATGAGGTGAGCTCTCCCTCGTGCTCAATGATTTCATCCAGATAGCCGCCTGTCCGGTAGTTGATATAGCCGTTTTCGTACTGTCGCTCTTTGAACACCCTTTGGGAATTCATAGCCAGTTCCGGATCCTGTAGCGCCAGTGCCAGCATGGTCAGGCTTTCGTGAAACACCTGCCCGCCATGGCCCCAACCCCACACGGGTTCACGGCTGAAAACATAGTATGGGTAGCTGCTTTTTCCCTCAGCCGGGTAAAACACCTGCTGCATCATGTTCCAGCCCGACAGGTACAGCAGCTGTTGGTCGGCCGTAAGCCCGGGCAAGGGCGGAATGCTATTCAAATAGATTTCTCTGCCCCCCATTTCCAGACTGAAGCCTTCATCCAGAAGCTTTTCTGCTTCCTCCCAAGCGGCCTTTTCCTTCAAAGGGGCAACCGACCTCACTATCCTGATGCTGGTTGATTCACCGGGAGCGAGTGTAATACTTTTGCTGTAAGCCACTATTTTGAAGTACTTCAGGCTGTCATTTTTCCAGTCACCGGTTGCAATTGCCTGTTTGAGTGAGGGGCCCGGCAAGGTATTGCGCTCTCGGGCATGCATCCCAATTTCTCCACCTGCTCCGGCACCTACTGCGATGAAACAATAGAGGTCATCGGTAGGCAGTTGCACCATCAAGTTGGTGGTGGATAAGGGTTTAGTAAACTGCGTGTAGTAGTTGTCGTTCGCTTTTTTCCTGTAAATAATGACCTGGCTGCCATCTGATGGTTTGCTCCAGCTGAGCGCCGCTCTGTTTTTTTCCTGCATGATCACTTCAAATCTTTGCGGTGCAGCTGGTAATTTGATGTCAGAAGGCCGCAGGCTACCTGAAAACTGAGAGCGTGCCGACGGAATGGAGTCGGTTCGCTGCGCAACGATGCCCAATGTTTCGTCGACTGCGGTGAGTGTGTATTGCGCAGCCCTGCCAGTGCCCGGTAGCTGACTGAGCTCCATGCGAAAATAGCCGTCTGAATTCAGTGTGCCCTGGAGGCTCCCAAAGACGGGACTGCTTTCCGTCAAAAGATGTTTTGTATCATTGTCGACATAGGCTTGCAGCCTTACTTTAGGAAGCTGAGTCATCACTCGTTGGCCACCCTCGTTGTAAAGTCTGCCGTTTACTTCTTTGACAGGCTTTTTATCTGGAAATACTTTCCATGGCAAATAACTTCCTTCCTCTGAAAAAGAGCTGAAAGCCCCGAATCGATCTGGCTCTGCCGACATTTTGAAAAGGTTTTGCAGCGAATCGGTAAATGGCACTTTATGTCCAACCGTCCAGGTGTCTGGGAATTCCTCGTGGTTGAAACGCTGTACGCCGTCCTCCACCAAATAGGTATTGAAAAGCCTGCTATTTCCCTGAACAAAAGGGATGTAGTCAAAGGAAACGGTAGAATCGGTATTGTTGGTAAATGTGCTTTCCAGCACAGCAGACACAGAGCTGTACACTAAAAACTTACTCTTTACTTCAATTCCATTAACAGGCGAAAATGAAAAATTCACTTCGTCAGGAAACGACGAATAGATGACTGGTTTTTGTGCATAGTCACCCGTTTTATAAATCCAACTGTCTTTTGATGCGAAAGAAAACCCAATTTCTCCGCCAGTGTCTGAAGTAAAAATGGGGGCGGAACCGTCTTCATTAAAAACGAACTCATAACCCTCATCAAGCACAAAATGAGAACGGTCTCTGGCGGCTGCATAGGTAGTGTAAAGCGGTGCGGAGGCGTCTGCAGTGATAGAAGGTATATTTTTATTAACCGGCTTTGATGTTTCGCAGCTGTGGAGGAACCAAACGGATAATATAAGAAATGGAACTAAAGAATCTCTTTTTAGCATTTTGATGATATCTTTTGTGAAAGTTACCAAATTGAGACGAGGAGCAAACCTCTCACAATACCAAAGGTTTCTTTTTAACCATCATTCTTCGACATGGATTTACTAAAAGCCCTCAAAGAGAACCCCAGTTTTCAGGGAGTTCCTGAGGATCAACTACAGTGGCTGATCAACAACTCCGAGTGCAGAGATTTTGCTGAGGGAGAGTTTTTATTCAAAAGGGGCGACCCTGCTGACCATATGATGATCGTGCTCACAGGAAGAGCAAAAGCCTATGCATTGCAGAATAACCAAAAAAGAGACCTCTTCGAGCTGGTACCTCCCGACATCAGCGGACTTTTGCCATTTTCTCGTCTCAAGGTGACTGTGGGTTATGCTGAGGTAATAGAGCCCGCAAGCGTCCTTCTTACATCAAGAGAAAAATTGAGGGAACTAGTTTGCAACCACTATGAGCTGACTGAAAAACTGGTCCAGGAAATGACTTCCAGAGTGAGGGAGTTTACCTCTATGCAGCGGCAAAACGAAAAGATGATGGCCCTGGGAAAACTCTCTGCGGGCCTCGCACACGAGCTTAACAACCCTGCCGCAGCAATTGTCAGAAGTTCCGATGAACTGAAAAAGCACCTGGCCTACACCCCTGAAAGGTTCAAGCAGGTGATATCGATGAAGCTTGAAGAGGAGCAAGTAGATGCTGTGAATGCTATTCTTTATGAAAAAGCCAAAGCGGGGCGTCAAAACCTGGGGTTGAGAGAGAGAAATAAACATGAAGAAGAAATTCTGGACTGGTTCGACGACAATGACCTGAAAGGGGGAGACGACCTTGCGGAAAACTTTATCGAATATGGAATAGGGCCCAAGGAACTGGATATGGTTCGGGAATATATTCCAGAAAAAGAGCTTCTGCCAGTGCTGTTCTGGCTCGACAATGTATTGACAACCGAACGAATGGTTGGCGACATCAACGAAGCCTCTACCCGGATTTCTAAGCTGGTACAGTCCGTGAAATCGTACTCTCACATGGACAGGGGCCACGACAAGGCCCCAACCAATATCCACGTGGGCATCAAGGATACGCTGACTATGCTCGACCACAAAATAAGAAAGGGCAATATTTCCCTGGCCATCGATGTGGCTTCAGGCATTCCTCCTATTAATCTGCTGGCTGGAGAAATGAACCAGGTATGGACAAATATTATCGACAACGCTATTGATGCGCTGGAAGGAGTGCCTTCACCGATGCTAACAGTGAAGTCGGTAAAAGATGGCGAGTTTGTGAAGGTGCATATCATCGATAACGGCCCTGGCATTCCTCCAGACCTGCTAGGCAAGATTTTCGACCCCTTTTTCACGACCAAAGAGGTGGGAAAGGGCTCTGGGCTCGGGCTTGAAATTGCCAAGAATATTGTAGAACAACACAATGGCACGCTAAAGGCCACCTCTCGTCCGGGTGAAACTATTTTTACCGTATGTATCCCATTGAAAGACAACTAACCAATGAAGAAGCCAGTTATTTTTTCGGTTGATGACGACCCTCAGGTACTAAAAGCGATACGCAGAGATTTGCGTAATGAGTTTCGTGACGACTACAGGATTATGAATACCGAGTCGGCCAACGAGGGCCTGGAGGTACTGCTGGATATAAAGAAGGCTGGTGAGGAAGTAGCATTGTTTATTTCCGATCAGCGCATGCCTGAAATGGAAGGGGTGGCTTTTTTGGAAAAGGCCAGGGTGATCTTCCCTGAAGCGAAGCGGGTGTTGTTAACCGCCTATTCCGACACCGACGCAGCCATCAAAGCCATCAATGACGTGCAGCTCGACTACTACCTGATGAAACCCTGGGATCCGCCCGAAGAAAAGCTTTTTCCGATCCTCAACGACCTTCTGGACGAGTGGCAAGCGGGCTATATTCCGGATTTTGACGGATTGAGGATCCTTGGGTACCAATTCAGTCCTAAAACCCACTCACTGAAGGATTTTCTTTCCGGTAACCTGTTTCCCTTCCAATGGCTGGATGTGGAAACCAACGAGAAAGCCAAAGAGCTTATTACGCTGCATGCTTTGATTGCGCAGGATTTCCCCGCTGTGGTTTTGGACAATGGCACGGTGTTGAAGGGAGTAACTGCCGAAACTTTGGCTGAAAGTATTGGCCTGAATCCCCGGGCTAAGGAAGAGCTGTACGATGTGGTGATCATAGGTGCCGGACCGGCTGGCCTGGCCGCCGGGGTTTATGGTGGCTCGGAGGGCTTGAAAACCCTGCTGGTTGAGCGACGTGCCCCTGGTGGGCAGGCAGGTACCAGCTCAAGAATTGAGAACTATCTCGGCTTCCCAAGCGGGCTTAGCGGAGCTGACCTGTCAAGGAGAGCAATCACGCAGGCCACCAGGTTTGGTGTTGAATTTTTATCTCCACAAGCAGTAAATAAAGTGGAGGTAAAGGATCCTTACAAAATTATCACATTGGCAAATGGAAGTGTCATCAATGCGAAGAGTATAGTGATAACAACCGGTGTGGACTATCGCAAGCTGGATACCAAAGGGTTGGAGCAATTCACCGGGGCGGGCGTGTACTACGGCGCTGCCACCACCGAAGCAGCTGCGTGCAAAGATGGTGATGTGTTTGTGGTAGGGGGCGGCAACTCTGCCGGGCAGGGCGCCATGTATCTTTCAAGATTCGCCAGAAAAGTATTCATTGTTGTTCGCAAGGAAGACCTTACTTCTACCATGTCATCCTACCTCATCGATCAGATCAACGCAACACCAAACATTGAACTCGTGCCTTGCACCGAGGTTACAGAAGCTTTTGGTGAGAATGAGCGACTTACCCAGCTTGAGCTATCCAATATTTCGAACGGCCAGAAAAGTAAAGTAGAAGCAAGGGCGATCTTTATTTTCATTGGCGCCAAGCCTTACACAGAATGGTTGGGCGATCTTATCATCAAAAATGAAAAGGGATTTATTGCCACAGGCCGTGATTTGGTGCAGTTTCCTGATTTTAAAAAGAAGTGGAAACAAGCAAGAGAACCCTTTGCGCTGGAAACTTGCCAACCGGGCATTTTTGCTGCTGGCGATGTGAGGATGAATGCGATGAACAGGGTGGCGTCAGCTGTGGGAGAGGGCGCTATGGCCATCAGCTTTGTGCACAGGTACCTGGAAGAGATCTAGTTTGCGATGGGGAGTGCTATTCTTTTTCGAGCTCAGCAATATGTGACTCCAGCTCATTCAGGTATTTGCCGAATGACACCTTGTTCATCCACCGGGCCAGCAGGTGGCTGAGTGGGGTGAGCACGATCCAGCAAGCGATAAGCAAAATAATGGCCGTGCGACTTTCAAAAAACTCATCGAGAGTCGCCTGAGTGGTAAAGCCCAGTAGAAAGCCTGCCGTAAGAGCCACAGGATAGATGAAGAGTGCGATCCTTTCTTCCTGTCGCAACACCTTACTTACAAACGCATGATAGTTTTTCAGGTTGGTCAGCAGGCCCTCGTCCATGGGAATGCCCGCCTTGATTCTCTTATTCTGGCTTAAGAATAGAAAGAAAGCGGTGAAATAAACGCCTGCCATAAAAAACTGCAAGCCACTCACCAGAGGCTCTTTTATTTTGATGCCGATGTAAAGGAAAATAAATGTAAATACGACAATAAAGGCCAGTTTGATAGTAAACCCGGTTTGTATTTTCTGGACAGGGCCGTGCGATTTTTTGTGCATGGCTTCCAGAATATCCTTGTCGTCCAGTATCCCCATGGAGAACTGATCCATTTGCATTTTATCCCATGTTTTTTTCAAGTCCATACCCTTAGCCGTTTAATTTTTTGGTCAATTGCTGCTTGATCCTGTGGAGTTTGACCGCCACATGATTCTTAGTCAAACCGGTGATCTCGGCTATTTCCTCATTTTCGTAACCATCCAGATGGAGAGAAACGATTGCCCTGTCCGTTTCTCCAAGCGATTTGATGGCCATCATGAGCATTTCTGTATCATCATTTTTGTCACCAGGCAGTGCGTAGCCTGATGCCTTTTCTAAATCATCAGTAGGTATTCTGCTGTTTTTTCTCCTGAACGTGAGCACAGTATTCAGGCTCACTTTGTATAGCCAGGTAGAAAATTTGGAACGCCCGTCGAACCTTGTAAAGGAATGCCATGCCTGAAGAACGATCTCCTGGTACAGGTCCTTTTGGTCTTCAGTATTATCGATATAAAGCCGTATGACCTTATAGATAATGCCGGCATTCTCTTTTACCAGCGACATATATTGCGCCTGAAGATCCGACTGAAGGTGGGGCATTAGGTTGATTTGGTTTGGGTAATAGGTATTGGCTCTTGAGCTATAATTACAGGCTTTTGCAATTTTTACGCAGAAGGTAAGCTTATTTATTCAGTTGGAGAATAAAGGACAAAATTGTTTTCATAGCCAGGAGATGTGCTGACAATCACTCCTCCATCATCAGTTCGGTCAATGGTATTTTGAAAGTTTTGTTGCTGGCTGTTCTCCCTTCGTCCCAGGTGCCCCCGAAAATATACAAATAATCGCCTATGATAGCTGAGCCTGGGGATACGATTGTCATCCAGGTTTCAAACTCCTTGAACGAGCCGTCTCTGATGTCTATCCGGCCGATAACATTGTTTTCCTGCCCTACATTGGAAAGGAATATGTAGGGATACCTGGCAGCAACGGAGAAATGGCTGGCGGCGTAAGGCAAGTATCCCACGGTTTCCCAAAAATCTCCTTCAAAATCGTAGCGCCATATGTCTGCGTAGGTGTGTTCGTTGTCAAACCCACCAAAAGTATACAGGCTATTGCCAACCACTGCTCCGTAAGTACCACGGGCGGAAGGCATCGGCGCCAGGTCTTCCCATTCACCGGATGCAGGGTTGTAGCTAACCATACGATTGGAGAAGTGTGATGATCCGTCTTCCTCGAAGGCTATCCCCCCAAAAACATAGGCTTTACTATTCCAGTGAACTACCTGGCTTCCCTGAGCCCAGTGAGGATTGCTTCGCAGGTAGTCGATATGGTAGTCTCTAAGGTCAAGGATTTCAAGGGGGAAAGTGTAAAAGTCACCTTTCTGAATGTCGGCGAAGCCAGTGGATACTATTATGTTGAAATTTGGTAGATATACGCTATTGGTGTGCCCCTTTACAAGTGGTTTGTCATTGAAATGGGCCTTTTCCCATCCTCCGGCAAAAGGCGAAAACAAATAGACTTCTCCAACAGATTGCCTTGCTCGGCCTAGAAACGTGGTTCCCCCAATAGAAAAGATAATTTTTCCATCGGTAGCGTAGCCCATCTCAAATATGCCGGTTGGCATGCTCGGGCCTCTAAGGATTTTAACCGAAGATGGTAAGCGAAGGCTTTTGCAACCGCTGCTAAATATGAGAAGAAAGATAAGTAGGCTTTTGGGCAATTGACTCAACATAGCAAGACTGGGAAATCAATATGCTTATTTAGCCAATTTAGGTGGATTCCCCATGAGAAATGCGATTAGTTATTGCCTTTGGCCTACAAATCAAGCGCTTTGTGCATAAAAACAGCAGAGGAGGGGCATAAGTCGGAAAATTCGGAAGTATTTTTTATCACATCAGGTGCGGTATTCCTGTCGGCTGTTTGGTACCCTGCTCTTTCAAAAAATATAGCGGCTGTGGTGGTAAGCAGATAAAAATCTGTAATGCCATTGGCCATTGCATCATTTTCAATGGATCGAACGAGATGGCTGCCATATCCTTTTCCTTTTTTCTGAGGGGGCACGCAAACCGAGCGAAGCAGGGCCTTGTCCTGATACGCCTCCAGGCCTCCCAGGGCCAGTAGAGTTTGGCCGTCGAACAGGCCGAACAACGTCACCTTTTCCGAAATATCGGAAACCACCAGTGACGCTTCACCCAATAATGCTGTCGCCACTGCTAATTCACTTGTTGTGATTGAACGGAACTGGATTGAAAATAACGTAGTATTCATAGTAAAGCCATTTAGTACACAATGTAATGGCATTTGGTGTATGAATCCAGCCTTAGGTGAGGCTTTTAACCGACTGAGAGGTCAGTCATTTTTGGTTTTTCTTCTTTAGCTCTTCTATGAAGTCCAGCCACCTCACGGGGTCGAGGAAATGATTAGGGGGAATTTGGCCTGTCAGCTGATAGATTTGCCGGTTCTTTAGTTGTTCATCGTAGTATTTTTCCGATTCATAAGAGCGTCTCATAGTTGCTTCTAGCTCTTTCTGCATGTTATTGGTTTTGTCTTGCTCAGTTGGTGGAAGGGAGACACCAAGGAAGGCTGAGTGAAATTGTGATGCAGAGGGCCAGGGATAGACTTTGAGCTCTTTGAGCACTACAGTCGACTTTTCCATTAACTCCAGCATGGCATAGCGGCTTTCGGTCATGCTTGCAGGAATGACAAGCTCCGAAGTCTTATAACCCACCATCGAAAACTGCACCGTGTCGGTGGGGTGGACGAGCAAGGTGAAAAGCCCCTGAGAGCTCGTGATAGTGCCGTGGAAGGAGCCTTTCACCAGCACGGTGGCAAATGGAAGCGGCTCCAGGCTTTCTTTGTCGAGCAGGCTACCGGTAATTTGCACGGTGGCAGGCTGCTGAGCAAAGCCGCCCAAAATAACGCTGCTTACTAAAAACAGTAAAAGAAATAGTCTTTTCATAGTTAGTGGCTCCAGTTGTACTGGTCTAACTCTGATAACGCAGAAGAGAGCAAATTAATGCACGATTGTACGTCTTCTTTGTGGGCCATTTCAATTACCTGATGCAAATGGCGGGTAGGGATGGATATAGCGCCCGAAATAGCGCCGTTTTTACCCATTCTCTGCACATAGGCCGTATCGGTACCGCCTGCGGTAAGAATTTCAGGCTGCCATTTTATTTTGTTTTTATCGGCGGTCTTTTTCAGGTAGTCCACCATTCGGTAGTCGCAGATAGCTGATGAATCCATGATTTTGATAGCGGCACCTTTCGAAAGTTCCGTCACCTTTTCATGGGCTTGCGCTCCTGGAACGTCAAAAGCAATGGTGGTGTCGAGCGCCAGGCCAAAATCGGGATTAATGGAGTGTGCTGCTATTTGGGCACCTCTGAGGCCAACCTCCTCCTGAACCGTAAATACTCCATAAATGTCGTGAGGAAAATTTTTGATGTTTCTGAGCGTCTCAATCAAAATGAAGACGGAAATTCTGTTGTCAATCGACTTGCAGTTAACACAATTTCCCATTTCAATCAATTCTCTCTCCCGGGTAACGGAGTCGCCAATGCCGATATATTTTACCACTTCGTCCTTGTCCATTCCCATGTCGATGAAGAAATCGGTGGTCTCTGGGAGCTTCTTTTTTTCTTCGGCGCTCATTACGTGCACCGGCTTGGTTCCCATCACGCCAACAAGGTCTTTTTTCCCGTGAACGATGACTCTTTGGGCAGTTAGTGTCTTAGGATCGAAGCCGCCAAGGGTATGAAAGCGGAGGAAGCCGGCGTCGTCAATATGCTTCACAATAAAGCCTATTTCGTCCATGTGTGCGGCAACCATTATCTTTTTATTGTCCTTGTTATTTTTAGCTTTTTTTACACAGATAACATTGCCGATGTTATCTACCTCCACTGTGTCGACTAACGGAGCGACCTCTTTAATTACCAGGTCTCTAACCTTTTTTTCGTATCCTGGGGCACCTGGTGTCTCGCAGATTTTTTTTAGGAGGGCTATATTTAGGCTCATTTCACTAAGAATCAGTGTGTTATTTATCGCACAAATATGGGTGATTTTAGTGGAAATAAAAAAGTTTTGGGAAGATAGAAAAGAAGTGCGCAAAGGGGGATTCGAACCCCCACGGGCTAACGCCCACTACCCCCTCAAAGTAGCGTGTATACCAATTTCACCACTTGCGCATTAAAACCTCAATTGGGAGTGCAAAGATAGACCAGTGTTAATTAATCACAAAGAATTTTCTCTGGTAAACTATCAGGTGGCCACCCAGAGCGAATCAGTGAAATATTCATCTTTGTCCCGGAGGTTTTTTACGACATCAAACCCACTGCTGGCAGCTAGCTCGTTGATCGTTTCAAAATCAAACTTCCTGGAAATTTCTACATGTATAGGCTCCCATTTTTTGAAGTGGTAGGCAGCTTGTGAGGCTTGCATAGTTACCTCTTGCTCTTCGGTGCTAACCAAATAGCTCTTGCATTCACCTGACTCTGGGTCGTACGATTGGTAGTGTTTGAACCTGGCCAAATCAAAATTGGCGCCGAGCTCGGTGTTAAGCCTTCTCAGCAAGTTCATATTGAAGTCTCTCGTAACGCCTTGCGCATCGTCGTAGGCACTGCGTATCACATGAGGATCCTTCTTCATATCGAAGCCAATAAGTGCCATGTCGCCGTCGGTCAGGCTCGCCCTGAGGGTGGAAAGGAAACCGATAGCCTGCTTTTGCCTGAAATTGCCAATATTGGAGCCCAGAAACAGCACCACTTTTCTCTGCTCATCGGTCTTTTGCATTTGGCTTAGCACTTCGAAATATTCACCTTCCATGCCTTGCACCTGTAGCGACGGAAGTTCGTTCGTGAGTGAGCTTTCCAATTCCTCCAGCACATTGCCTGATATGTCGATCGGCCGGTAGTCGAAGTCCGCATGTTGTTGAACAAAATGATGCAGCAATACCTTGGTTTTCCAACCGTCACCGGCACCAAATTCCATCATGTGAAAGGCTCTTCCCTGGTCAGCGAAATGCTGAAGCAGCAGCTCCTTGTTTTGATCAAAGATGGCATACTCGGCCCTGGAGAGGTAGTACTCATCCAATTGCATGATTTTTTGAAACAGCCTGTCCCCTTCTGCGTCGTAGAAATACCTCGACGAAATGGCTTTGGGGCTTGCTGAGAGCCCAGCATCTATTTCGGACGCAAAGGTGTCGGTTGGAAGTACTACTTCCTCATTAAGTTCTTTTTCCATAGTTGGTTTAGATGTGTTTGGCCAGCCTGATGCCCGTAAACTGCCAGCGCAAGTTTGCCTGAAAGAAATTGCGATAAGTGGCCCTTATGTGGTTGGCTGGAGTAGCGCATGATCCCCCCCGCAGCACCATTTGGTTGACCATAAATTTGCCATTGTATTCCCCTACTGCCCCTTCCTCCGTTTTGAAATAGGGGTAGGGCAGGTAGGCACTTTGGGTCCACTCCCAGGTGTCGCCAAATAGCTGTAGGTTGTCCGGTTGCTGCGCCACCGGGTGATAGCGTTCGCTTTCGACAAAATTAGAAGTTGATAGCACCGAAGGACTTAACAGATGTGAAGCCACCTCCCACTCAAACTCTGTGGGCAGTCGCAGGCCGGCCCAGCGGGCAAAGGCCTCTGCTTCATAATAATTGACATGTGTCACCGGAAGTGAGGGGTCGATTGCCTGAAGACCTCCGAGTGTGTACTGGTGCCAAACGCCATCGATTTTGTGCCAGTACATAGGCGCTTCCACCTTTTCAGCATTCACCCAGGCCCATCCGTCCGACAGCCAGCACCGGAAGTCCTGATAGCCGCCTCCTTTGATGAACTCCAGGTATTCGCCGCAAGTAACAAGGCTGTTGCGAATCGCAAAAGGGTGAAGGAAAACCCTATGCACGCCTTTTTCATTGTCAAAATAGAAGCCTTCTCCCTGATAGCCAATGGTGTGCATGCCTTCCGGGAATTCTGAGAAGGATAAATCATTGGTAGCAGTCGATTTTGCTATGACCGATTGCTTGTATGCTGGCTGCAATGGATTGTTGCCCAGAATATATTTGATGTCTGTCAATAGCAATTCCTGGTGCTGCTGCTCATGGTTAAGGCCAAGCTCCAGAAGGGTGGCAGCCCGCTCCGGTATGTTTTCATTGTCTTGTAGCCAGGGCAACAAGTGTGTATCCACATGTTTTCTATAAGCGAATACGTCGGCCACAGTTGGCCTGGAAAGATTCCCTCTGTCGGTTCGCACGACTCGCTTCCCTACTGATTCATAATAACTATTGAATACAAAATTGTAGGCATCATTAAAGACACTATAGCCCTTTACATAGGGTTGCAGGATAAAGGTTTCGAAGAACCAGGTGGTGTGGCCCAGGTGCCATTTGGGTGGGCTTACGTCCACAACCGGCTGAACCACAAAATCTTCCCTTTGAAGTGGCGTACATAGTTTTTCCGATTGGGTTCTTACCTGCTGGAATGACTCTTTTAGTTGAAGGGTTGGGCTTTCTATCAGTTCCATAGATGAATTTAGCTATTGCTTTAAAGTAAAACCATTTTAGCCCGCTATGGTTCCTGCGAAATAGAAGCGTCACGACATTTTGCAGAAAAAGCGCATGGAAATTTTTTTTTTCGCAAAAACATAAACAATTCGGAGTTTTGTTCGTAATAGTATTACTATCGTAATAGATACATTTACTTTTGAATATGTCAGTGGTTACTATCCAAATTGGAGAAAAGTATTATAGTAAAGACCCTCAGTCTACTGAGCTTGGCAGAAAAATAATTTCAGCGAGTATTGAGTTGCTTGATCAACTGGGCTTTGAGGAGTTTACATTCAAAAAGCTTGCGGAAAGTATTGGTTCGACTGAGGCTTCGATTTACAGGTATTTTGAAAACAAGTTGAAGCTGCTGGTATACCTCACTTCCTGGTATTGGGCTTGGCTGGAGTATATGATCGACTACAAAACCCATCATATCCAGGATAAAGTGGTCAAGCTTAAAGAAATTATTAAAATTCTTTGTCATGCCGACCAGGGTGATTCGAGCATAGATATGCCGGGCGTAAACACCGTTTGTCTGCGGCATGTGGTGGTGAGTGAGGCCGACAAAACCTACCTCACCAAAAAAGTGGACGAGATCAATAACCAGGGGCTCTTCATGGGGTTTAAATCGCTTTGTCATAAAATTGCTTTGACTATTTCGGCCATTAGCCCGTCCTTCGAGTACCCCCATGCTGTTGCCAGCACAATTCTCGAAGCGTCACATCAGCAAGCTTTTTTTGCGTTGCATTTGCCGTCTCTTACTGAGATAAGGAGGGATGGTAAAGACAGTGTGGAAAATCAGGTATACCGCTTTATTGACGTATTGATTTCTAAATTGCTGAAGTAAAAAATATCCAAAATGAAAGGTGACGGCCTCAACATAGAAAATAAGAGTGTAGGTGATGAATCAAAATTATCACCCGTCAAGCGTTTGTTCAGAATGCTGTCGCTCGACAAGCGGGAGATCTTTGTTATTTACGCCTATGCGATTTTCTATGGACTAATCAATCTGTCGCTGCCACTGGGCGTGCAGGCGATCATCGGCTTTGTCACCAGTGCTGAATTTTCCTCTTCCTGGGGTCTGCTGATTTTTATTGTTGTGCTGGGAGTGGCCACCGCCGGCATCATACAAATCCTTCAATTGTCGCTTACTGAATTGCTTCAGCGACGTATTTTTACAAGGGCATCTTTCGAGTTTGCTTATCGCATTCCCAGATTTAAAATGGAGGCCATTTCCGGTTTTTACCCGCCAGAGCTGATGAACCGTTTTTTTGATACACTGAACGTTCAAAAAGGGCTTCCCAAGATTTTAATAGACGCATCCACGTCCGTTCTTCAGATTTTGTTTGGGTTGATTCTGTTGTCTTTTTACCACCCTTTCTTCGTTTTCTTTGGCATTGTACTCATTGGCCTTATGTCCCTTATTTTTCTTGTCACGGGATCCAGAGGGCTTAAGACCAGTATCATGGAATCGAAGTACAAGTACCAGGTGGCTCATTGGCTGGAAGAGCTGGCCAGGGTGATGGGCACGTTCAAGCTTGCTGGAAAGACCAGCCTGCCGATCGATAAAATGAACTACTATGTCAGCAACTATCTCAAGTTCAGAAAGCAGCATTTTAATATCCTCATTCTGCAGTTTTCGAACATTGTAGCCTTCAAAACTATTGTTACTTGTGGTATTTTAATTCTGGGCAGCATTCTGGTCATCAATCAGGAAATCAACCTGGGGCAATTTGTAGCTTCGGAGATCATCATTCTTTTGGTACTTAACTCTTCTGAGAAACTTATTCTTAGTATGGAAACGGTGTATGACGTACTTACGGGGCTGGAAAAGCTGGGACAGGTAACTGACATAGAATTGGAGAGTGATGAGGGCATTGATTTAAATGAAATCGCAAAAGGAAAAGGAATTTCTCTGGAAGTAACGGGACTTACGTACCAATTTCCCGGTACTAACAAGCCTGCTGTGAATGGAGTAGACCTCAAGGTGGCCGTGGGCGAAAAAGTGTGTATCACTGGCGTCAATCAATCGGGCAAGTCAACGTTACTGGCGTTGCTCTCAGGTTTGTACAATGACTATAGCGGTTCGATCCACTTCAATGGCATACCACTGGGCGACATCAATATTATGAGTTTTCGCTCTTTTATTGGTGACAACCTGGGCATGCAGGATCTTTTCTACGGCACATTGGAGGAGAATATCACAGTTGGAAAGGAGGGCATCAACATTGAAGACATGCTTTGGGCCATAGAAGAGGTCGGCTTAGGTGAATATTTCAGGTCACTTCCCAAGGGGCTCAATACCATGATTCAACCTGAAGGCCAGGGCCTTTCGACGAGTACCAGGCAGAAAATCATTTTGGCTCGAACAATCTCAGAGAGGCCTAAGCTGATTGTGATGGATCACACAATGCATGGGCTGGACTTTGAAGACAGAAAACATATCAGCTCCATACTGACGGATTCCAACGCCAAGTGGACATTACTGGCAGTTACCAACGACCCGCTCATGCTCTCAAAATGTGATAAAGTAATTACCATGGAATACGGGAAAATAGTGGACATAGAAACAAGGGCTAACACGAAGCAGCCCAAAAAGAAGTAGACCAATGTTAAACATTTCAAATAATTCGATCAACCGTGATAAGGTACTTAAGGACCAGTCGGCCTATCAGGATGTGATGGAAACATCTGCTTCCCGGAGGTTGGTCTACCTGTTGTCGGCGCTTCTCTTTGCTTTTCTGGTGATATTGTTTTTCCCCTGGACGCAAAATATCAGGGCCCGGGGTAAACTCACTACGCTTCGCCCCGAAAATAGGGAACAAAACATTCATTCGATGATCACAGGGCGAATTGAGAATTGGTTTGTTCGTGAGGGCGAGTTGGTTAGAAAAGGCGACACCATCGTATTTATTTCGGAAGTCAAATCAGAATACCTGGATCCCCAGCTCATTGAGCGATCAACTAATCAGACGGATGCTAAAAAAGCGTCGATAGACACATATGTGGACAAAGCCCGGGCCCTGGCTGATCAGATTGTGGCCTTGCAGAAAAATCAAATATTGAAAGCAGAGCAGGCAGAAAACTACTTCAATCAGTCGAGGTTGAAGGTGCTATCGGACAGTATCGATTTTGAAACGGCACTGGTTAATTATGAAATAGCGCAAAAGCAGTTCGACCGCCAGCAGACGTTGTACGACCAGGGCTTGAAGTCGCTGACTGAACTGGAACAGAGAAAGCAGAAGCTTCAGGAGGCTTTGTACAAGAAGATTTCTATTGAAAATAAATGGCTGGCCAGCAAGAATGAGTTCATCAATGCAAAGCTTAATTTAAGTGTCATACAAAACGAGTTTTCGGAGAAAATAGCGAAAGCAAAATCCGACCGCATGTCGGCGCTTTCCGATGCCTTGCAAGCGGAGGGCGACTTCAACAAACTTTCGATACAGCAATCAAGTTACACCAAAAGGTCGGGGTTTTATTACATCACCGCTCCGCAGGATGGTTACGTTACGAAAGCAAGGATCACCGGAATTGGGGAGACGGTGAAAGAAGGGGAGGCGGTTTTTAGTTTAATCCCAACCAACTTTGACCTCGCTGTGGAAATGTATGTGCGGCCGATTGACCTTCCGCTGATAGAAGAGGGTCGCAAAGTACAGCTACAGTTCGACGGATGGCCAGCCCTGGTTTTCAACGGGTGGCCGGGCATGTCGTTTGGCACCTACTCCGGCCGGATTGTGGCTTACGACAAAGCGGCCAGTGCGAACGGCCAGTTTAGGGTGCTTGTTGCCCCCGACCCTAACACGGCCGAGTGGCCGCAATTGTTAAGGCTGGGCTCCGGCACGTATGGCATAGCACTGCTCAAAAAAGTACCTGTTTGGTACGAGTTGTGGAGAAATTTGAACGGCTTTCCTCCCGATTTCTACAAAGAGGAAACAGCCTACAATCCCGACAAAAAATCAAAATGAGACAACTGAGGTTATTTATCATTTTAGCTTTTTTGGGAGCTGGTCATATGGCCTGGCCGCAGCAAGCCGCAACCGGTTGGCTGAGCTTGGGCGAGTTTTATGAGCTGGTGAACGAGCACCATCCCATTGCCAGGCAGGCCACTCTGCTCAATACACGGGGAGGCCTTGCGGTCAACCTGGCGAGGGGAGCTTTTGATCCAAAGCTCGTGTCCGATTTCAACAGAAAAAACTTTGACGGTAAAAACTACTACGATATTTGGAACACTTATGTGCAGGTGCCCACGTTGCTTAATGTGGACCTGAAGGCGGGGTATGAGCGAAACAAGGGCCTGTATCTCAGCCCGGAAAACACGGTGCCGGTGGATGGGCTTTACTATGCGGGCGTTTCGGTGCCCGTGGGGCAGGGTTTGATCCGAAACGAGCGAACCATCGGGCTTCAAAAAGGCAAATATGAGGCACTGGCGTTTGAGAACGAAGCGAACAATGTGCTCAACAACCTTTTTCTGGATGCCAACTATGCTTACTGGTGGTGGTATGAAAATCATATGAAGAGGGAGGCCATGCAAACCAACCTAAGGCTTATCAGACAAAGGTTTGAAGGCGTAAGGCAGGGAGCTATTAGCGGAGAAAATGCTACGATTGACAGTGTGGAGATGCTGATTCAGGTGCAGCAATGGTCCAATGAGCTGAGAGAGGCCGAGCTCAACCTGCAAAACAGTACGCTGCTTATGCAAAACTTTGTTTGGGTTGATAGCCTCGATGTGGTAGCGTTGCGTCCTTATCCTGAGGACAGCACTGTTGCTCCTGACCTCGACAGCTACCTCGACTGGGCTTTGGCCAATCACCCCGACCTGAAGAAGCTGAACATAGAAAGCAATGTGCTTGAGCTGGACAGAAAATTGAGCAGCGATCAGCTAAAGCCTGTGATTGACGTGAATTACAATATGCTGTTCGCCGGTCAGAACGATTTGGAGATAGCCAATTATGACAACAACTATAAGCTCGGCGTAGATTTTGTATTTCCGCTGCTTTTAAGAAAGGAGAGGGCAAAGCTCAAGATCGTCAAGATCAAGCAGCAGGAATATGACTTAAAGATCACTCAGAAGAATAGGGAAGTGATCAATAAAATTCAGCAGAGCTATAACAAAGTATATACCCTGGAAGAAATGATCGACCAGCAGCGAGAAATGCAAGTCAATTATGAACGCATGCTACAGGCCGAGCTTACCAAATTCGAAAATGGAGAGAGTTCCATTTTTCTGATCAACAGCCGGGAAAACAAGAAACTACAGGGGCAAATCAAGCTGATTGAGCTTGAGGCGAAATACAACCGCTCCCTGGGCGAGCTCAAGTGGGCCACCGGCAAGCTTTATGAAGAGATTGGGGGAGTGGAGTAGTGTGCTTCCTGGCATTCACAAAAAAAAAGCACCACGGCAGGTGCTAAATAAAGTACCGTGGTGCTGGCTTCGGTAGTGTTGAACAAATGGTTACAGGTAATCTATCTCATAGTTCAAAAGAAAAACACCGCCCTTATAAGCAATTGTATTCAGCTCCCTCAGGCGATATGTTTCCTCAGAACCCTCGAAGAGCTTGATGCCGGCTCCGAAAAGCACCGGGCTCAGTTTGATTTTGAGTTCATCGATGAGCTTATGGGCGAGCAAAAAGCTCGCAAACTTTCCCCCTCCACACATATAAATCGGTGAGCCTACACTTTCCTTAAGTTCCCGCAAGGCGTCTATCTGATTATCGTCAATGACCTTTACCTGCTCGTGGGCACTTTCAAAATGCAGCGAGCGGGAGAAGACATAGTGCATCATGTGCGGATAGGCTGGTTGCCCCGGCTGCAGACCGTAGCTGTAGCCATATTCATAAGTGTGCCTGCCCATGATCACAGTGTCGTAGTCTTTCAGGCTTTCCAGGTAGTCCGAAACATGTTCTCCTTCTTCCAGAAAGCCCTGAGTGGTGCCGTCTTTGTGGGCAATGTAGCCATCGAGCGTTGAGGCTACGTGGTATATTATTTTTCGCATGGTGTATCAGTTTGAATAAAAAAATAGTTGAATGCCAATATTGAAACTGGCGTATCAGGTTTCAATGATTCCCGGATTGTGATGTGCAAACGATAAGGTCACTTGCCAAAGCAAAATAGAATCCATGTTATCATTAACAATGAACAACCCGGATCGAAAATCTGATGTAGTGGGAGTGGCAGGAATGTGCTTGCCTGAGCAAGTCAGGAAGCCATTTGTGCCACGGGAAGATGTGAAAAAATTATCTGATCATGTTTGAAAGTCCCTCAGTTTGCACTGAAGCAGTGGCAAATATAACGGTTTAGTTGAAAAATGGAAAGGGAGATAGGGAAGACCTCCCAATCCAGCAAGCGTTCGCTTGTGGATTTATCTTTTCGGCGTCTCGCCGCCATCAGTAAATGCTAACTTGCCCCAGTGCCTGTCAGCCAATTTGCAAATGAAAGCGGGACGCTCAAGTGTACTGAGTCAAAGCGGACGCTTGAACTATTGGACTCTGGGCAAAATCACTCCCCCTCCCTCACCAGCTGCACGGCATCCATTCTGATGCGGGCGTTTTTGATGAGAGAGGCAAGTTTAGCCCGCTCTTCGAGTGCCAGCTGAATTTCTTCCGGCCTGACATTCTCGTTTTTAGCGTGAAGCGCCTTAAGTCGACCAATTTCATGGTTCATGGTGAGGCTCATCTCTTGCATTCCTTTCAAAACTTCGTCCGCTTTTAGCTCTTCGGCCACCGCTGTTGCCGCTTTGAGCATGTTAGGAAGAATTTCATCTACAAGAGTATCATTCTCCAGCATATCGTCGACCCGCCCGGGTCTCAGCTGTTGATCGAACAGTTCAATAGGATAATCATCCGTTACATCCTCGCCACCATGGTCAACTACCACCCTGAGCGGCGTGGCAGGCAGAAAGCGGTCCACATGCGTGCTTTGCCCGCCTGAAGTTTCCAGCACAAACAGCACCTCCAAAAGAATGGCAGAGTTCTTAGTTCCCCGAAGGACGCCATAGCTGGCCCCTCCGGTGCCCAAACTCAACACCATATCCATGGCACCCGTGGTCATTGGGTGATCCCAGCTAACGAAACCAATGTCCTCCCTGGCCAGGGCACGTTTCCGGTCGAAAGTAACCGACATGCCTTCGTCGGGTAGAGAAGGAAATTTGTATGTATTGGCTTGTGTGGGGTGCAGCAAATAGGTTCTGGGGCCGAGGTCTTCTATATCGATAGAAAAATGGTGAAAGACCTGCGTCATGTACTTCTCCAGCCCCATGTCAAGATCGGCCTCTCTGATCTGCTCCACCAGTTTTTTAGCCACTTCGGGTCGAAAGGAATTCATTTCGAGCAATCGGTCACGGCCATTGGCAAGCATCTGTTTTAGTTCTTGCTGAAAGGTGGCGGTGTCGCTAATGAGTGACGCCAGTTGACTGCTCGCTACCGGTGATCCGACTGACAAAGTGGCCTCGTTCAGCCTGTCGCCAAACAGTTGCGCCAGCCGGTTGCCGCCTTCCAGGTTTTCTTCAAAGGCATTGAGTCCTTCGTGAAACCACCTCACAACTACTTCCTGCGAACTGCCTGTAAGATAGGGCACATGAATCTGGATGTCTTCCGTTTGTCCTATGCGGTCCAGCCGCCCGATTCTTTGCTCCAGCAACTCCGGATGAGCTGGTAAATCGAACAGAATGAGGTGGTGGGCAAATTGAAAATTCCTTCCCTCGCTGCCTATTTCCGAGCACAAAAGCAGCCGGGCACCATCAGGTTCGGCAAACCAGGCGGCATTCCTATCTCGCTGCACAATTGTAAGGTCTTCATGAAAAACACCCACTTTTATACCGCTGAGCGCTCCTAAGGCTTCCTCCAGGGCTAGTACTTTTTCTTTGGTTCTGCAAATGAGCACTGCCTTTGCCGGCTTCAGTTTCTTCATCAGCTTCACCAGCCAGCTCACCCTCGGGTCTTCTTCGAACCAAAACTTCTGCGAGGGGGCATCAGCCGCTGGCGGCTCTGAGTCGAGGGCATATTCCTGCGACAACCGATCTATCCACAAGTCGTGCTGCTCATCTGCTTTGATAGGAACAAGATGCGCCTTCCGCTTTGGGAAGCCACTCATTGCCGACCGGGTGTTTCGGAAAACGACCCGGCCAGGGCCGTGCTGGTCGAGCAAATCTTCAATAAGGTTGTTCTTTGCTGTTTCACCTTCTTTTGCCAGGGTGGCTATTCTCTCTTTGCCAAACATCGATTCCAGCAACTGGGTGTCGGCTGCCTGCAAGGGTTGTCCTGACGAGAGCGCTTCTACAATATTGGCGATGGCTTTGTAGTCGTGCGGTTCATTTTTGAATGCCTCGTAGTTGGCGTACCTGTCCGGATCCAGCAGCCGAAGCCGGGCGAAATGGCTTTCTACACCTAGCTGCTCAGGCGTGGCGGTCAATAGCAGCAGCCCTTTGGCGGCTTTAGTCAGAATCTCCACAATACCATACTCTGGGCTGACCTTGTCGACGGACCATTCCAAATGATGGGCTTCGTCTACCACCAGCATGTCCCAACCGGCCGACAGCGCCTGCCGGGCCCTCACTTGCGAGCCTGCTAAAAAAGACGTACTGCAAATGATCAGTTGATCATCCAGAAAGGGATTGGCATCGGGTGCGCCGCCATCCAGCGAGGCGCATCGTACTTCATCGTAAATATGAAACCACAAATTAAATCGCCTCAGCATTTCCACAAACCACTGGTGAACCAGCGAGTCGGGCACCAGGATCAGCACCCTGGAAATGCGGCCGGTCAAAAGCAGCCGGTGCAAAATCAAACAGGCCTCGATGGTTTTCCCGAGCCCCACCTGGTCCGACAGCAGCACCCGGGGTGCATATCGGCTGCTCACCTCATGGGCGATATATAGCTGGTGGGGTATCAGGTCAATCCGCCCCCCGACAAACCCATTGATGGGAGAAATTCTCCGGTTGTGGTCGTAATAAAGCGTTTTTCTGCGTAGAGCAAACAACTCGGGCGTGTCGACCTCTCCCATAAAAAGACGGTCGTCCACCCCGTGCTTAACAGATACATCACCAAGGTCGGCCTCCGAGAGTTGCCTGCCTTGCCCGAAGTAGACAAGCAGGTGTCCGTCCGGTTCCACACGCTCCACCAGCATAGGACGCTTGTCCTTGTCGGCAATAGAATCGCCGGGCTTAAAAGCCACTCTGCGCAGGGGTGCGTTCTCTACAGTATACTGTCTTACTTCGTCAGCTGCCGGGAAATGCAGCTTTACACGGCCTTTGCTGGCTTCAGTTACGATACCCACGCCCAACTCGGGCTCGCCGGCACTCGTCCATCTTTGATCGGGAAAGAAGTTTTCCAAAGGATAATTATTGTTCGGTGAATAGAGCGCTGCCCCGGGTGGGGGTGCGTCATTGTATTAAGAACGCAAAGGTCTTCAATTTTTGGTTATGATGGTGCTTATATATTGAGTACTTGGGCATATTGCCGTTTTACAAACCAACAAATTAGCTTTGCGAGAGTTTTTCAGCTATTTTGATAATTGGAGGAAAAATTGAAATGAAGTGTCAGCAGCTTCTGGCTACAGTGTATTATTGTGGTTTATTTGAAGAAAACTGAATGAAAAGAACACTTGAAGAACAGCGAGTTGAATTTTCCAATCAAAAATTTATCGCCACACCTTTATCCGGGTTGATTGTTTGGGCGGTTGTTGGATTTATCGGGATATTTTTCTCTGATTTTATAGCGGTTTGGTCAATATTCATAGGGACCGGAAGCATAGTTTATTTAGGTCTGTTTCTATCAAAATTCACAGGCGAAAATTTCCTGGATAAAAGCAAACCGAAAAATGAATTTGACATACTCTTCTTTTACACGGTTGGGCAAGCAGTATTGGTGTATTCAATTGCCATTCCATTTTTCCTGGTGGACTATTCGTCGTTGCCGCTTACGGTAGGAATTTTGACAGGATTGATGTGGCTCCCATTTTCATGGATTATCAATCATTGGGTAGGGATTTTTCATGCACTGACAAGAACAATTCTGGTTCTCGGTCTTTGGTATCTGCTTCCCGAGTACAGGTTCATTTCAATTCCTTTTGGGATAGTATTAATTTATAGCCTTACAATTCTAATTTTAAGAAAAAGAAAGCCAACTGATTGAGCATGACAACGTTTGCTATGGTTTCCGCAAGCAAGGCGAGGCTAAATACGAGCGGGCTATAGCTGTATAAAAATCCGCACTCCCACGAGCCGGGATGCTAACCGGTGAACGCCGAACTCCAGGCAAAATCAGGAAACCAATAAATGACTGACTACGACAAATACTACAGGACTGAAAATTTATTTGGAGAGCCATATGCCGAGTTGATTGAGTTTTTCAAAAGCTACGAACCTAAGGGAAAACTACTTGACTTAGGTTGTGGACAAGGCAGAGATGCCATAGCCCTGGCAAGACTCGGATACAGAGTAACCGGAGTTGACAACTCAAAAGCCGGCATCGACCAGATGATTAGAGTATCCAACTCAGAAAGCCTGAAAATTACTGGATTGGTCAGTGATATGTATGATTTTGATAACTATGGAGATTTTGACATTGTATTGCTCGATTCCATTTTTCATTTCGAGCAACGTGACAGGCAAAAAGAAATTTCTTTGATCAATAAAATTGCCAGCGACCTAAAGCCCAATGGCTTGATTTGCGTATGTGTACAGGATACCGGTTCCAAAGTCAGGATTTTAAAGGGAGCAATAAGCAATTCAAAACCAGATTTTGAGACGCTCAATGATTCATCCTTGATTTACAGGTATGAAGATGACGAATCAGGTCATAAGTCAACAACTAAATATTGTATGTATATCGTGAGAAAGAAATGAGAAATACCTTACTGACCTTTCTTTTAGTATTATCGCTATCCTCTTGTCACTACCGTGAGGAATCCGACGCACTTATTGTCGAGGGCTTGCCTGAAAGCAAGGCTGAATATCAACGGACAATTGTCGGTCATTTGTCCGGAAAATATGAATTGGCCAACAAAACCCTGATCAAAAGTCGTTGGTCTGTAGAAGAAAGGGCTGTGGCAAGATTGTATTTGAAGGAATTGATTGCAACTCTGAACATTGAACCCCGGGAAAATCATTATTCGTCGCCCAACCTCAATCCCGCTATCGACTTATTACTTGAGCCGTTCAAAGGCACTAATATTTATGGAATTCTTCCGGCCACCAGAAGCAGCGAAGAGTACGTTATTTTGGGGGCACATTATGATACTGGAAAGAGGAATGCACCGGGTGCAATTGACAATGCGACGGGAATTGCTTTGATATACAGCGTGGTGAAGGAGCTGGCAAAAAGTGAGGTTAGAGACAGGAATCTGATTGTTGTGTTTTTCGACCAGGAAGAGGAGGAATTGATTGGAAGCAAAGCCTTTGCAAAACACATCAAAGAAAGTGAATGGAATATACATTCGATCCATTGTTTTGATATGGTTGGCTGGGATGCAGACGATGATGGTGCCATGGAAGTTTTTTCAGCTTCAGAGTCCCTTTTGGACACGTACCGTACAACGGCAGGTGCCTACGGCAAGCCCCTTAAAGAAATCGTTATTGATCCGGTAGGTTACGACAACAGCTCAACCGACTTTGACGCCTTCGTTCAGGGTGGGTACAATGTGATAGGGGCTGGCGAATGCTACTATTTCAGAGACTCGACGCCCTACAAGGATAGCCCAGATGATACGTTTGAAACAGTCAACTTTCAGTATCTGTTGTCTTGCTCAAACATGATTGAGGACGTCATAAGAAAAATAGTAATACTATGAGCGCTGTGCAAGAGCGAAGGTTTGGCATGCTGGTGAAGCATTTGCGGTTTGTGACCATTTTGGGAATCACATTGCTTTTCTTTTTGTATAAAGGCATCTCTTATGCTGCGATTGGAAGCTATGTTCCAGTCGTTTTTATTGTGGCAATCCTGGCACTATTTATCGCTGGGTTCTACAAATCGGAGAAAGCATTTATACGTGTGCTAAGTTTCTGGGCTATATTAGTCGTTCTATGGTCTTTTGTAAGGTTGTTACTAGGCATTGTCAATCAATTTGTGAAACCCATACCCGAGGGGCATGTTCACGGTCAGCTCGGAATAGCGGGCTCGTTGCTCAGTTTGGCCTTCCTGTTTGCAGGAGTTTATTTATTGCGGAACAGGAAAAAGGTATTTGGCTAGTCAATCGAGCTTGTCTGCTTCCGGTTTAACTGGTCACTGCAATTTTCCGCCTGCCAGATATATCAGATTTGTGTAGCTATGCCCGGTTATTAAGGGTATATTGCAGATACCGTCCCAAATTATTTTCGTTCTTACCAGCAGTTTTCCTTTTATCTTATTTCATTTCGTTGCTCTTCATTGGATCACTCATTCTGGCGAAGGTCACTTAAACACCAATAAAAGCTACATGAGCCAATCCATTAAATTTGTGTCGAAGGAGTACGACTTTTTCACTACTCTGAATCATCGAGTCAACCAGTACTTCAAAACGAAAAACATTAGCCGCAATGCCAACACGGCCATGGTCTTCAAGACTATTGCCATGTTTACGCTGTATTTCGGCCCCTACGCAGTCATTGTTGCAGGTTCTTTCTCAAGCCTTTATGTGTTTTATGCACTGAGTGCCGTTATGGGGTTTGGCCTTGCGGGCATTGGCATGTCAGTGATGCACGACGCTAACCATAGTGCCTATTCTAAGAAAAAGTGGGTGAATACGCTGTTAGGCTATTCTCTGAACTTAGTGGGCGGAAATGCCTTCAACTGGAAGGTGCAACACAATGTACTGCACCATACATTCACCAACGTCGATGGAACCGATGAAGACATTGAACCACGTGGTGTACTTCGTTTTTGTCCCCACACCGACTGGAAGCCCTTCCACAAATTTCAGTTTATCTATGCGTGGTTTTTCTACGGCCTTCTGTCGTTTATCTGGATTGTGTTCAAAGACTTTGAGCGGTTGACCAGGTACAAAAGGGCCGGCCAGATAAAAAAGCAAAAAACAACTGAGCTGAAGGAGTGGTCAGTTTTGATATTTACCAAAATCGTATACTACACTTATATTATTGCAATACCCATGCTGGTGCTGCCATTTGCCTGGTGGCATGTGTTGCTGGGCTTCTTTGTGATGCACTACATAGCTGGCTTTATTCTGGCAGTAGTTTTCCAGCTGGCGCATGTGGTGGAGGGCACCGAATATCCTGTACCCGACGAAGCCGGCAATATCTACAACGCATGGGCGGTTCACCAGCTTCATACCACAGCTAACTTTGCCCAGCACAACAGACTGTTGTCCTGGTATGTCGGTGGTTTGAACTACCAGGTAGAGCATCATCTTTTTTCCAATATCTGCCACGTACACTATGACAAGCTATCCGAGATTGTGAAAGAGACCTCGGAGGAGTTCGGGCATCCTTACAAGTCAAAGCGAAGGCTTCGGGACGCAGTGGCGAGCCATTTCAAAGTGCTGAAAGCGCTTGGCAAAAAGGATGCATCGCCAGTGCTTGAGGCTGTGTTTGTGCCTTAAAGGTTTTTAAGACTCAACAGTAAAAATAGAGGCAGTTGATCCAATCAACTGCCTCTATTGCTTTAAGAATAAAGCTTTTTGTAGTACTCGTCCGCCATTCTGTGGCTGCTGAAATAGGGCACCACATCCCTCATGCTGCTTTTCATCACTTCCAGCCACTTGTCTGGTTTGTCGTAGTAAGTAGGAAGAATCTCCTTTTCAAGGATCTTGTACATCCCCTCAAAGTCTTCCTGATCCAGCTTCGGGTGGTCGTTGAAGTCAGTGCCGTCTGGAATAAGGTAGCTGTTCACCCCATGCTTGCCATACTCAGGAATCCAGCCATCCTGAATCGATAAATTCACACTGCCATTCATGCTGGCTGTCATGCCGCTGGTGCCTGAAGCTTCTCTGGGCTTTCTGGGGGTGTTCAACCAAATGTCGCTGCCGTTTTTTAGTGAGCGACTCAGTGCCAATTCATACCCTGTCAGCACCGTGCAGTTGGCAAACTCTTTGGACACCCTGATGAGGTGGTTGAATATATCAATGGCGCCATGATCTTTCGGGTAGGGCTTGCCTGCCCAAATGATTTGTACGGGCCTTTTCGTGTTGGTCACCAGCTTGCGGAACCTGTCGAAGTCTTTGAGCAGCAGATCCGGCCTTTTGTAGGCGGCAAACCTTCTCGCCCAAACGATGGTGAGCACATCTGGGTCAAACAGCTTGCCCGACTGATCGGCCACAATTTTGAAGAGCTCGCTTTTCATCTCCTTCTTTCTGGCTATCAAAGCCTTGTCATTATTTTTCTCCAGGGCGGCGTTCAGCTCTTTATCGGCCCAGTAGCTCACATTTTGAGAGTTGGTAATAGGGATGATTTCGCACGTATCTTTAAAAGTGCTCCACATTTCTTTCGACACCTTGGCGTGGATTTTTGACACCGCATTGGCTTTTTTGGCCAGCCGCAATGCAGCCACTGTATAGCTCACTTTGCCGGATTTGTCTGTGATCCAGTCCACTTCTTCCTGCTTCCAGCCTTTTGGGAAAAAGCCAATTTTATTGAGCAACTCAAGAGAATGCTCTTCGTTTCCTGCCTTTTCCGGTGTGTGCGTGGTGAAAACGCATTGGGTCTTCAGTTTCTTCTTGTCGGCCGCCTGCGCATACATGTGAGTGAATGCCGGGAGTCCGTGGCCCTCATTGAGATGGTAAATATCGGCACCGCCCAGCGCCTCAATCACCTTGTAGCCACCCACGCCCAGCACCATGCTTTGGGCTACTCTGGTGAGCTCATTGTCCTCATAAAGCCTGTGGGTAATCGTGCGGGACAGGTAGTCGTTCTCAGGAATATCTGTGCTTAGCAGATAGATAGGCGCACTGCCAAAGGTGTCGGCCTTGAGGGCATACGCCTTGGCCTTTACACTGCCATTGTCGAAAATGGGAACGTCGACGATGATGCCCGTATCTTCCAGAAAGCTGTAGTTTTTCTCTGTCCAAACAGCGCCCAGCGACTGATCCATGTTGCGGGTTTGGTCGTAGTAGCCATACTGCCACAGTATGCCGACGCCTACCAGGTTTTGTTTTAGCTCAAAAGCACTGCGCATGTGCGAGCCTGCCAGAAACCCAAGACCACCGGAGTATATTTTCAGTGCCTGGTCAATGGCAAATTCCATGCTAAAGTAGGCTACCTTCTTCTTGTATTTAGCATCGTATTTATAGGGGTGAAACCATTTACTGTATTGACTCATAGTTGATTGTGCTTGTTTTGATGAGCGAAAATAGGCAAAACAAATTTAGGACAGCAACAATGAAACAGTCGATTTCCCTGAACAGGTTTGCGGTAAGCATAAAGAAGCAATTGAGGGCTGTTTGCTCCTGACTTAGTGGTGTTTCATGCTCATGTTGAGCATGCAGCCAATAGGCTCCGTTTTGTTTGGGTTGATGGCTTTGCCTGCAAAAGCAGCAGCAATGGCATCATCGAGGTAGTGCTCGGTTATTACATTTCGGTATTTGCCCAACTCATAAAACCAATTGTCTATTTTGCCTCTGTAGAGCAGGTCGCCCGTTTGATTAAAAAGAAAAACTTCAGGAGTGACTTTGGCTTTCAGAATGTGGGTGACCACCTGGTGGCTGTCGAGCAGAATAGGGAAGTCGAATTTGTATTTGGCAGCAAAGGCACCGGCGGTTTCTTTGGTTTCTCCTTCGCTGGGAGCAATGCCCACCACGCTGAGCCCATCTACTTGCGCCAACTCCCTGAACTTGCCTGTGTACTGCTGGCAGATGGGGCAATCGTGCGCCATAAGGATCAAAAGTGTGAGCTTCTGGTGCTCAAATGATGAAAGAGAATAGGGCTGGCCGTCGTAGTTTTCTAACTCAATTTTCCTAAGCGACTCACTGAAATTACCAAGGTCGGTGGGAATACTTTGCGCCAGCACACCAATGCTCAGTAGCTGACTAGTAATCAGCCCAATGAGGGCTAAGAAGCTTACGTACCGCCGATTGTTCATACCTTAAAGTTAGGGCTTAATACCCTTGATAGAAAAAATATGACAAAGCTTTCCATTATCTTTCCAAATCATCGGCAATCCTTCTACTTTGGATTCCGTTTAGAGATTAACAAAAAGAAGAAGACAGTCATTTCATGAATTTTCTATTTCCTCAATTCCTTTGGGCTCTTCTTGCACTTTCTATTCCGATCCTCATTCACCTGTTTAATTTTCGCAGGGCGAAAAAAATATATTTCTCCAATGTGAACATGCTCAAGCATGTGAAGCAGACGAGCAGCTCCAAACTGAAATTGAAGCATTGGCTGGTGTTGTTTTCGAGACTTGCGACCGTCTTTTTTCTGGTCATGGCTTTTGCCCAGCCTTTCATGCCTTCCAACGACGGCAAGCAGCTGAGCGGTGATGTGGTGTTGTATCTCGATAACTCGCAGAGCATGAGCAACCTGACCGGCACGGAAGCCCCCGGGTTAGATGTAAGCATCGGGATGATCGGTGAAGTGCTCAAGGCGTACCCAAGAGAAACACGTTTTCAGCTTATTACCAACGACTTTGCGCCTTTTTCCAATCATGCCAAAAGCAAGGTGGATGTAGAAGAATTGCTTACCGAGCTGAGCTACTCATCTATTGTAAGATCGCCTGATGAGATCGTTGGCCGGATGGAGCTGGGCGCCACGGAAAAAGACGTTTACTGGATAAGCGACTTTGCCTACAGCCCTGAGCAGCCGGTATCGGATGGCGACTCCGTCAATAATTTTAAATTGGTGCCCATCGCCTTTCCTGTTTCCGCCAATATTTTTATTGACACGGTTTACCTCGAAAGTCCGTTTCTTATCGAGGGTCAAACCAATACCCTTTTTGTTTCGCTACGCAATACGGGCGAAGAAATAAAAACTGATATGCCGGTGAAGTTTTTTGTCAACGACATTCAAGCGGGGGCACTCACCACCGACCTGGTACCCAATGGGCAGACCACCCTTTCATTTGAGCTCAATATGGCACTCGAAGAGTTCAATCGGTGCCATCTCAGTATCGACGATTTCCCTATTCTTTTCGACAATGAGTTTTACCTGACGCTGAACCAGTCGCCCAGGGTGCGCATCATGGAGATTCGGGGCAGGACAGCCTCTTCTGCCATTGGCCGGGTGTTTGCCAACGAGCTTTTGTTCGATTTGCAGTCCTTCGACGCTGGCAATATTGACTACGGAAGCTTTGAAGATGCTGAGCTGCTGGTAATCAATGAGGTTGATCAATTGAATAGCGGGCTGGAAGCTTTTATCAAGAGCTCTCTCGACAACGGACGGACGGTTTTGATTATTCCATCATCCCAAAGTTTTGATGGTGGGTGGACAAATATTTACAGTGCCCTCAGGCAAAGTGTGCAGACCAATCTGCAGGAAATTGCTCAACCCGACCTCAATAACCCATTCTTTAAGAATATTTTTGAGGCCTCTGCCGACAAAATGGAAATGCCGGCGGCTGCCATGCAAATGAGCTGGGGCAACAATGGCGATCATTTGCTGAAATACAGGTCAGGTGCCCCCTATTTGACGAGAACGAATGCCTCTTCGGGGGTTTTGTACCTGCTGGCTGCTTCTCTGGCGCCCACCAGCAGCACGTTTTCCAACAACGCTTTGTTTGTGCCCATCATGTACAAAATGGCTATCGGTGCCCGCAGCACAAAAGGCCGCCTTTACTATACACTCGATGAAATTCTGCTCACCGTTAACGGGTCGGAGGTAACTGATACCGATCTGTATAAGCTGAGTGGCAATGGACAGGAGATTGTGCCCGGCCAGCAGTCGGTGGGGGCAAATGTAAGGCTGGAGCTGCCCAGGTTTATGATGCAGGCAGGCTACTACGATGTGAAGTTCAGGGACGAGCTGGTGGATGCGCTGGCGTTCAATCTGGAGAAAGGAGAATCGCAACTCAAACCTTTGCCGGAGGAGTCGGTGCTGGAGTTGTTTAACACGGTGGAGAAAAAAGAGATTATCAATGTGCTATCTCCTGAAGATTTCGAAAAGAATTTGAACGAACGCTTCAATGGAAAGGAATTGTGGAAATATGCCTTAATTTTGGCGTTAGCATTTTTACTTATTGAGGTCTTATTACTTCGTTTCCTATGAGTAGCCTATACCTGAAAGGTGTAAAACTGATCAACCCCTCCTCGGAATTCCATCTGAAAAAAGTCCACCTTTCCGTGAAAAATGGAAAAATTGACTACCTGGGTTTGAAGGAGACTACCAATAGCACAAAAGCAATTGAAGGCAAAAACCTGATAGTAACGCCAGGCTGGTTCGACCTGCGAGCCAATTTTTGCGACCCGGGTATGGAGCACAAAGAGGATCTGACATCAGGGTTGAAAGCTGCTGCGGCCGGAGGCTTTACAGACGTGTGCCTGCTGCCAGATACCCACCCCACCATACAAACGAAGAACGATATCGAATACCTGAAGTCGAAAGGGCGGGGCAAAGTAACAACGGTGCATCCAATGGCAGCTGTTACGCTTGGGCGCAAAGGGGAGGAGCTGAGTGAAATGATAGACCTGCACCATGCTGGTGCCGCAGCTTTTACCGATGGACATGACCCAATCTGGAACACGGATATTCTGCTGAAAACACTGCAATATCTTCAGCCACTTCATGGTGTGTTGATGAACAGGGCAGAAGATAAGTGGCTGGCAAAATTTGGTGTGATGCATGAAGGTGTGCAAAGCACAAGACTGGGCATGAGGGGAGTGCCTGTAGCTGGTGAAACCATCATGGTGGAGCGTGACTTGAGAATATTGGAATACGCCGGCGGGAAGATCCATTTTTCACTGGTGTCTTCGGCTGAGGCTGTCGATATGATCAAAAAAGCCAAAAAGCGTGGACTCTCAGTTACGTGCGATGTGTCGGCGCACCATCTTTGTTTCAACGACACCTACCTGAGCACCTTCGATACCAATTATAAAGTATCACCTCCCTTCCGCACCGAAAAGGACAGGAAGGCACTGATCGCTGGCGTGAAGGACGGCACCATCGACGCTATTGTGTCGGCGCATGAGCCGCAGGATGAAGAAAGCAAAAAGCTGGAATTTGACCTGGCAGAATTTGGCATCACTGGGCTTCAAACCCTCTGGCCTGTGCTCAACCAACTGGACATTAAAGGCGAGCTGTCGCTGGAGCAGTCGCTGCCCGCTGTCTTCGCCGGGCCACGAAAGGTGCTTGGCCTGGAACCGGTTGCATTGGAGGTTGGCGCTGATGCCTGCCTGACAGTCGTCGATACATCCGCCAAATGGACGTTCGATAAGAAAACCAACCTCAGCAAATCGATCAACAATCCCTTTTTTGGCAAAGAGCTGACCGGTATGGTGGCAGCGGTTTCCAATAATGGTCTTGTTCAAACCACCAACTAAGAAGGCATGAAGAATCCTTTGATCAAAGTGCCCCTTAAGTATGGGACAATCGGCGCTTTTGTCATGATTGTTCTTTTCATGGTGATCTACCTGTTGGGCGATAATCCCCTGTTTGCCGAAAATGTGATTGACAAAGTGTTGCTGGCGTTGTTTTTATTTTCGGCCATTAGGGAGTTTCGTGATGTTCACAATGGAAAAATCATGTTTTTCTGGGAAGGGATGACCGTCGGATTCTTTTGCTATATTGTGATTGCAAGTATCGTGGGGCTTTTTACCTGGATGTTTTTGGAGTACTACGATTGTAATCTTTTAGCAGACTTTGTCACTAATGCTTTAAAGAGTGCTGATAGTGAAAAGGCTGAGACTATTAAAGATGTTGGGCAGGAGAGCTATGATGAAATGATTCGGAGTATAAGTGCTACCACCACTATCAAAATCTCCTTCGAAGCTTTTCTGCAAAAAACGGTCTTTGGTCTGCTTTTTACCATTATCCTCTCTATGATTCTCAGAACAAAACCTAAAAACTAAAAACCATGGAACAACAAGTAACAACCAGAGGTGTCGGCATGCAGTACGGTGTCATCGTTGGCATTATCATGATCATTTACGGCACTCTTTTGCAGGTGAGCGGCTTAGCACTTGAATACCAAAGCCTTTCTTATATTAACTACATTTTTCTAGGTGTCGTTATTTACCTGGCACACAAGAAATTCAAGGAGGACGGCGACGGCTTTATGTCGTACGGTCAGGGGCTAGGAATCGGCTTTTGGATATCGTTGATTGGAGGTGTGATATCTATGGTGTTCAGCTATATATACATGTCCTTCATCGACTCCACCATCATGGAGCAAGCAATGGACAAAGCCAGGTACGATATGGAGGAGAAAGGAATGTCCGATGCGCAAATTGACCAGGCAATGTCAATCACTGAAAAATTTATGACGCCTGAGATGATATTTGTAATGGGCATTATTGGCACTCTGATTTTCGGCTTTATATTGAGCCTGATTGTGTCTGCCATAACAAAGAAGACCGATCCGCAACTTGAAGTTTAATGACAGAAGATAAGCCTGATATTTCTGTAGTGATTCCTCTGAAAAATGAAGAGGAATCATTGCACGAATTGTGTGAATGGATACAAAAAGTGATGCAAGAAAACCAGTTTACCTACGAGGTGATACTGGTGGATGATGGGAGCACCGATGCCAGCTGGGTAACTATCCAGGAGCTTGGCATGGGCAATAGTTGTGTCAAAGGCTTACGGTTCAATAGAAATTACGGGAAGTCCGCTGCTTTGCACGAAGGCTTTGCGGTAGCAGAGGGCAAGGTGGTTATCACCATGGACGCCGATCTTCAGGACAGCCCAGATGAAATTCCAGAGCTCTATCGCATGATTACCGAAGATGGCTACGACCTGGTGTCGGGGTGGAAAAAGAAGCGGCACGACCCGATTGGCAAGACCATCCCATCCAAATTTTTTAATGGAGTTACCCGCATCATGTCGGGCATTCCGCTACACGACTTTAACTGCGGCTTGAAAGCCTACAGGTCTGTGGTGATAAAAAACATCAAGGTGTACGGCGAAATGCACCGATACATCCCACTTATCGCCAAGTGGAACGGGTTTTCTCGCATTGGCGAAAAAGAGGTGCTGCATCACGCCAGAAAATACGGTAGCACAAAGTTTGGACTGGAACGCTTCATTTTCGGTTTTCTTGATCTGCTCTCTATCTCCTTTGTTACCAGATTCAAGCGCCGTCCGATGCATTTTTTCGGCACGCTGGGCACACTCACTTTTGTGTTTGGAGCCGGCGTTACCGGTTTTATGGCGCTGGAAAAGTGGAACAACCTCAGGCTTAAGCTTCCGGTAAGAGAAATTGTCGATCAGCCATTGTTTTACATTGCTCTGCTGGCCGTAGTTGTAGGCGTTCAGCTGTTCCTGGCTGGCTTCTTAGCCGAAATGATGACAATCACGAGTAATAAGAATGAAGATTATCTGGTCATTGAGAGGTCAGGTTTATAGCTTTGGCCCATGGCTAAGCCCAAATACTCATTTATAGTCCCGGTTTACAATCGGCCGGACGAACTCAGCGAGCTTCTCTCCAGCTTATGCGACCAACAAGCAGAACTCTTTGAGGTGATTGTTGTGGAGGACGGATCGGTACAAAAGGCCGACAAAATGGTGGACACCTTCACTGGAAAATTAGACCTGACCTACCTTTTTCAACCCAATGCCGGACCAGGAGCTGCCCGAAATAATGGGGCTTCGCAGGCCAAAGGTGAATGGCTTATTTTCCTGGATTCGGATGTGATAGTGCCGCCAGGTTATGTAGCTGCACTGGAGGCAATGCCAAAGCTACCGTCGCTGTTTGGAGGACCCGACAAGGCCGCCCCCAATTTTACTGCCACTCAGAAAGCCATCAACTACTCCATGACCTCGTTTCTAACCACGGGTGGTATTCGTGGGAAAAAGAAATCGATGGAAGCTTACAAGCCCAGAAGCTTTAATATGGGCGTTGAGGCAACGCTTTTTCGAAAAATTGAGGGCTTCAGAGCCATGCGGTTTGGTGAGGATATTGACCTGAGCTTGAGAGCTGAAAAAGGAGGGACAAAGGGCGTGTTGATCGAAGACGCCTGGGTGTATCACAAGCGAAGAAGCAATTTCCGACAGTTTTACAAACAGGTGTTCAACTCAGGCGTGGCACGCATTCACCTTCATTTGTTGCACCCTGGTTCTACAAAAGCCGTACATACTTTTCCAGCCTTGTTTGCTGTCGCAGTCATTTTTCTGGCTGTATGGGCACTGCTCTTCAATGCCAACCGACTCCTTCCTCTTTTGATCTATTCCGCCTTCATTCTTATTGACTCAACAATCAAAAATGGTCTGCCAGCCGGGATCTTGTCAGTACCGGCCGCATTCGTGCAGCTGGTCGGCTATGGACTGGGTTTTCTAAAAGCGGGATTTGAGGTGTATGTGCTAAGGAGGAAACCTAAGTTTGGGTTCGCTGACACCTTTTACAAGTAGCTTATGCCTTTTTGCAAAAGAAAATTGTCTCGTCTTTCGGTAGCGCATACCTGGTAACTACTTCTTCCGGTAGTTCGGTCACGTAGTCGTTGGCGTCAACAGTAAATCCAGCGCTTGCCAGCCTTTCCGCATAGTCCTTGCCATACTTCCGTACGTGATCGTCCTGCCCAAACCTGCGGTAGCGCTCCTTTGGGTCGGTGATGGTAATGTCTTCAACCGTTTTCTCTTCCAGCGGATAAAAGAACGGCACCTGAATAATCGCCCACCCACCAGGCTTCAATACCCGGTAGAGTTCGCTCATTGCTTTCAGGTCGCTGTCTACATGCTCCATCACGTGGTTGCAAAAGGCCACATCGAAGGTGTTGGCGTCAAATGGCACCTGATGGATGTCCATCTTCACTTTCGCCAAAGGCGATTCTATGTCGGCCGTGGTGTAGTCGTCTTTATGAAGTTTTTCAAATGCCTCAATAAAGCAGATTTCCGGGGCCACGTGAAGCACTTTCAACTTATCGGTGAAAAAGTTAGTCTTGTTCTTGAGAAACAGGTACATCAGCCTGTGCCGCTCCAGGGCCAGGCAGTTGGGGCAGAGTGCATTTTCACGGGACTGCCTGCCGTAGGGCAAGAACTTTCGGAAGTGGGCGTTACATACCGGGCATTCCACTTTGTTGCCAATGTAGAAGATGGAGACCACCTTGAGCAGCCAATGGCTGAAAAGCTGCAGGTATTTTCTGGGTACTGTCCGTAGCAAAAAACTAATGATGTGCTTCAAAACTATAGCGATCTGGTTCCGAAATGCCTGCAAATATAGTAGATTCGAAACCCAAACCAGCTTGGAATCGAAATAAGGAAATATTGATTGAGGAGAATTACCAGTATATTCGAAACCATGCGTCTTAGGCTCCCTATTCTTTTAATAATACTGACTACAGCTTTCTTTCTGGGAAGCTTACGCATGGCAACTGCGCAGTCGAAAGAAAAGCCTATAGACAAGGATTCCCCTTCATGGGTGCTGAAGCAAAAAAAGAAAAACGACGCAAAAAAGGATTTCCCAAAACAAGAATACCCTCGCTATATTATCATAACAGAGACAAAAGGAGTGCTGTATGGGAACCCCTGCGCCCTGCAGGAAACGCACAAGATGGGCTTTGAGTATGTACTGCTAAAGGAAGGCCAGCCAGGCTACGAAACTATGTGGAAGAAGATGACCAACAACTTCTTTGTGAAAACGGGACTGGTATTTCGACGGTCACCCTTTTGGAAACTCATACTAAAGAACAGGATCGAAGACTGCCGTGTTAATACCGGCGACTTTATTGGAGATAGTTCAGCTCCGGAGGCACTTAATATCGAAGCAGTCTCACTTTGATCTGGTTCGCTTCACAGCCAAAATTGACCATGTGCCATTCATTCGGTACATTTAGGTATATTCACTAGGTAAAAAAATAAAATCATTTCTACTTAGGGTTTTGAAGTTGAACAACGCCTTTTGGGCACAAAACACATCAATATGAATAAAGTAATGAAAAGCTTAAGCGTCGTGGCTATGGTGATGCTTTCTTTTTCCTTTGCTGCCAATGCGCAAAAAGGAAAGTGGGTTTCTTTGTTTGATGGAAAAACCATCGATCAGTGGCACATTTACAACAAATCAGGAGTTGATCCGAAATGGCAGGTGGAAGATGGCGCCATTGTGCTGACTGCCGGTGGCGCTGGCGACCTGGTTACTAACAAGGACTACGGCGATTTTGAATTAGAGCTTGAGTGGAAGATTTCTGAAGGAGGAAACAGCGGTATCATGTTCCACTGCATAGAAGACGCCAAGTACAACGCTCCTTACTACACAGGCCCTGAAATGCAGGTGCTTGACAACGAACGCCATCCAGATGCAAAGCAGGGTAAAAACGGTAACCGCCTTGCGACGTCTCTGTACGACATGATCCCCCCCAGCGACCCCTCAGCTTACAAGCCAGCGATGGAATGGAACAAAGTAAAACTGGTGATCAAAGACGGAAAAGCCACTCACTACATGAATGGAAAGAAAGTGGTTGAATACCCTACCAGCGGCCCCGTTTGGGATAAAATGGTCAGCGAAAGCAAGTTCGCCAAGTGGGAAGCTTTCGGAAAATCATCAACGGGCAAAATTGCCTTGCAGGACCACGGCAACAAAGTGTGGTTCCGCAATATCAGAATCAGGGAATTGTAAAAGCCAATAGCTTCTTATATTCCCGTAAAACTGAAAGGGCTGATTAACCTCAGCTCTTTTTTTATGTCTTCACTTACCTCCAGCTCATCAATAAAAGTGCTGATGCTTTCCCTGGTGATCTTGGTGTTGGTGCGGGTGAGCGCTTTCAGTGTTTCGTACGGATTGGCGAAGCCTTCCCTGCGAAGCACGGTTTGGATAGCCTCGGCCACCACTGCCCAGTTGTCTTCCAGGTCGGCGTCAATGGCTGCCTGATTAAGCTCAAGCTTGCCAATGCCTTTTGCCAGCGAAAGCAGAGAAATATAGCTGTGAGCAATAGGTACTCCAATATTTCTCAGCACTGTCGAATCCGTCAGATCCCGTTGAAGCCTTGAAATCGGCAGCTTGGCTGAAAGGTGCTCGTAAATGGCATTGGCCATTCCCAGGTTTCCTTCTGCATTTTCAAAGTCAATCGGATTTACCTTGTGTGGCATGGCAGATGAGCCAATCTCACCCGCTTTGATCCGCTGTTTAAAGTAGTTCATGGAAATGTACTGCCACACGTCTCTTGAAAAGTCGATCAGGATGGTGTTGATGCGCTTGAGCCCGTCAAAAAGAGCCGCCATGTGGTCGTAGTGCTCAATTTGGGTAGTGGGAGAGCTCCTTTTCAGTCCAAGACTATTGCCTACAAAACCGTCGGCGAACTCAGCCCAGTCGTAAGTGGGGAAGGCCACGTGGTGGGCATTGAGATTGCCGGTAGCACCGCCAAATTTGGCCGCAAACGGTATGTTTTTCAATCCGTTTATCTGCTCCTCCAACCGTACCTGAAACACCCTGATTTCTTTGCCAAGACGAGTAGGAGAGGCGGGCTGCCCGTGTGTCTTAGCCAGCATCGGTATTTTCTCCCAGTCGGCGGCCATAGCTGCCAGCGAGGCAATTATTTCATTCAATTTGGGCAGGTAAACCTCCTGCAAAGCCTCCTTCAGGCTTAGAGGAATGGCGGTATTGTTAATATCCTGCGAGGTGAGACCAAAATGGATGTATTCTTTATAGGCAGACAGGCCGGCAGCATCCATCTTCTGTTTGATGAAGTATTCCACCGCCTTCACATCATGATTGGTCGTTTTCTCTATTTCTTTGATCGCCAGGGCATCCTTCTCCGAAAAGTCTTTATAAATGGCTCTCAACTCGGAGTACTTGGCTTTTGGGAAAGAGCCAAGGGCAGGCAGTGGTATATCACAAAGCGCTATGAAATATTCGACTTCTACCTGAAGTCTGTAGCGAATAAGCCCCCATTCTGAGAAGTAGGGAGCCAGCAAAGCCGTTTGTTTTCTATAGCGGCCGTCGACAGGCGAAATGGCTGTTAAATGTGTTAAATCCATGCTTAAAAAGAGAAGGGGCAAAAGTACGGAATTATGGCTAGAATAGTGTTCTTGATTGAAACAAAGTAGGCAGGGGGCAGCCTCGACGAATTTCAAACTCCTGCTGGGGCCAGCTTAAAGCATGGTGGCTGTTTCCAAATCAATAAATATTTGTGGATTTACCGCTTTCAGTTCCGCCAGAAATTCTCCTTCCCGCCCGGGGGTAATCAAAGCGTGCCCACCCTTGAACCTCACCTTCAATTTTTTCAGCGAGGGGCCGGAGGACGAACTCTGCAATTCATAGCTTCTATGGATAGTTAAAATCTCGCCGATGGGAATTGTTCGTTCAATGAGGGGGCCGATCTTAACCATCAAGTTCCCTTCTTCAATGATATAGCGGATGCCAAACCATGTGATTCCGAATACTCCCAGAATGAGCAGCCCAATGGAAAGTAAGATAAGATTCCCACTTCTTATCGCCGGAAGGCCCATCAGGAAAAACAGCAAACAGATCAATCCAAGGTATATTAAACCCACAATAGGCCCTTTTCTCGATGGAAAGCTTGTCCTCATCAACGATACTAGTCTTCAAAATACGCCTTCAGTGGCTCCCAGTAATAGTCGATCCAGCCCTGGTCAATGCTGTCTGCCACTTCTTCAGGCACTCCATGCTGTTTGAAAGTAAGAAGAGTTCCGCCAGGAACTGCCGTAAACTCGTAGATGACCTTGGAGAAATGACCCTCTGGCCATTCGTCTTCATCAGCTTGCCAGGTTTGAACAATGCGCTTTCCATAGGAAAGCTCCAGGTTCTCACCAAAACAGTAGCCATCGAAAGCGCTGTGCTCTCCGCCTACTTTTCCGTCGTTTTCTGCGGGGCTATCTGTAAAGTCGCTGTGTTTTTTTGGGTCAATAATGGCTTCATAAGCCTGGTTGGGTCCTGTTTTCAGGATCACCTTATGGTGTAAGTCACGAGTTTCCATTTGTCATTCCAGGCAGGCTGGAGTGTTTTGTCTTGGTTAGGTACTGCTTTAATTTTTCAGGTCGGAAAATTAGAAAAGCTTTCAAAATATCTTCTCAACCCTGTTGTTTTTTTTCAGTAGTAAAATACGAAAATATCAAGAAAAAACCATGGAGATAGGGCTTTTAAGCCCGACTCGAAGTAGCTCTTACTGTGATCAAAGTATTTAAAGATTGCTGTGAAAAGTTCACGACTGATTTTCTATTGCCCTCAGTAGCCTCACAACATTTCCCGTTAGCTCTGATGAAAGGCGCACATCCACCAACACCTCCTGCAGGTGGTCTATAAAAATCTCTTTCTCTTCCTGCGACCTGTGAAGAGGTATTTTTTCGATCAGCTCAATGAGTGTGTCGAGTCTTTCATTGGCCAGTCGGCTGTCCAGAAGAATTTCCCTCACCTGAATAAGCAATTTGTACTCAGGGAGCACGGGCATTTTGGCAAGCTTTTGCTTGAGCTCAAATTCCGTCCAGGGCCTGGTGAGTATTTTGTCCGACATCAGAAATTATTAAAAGATTAATCTAATCTATTTTTGGCAGAAAACTTAGAATATCTGTAAAGCATTGTAATTCAATTAGATAAATGCTCCTCAAGGAAATTAACCAAAAAATTTAACCAAATGGTTAAACCTTTCGGTTAATCATTCGTACATTTGAAGCATGACGAAGGACGTAAGCACAGAAAGGAAGATACTGGAAGCTGCCAGAGAAGTATTCATTCAGCAGGGTATGGTGGGGGCAAGAATGCAGGAAATTGCTGACCGGGCCGGGATCAACAAGGCATTGCTGCACTACTATTTCAGATCAAAGGACATGCTTTTCGAGAGGGTTTTTATGGAGACGCTTCAGTCCAATGGCCCGGTACTGTTTGGTATTCTTGGGAAGGAGATGCCATTAAAAGAAAAGTTGAAGCAGTTTGTGGAGCACTATGTTGAGCTGATGAAGAACAATCCATTCATGCCTCTCTTTGTCATTAACGAAATTTCAAGAAACCCTGAAAAGCTGTTTGGGAAAATTGGCTCGCAAATTTCACAAGTGGCTTCGGGTTTGAATGCGCAATTGAAAGCGGAGGCAGATAAGGGTACGATTAGGCCTATTGAGCCGGTGGATCTGATTAGTTCCATTATGGGGCTGTGCGTTTTTCCTGTCATTGCAAAGCCTATTCTCAGGCCGGTCTTCGGACTTAGCGAAGGAGACTACGACGAGTTTCTTGAGAGACGAAAGAAGGAAGTTCCGGTGATCATCTGGAACTATTTAACTGACAAATCAACAAACGAATAATATGGAAAGGTTTGTACTAACAATGAGTGCAATGGCGATGGTCGCCGGGGTTTATGCTCAGGAAACCATCAGCCTGCAGGGCTGCTACGAGTTGGCGCTTCAGCATACACCTCTTTCGGGGCAGGCCGCTCTTTATGGTGAGTTGGCTGCATCCAAAGAGGAGCGACTGGGCCTGGCGTATCGCCCACAAGTAAGCGTAAATGGGCAGTGGAGCTATCAGAGTGATGTGTTTTCGCTGCCTTTCAGTATTCCGGGTGCTGAAACGCCGGAAATTCCAAAAAGCCAGTACCAGGCTACACTGGGGATTGAGCAAAGTATTTACGACGGTGGCATGGTTCGGCAGTCGAGGGAAGCTTCCAAAAGAGAGCTGGCGGCCAATCAGCAGAAAGTGGAGGTTGATCTGTACAAGGTAAAAGAGTCTGTGAACAGCTTGTATTTTGGTATCCTCAGGATTCAGGAGGCAGAAAAAAACCTGGAAGCTGCGAGGAACACTTTGCTGGAGCGAAAGAAAGTGATTGATGCCGGATTTTCAACCGGGGTGCTTTTGCAGAGCGACAAGTTCGCCTTCGAAAAGGAGATTCTTTCTATTGAACAACAGCTTGTGACTGCGGAGGCAGAAAAAGAAGGGCTTGTAGCCATGCTGGCCGGTAAACTGGGGCAGCCTGTTTCGGTAGATGCGGTATTGACGCTTCCCGGAGGCACCATTCCACTGGATGGTGAGGCAACGATCAACCGGCCGGAGCTCAGCTATTTGAGTGAGCAGAAAACTGTGCTTTCTCAGGCGGGACAGCTCATTGCTGCGAGAACTAAGCCGAAGTTAAGTGCATTCGCAAGAGGTGGCTTTGGCAGCCCCAACCCTTACAATTTTTTTAAAACCGACCTTAGCGGGTTCTATATGGCGGGCGTGAGGCTTTACTGGCCGCTTTTCGACTGGGGAGCCAGCAAGCAGGAGCGACAAGAGCTGCAAATTCAGGAGCAGCTACTCGAAAACAGCCGCAGCGACGCCATGAGCCAATTTGAAAATGGCACCCTGCAATGGAGGAAGAAGTGGCTGGCTTCAGACGAGGTGATGACAAGAGACGCCGAGATCGTCAGGTTACAGGAGTCAATTGTCAAAGAATATGCTGCCAGGCTCGAAGGTGGAACTGTCACCTCTTCCGACTACATCACGGCGCTGGATCAGCTTACAAGGGCAAAGATCACTGCCCGCATGCACGAGATCGACAAGGCGTGGTATCAGGTGCAATACTTTACACTTACAGGAAATCTTTAAGGATCTATAAAAATGAAAATTTTTACATACACAGCAAGCGCATTACTGCTGATAGGCTTGGCAGGATGCAACAAAAGCGAAGAGAGGTCGGATGCTTATGGCAATTTTGAAGCGACCGAAGTGCTGGTTTCTTCGGAAGCCACAGGCAAACTCCTGCAGCTAAAGGTGGAGGAGGGCAACGAGGTAAAGGCTGGCGCTGCCATTGGACTAGTCGACACCCTTGGCCTTCATTTGAAGAAAAAGCAACTTATGGCCGCTAAGCAAGCGATAAGAAGTAAACTCCAAAATGAAAAGGTGCAAATAGATGTACTGCTTGAGCAGAAGGAGAACCTCGAAAGGGAGATCAAACGGGTGGACAAGCTGTTCGCCGAAGGGGCAGCGACTGCAAAGCAGCGTGACGACCTGCACGGGGAGTTGAAGGTGCTGAACAATAGAATTGACGCCACCAAAAGCCAGCTAAGCACAGCCAACAGAGGCTTGTTGTCTGAGTTGGCTCCTCTGGAGGTGCAGATAGAGCAAATAGAAGACCAGATTCAACGCAGTGTGCTGGCAAGCCCGCTGGGAGGAACAGTGCTGTCAAAATATGCTGAAGCAGGTGAGATCGTCACTTTTGGCAAGCCGCTGTTCAAAGTGGCTGACCTGAAGGAATTGACACTGAGGGCCTACGTAGATGCGCCGCAGCTGGCCACCATCAAAATTGGCCAGAAAGTGAGGGTGCTGACTGACGGCAGCGACGGCAATTTGAAAGAGAATGAAGGAACGGTGTCATGGATCTCGTCATCAGCCGAGTTCACGCCGAAGATCATCCAAACAAGGGAAGAGAGGGTCAATTTGGTATATGCCATCAAGGTGGTGGTGGCCAACGATGGAGCACTGAAAATAGGAATGCCAGGTGAAGTTAAATTCTAAGGTCATGGAGAAGCAAAACGCAGTTACTGTAAAGAACCTGGTCAAAACCTATGCCCATGTGGAGGCATTGAAGGAGATTTCTCTGAATGTTAAAAAAGGAGAGCTTTTCGGAGTGATTGGCCCTGATGGAGCTGGAAAAACCTCTCTTTTCAGGATCATGTCTTCGCTGTTGCTGCCCGATAGTGGCGAAGTAAATGTGTTGGGCATTGATGTCACCAGAGACTATGCTTCAATTCGCAAGAAGATGGGCTATATGCCAGGTCGCTTTTCTCTTTACCATGACCTGAGTATCGAAGAGAACATCAACCTTTTTGCCTCCATCTATGACACCACGTTGGAAGAGAATTATGAGAACATCAGGTATATCTATTCTCAAATTGAGCCTTTTAGAAAACGCAGAGCCGGAGCGCTATCAGGTGGAATGAAGCAAAAGCTGGCCCTTTGCTGTGCCCTGGTGCACAGCCCTGAAATACTATTCCTCGATGAGCCTACAACAGGCGTAGACGCTGTGTCGAGAAGCGAGTTTTGGGAAATTCTTCAAATGCTGAAAAAACGAGGGATGACCATTTTGGTATCCACTCCCTACATGGACGAGGCCAGCCTTTGCGACAGAGTGGCCCTCATGCAAGACGGCCGCATTCTTTCGATCGATACACCTGCGAAAATTACTGACGCCTACGCCTATTCGCTTTTGGCTATCAAAACAAACGAAAAGTATAACATGCTTTCGTCGCTTAGAATGCTGGAGCATGCCACACTGGTGTATCCTTTTGGCGAAAACATCCATGTGGTGTCGGATAAAGGGAAGCTGACAAATGAAGAGCTGACCAAATACCTCAACGATCAGGGAATGGAAAACTGGGAGATAGTGGAGGTAGCACCAGATATAGAGGACTGCTTTATTGCGTTGATGAATCAACATGTAGCGGCATGAGTAATTCTATCATAGAAGTAGAAAATCTCACCAAGAGGTTCGGCACTTTTAAGGCCGTCGACTCCATTTCACTAGAAGTGAAGCAGGGGGAAATCTTCGGGTTTCTGGGAGCCAATGGCGCTGGCAAAACCACTGCCATGAAAATGCTCTCAGGCTTACTTAGTCCCACTTCTGGCAAGGCAATGGTAGCCGGCTTCGATGTGTTCAAGCAACAAAACCAGATCAAAAAATCTATCGGATACATGAGTCAGCGGTTTTCGCTCTACGACGACCTGACCATCAAAGAGAATATCCGGTTTTATGGCGGTATTTATGGTTTGAAGAGAAGGCAGTGGAAGGAAAAAGGAGAAAGGCTTATAAAAAGACTAGGCCTCGACGAAGTGGAGGGTAAGCTTCTGAAAGACCTGCCATTGGGCTGGAAACAAAAACTAGCTTTTTCTATCGCCATTCTTCACGACCCCAAGATCGTTTTTCTTGATGAGCCCACAGGGGGAGTAGACCCCATCACCAGGCGACAGTTTTGGGAAATGATTTACGAAGCAGCTCACGACGGCATAACTGTGTTTGTCACCACTCACTACATGGACGAGGCAGAATACTGCGACAGAATTTCCATGATGGTGGATGGCAGGGTGGAGGCCTACGATACGCCTGAAGGCTTAAAAAAGAAATATGGTGTAAAAACCATGAACGAAGTATTCATTAAGGTGGCCCGTCCATAGGATGCCCCAAAGAAGATAGCATTTCATTATGAAAAGACTGACTTCACTTATACGAAAGGAGTTTTACCACATCTTCAGAGACAAGCGAACGCTGCTGATACTGTTTGGAATGCCTGTGGTGCAAATCCTGCTTTTTGGCTATGCCATTACCAATGAGATCAAAGATGCCCACATAGCCATCCTCGATCAGTCGAACGACGAGGTGTCTCGAAGGTTGACGGATAAGCTGGTTGCTTCAGGATACTTTCTTCCCGACGGGCAGGCTGAGAGCATTGGCGACGTTGAGCAGCTATTCAGGGAAGGAAGGATCAAGATGGCTGTGGTGGTCGAGCCTGACTTTGCGGACAAGCTCCAACATGAAGGAAGAGCTTCGGTGCAGCTACTGGCCGACGCCACCGACCCAAACATGGCCAATACATTGGTTAATTACGCCACGGCAATCATCCAGAATTTTCAACTGGAACTGAACCAACCCGGTCAGCCACCCATTCTTGTGGGTGCTGAAGTGCGGCTGCAGTATAATCCGAGCTTAAAAGGCGTGTTTCTTTTTGTTCCGGGCCTTATTACCATCTTGCTCATGCTGGTATCGGCCATGATGACATCCATTTCGATAGCCAGAGAAAAGGAAACGGGCACAATGGAGGTATTGCTTGCCTCGCCTATGAACCCCGGTCAGGTGATTATTGCCAAGGTGGTGCCCTACTTCAGCCTGGCATTCCTTGATGCGGTGGTCGTCCTTTTGCTCGGCAGGTATGTGTTTGGAGTGCCCATTATGGGAAGTGTGCCGCTATTGCTGGCCGAGATCATGCTTTTTATTATTATGGCGTTGTCGCTGGGCATCCTTATTTCCACGGTGGCTCAAACACAGCAAACGGCTCTTTTGCTTTCACTCATGGGGCTGATGCTGCCAACGATCCTGCTTTCAGGTTTTATTTTCCCTATCGAAAATATGCCACTGCCGTTGCAGATCATTTCGCACATTATTCCGGCCAGGTGGTTCATTGTGATCGAAAAAGCCATTATGCTGAAGGGAGTAGGCATAGCCTATTTCTGGAAGGAGACCCTCATTTTGATTGGCTTCACAGTGTTTTTTATTGGAGTAAGCATCAAGAAATTCAATGTCAGACTTGGTTAAAATGAAAACGCCATGAGAATCATTCTTTACCTCATACAGAAAGAATTTTTGCAGATTTTCCGGAATAAAACGAACCTGCCCATTTTGTTTGTGATGCCGGTATTGCAGCTGATTGTTTTAAGCTATGCTGCCGACTTCGAAATCAAAAACCTGAAGGTGTATTGGATGGACAATGACCAGAGCAGTGCCAGCCGTCAGCTTTACCGTGATTTGACCGCCTCTGGCTACTTTACCATAGCGGGCACTGGTTTCGACCATGCGGAAGCGGCAGCGGCGCTCGATAAAAACGAGGCTGATCTGGTGGTGGAAATACCGGCGGGCATGGAAAAGAAGCTGGTTCGGAAGGAACCACAGCAGTTGCAGGTGATTGTGAATGCCATTGACGGTACCAAAGCTGGCCTGGCCAACTATTACTTTGGCAGAATCCTTGGCGACTATAATCAGCGGGAGGTGGCAGCGCTGCAAATGAGAGTGGTGGCCGGTGGTCAACCCACTGCCCGGCAGGTAATCAACGTCGAGTCGTCTTTCTGGTTCAACCCGGAGCTCAATTATAAGACCTTTATGGTGCCCGGCATTTTGGTGCTTTTGGTAACGATGATTGGTGCATTTTTGAGCTCAATGAACATCGTGAGGGAGAAAGAGATCGGCACAATCGAGCAGATCAATGTGACGCCCATTCAGAAATACCAGTTTGTGATTGGCAAGCTTTTGCCTTTCTGGCTGCTTGGCCTCATGGTGTTATCAATTGGCCTTATCGTGGCCAAAGTAGTGTTTAATATCCCGTTTGTAGGTAGCGTAGGGCTTATCTATGCTTTTTCGGCTGTCTACCTGCTTTTGATTCTTGGCTTTGGCCTGTTGATTTCCACGCTTACTGACACACAGCAGCAGGCCATGTTCCTGGCCTGGTTTTTCCTGGTCGTGTTCATCCTAATGGGTGGACTTTTCACCGCCATCGAAAATATGCCTGGCTGGGCGCAAACTATCACGTTGTTCAACCCGATCCGGTACTTTATAGAGTTTGTGAGGCTGGTGATGCTCAAAGGTGCTGGCTGGCAGGAGACGAGGTTCTTCTTCGCCGTGATCTTCGCTTATGCTTTGTTGCTCAACGGGTTAGCAATTTTGAATTATAAAAAAACGGCTTAAATCGAGAATGGAGCAAGGCTTTTGCAGGATCAAAGCCCAATAGCCTTCAGGTCCTCCAAAGTGTCAAGGTCGACACTTGCCTCAGGCAGGGGATAGCTAACGATTTCGGTGTCAGATAAATTCTTTAGAATCCTCCTGGCACCCTGATCGCCTTTCAATAACAACAGTTGTTCGAAATAGCTGCGGGGGAAAATGGCCGGAACACCAATGATTCCGGAATAGGCCGCACCTAAGACTTTACTTTGGTCGTTGAGCCATTTACCGACCATTTCTGAGAGGTGTTTTTCCGAGACAAACGGCTGATCCACAAGCAGAAACATGACGGCTTCAGCATCTGTTGGAAGGCACGCTAGTCCGGCTTTTATCGAGGTGCTCATACCTTCGGAAAACTGGTCGTTGTATACTTCGGTGTACGAAAGACCAGTCAGTTCTTTGCAAACTTCTTCCCGCTTGGCTCCGGTCACGACAAAAATATCGTATTCTTCTCCAAACGCCTTCGCAATTGTAGCGACCCGGTGGCGCACCAACGTCGAGTCTTTGAAAGGCAATAGCTGCTTGGCCTGCCCTAGCCGGGAAGACGAGCCTGCCGCCAGCAGAACGATGCTAAGCTTTGCCTTTTTTGGAGCTTGTGGCATTGAGCTGCTCGTAAATATTGTTCAGCAGTTGGTCGTCGTAAGCACTGCGGTCGTGTATGGGGCCATTGAGATGCTTCAGATAGCCACCTTTGGAATTGTTGAAAAACGCCTGAATTTCGGCAATGACCGACAGGGCAATTTCGTCGGGTGTTTCTGCGCCCAGGTCAAGACCTATGGGTGAGTGAACGGTAGCTGCCCAGGCATCTCCAGGGTAAACACCCTCTTCCTTCAACTGGTCAACCATTTTATCGAAACGCTTCTTAGGGCCCATAATCCCCAGGTACGCCGGTGGATTTTTGATCAGCTCTTTGAGTACGGCGTAATCGTACTTGTAATTGTGCGACATAAGAATGGCAGCGCTGAATCTTTTGAATATGATATCAGTAGACACGTGGTCTCGCTGGCAGAGAGTCACATTTTCAGCATCAGGAAAACGCTTAGTACCGAGGTGAGCGATACAGTCATCGGTCACTGTCACTGCCCAGCCCAGGTTTTTCGCCATCGAAGTCACTGGGGCCGCATCGAAACCGCCGCCAAAGACCACCAACTGAATGCCGGGGTGCAGCGTTTCCACCAACACTTCTACCATGGCCTCGTCCACTGTGTATTGGCAAATGGCAGGCCGGTTGGCCACAAAGGCTTTTTGAGCATCGGCAGCTATGAGCTCTTCTAAATTTGCATGGCCGATAGTACTGTATTTTTCACCCAATCCATTGAGTAAAAACCGCTGGCCCTGATATGGATTTTCAGCGATAGAAGAGTCGAACACCGTGGCCATCACAGCCAGCTCACCTCTCTCTACGAACTTTTCAAGCAGGTGAATAGAGTTGAAAACATCCAGCTCATTGATGGGCTCAATCAGCACGTCGATGATGCCATTGCAGCCGAGGCCGACGCCCAGGCTGGTGGCGCTATTGTCGTCCATGGTGTCGTAAGTAACAAGCGACGGGCGATTGTTGAGAATTGCCTGACGGGCCTTGCGGAGTGCGTCACCTTCCAGGCAGCCACCGCTGATGGCACCTGTCCAGCGTCCGTCGTCCGTCATTAGCATTCTCGCACCCGGTCTTCTGTAGGAAGAGCCATGCACCCGCATAACAGTGGCCAACGCAGCTTTTTGAGTTGAAAAATTAACTTTTCTGTAAGCCTCAATGATGCTTTTTGCCTCTTTCATAATATCAACTCAATTTACAACTCTTCATCAATTCTATCCACCCATTCAAAAAATAAACCCCATGAAGGGGTTAGTTAATACATATTTAAGACCAATCAAGTTTCACCAGGTGGTGCCTTTTAAATCTCTTGCTGCTTTCATGATGTCCCGTCTGCTGATCTGGCCTTTCAGCACACCTTTGCTGTCAATCACAGGAAACCTGCGAAAATGAGTAGTGAGAAACTCATTGGCCACGTCAAAAATGTCTTTATCAACATCCATGGTTTTCACTTTTCTCGACATGTAATTTTTTACTTTCCCCTCGTGATTTGGGTGATTATGGTAAGCAGAATCAATAATAATTCTCAGGCAGTCTTTTTCCGAAAGCATTCCTACCAACTCGCCGACGTCATTCAACACAGGGCCGCCAGATATCCGCTTGTCCAACATAAGGTCGATGGCTTCCTGAATATTTTGATCTGGATGAAAAGTGAAGACATCCTTGACCATGTAATCGGTAACGGGGGCGTATTTAATGGGTTCGACAGTCCTGGTAGTACCAGTATCTTTTGGGGGAGTAAAATTCATTGTCAGTTGTTTAAGTGATATGATAGGTTATATAATGAGCCTGGATAAATCAGGAAGTATAAGTTACGGAACTATCAGGAGGATTCAAACTAGACTGACTATGTTTTCTGTAAAATCAGTACATAGTTTTGAGATTTCAGAATTTACAGAATAATATTTTTACGATAGAAAATCTTCGATATAAGATTTTATTTGAGGGATCAGGAGCACATCAGCCCTGCTCAATTCCAAAGCCTCCATGTTGTTGAAATCTACCCAGTCAAAAGCCAGGTGTTCGGTAAGGTGCACGTCTCCGCTTATCCACCGGCAATTCCAAGCTGTCAGGTCGATGCGGGGCACCTCTATGGATACGGTGCCAATTTTCTCAATGGGACTCACCTCGATGGACAACTCTTCCCTGATTTCCCGGGTGAGCGCTTCTTGCTCCGTTTCTCCCGGTTCAACTTTGCCTCCGGGGAATTCCCATTTGAGGCCCTCTTTTTTGTGAGCAGGACGTTTCGTTACCAAAATTTTTGACCCACTTATAATAATCGCACAAACAACTGAAAGCATGGGCTAGAAAATCTCTACTCTGCTGAGCAGCATGTCCGATTTGAAAGTGTTATTTTGAAATGACAAGGTGAGGTCTTTCTTGTCGAGCGAAATCTTGCCGCCCAGCATATCGATAGCTGAGTACTCTATTTCCTGCTTGGTTAAAATGTCAAGATAGTACTCCTCGTTGGCACGTCTTATCTCGAAGCTAAACTTTTGAACCAGGCGGTCTTCACGAAAAACCTCGGCGTTTTTACCAGAGATAAGCACCTTATATAGAATACCTGTTTTTAGCGTGCTAACGGTGATAGCACCAAAAGGTGTAGGGTACTTTGTATTTACCCAAACCCAGACGCCACTGACCTCAACATTCTTTCTATTGATGGCTTCCTCCGTCGGATCAACTTTGGAGCATCCGTCCAAAAGCACCAAAACTGTCAGAAAAAATAGCGCTTTTGTCATAGGATAAGCTTGGAGTAAATGTAGGCCGACGGAACGCCGGATACCCTCGCCCCATCAATTTAAGGAATAAACAGTTATAGTCCTCTGCATCCCTACTGGACAAAACAAAAAAAAAGCGAGCCCTGCCCGCTTTTTACTGTTGATTTCGGTCTGATTATTTTACGTTGAACGAGACGTCCAGGTCGCCCCATAGCAGGCTCACTTTGCCCGACTTGTCTATCGTGTAGGTCAACCTTTCGGAGGCAGTTGCAGCTTTTTTCGGCTTTACACTTACTTGCAGAGCATCTTCTCCCTTATTTTTTTCGTAGTCAAAAGCGCCCCAGGTGTCCCAGGTTTTGTTGAAGATAAGTGTCCAGTCGTCACCGTTTTTCAATGTAAAAAATGCGTATTTTCCAGCTGGAAGTGCCTTGCCTTCTATTTTTACATCTTTGTCAACTTCGAATACAGTGGCGTTGTTAGCCCCAGCTCTCCATACCTTGCCTTCCATTGGCTCCACGTCTTTCCCCATTGTTCTGCCCTTCAAAGCAGGTGAGCTGTAATTGATTGATACGGTGGCTCCACTCTTTATCTTTTCTGATACTGACGCAGCAGGGCTTGGTTTGTCCTGGGCGAGGAGGTTGCCAAAAGCAATGGTGAAGAGTCCCAAACAAAGCGCAAAAATTTTGTAGCTAGTTTTCATGGTTTGTGATTTAGTTAAAGGATACCACTGTAGACGAACCAGCAACCCAAAATGTTTTGGCTTTGATGTTCGTTTCAATAAATGGTTCCGATCCAGTCAAACATATCCACCTTCACATACTGTGAGTATTTACCTCTGAAGTCTGATATGGCAATTTTCAGATTGTTTCTGCTTACTGAATCTTCGTCCAGATAAAAAACGAAAGCAGACGTGCCAGCGGGAGTGGCGTTTGCCCGCCTGAGGGATACTTTATTTTCTTCATCGATAAGAAAATAAGTGTAGTCGCCTTTCACCAGCGCAGTGTCGGCAAGCCCGTTGTCGCTAAGGAGGTCAAAAAAGTTATCCACAAGAGTATTTGCCTGCTGCGATTCGGAATATTTCTGGATGCTGCCCCAAAGTATGCCTTCGGGCATTCGGTAAACCTGGGGGTTCACAAACGCAAAGTCATCGCTTTCCGTCATGTCCAGCGTATAGCCAGTGTCTGAAATAACAAGAGTGCCTGTAGACGCTGGCTTGTCTTTCACTTTCAGGCTTAAGTTGTACGTTCCATTTACAATTTTTGAAAAAGAATAAACATTGTAGGCTGGGCCGGTTTCGGAGCGGCAAGTACTGTTTTTGTAAATCTCATTGAATACGATATCAAGGTTGTTTTCATCTGCATCTACTGTCATTAAGATATTGTAATTGGAACATTCATACAGATTGGTTGACTCAAATAAGATTTGAAAGAATGGATCTTCTCCACTTACGTCTTCCAGCATTGTTACATTAATTTTGCTTGTGATAGGGCCTTGAAATTCGTCACTATCGAGGCTGCACGAGAACAAAAACCCCAACCCCACCACTGCAATGATTGCAATCTTCTTCATACACTATTTTTTTTGGTATTAAGAGACAAATTTGGTGACAAATGGTTGGAATGTTGCACCTCAAAATCACAATTCACAAAAAAATGGCGGTTTTGCCTGTCAGAAAATTGCAGATCGCTGAAATACAGGCCAGTTGATATTCCACAATCCCAAACTTTGTTTGCACAGGCTCTTCAAATCATAAATTATTACCTAATTTTGCAGACTTTTAAAGGAACGTATGGATCACATCCGCAATTTCTGCATAATAGCACACATAGATCACGGTAAAAGCACCCTTGCTGACAGGCTCCTTGAGGCCACTCACACCATCACTGATCGGGAAAGGCAGAATCAGCTTCTTGACAACATGGACTTGGAGCGGGAGCGAGGCATCACCATTAAGAGCCACGCCATTCAAATGAACTACAAGAGCGGTGGCAAGGATTACGTGCTCAACCTGATTGACACACCAGGTCACGTTGACTTTTCTTACGAGGTATCACGCTCCATTGCCGCCTGCGAAGGGGCACTTTTGATTGTTGATGCATCTCAGGGCATTGAAGCGCAGACCATTTCCAATCTGTACCTGGCTTTAAATCACGACCTCGAGATCATACCGGTGCTCAACAAAATTGACTTGCCCGGCGCTATGGTGGAGGAGGTAAAAGACCAGGTGGTGGAATTGCTCGGTTGTACCCGGGAAGAGATTCTATTGGCCAGCGGAAAAGAAGGTATTGGTATAGACGAGATACTGGAGGCTATCGTTCAGAGGATCAAGCCACCCAAGGGAGATCCTAACGGCCCCTTGCAGGCGATGATATTTGACTCCGTTTTCAACTCTTTCAGAGGCGTTGAGGTTATTTTCAGGGTGTTCAATGGCACCATGAAAAAAGGAGAAAAGGTAAAATTCATGAATATCGGCAGCATTTACGATGTGGACGAAATTGGCGTACTCAAACTCAAACAATCACCAAAAGCAGAAATTAGCGCTGGTAATGTAGGGTACCTGATCTCTGGCATAAAAGTGGCCAAGGAAGTAAAAGTAGGAGACACGATCACCCATGTGGACAGGCCAGCGGCCGTTGCCATCAAGGGTTTTGAAGATGTGAAGCCAATGGTTTTTGCAGGAATCTACCCGGTAGAAACTTCGGAATACGAAGAGCTTAGGGCATCAATGGAAAAGCTCCAACTCAATGATGCGTCCCTCGTTTGGGAGCCAGAGACGTCAGCAGCTCTTGGCTTTGGCTTTAGGTGTGGCTTCCTTGGTATGCTACACATGGAAATTATCCAGGAGCGCCTGGAGCGGGAGTTTGATATGACTGTGATCACCACGGTGCCTTCCGTACGGTTCCATGCCACGCTCAAAGGCGGTGAAATGCTGAAAGTAAGTGCACCGTCGGAAATGCCTGATCCCATTGCTTTAGATTTCATCGAAGAGCCTTTTATCAGAGCCCAAATAATAAGTAAATCAGAATATATCGGTCCCATCATTTCGCTATGTATCGACAAGAGGGGCGAGATAAAAAACCAGGTATACCTTACCTCTGACAGGGTAGAGTTAACCTTCGAGTTGCCGCTTTCAGAAATTGTATTTGACTTCTTCGATAAGCTGAAAACAATTTCAAGGGGCTATGCCTCCCTCGACTATGAGCTGATAGGTTACCGTCAGTCGAACATGGTGAAGCTCGATATTATGCTCAATGGAGAGCGGGTGGATGCCCTTTCGGCCATTGTGCACAGAGACAAGGCCTACGATTGGGGCAAGAAGCTCTGCGAAAAATTGCGTGAGTTGTTGCCACGCCAAATGTTTGAAATAGCCATTCAGGCAGCTATTGGAGCTAAAATTATTTCCAGAGAGACTGTGAAGGCCATGCGCAAAAACGTGTTGGCTAAGTGTTACGGCGGTGATATTAGCCGTAAGCGTAAGCTGCTCGAAAAGCAGAAAAAAGGTAAGAAGCGAATGCGCCAGGTAGGCAATGTGGAAATTCCGCAGGAAGCCTTTATGGCAGTATTGAAAATAGACTAAACCATAAGAGATGCCTCAGATACTTGATGGTAAAAAGGTAGCTGCAGAGATCAAGCAGGAGATAGCAGCCAAAGTAAACGAACTGGTAGCTCAGGGTAAGAGAGCGCCCCATTTGGCTATCATTATCGTGGGCGACGATGGCGCAAGCCACACCTATGTAAATGGAAAAATCAAAGCGTGCAAGGAAGTTGGGTTCGACTTCACGCTCATGCATTTTGCCAAGACCATCTCAGAGGAAAAGCTCATCAAGCATATTGAACAATTCAACGCCGATACAGACATCGATGGTTTCATTGTTCAGCTCCCCTTACCGGAGCACATTTCGGTAGAAACGGTGACGGAGAGCATTTCAGCTGAAAAAGACGTCGATGGGTTTACCAACCAAAACTTTGGAAGTATAGGTTCGCAAACCCCTTTGCTAATGCCAGCTACACCTTTTGGGGTGATGGAGCTGCTGAACCGCTACAAGATTGAAACCAAAGGGAAATATTGTGTGGTGGTGGGTGCCAGCAGGCTGGTGGGGGCACCGTTGGGCATACTCATGACCCAGCAGGGGCAAGCCACGGTGACGCTTTGCCATAAATACACCGAAAACATTTCTCAATACACAAAAAACGCCGACATCCTGCTGGTGGCAGTTGGCAAGCCGCACCTGGTAACAGCCGACATGGTAAAAGAAGGGGCCGTTGTTGTAGATGTGGGAACTACAAGAATTGACGACCCAACCAGAAAATCCGGGTTCAGGCTGGTAGGTGATGTGGACTATGAAAACGTAGCGCCAAAAACGTCTTATATTACTCCAGTGCCAGGAGGGGTGGGGCCTATGACCATTGCGTCATTGCTGATGAATACCCTTCGTGCCTACGAAATGCTTCTTGAAACAGCCTGATACCATATTGCCTTCAATAAAAACAGCCCTTCCGTTAATGGAAGCTTTCTACACCATCCAGGGTGAAGGAGCTTTTCAGGGGCATGCGGCCTATTTCATTCGCCTTGGTGGCTGCGACGTCGGCTGCATATGGTGCGACGTAAAAGAGAGCTGGGAAGCAGAGGCTCATCCGGATACAGAAGTAGCCTGGATGGTGAAGGAAGCCTTGCAGTTTCCGGCAAGAGTGGCTGTTGTCACTGGTGGAGAACCCCTGATGTACGACCTCGAAGAACTGACCCGGCAGCTTAAAGACAATGGATTCAGAACCCATATCGAAACGTCTGGCGCCTATCCGCTTTCGGGAAGTTGGGACTGGGTGTGCTTTTCCCCGAAAAAATTCAAAGAGCCGCTTCCAGAAGTAGCTTTGGCGGCAGATGAGCTTAAGGTGATCGTCTACAACAAGTCAGACTTTAAATGGGCCGAGAAGTACGGAGCCCTTGTTGGCAAAAATTGCCGACTGTTTCTACAGCCCGAATGGTCACAGCAGGAAAAGGTGACACCTCTGATCATTGACTACATCAAAGCCAACCCGCAGTGGCAGGTTTCGCTGCAGGTGCACAAATACCTGAATATTCCTTAATTCAGGAATGCTCTATATCTGTATAAAAATCCGCCAGTGCCCTTCCCGGTAAATTTCGAAGTTTAGCTCGCAGTCGAGCTGGTAGGAGTTGAAAGCGCTGGGCGCATAGAAATTAATAGTGGCATTGGTCAGCGGATACACCACCTTGGTAAAAGCCACGATAGTTTGGCTACTTTCAAACATAGGTGACTTGTCGGCCGAAGCTTGCAGCTGACTAACCCCAATCGGAAGCCCGTTTCGTTGAATCAGTATTTCAACCTGGTTGGGGGTGTCGGCCATATGCACAAACCTTGTTCTGAGAATATTCCGCTTTTGTCCCACAGTGTAAGAAGAAACGTACTCACCAACGTACTTGTCTTTGTCCCAGTAGCCGGTTACGATGCTATCTGGCACGCCAAGTTTTCTGATATAGAGCTCACCCTTACCATCTTTGAGGCCATTTTTGAATTCACCCTTATAAAGGTTTCCATTCGACCAGGTGTAAGTGCCTACGCCGTCCGGGTAGCCTTTCTTGAAGCTCCCCTCATAGGTGTGAGAACCGAGTGCCTTACCAATACCATGAGCAAGCCCTTTTTTGCATTCACCATCGTACTCAAGGGCGAGCGTTTCCATCAGTACCTCGCAGTCTTTCTGAATGGTTGGGTCCGGCCCTAAAAAAAGAAACAACCCGGCAAAAAGTAGTGTAAAAAATGTGTTCATATTGAGTTTAGGTTTTAGGCTACAACAGGTTGCTTTTCAAAAGCACTTACTGGAAGATACAATATAACCCAAACAGGGGGAGTAAATCTATATGAAAAGTCAATCTGGAGTCAAAGAATTCAGTTTTTTTTTTGGACAAACGCTTGTTGAAAGAGCTTGGAGAAGCTCAGTATAGTCTCAATAAACCTCGATTGTGATCAGCCACCTCGCTTTTTTGAATATGTCGAATTCAACATGGTATTCTAAAATGGCAGAACCAACCGGTGCCTGGCTGCGGAAGTCTAGTTTTGCACCAGTAAATGGAAAGTCCAGCTTGCGCAGCACGGTGTATTCAAATTCCGACAACGGCTTAACCTCCTGATCACTCACCAACCTCAGCCCGTCTGCCACTACCGATTGCTTGTTCCTGGCATAAACAATCATTATTTCCGACCCGTTCTCAGTTATTTCTTCAATCATTACACTTTTGATATTGCTGGAGTGCGATTCTCTGTAGGGCAAATTTGAAGCCCCTACGAAAATATCTTTGATCCAGTATCCTGCAAGAAGGCTGTCCTTTTGACCTTCCCTTTTCATCTTCATTTCTCCATAGCCTTCTTTCACACCTTTTACAAAGTCACCCGAGAAATAGTCACCATTCTTCCAAATGTATCGCCCCTGTCCTTCGGGCAGCCCTTTTTTGAACTCACCGATATAGGTGTCAATGCCTTTAGCAGTACCCGTTCCCTCAGCCAGCCCTTTTTTACAGTCACCATCGTAAGTGCCCGAAATAGTTTCCAGAAGTACTTCGCAGTCTTTTACAGGTGAAATGGCTTGATCACCAAGAAACACAATTACGAGAATGATAAAGCTTTTGATCATGATACTTTAAATAGATGTTGAAGACAAATCTATGGCTTCTGCCGTTATGTATTCAATTTTTTATAATAGGATAATAGCTAATTTAGTGTGATGATACGATTTGCTTCTCTTTTGGTGGTGATACTAATCTTCGGTGTAGCTGACATGGCTGCCCAGTCCACTTATACCACCGAAGATAAAAAAGCCATAAAATATTATGAACAATCGGCCTTGCAGATCAGAGGCCGTGACTTCAATGGCGGTATTGAATCACTGCAAAGTGCCTTGTTGCGTGATCCCTCATTTATAGAGGCTCACCTGCGACTTGCTTCAGCCTATAAGGTGCTGCTGAGATACGATCTTGCCGAGACACAGTACCGGGAAGCGCTGGCGGTGGACTCACTTAATAAACTAAATTTTGACACCTACTTTGCCCTTGGCCTGATGATTTACGACAATGGCGAATATAAGGAGGCTAGGAAATACCTCTCAAGGTATATTCAAACCAACCCAAACAATGCAGGGAGAGAGGGCTTGGCGATGGATCTTATCAAGAATATTGATTTTGCGCTCGACCTGATGAGTAACCCCTTGCCGTTCAATCCGGAGCCCCTGCCTGCTCCGCTCAACAAGTATGTGATGCAGTACTTTCCGGCCGTTACGGCTGATGGGAAGCAGCTTTTCTTCACTGTTCGGAAAGGTAACACAGCCAACGACGATGAGGATATTTATGTAACGGAGCAAAATGATGAAGGCGTTTGGTCGGAACCAGAGCCCATTTCCGATCTGATTAACTCACACAGGAACGAAGGCACTAGTTCGGTTTCTGCTGATGGTCGTATGCTGATTTTCACTTCCTGCCAGGCACCTGGAGGGTTTGGGAGCTGCGATCTTTATTTTGTTCAAAAGGAAGGAGATACATGGGGCAAGCCTCAGAATATTGGCCAGCCAATCAATTCTTCCGGCTGGGAGTCGCAACCATCGCTATCGGCTGACGGTCGCACACTCTATTTTGTGAGCGACCGAAGGGGAGGGCAGGGGAAAAGAGATATTTGGGTCAGCACCCTGTCGGCTCGTGACAACTGGATGGAGCCGGTGAACCTCGGCCCCGTTATCAACACGGAAGGCGATGACCTTTCTCCCTTCATTCACGTCAACGGCCAGTCTTTGTACTTCTCCTCGTCAGGGCATAAGGGGCTTGGTAAGTACGACTTGTTTCTGAGTGAAAAAAATGGGCTTGAGTGGTCACAGCCAAAGAACCTTGGCTACCCTATCAATACCAAGGACGATCAGGTATCGCTGGTTATCACCTCTGACGGCACCAAAGCCTATTACTCTCATGAAGTGATAGAGAATAACCGGGATTTTCAAAGCTCATTGTACACATTTGACGTGCCTGAGGAAATTCGGGTGCAAAACAAAAGTAATTTTCTCACAGGCAGGGTAATGGATATAGAGACCAAAAAGCCACTGGGAGCGTCCATTGAGATGTTCGACATCAACGATGCGTCCCTTAACTACAAAGCTACTTCCGACAAGGTGGATGGAAAATATTTTGTTGTGCTTACCGAGGGCAAGGAGTATTCTATTTACGTTACCCGCAAAGGCTATCTGTTTGAAAACCTTACATTTAACTATCTGGAAAAAAAGTCAAGGGAGCCTGAAGTCCTTGATATCTATTTGACGCCTATTAAAGCAGGAGCTACGTCGGTACTTAAGAATATATTTTTCGATGTTGACCAATATGTGCTGAAAGAGAAATCTAAAACAGAATTGGACGAGGTGATAAAGTTTTTGAAAGACAACGAGCAGATAAGGATGGAAATAGAAGGGCACACTGACAATACGGGCAGTACTTCTCACAACTTGGAACTGTCGACAAATAGGGCAAAATCGGTTTATGATTTTTTAGTCAAGGCGGGAATCCCAAAGGAAAGGCTTCAATACAAAGGGTACGGATCAACCAAACCCAAAGTTGACAATAGCACGGAAGAAGGAAAGCAGCTTAACAGAAGAATTGAGTTCAGAATACTTTAGCACATTAACCAGCACATGGGGATCCAAATGAAGAGAGTTTTAACCGCAGGCCTTTGCCTTGTCGCTACGGTGGCCGTCTTTTTAAAGCAGCAGGCGCCAGTTTTAAACAAAATTCAGCCCAAGCTTAGTATCAAGCACCAAAGATTGTTGGAGAAAATCAGCGAGGAAGGGGAGGGTGAAGAAAAACAGGATGGCTATTCCAGATTTGCTGAATTCCACCGACTGTTGCGAACACCTGACGGCAAGCCTGGCCCCGAATATGATTTTAATTATAAGCTAAAGGAGCTGGAAAGGTCGACGGCAAGAATGGCCAATTTCAGAACTTTGGGGACAGTGCTGGACTGGAAGTCCAGGGGGCCTGGAAACATACCCGGCAGAACAAGGGCACTTGTTGTCATGCCAAACGATGCCACGGGCAACACCTGGCTGGCTGGGTCTGCCGGTGGCGGTGTCTGGAAAACTACAGACAGTGGCGCCAGCTGGACAAATATGACGCCCGACTTGCCCAACCTGGCTGCGGCTACGCTGGCGGTTTGCGCCACCAGTCCGGCAATTATTTATGCCGGTACGGGCGAAGGCTTTGGGAACCTCGATGGCATCGGTGGCGCCGGCATTTTTAAGTCGACCGACGGTGGAGCCAGCTGGGTGCAGTTAACTTCAACAGTTGCTGACAATTCGTTCCGGGTGGTCAACAGGATCATTGTTGATCCAAACAACCCCAACCTGGTAATAGCCTGTGCTAATACATCAACCAACACATTCAATACAGCCACTTCCGGTATCTTCAGAAGCACTGACGGCGGAACTACATGGACGAAGGTGTACACCTCCGATGAGCCCGTTCAGCAGGTAATAGCGGCACCTGGCGATTTTTCGGTGCAGTATGCGGCCGTGCGGGCGGTAGGTGTTTTAAAATCTACGGATGCAGGTGCTACCTGGTCAGCCACATCATCCAACCTTAAGTCCTCGGGAAGAATTGAATTGGCTGTGTCAGCAAAAAGTCCGCTAAAAGTAGCAGCCTCAGCCGAAGGAAGCCTGAGCGGAGAGGCAGGTGCCGATCTTTTCATCAGCGAAGATGGTGGAACTAGCTGGGCTTATGTTTCCGAGAAGGACGAAAACAACTTTGACTTTCTTGAGCAGGGCGACTACGACAACGCCATCATGTTCCATCCCTTTCTCGACAATGTGGTGTACGTGGCAGGTGTCAACATCTTCAAATTCACTATCGACTCTTCCGCTCCTTCTCTTATAAAGTCGGTCGAGGCGTTCGAAAAAACTGGTACCTCATCGTTTATCGATTTCACGCCGTTCAATGGCAACAACTTGCCCGGGCTGGAAATCGGGGACGTTGCCGCTGAGGAACTGGTGGATGTGGAAATAAGATTCGGGCCAGGCATCAACCAGCTTGCAGCCAGATTCACTGTGAACAAGCAGGGTGCAGGAGTGCCAGCAGCCCAGTACCTGTACAAAGACTATGTGGAAGTCCCTTTTCAGGTTTGGGACGTTACCAATAACAGGCAGCTGATGGCTTCATTTCGGGACCAGCAGGAAGATGGGGAATTCACACTGATTGGAGCCAACACCGAAGGAGACGGTAGCACGCACAGCAGGGAGTACCTCTTTGTTCATCTAGTCGATTATTCAACGACAGTAGATGCTGAGATTGCAAAAAATGGTGGTCATGAGTACCAGATGGAACTCAACCTTTGGCCGGTGCTGGCTAGCGGGGGCGCCTGGAGTCCCAAGAGCCTTCCGGACTCAAAGTTGAATATCACATTTTCAAGCATAAGCAAGCTCAAAAAGCAAGTAACTATTGTGGCCGATGGTTATGGAGAACATACCGAATTTTCAGGGGGGAGTGTCATTAACCCCACTTCCTCCATCCATGTTGACCATCATTCATTGACAGCAGGCACAATTTCCACCTCGGACTCTACATTCAGAATAATTTCGAGTAACGATGGTGGCGTTTATCATTCGACCGTAAGCAAAGACCCGGGTACCGCCAATGGAGATTGGACATTTTCGGGAACGGGCATGGTTACGGGGCAATTTTACGGAGTGGATAAGCGACCAGGCGTAGACCAATATATTGGAGGCCTTCAGGATAACTCGACCAACATCTCTCAGGAGGGTACCTCACCTGGCGGCAATGCGAGCTACACACGGGTGATTGGTGGCGACGGCTTCGATGCAGTCTGGAACTACGGAAATGCTGCGCAGGTAATAGGGTCTGCTCAGTTCAATACTTTTTTTAAGTCTTCCAACTTTGGCGCCCCTGGCAGCTGGATCCCTGCCGTCTCCGGTTTGCCTCAGGACGACACAGAGACTGACTTCCCCTTTTTCTCAAGGCTGGGAAACTCCAAATCTGTGCCTGAAGTACTTTTCTGTGTTGGCACAAACGGAATTTACAGGTCAACCGACTTTGGCGATAAGTGGGTGTCGGGCCAAATGGACACAGATTGGTCATACAGAGGTTCGTTCACCAACGTTGAAGTCTCTCAGGCCAACTCAATGATCGTTTGGGCAGGAGGCGCTATGTCTTCCAATCAAACCTTGCAAGTATCCACCGACAGAGGAAAAACTTTAAAAAAAGTAAACAACTACACAGGCAATGCGCAGCTCAAAGGCGTGATCACGGGCATTGCCACTCACCCAACTGAAGACAGCACGGCTTATGTGCTTTTTTCATACGCCGGGCTGCCAAAAGTGGTAAGGACAACCGACTTGGGGCAAACATGGCAGGATCTTTCTGGCTTCGAAAGTAGCACCAGTGGAGTAGCAGGATTTCCGGACGTAGCGGTGTATTCTCTTTTGGTGCTACCAAACGATCCATCAGTTATTTGGGCGGGAACAGAAATAGGTATTTTCGAAAGTGCTGACGCTGGCCAATCATGGACACGCCTGGTTGGTTTACCAGCGGTGTCAGTTTGGGAAATGAAGGTGGTGGATGATCAGGTGGTGATAGCCACCCACGGAAGAGGTATTTATACAGCACAGCTTTCCAATGTTCCACAGGTTACGATGGCTCCCTTTATCCAATCGCTTGGTGTGAAGCCGTCGGGCCTTGTTAATCTGGAGGCTCAGCTACGGTCGACTTACGACAGCACTCAGGTGCTCGTAAATAATCAGGCAACCAAAACGCTTGGCCCCAATACTGCGGGAGACACAAGTATTGATTTTTTCATTGATGGAGAAAGTGAGATAGAGGTGGTTCTTCGCTCATTTAAATCAGGCAAAGAGTTTGTGTCCATTTCGAAGTCTGCGGTGTCGGATCTCAGGGCTCCGTCATTGAGCTATTCCAGCACCTTTGATGACCCTTTGGCGGCAAACGACTTTACAGGCAATGGCTTTTCAGTGGCCACGCCGGTTGGTTTTTTGTCGTCGGCTATTCACTCCAGGCATTCTTATGATGAAGACACCACGTACATCTACAAACTGCTAACCCCTATCGTCATCAATGCCGAAAACCCAACCTTCAAGTACCGTGACATAGCCATTATTGAAACCGGCGAAACAGGAACTGTGTTCGGAGACGATGAATTCTACGATTTTGTTGTAGTGGAGGGCTCTACAGACGGAGCAAACTGGACGCCCATTGAGGATGGGTATGACGCAAGTTATAACGCAGCCTGGCTGAGCACTTACGATAACGAGGGCAAGGGCAATGAAGGGCTGTACGTGCAGCATTCTGTTAATTTGCTCGACACCTTTAACGAAGGTGACACAGTCATCTTTCGATTCAGACTTTTTTCAGATCAACTCAGTAACGCCTGGGGCTGGTCCATCGACGACCTCAAGATTCAGACAGAAAGCGACAACACCCTGACTGCCACAGGAAATAGCCTTGACACATGGAGCTTATACCCCAATCCTGCTGGTAATTTCGTCACTCTGGGGCATCCTGACAGATACAGGGGACTACTTGGTGTAACTATCCTTAACATGGGCGGACAAAAAATGCTTCAAAAGGAAATGAATGTTATTTCAAAGAGTACAGAAGTTAACCTTACCACTTTAGAACCGGGCATTTACATCTTAATTGCCCATTTTGCCGACGGCGAAAAAAAATTCCGATTACTGAAAGAATAAAAATTGATTATTCCAAGTTTACTTTTCTTAACATTCTCAAAATATTGTTCGGCGACCTCCCCCAATTTGCGTGATCTCGAAAAATTAAATTAAGCAAAACAGCATTTTATGTGGGTTTTGAAAATTTCACAACGCTTGATTTGATATAATGTGACGCCACGAAAGAATCTTAGATTTTTTTGAGATTTCAGTGAAAAACTTTAAGTTTGAGTTTACTTACAATCGAAAACTATTACCTATTTCCAACTTTAAACAAAACAGTATGAAGAGGATTCTACTACTATGTTTCATGCTGGTTTCAGTCTTCGTATCCGAAGTCTGGGCCCAAGACAGGGTGGTGTCAGGAACAATCACATCTACGGATGATGGTTCTTCTCTACCCGGTGTGAACGTTGTACTTAAAGGTACAACCGTAGGTACCATCACTGACATTGATGGTAACTACAAAATTAGTGTTCCTGCAGCAGGCGGAACGCTCGTATTTTCTTTTATTGGTCTCACCACTCAGGAATCTGAAATTGGTGCAAGATCAGTTATTGATGTTGCAATGGCATCTGACGTTAAGCAATTGACTGAAGTAGTTGTAACAGCTGTGGGTATTGAGAGAGAGAAGAAGGCACTCGGTTATTCCGTAGCCAACCTTTCATCTGATCAGGTATCTCAGCGTGCTGAGCCAGATCCTCTGCGTGCTATGCAGGGAAAAATGCCAGGTGTTAACATCACAGGTGGTAACGGTGCGCCCGGTTCATCCACTAAGATCAACATTCGTGGTATTTCTTCAATGACTGGTAACTCCCAGCCACTTTTCATTGTTGACGGTATTCCATTCGACAACAGTGTGAACGGTAATGATGATCCAGGATCAAACACAGTTACTTCTAACCGTGCATTTGATATTGATCCAAACAACATCGAAAGTATTTCTATCCTTAAGGGTGCTGCGGCGTCGGCGCTTTATGGTTCTAGAGCGACAAACGGTGTTGTGGTAATCACAACCAAAGCAAGCAAGAAAAATACTAAGAAGGGAATGGAGATCAGCTACAATGGCTCTGTCAACTGGCAGGAGATTTCCGGTATTCCTGACTATCAGGATGTGTATACTCAGGGTTCTAACCAGGTATACAACGGTGGTTTCATCGGTAACTGGGGTGCTCCTATGCCTGACTACGTTGATCAGATCAACCAGCAGTATGGCACTAACTACACCAAGACTTACTCTTTGTACCCTGATGGTGCTCCTTATCCTGACGGCACAGCTAGTAACCCGATAAGCAACAGATACCCAGGCTTGTTCCCTGATTTGATGCAGGATTACACAATGCCTGATGGCTCTGTAAGAAGCGTATCCGCACCTTACAAAATAGAGCCACATGATATCATCGGTGAATTTTTCCAAACAGGCCGTGTAGTCGAGAATGGGGTAACACTTTCATCTGGTTCGGAAAAAGCTAGTATCAATACTGGCTTCTCAAGAATGAATCAGGAAGGTATCGTTCCTAATCAAACTATCGACAGAACTACTCTTTTCTTTGGTGGTAATGGTCAGCTTGATAACGGATTATTTGTTTCAGGTACAGTAAACTATGTAAATACAAATCAGGTTTCTCCACAGTCAGGTGCCAGTGCATTCTCTGACTACTATGGTGGACAAGCGACAAACTCAATTTTTGCTCGTTTGTTTTACCTTCCAAGAAACTTCGACTTGAATGGTCTGCCATTTGAACACCCTGTTGATGGTTCTAATATATTTTATAGAGCACTTGATAATCCACGTTGGATTGCCAAAAACAACCTCTATGAAAGTAATGTAAACCGTGTGTATGGTAACATTACCGCCGGCTACGATGTCACTGAGTGGTTCAACGTAACTTTAAAAGGTGGTGTTAATACTTACCATGATTTCAGAAGAGATTTGATAAGACCAGGTGGAATTGCCGTTCCTAACGGTGGTGTTACTACAGACGATATCTCCAACACTGAGCAGGATTATAACCTGATCATGACGTTCAGCAAGGACATCAACGAAGACCTTAGCTTCCGTGCTTTGGTAGGTATGAATGCCAACGAAAGAAAGTATTCAAGAAGAACGATTGGTGGTGCTAACGTAATCACAGCTAGCCTGTTGAAGACAAATGCAACTTCTACTCAGATTGTACTTAGAGACTTTGACAGATTGAGAAGACTTATCGGTGTTTATTCTGATCTTTCTCTTTCTTACAAGGATTTTCTTTTCCTTAACGTGGTAGGTCGTAATGACTGGTCGTCTACACTTCCTCAGGGAGCGAACAACTATTTCTATCCAGGCGCAAGCCTTTCGTTTGTGTTGAGCGATGCGGTGACTATGCCGTCATTCATCAACTTTGCAAAGTTGCGTGTAGCACAAACTAAAGTGGGTAGAGATGCTGACCCTTATCAGGTTAGAACTGTCTACGCATTGGGTCTGCCGATTGCTTCTCCCAGGTATTCAGGTGTTTTCAATACAGCAACTTTGGGTAACACCCTCGGAAACGCAACGCTTAAGCCAGAGTTTACAGACGAGTTTGAGGTAGGTGCCGAAGCCAGAGTTTTGAATAACATCATTGGTTTGGATGTGACATACTTCTCCAGAAGTTCTACTGACCAGATAGCCAGTGCTGCCGTTTCACGCTCAACTGGTTTTACTCAGGAGATTGTAAACATCGGAGAGTTGACTAACAAAGGTTGGGAAATCGGCCTTGACGTGACTCCTGTTAAGCTGTCCAATAGCTTTACCTGGAATTCTTACTTCGCATTCACGAAAATCAAATCTGAAATTGTTGATGCAGGCCCAAGTGGTGAAATCTTCATCGGTGGAGCAGGTTCTACTTTCGGAACGATCCATAGAAATGGTGCTCCTTACGGACAGATCTTTGGAACGAGCAATGCAAGAGACGATGAAGGCAATATTTTGATCGACAAAAACACCGGCCTTCCTTTCCCAACGCAGACTTCAGGAATCATTGGTGATCCTAACCCTGATTTCACGCTTGGTTGGACAAACACATTCTCATTCAAAGGCGTTACTTTGAAGGCGTTGATCGACTGGAAACAAGGAGGAGACTTCTATTCCTTTACTGCAGCTTCTTTGATGCTTCGTGGTCAGCTGGCTAACTCTGTTGATCGTGAAGGTCTGAGAGTGGTACCAGGTGTTTATGGAAGCAACCAAACTTATGCTGCTACTCTTGATGAGAACGGTAACAAAATTCGCAATACTACACCAATTACTGCTTTTGACTCCCACTTCTCTAACGGATGGGGTGCTTACGGACAGGATGAGGTAAACGTATATGATGGAACGGTTATTCGTTTGCGTGAGTTGAGCCTTGGCTATTCACTTCCAAAATCAATTCTTGATGGTACACCTTTTGGAAGAGCTTCCATTTCGTTGACTGGTCGTAACCTTTGGTTCCGTGCGCCTAACGTATTAGAAGGCTTGAATCTGGATCCTGAACAATTGACAGCGACGGCAGACTCTAATCAGCAAGGATTCGAGTACGGAGCGACACCTACTACTCGTCGTTATGGCTTCAATGTTTCACTTAGCTTCTAATTGAGGCTTAATAAAATGAATGAACATATGAAAAAATTACATAGAAAAGCTTTAGCTGCATTTATGTCGCTAATACTTTTGTTCTCTGTTTCTTCGTGCGACATCTTCGATTTGGATGTCAACACAGATCCTAACAACCCATCAGAGGCAGCGGTTGATCTTCTGCTGGCCAATGTGTTGTCGAACATGTCTTCCTCGTTGGCTGGTGGATTCAATGGTGCTTCTACCGGGTTCATGGCACAGACTGATAATAGTGATAATTTTAATTTCAGCAATGCGTCATGGAATGGTACTTGGAATTTTCTCTACAGCGGCCCTCTTAAGGACCTAAACGAGTTGGTTGCGGCTGCAGAAGCACAGGGAAATAACCCCCGTTACCTTGGCATTGGCCAGGTGCTGAAGGCTTATTATTTCAGTACGATGGTAGACTTCTTTGGAGACGTTCCTTACACGGAAGCGTTTAAAGGAGATGCTGAAACACCAATCAAGGAGCCTGTTTATGATGATGATGCTGCCATCTATGCCGACTGTTTGAGTTTGTTGGATCAGGCTATTGCTAACTTTGCTCTAACAAGCACAGTGGCTGTAAGAGGTGATCTTATCTACAACGGTAACATGACTCGTTGGAGAAAACTAGCCAAAACTATGAAGTTGAGGCTGTTGCTTCAAACAAGGAACGTTAGCGATGTAGCTGGCCAAATTCAGGCGCTGGTTACGGAAAACGATTTGATCACCAGTGCGGCTGATGATTTTCAATACGAGTTTCCAACTGCAGTTACGCCTGATTTTAGACATCCATGGTACCAGGCTGCATATGCTGGTGGAGAAGCTGGTTTTAACTACTTTGGACACCAGTTTATGTACGAGATGTTGGTGAATGGCGACCCAAGGTTTCCGTTCTACTTTCACCGCCAAACAACAACTGTGCTAAATCCTGACGATCCGACAGACAAGCAAACGATCCCTTGCTCTCAGAGAACAGATTGTACTTACGGATACTTTGTGCTAAATCCTAATATTACCAATGCCTTGTTTGGGTCAGACCCGGATGGACTTTCTTCATCTGAGGAGGCTTATCTGGCAGGTATATTCGGGAGGGACAGAGCTGATCCATCAGGTATTCCTAACGACAACCCTATCAGGACTATCCCTGGTTCTTATCCAGCCGGTGGTGTGTTTGATGCTACGTCTGGTTCGGGCGGAGGCAATAGGGGTTCAAGTATAGGTTACTTTCCTATGCTAACAAGCTGGATGACTAAGTTCTATCTTTTGGAAGCTTCCATCACTTTGGGAACTGACATATCAAAAGTGGCAGCCAGCGAGTCTGCTCTGCTTAACTCTGCATTGACTGATCAAATGAACAAAGTTTGGGATTTTGGTTCTCGTGGTCAAACAGTAGCGGCTGATGAGTCTACGTGGGGCACTGCCTATAGCTGGCCTGTTACATTCAAGACCAGAGCTGCTCTTAGGGCTGAGGTTATTGACGCTTACCCTACAGGGGGTAGTGAGACCGCAAGGCTAGGTTATGTACTGAAGCAAGCATGGTTTGCTAACTTCGGGAATGGCATTGAGCAGTATAATGCCTTCCGTAGAACAGGGCTTCCAGCTGATATTCAGACACCGCTTCAGTTGCCTCGTCAGTTTGCGTTACGTTTCCCGTATGCGCAGGATGAGCTTAACCTGAATAGCAAGACGCCGGTTATCATTTATGACAATCCTTCGGCTGCAGTGTTCTGGGATACACTTAAGTTTCAGTTTTAATTAGTTAATTAGACAATTATGAAAAAACTAAATAAATATATCCTGGTATTGCTGGCAATGGTGGTTGTTATCCCTGCCTGTAAAGACGAGGATTTGGTGGTACTACCCGATTGGGAATCAGGTGTCAATGCATATACAGTGGTAGCTGAAGGCTCCAAAGGTGACTTTCTAAGCGGTAACGCTGCACAGGACATTACCTTTGATATGCTGTGGAACTCTATTGATGGCGAGAACACAGTGACTAAAATAGAGATTTTCGCATATTTCAGCGAAGCCTACACTGATCCTGATGGCAACCCGGCGGTCGCTAACTATGGTGGTGCAGACGGAGTTTCTTTCTTAACTATAGAAGGAGCCGCAGTGCCTGCCAACAAAGTGACAACGTCATTCTCGATTTCTCAGGATGATATGTATGAGATGTTTAAGGACTCTTCCTTTGACTACGACAAGGACGGTACAGCTACGCCAGTTTGGGGTAACCCTGACAAGCCAAATAGAAGAGCCAGTAGCACAAACTTTAAGTTTGTTCCTGGCGACTCTTTCTCAATCCGTTGGGAGTTGACTACTGCCGATGGTAGGTTGTTTGATTCATGGTCTCCTTCAGTTTGTACTGAATTTCCTGGGTCTAACTGTTCATATGCTTGGGCTATCGTGTGTGCCCCTGCCATCGTAAACCCTCAGGGCGATTATGTATTGACTTTGGTCGATTCATATGGCGACGGTTGGAATGGTGCAACGTTGGTTGTTAAAATTGACGGAACACCAACAGTTTATACTGTAAGCGCTGCTCAGGGTGCTGGTGCCACTTATACTGTAAGCGTTCCAGCTGGCACAACCAGTTTAACGTTTGAGTATACTTCCGGCGATTGGGATTCAGAAGCTTCATTTACAATCAAGTCGCCTTCTGGCAACGTGATTGCTGCATGGGGCCCATCTCCTCCGATCGGTGCCGTTAAGCTTGATCTTTGTAACGAATAACGATTTGTTTTTGATAGTAAAAAGCCATCTAACTTGTTAGATGGCTTTTTTTTGCCTCAATCGCTGAATTTGTGTGGTAAAGCAGAACCGAATATTTCTTTCGCTAAAAGAGCGGTCACGAGTGCTTGGAAATTTGAAGACTATGTTAGTAGATGTTGATGTCTCCTGATTTACCTGCTGGGGCAACATGTTTTGTAGCTGTTTGTTAGAGAAGTTTCAATGATATGAAAAGATTGGACATTTTGGCTGTTGTCAGCCTTATTGCAGTGATGTGCGCCTGCCAGGGCTCTTCTGATACTAGTAAACATGCTATAAGTGTTGTTCCACCCTTGGCTAGTACCGTTAAAGTCTACAACCCGGATTTAATAGACAGTAGTTCAGTTTTTGTGGTGGAAAGTGGAGGTACTTCGGCATATCTGATTAGTAAAGCAGGAAAGAGACTCTATACATGGACATTTGGTTTGTCACTTGGTGCTGATATCGAGCTACTTCCTAATGGTAAGCTTCTTGGAATGTTCAAAGCGCCTACCCCAGGCTTTAGTTTTGGTGGTGGATATGGGGGTGTCATTCAAATCATCAACCCCGATAGTTCTGTCGATTGGGAATTCCAATACGTATCAGACGATCTGCTTGCACACCACGACTTGACGCTTTTGCCAAACGGCAACATCCTTTTTCTAGCCTGGGAGAAAATTGACTCTGTTACAGCAAAGAAGGCCGGTGCTAGTGTTAGCTATGATATTTACCCGGAAAAGGTGGTGGAAATTGATACAGCTACCAGAGAGGTGGTTTGGGAATGGCGTAGCTGGGATCATATTGTCCAGGATAAGCTAAATGGAGCGCCTACCTACGGAGTGGTTGCTGAGAGGCCGGACAAGATAAATATCAACTATTTATTGCGCCCAGATGGTGATCTAATGCATGCTAATGGTATAGACTACGATCTGGAGAACGATTTGATTTTCATTAGTGTAAATTACTTTAGTGAAGTATGGGTGGTCGATCATAGCGCCAGCACAGAAGAGGCCAGAGGTAGTAGTGGTGGCAAATTTGGCAAGGGAGGTAACCTGATATATAGGTTTGGAAACCCCGAAGCATATGGCAATGCCAAAGGCACGAGATTGTTTGATAGAATACACTTTCCTAACTTATTGAGGAAGGAAGGACGGCAGATGCCTAATGTGTTGATTTACGAAAATGGGCTTACGGCAAAGCGATCTACTGTGTATGAGTTTGAGATGCCGGAAGAGCTTCAGATACTGCCAGATTGGGACAACGAACCCAAAGTGGTTTGGAGTTTTACCGATAGTCTTTTATCGTACGGCCGAATTTCCGGTGCGGTGAGAACAAATAATGGAAATACCTTGATTTGTGAGGGGGACTACGGTTTTTGGGAGGTTACAGCAGGCGGCGAGGTAGCTTGGAAGTACAATGATACTAGCGCTACATTTTGGCGGGGATATGCATATTACGAAAACGATGAGGCTTTGTCTTTTCTAAAAGGAATGTCAACTCACTAGTGTAAGCTTATTGGCTAGTAGGAGGTAGCCATCAGTAGAATGATCGATGTCGACTATTTCTCCAGATAGTAAAGGATTAGGTTTAGCATTTCGCTGGTAGTGTTCCACCCATAGGTAACATCCTTTGGTGGAAAGGTGGGATTGGCAGGATTCCCGGCAGTATTGTCAAATGTGGCCTGCACGGTTAAGAGAGATCCCTTTGGGATTTCGACCAATTCCTTAAATTGATAGGTAGTTTGCCAGTTGAAATCCCACTTGTCAATCTTGATCAGGGGAATCTCCTTTTTATCGGGCGTAACAGCAAAGGCTTTGAAATTTGCGCCGAGATAGTGCATATGAGGGTTTACAGCTATCACCTCTATGTTGCTCTCAATCGGATAAACTGCTTCGAAGTAAGGCTTCGTATTTTTGGGTATAAAAAATTGCCTATTCACAATAAACTCCTCGGTTACGGTGATCGTTTTGACCTCTTTTTCTATTTCCCCCTTCGCCAAATATAGATTGATTGTCGATAAATCTTCTTCTTCCACCGACGACGGAGCGTAATGTATGTTGAGTATGAGGTCGACATCTTTGTTGATTTTCTTGCCGGATCCCTTGGGGAAAAAGATGGGAAAGTTGCCTGGCACCCAGCCGTAAAGGAACCTGTCGAGCGGAGGATATTTATTGAATTGCCAGATAGCTGAATCGTTCGCAGAGAGTCCTTCAATATTTCTCACCATATGTGAAGTATCAGTCATCACCCGGCTGTGGTGAACAAGCCTTTTGTTGCCTGGAATAAATTCAATTGCTTCAAGATAGGTGTCTTCTGTTAAGTTGGTTGGAATGTTGAAGAATCGATAGTCATCTTTTCCCGAATTACTAACCGTGAAGGGCTTCTGCATGGTGAACGAGTAGTCAGGGGCTCGCTCTGGGTACGGGCCCTGAGAGATTTCGATGCTCTTGGCGTTTTTTTTATCACCTTCAAGCTTACCTTGCGAAACCCATGCCTGAATCTTGGTAATTTCGTCATCTGTGAGCCTGCGCTCGTTCAGATACGTTTGGTAGGTGTGGTCAGCCTGCCACGGGGGCATGTAGCGGGTGCTGGTCACATACACGATGAAGTCTGCTTTATTTCTCACATCCTCATAAGTGATAAGACTGAACGGGCCGGCCTTACCCGGCTGGTGGCAGGGAGCACAATTCTGATAAATAATAGGCTGAATGTCTTTATAAAAGGTAACCTGCCCTTTTTCTTGGGCCAGCGAGCAAAGGCTGACACCCCACAGCAATAACACAAGCGAAGCAGATCTAATGTAAGGCAACTCCAATCTCATATCAGCCAAACTCCAATTTTCCTCCAACCTAATAAAAAATAACCATTAAAATTTCCCACTTTCTATTTAAGGCCATGTTTCGCTAGATTGCATGGTTTGAAGTAGAAGATCAGTAGTCGACAAGGATGAAGAGAATACAAATAATAGGAACGCAGCGATCAGGTTCCAATTTGCTCAGGGTAATGTTGAACCAGCACCAGAACGTTTGCGCTCCCCACCCGCCTCATCTGTTGAAAACATTTTACCCTTTGTTGTCGAGGTATGGAAATCTACAGTCTACTGATAATTTCGCTGAACTTGTTGAGGATATGATCACCTGGGTAGAGTTAAATCCAGTGGCTTGGCGGGGTTTCAGCCCGTCGTCAAGTCAAATCATCGACAAGTGCACTTCACCGACAATTTTTCAAGCTTTTAAGGCCATTTATGATTGGGAAGCAAGATTAAATGGGAAGAACGTTTGGGTATGCAAGAGCATGACAAACTATGAGTTTGCCGACGATTTTGAAGATGAGAAAATATTTGACCACTACATTTTTCTATATCGGGATGGGCGAGACGTTGCCTTGTCTTTTTCTAAGGCCATTGTTGGCCCAAAGTCGGCCTACTACTGTGCGGCACAATGGAATTACGATCAAACAGCTTCCATTAAACTGCAACAAAGGCTTGGCCCAAAAGTGTTCGCTCTAAGTTATGAGCAACTAATTCAGAACCCTGCTGGCGAGCTTGAACGTCTCTTTGCGGCTATTGGATTGGAAATGCCTGAAGACCTTTTTGAATTTCCTTCTTCGGCAGAATCAAGAGTTACCGCCGATGCAGGAGAGATGTGGAAGAATGTCGTACGGCCTATAATACCGGACAATAAGCTCAAATATGTCGAGGAGATGAGTCAGACGGATCAAAATATATACGAGTCAGTAGCCGGAGCAGCACTGCATTCTTTGGGCTATCCCGTTTACTATTGGCCGGAACATACCTTGTCATTTTCAGAACAAGATTTGGAAAGAATGGCTCAGAAAGAGGCTGTTCTGAAATCAGAGGCGAAAACGAGAACTCCGTTGCATGACCTTAACCTCAGAAGAGGACAAGATGAATTTCACTCTCATTTGTTGCAACGAAAGGCTATTTAAAAATAGGCTTTATTTGTTAAGTAAAGCTTAACATAATCTTCAATCCCACTCTCCAGTTCGGTAAATGGCTGATCATACCCGATCGACCTTATCTTAGTCATATTAGCCTCGGTAAAGTACTGGTATTTGTCCCTGATGTCTTCAGGCGTGGGAACGAACTCAATCTCAGGAGTTTTTCCCAGTGCGTTGAACACTGCCAGCACTAAATCCTTAAATGTTCTCGCATGGCCTGAACCAAGGTTGTAAATGCCACTGTCTTTCCTATGATGCATCAGAAACTGGCAAATGCTGCACACATCCATCACATACACAAAGTCACGCATTTGCTCACCGTCTTTGTAGGCTGGGTTATGCGACTGGAAAAGTTTCATTTTGCCTGTTTTTTCTATTTGATGGTGGGCATGAAGAATCACAGAAGCCATTCTGCCCTTGTGATATTCATTGGGGCCGTACACGTTGAAAAACTTGAGGCCGGCCCAAAAGAACGGTTTCTGCTCCTGCTGCAATACCCAAATATCAAATTCATTCTTCGACTCACCATAAGGGTTCAACGGCTTGAGCTCGGAGAGCCTTGATTCATCGTCGTCGTAGCCAATTTCCCCCAGGCCGTAGGTAGCGGCTGACGACGCATACACCAGCGGAATTTGATAGAGCGTGCACAACTCAAACACCTTTTTCGAATAGTTGGTATTCAGCTTCCAAAGAAGCTCTCTATCAAACTCAGTAGTGTCTGTGCGTGCTCCCAGATGAAAGATGAATTCTATCTGCTTTTGATTATTCTCAATCCAGCTGAAGAAGTCATCTCTGTCCACCCTCTCTATGAGTTGCTTCTCTTCGAGGTTTTTGTTCTTCTCTTCGTTGGAAAAGTCATCAACAGCTACAATGGCCCGAAAACCCTTCTTGTTCAGGCTTGAAATAAGGCAGCTTCCAATAAAGCCGGCAGCACCAGTTACTACGATCATTTAAAGTTATTTTGCCCAAATATAGGGCTAAATAGCAGGCCAATAAAGCCTAAAGACTGAAAGCCTGCATAACACGCACACATTCTTCTTATATTTGCGAAAATTTGTTGGGGAATGATTTACGTAAGCAGGAAGGAACATTTTAACGCAGCTCATAAGCTATACAATCCGGCGTGGTCAAAGGAGAAAAACGAAGCAGTTTTTGGCCCCTGTGCTAACGAAAACTGGCATGGGCATAACTTTGATTTGATCATAACAGTCAAAGGAATGCCCGATCCGGAAACAGGCTTTGTGATTGATCTTAAGAAGTTAAGTACGCTTATTCGCACAAGGGTGATTGAAAAAGTCGATCACAAGAACCTAAACCTGGATGTCGATTTCTTGAAAGGAAAGATGGCGAGCTGCGAAAACATTGTATTTGAATTCTGGAAAATTCTCTTTCCGGGAGTCAAAGAAATTGCGCCAAATGCCACGCTGCACGCCATCAAGTTATATGAGACACCCCGCAACTATGTAGAATATTTTGGGGAATAGCGTCAGCCATTTCCCGGCTATATCTTTACAAACCACCCAAACCCGGACGGAATGAAGTATTTTTTGATTGCAGGAGAGAGGTCTGGTGATTTGCACGGGTCTTTTCTTATCAGCTACTTAAAACAAGCCGATCCCAAGGCGGAAATTGTGGGGTGGGGAGGCGACTACATGGAAAAGGCGGGAGGCACCGTTCTCAAGCATTATCGGGAGTTGGCGATCATGGGTTTTTGGGAGGTGGTCAAAAACCTCAGAACCTTGGCAAAACTTCAAAAAGAGTGCAAAGACAGCATTTTGGAGTTCAGTCCGGATGCGGTGATTTTTATCGACTACCCGGGTTTCAACCTGAGAATTGCTGCTTTCACTAAGGCAAAAGGTTTCACCAATTTCTACTACATCTCGCCAAAGGTATGGGCATGGAACCAAAAGCGGGCGTATAAGTTGAAACGGCTCATCGATAGGCTTTTTTGTATCCTTCCTTTCGAAGTGGAGTTTTTTAATAGGTATGAGTTTGAAGTCTCCTATGTGGGCAATCCTCTGAAGGAGGCCATTAGGTCATATGATTTCGATGAGCAGTTTTTAAGTGCCAGGGCGGGCAAAAAAGTGATAGCAGTGCTGCCGGGAAGTCGGGCGCAGGAGGTAGCCAATGTGGTTGAAATGTTGAGGGAGATAGTGCCGTTGAAGCCAGAATTTTATTTTCTGGTGGCAGCAGTTGACAACCTTCCAGCTAGCGCATACGAAGCGCTGAAACAGAGTGGGGGAAACGTAGAGCTGGTTTACAACAAGACTTATGAAATCCTGAAGCTAGCCGAGGCAGCCATTGTTACCTCTGGCACTGCCACCCTCGAAGCGGCCTTGTTAAAAGCACCGCAAGTTGTTATTTATCGAACCAGTGGCATTTCCTACGCCCTGGCCAAAAGGCTTATCAAGGTGCCTTTCATTTCTTTGGTCAACCTGATAGCAAACAAGGAGGTGGTGAAGGAGCTTATCCAGGACGAAATGTCGCCCCAGAATGTGCTAAAAGAGATCAATGCCATCGTCTCCGATAGTAATGGATATAGAAACAAGATGCTGCAAGGCTACGATTTAGTAGATTCAACGATAGGAGATCAGAACGCTCCCGAACAAGCGGCCAGGGAAATGGTATCCTTCCTGAAACAAAAAAAGGCCTAAGCGGCCTTTAGTCTTTTGAACTTCGATTTGTTCATTTTCTCTTCAGCGTAATCCTTGCTGATAACCAGCTTGTCGATATCCTTCGATGAGGGAATTTCAAACATCGCATCGTTAACAATTACCTCGCAGATAGATCTTAATCCTCTGGCACCAAGCTTAAACGCCACGGCTTTGTCGACGATAAAGTTCAACACTTCGTCGTCAAACTCAAGCTCTACACCTTCCATTGCAAACAGCTTCTTATATTGCTTGGTCAGTGCGTTCTTGGGAGAAGTAAGTATTTTTTTAAGCGTTTCCTTATTTAAAGGATCGAGGTAGGTGAGTACCGGCATACGACCGATAAGCTCCGGGATCAAACCGTAGGACTTCAAATCCTGCGCCGTGATGTATTGCAGAAGGTTATCCTTGTCAATAAACACGTCATCTTCCTTGTCAGCGCCAGCAGCAAAACCAACCGGTCTTGTTGTCATCCTCGAGGAAATCATCCTGTGAATGCCATCAAAAGCACCGCCACAAATGAACAGAATGTTTTCTGTGTTCACTGTGATCATTTTTTGGTCGGGATGTTTTCTGCCCCCCTGAGGTGGCACATTCACTTGAGTTCCCTCAAGCAATTTTAAAAGCGCTTGCTGAACACCCTCTCCGCTCACGTCACGGGTAATAGATGGGTTGTCCGATTTTCTGGCGATTTTGTCAATCTCATCTATGTAAACGATCCCTCTTTCTGCCGCTTCCACATCATAGTTGGCAGCTTGCAGTAATCTTGTCAGTATGCTTTCAACGTCTTCTCCCACATAGCCGGCTTCAGTCAACACCGTAGCGTCAGCGATGCAAAAGGGTACTTGAAGAATTTTGGCTAGAGAACGGGCCAGGTAGGTTTTACCTGTCCCTGTTTCTCCCACCATTATGATATTGGACTTTTCTATAACGATATCATCATCCGTTTTCTCCTGCGTCAATCGTTTGTAGTGATTGTACACTGCCACGGAAATAACCTTTTTGGCTTCATCCTGGCCCACAACAAACTCATCAAGGTGATTTTTGATCTCAATAGGCTTGATGAGGTTGAACTTCGGCTTCGCAGTGCTCGTCCTTGTTTTTGTTTCTTCTTGCAAAATTTGCTGAGCTTGCGAAATACATTTATCGCAGATATGAGCATGTATCCCTGAGATCATCAGGTCAACATCCTTTTTGTTTCTCCCACAAAATGAGCAAGTTACTTGGGCCATCTTATCTTCCAAAAGTACTTTATTTAGATGATTTTCTCTGTAAAACTTCGTCAATTAAACCATATTCCTTCGCTTCGGTAGGTCTCATCCAATTATCCCTGTCTGAATCCTTCTCCACTTGTTCGTATGGTTTGCCAGTGTGGTTCGAAAGAATGGTGTACAAATCCTTCCGCAACTCCTGCATTTGTCTCAGGGTAATCTCCATGTCCCTGGCCTGGCCTTGCATGCCACCGCTCGGCTGGTGTATCATGATTCTTGCATGAGGCAATGCAGAACGCTTGTTCTTTGCGCCACCTGCCAATAGCACTGCACCCATTGAAGCAGCCATGCCCGTGCAAATAGTTGCCACATCTGGGGTTACATACTGCATAGTGTCATATATGCCCAAGCCCGCATAAACCGACCCACCAGGGCTGTTCACATATAGCAGAATGTCTTTCTTTGCATCTACAGACTCCAGAAACAATAGCTGGGCCGTGATAATATTACCGATATTTTCTTCTACCTGCATGCCCAGGAAAATGATCCTGTCCATGATCAGGCGGGAGAAAACATCTATTTCTGCAAATCTTGTTGGCCTTTCTTCGATAACCGACCGGGTCATGTTCTCTACTCTGCTTGCATATTGATCGAAAACAGAGCCTGAAATCCCCTGGCCTTTCACTGCGTATTTCCTAAACTCTTCTTTTGAAAGCTCTTTATACATTTGACGTATTGTTAATGGGTTGATACAAAAATAAAAAAAAAGCCCTTCTGTGAAAGGACTTCAATTTAACCCAAAAAGTTGGTTCTTAGTTCATAGGCAGATCACGGAAATCGTCAAGGCTGACATCCTTCGACTTAATGGTCACTTGTGACTTTATGTACTCCATTACTTTCAGCGTTTGAACCTGATTGTGAACTTTCATGTAATTGTCGCCATTCTCCCCCTGAAGGTAGTTGTTAACAAACATATCGATGCTCGATTCAAACTGAGATCCCATGCCGCTGCCAGCCAGCTGCCTTCTGATCAGCTTTCTGGCCTCCTCCATCACGTCCTCGTGCTCTATTTTCAAATCCTGATCCTTACTGATTTTGTTTCTTATAAGAGACCATTTCAACTCTTTGGTGTAGGCATCAAACTCTTTCTCAATATCTTCTGGAGTCAATTGCCCTTCATTCGTTCTCAACAGCCAGTTTTTCAAAAAGCTATCAGGAAGCTCAAGCTTCGTGTTTTTGATCAGCTCATTTCTGATTGACCTGTCAAGGAACATGTCCGTTTCTTGCTGGTAGTTTTCAGAAATGGTTTCTTTTATTTTTTGTTCAAACTCTTCGTTTGACTTCACGGCGTCTTTACCGAAGGTCTTGTCAAACAATTCCTGATTGACCTCTGCTTTAGCCACCCGGCTAATGTTTTTTACTTCAAAAGTATATTTACCCTTCAGTTTCTTAGCCTCATCTTTGGTAATGCCCAGGGCGATTGCCAAATCTGATTCTTCTTTGAAAAGCTTTTTGAGATCCACCTCAACAATAGCCCCTTTAGCTAGGCCAACTAGTTTTTTCGCCTCTTTTGGCGAAAGTTTGTCGGCATAGAGCACAATGCTTTCCTCTTTAGCGTCATCCTCAGCCTTTAGAACCCCGAAAAGATTGTCTCCTTCCGTTGCAGTTTCCTGATCAGTGGTCTCACCAAACTGATTTTTCAGGTTTTCTACTGTTTCCGCAATTAGCTTCTTATCGACTTTGATCGAGTATGCCGTCACGCTAACCTTTTTGGAGAGGTCAATTGAGAATTCATCAACCAAACCAACGTTGTATTCAAATTCAAAATCCTTCTGCACATCCCAATCAATGTCCTGTGCCTTTTCAACATTAGGAAGAGGCTCGCCAATGATCTCCAACTTGTTGTCCTTGATATAATCTGACACTTTGTGAGAAAGCATATGGTTCACTTCATCCACAAGAATCGACTTGCCATACATTTTGCGAATCATGCCTTGAGGCACCTTTCCTGGGCGGAAGCCTTTGATAGAGGCTTTGCGGCTATACTCCCTTATTTTTTCTTCAACTTTGGGTTGATAATCAGTTTCTGAAACCTTAATTTTAATAAGGGCTTCTGTCTTAGTAATCTTGTCGAGTTGAATATCCAATGTTGTAGAATTTTGTTGAGTCAATCCAATATAAAAAAACCCTCTCAGCAATTGCGTAGGAGGGTTTGTTTTTTAGTGCGGGTGGAGGGACTCGAACCCCCATGCCTTGCGGCGCTAGATCCTAAGTCTAGTGCGTCTACCAATTTCGCCACACCCGCTTTTGAAAACGGAATGCAAATGTAGAGAAATAATTTGTTTTGTCAACGTGTAGTAACAAAAAATTGTTTAAATAGGTATTCGTTAATAAAGTAACATGCAGGCGGTAGATATTGAGGAAGAGAAGCGGGAAATAATTCAGAGGTATAGGCGTTTGCTGCGACTGGCGAAGCCACTTCTGAAAGACGGAGATGCCAAGCTAATCAAGAAGGCATTTAATACCTCCATGGAAGCCCATAGGGAAATGAGGCGGAAGAGCGGTGAGCCGTATATTTTTCATCCCCTTTCGGTGGCGCAGATTTGTGTGGAAGAAATTGGTCTGGGCACCACGTCCATTGTGGCAGCCTTGCTGCACGACGTAGTTGAGGATACCGACACCAGTATTGCGGATATTGAAAGAGAGTTTGGGCCGAAGATTGCCAAGATCATTGACGGGCTCACTAAAATATCCGGTGTATTCGAATACGGTAGCTCTCAGCAAGCCGAAAACTTCCGAAAGATGCTACTCACCCTTTCCGAAGATGTGAGAGTGATTCTCGTGAAGCTGGCCGACAGGCTGCACAACATGCGAACGCTTGGCAGCATGCCTCGTAATAAACAACTGAAAATCGCTTCTGAGACAATTTATCTGTATGCCCCGCTGGCTCACCGATTGGGATTGTACACAATCAAATCTGAGCTCGAAGACTTAAATCTCAAATTTACCGAGCCCGATACTTATAAATCTATTGCTAATAGTATAAGTCAAACCAGGGCATCCAGAAACAAATACATCAGGTCTTTTGTGAGGCCAATACAGTCGGCCATTGAAAAATCTGGTTTGACAGTGGAAATCAAAGGGCGTCCCAAATCAATATACTCTATTTATAATAAAATGCGCAAACAGAACATTCCCTTCGAGGAAGTGTATGACCTGTTTGCCATCCGGATAATTATCGATACTGAATACGAAAACGAAAAGGCTGCCTGCTGGCAAGTGTACTCTATTGTTACCGACTACTATCAGCCCAACCCCGATAGGCTTCGTGATTGGATTTCCACATCGAAAGCAAATGGTTATGAGTCTTTGCATACTACTGTAATGTCTCACCACGGCAACTGGGTGGAGGTACAAATCAGGTCTCGCAGGATGGACGACATTGCGGAAAAAGGATATGCAGCCCATTGGAAGTACAAAGAGAATAAATCAAATCCACAAGAATCTGGACTAGAACAGTGGATCACCCGGGTGAGGGATATGCTGGAGCAAAATGATTCTTCGGCGATTGAGTTTGTAGATGATTTCAGATCTAACCTCTTTCAGGAAGAAGTTTTCGCCTTCACGCCGAAGGGCGATTTGAGGACATTGCCACATGGAGCCACGGCATTAGACTTTGCCTTTGATATACACACCCAAATTGGCGCACGTTGCATCGGGGCAAAGGTGAATCAAAAGCTGGTTCCGCTCAATCATGTATTGAAGAATGGAGACCAGGTCGAGATACTTACCTCCAGCAAGCAAAAGCCCAACGAAGGATGGCTTCGGCTTGTTGTAAGCTCAAAGGCGAAATCAAAGATCAAGGATCTTCTGAAAGAAGAAAGGAAAGCAGCAGCAGCCGAAGGCAAGGAAATAGTGCTTCGAAAGTTGAAGCAAATGAAGTTGACGCTTTCCAGCGAAATCCTGGATCAGTTGGTGGCATATTTTGGTACAAAAACACCACTTGAGTTTTTCTTTGAAGTAGGTAAAGGCAAGATCGACTCAAAGGACATAAAGAAATTCAAGGACTTCAAGGAAGGGAATATTCAAAGGAATGGCCATAAAATTCAGGATGCCCGTGCCTTTGAAAAGCAGATCACTGAAGTAAAGGGCAAAGATCACGACTTGCTACTGATCGGTGAGGACATGGATGTGATTGACTACAAATTCTCCAAATGCTGCAATCCCATCCCAGGCGATGAGGTTTTTGGCTTCGTAACAGTCAACGAAGGCATCAAAATCCACCGTACCTCTTGCCCAAATGCACCTGAGCTTTTGTCCAACCATGGTTACCGGGTGGTGAAGGCAAAATGGGCGTCCCAGCAGGCAATAGCTTTCCTTACAGGGCTGAAAATTACCGGCACCGACAGAATGGGAATGATCAACGACATCACTAAAGTGATATCGGATGAACTCAAAGTGAACATGCGGTCGATAACTATCGACACCGACAATGGGATTTTTCAGGGCGGAATTAAGTTATATATCCAGGACACCAAACATCTTGACACACTGATTCGGAAACTCGAGGAAATTAGTGATGTTTACAGCGTCTCCAGATACGATGACTTAGAGCAGCTTGACTAAGCCAGCTTTTATTATATTTGTGACTTTGAAAGTATGGTACTCAACGAAAAAATATTCTCAGAGGTAAAAAAGATATTTACAGCTTACCTCGAAAAGAAGGAGCTACGGAAGACTCCCGAACGTTTTGCTATTCTGGAAGAGATCTATTCCAGGGGTGGTCACTTTGATGTTGAATCTTTGTACATAAGTATGAAGAACAAAAACTACAGAGTGAGCAGGGCCACTGTATACAATTCGCTTGACTTACTTGTTGAATGCGACTTGGTCTCAAAACATCAGTTTGGCCAGAACATGGCGCAGTACGAAAAATCATATGGCTATAAACAACACGATCATTTGATTTGCACAGAATGCCATAAAGTAATGGAGTTTTGCGACCCACGAATCCAGAATATTCAGAATACCGTTGGCGATTTGTTGCACTTCGATGTCATGCATCATTCCCTTATCCTCTATGGCAACTGTACGAATGCCTCTTGCGGTAACAGAGAAGAACTGGCAAAAACAGAAAAAGCATAAAATTTACTTTCTAATTTTTAAACTGAGCTTTCTCCTTATATAATTGCGCCTGAATGAAATACACACATAACATAAGCGACAAAATACTTCATCTTCATTTTGAAGGCGACTTAATCGGCGAAAACAACGGAGCCGAGTTGGTAGAGATAGTAAAAGATGCTATCGATAAACAAGTCACCCTTTGTGCGCTTTATATAGAAGATGTCAGGTATATCAACAGTAGCGGCATAGGCGTTTTGATAACAATACTTACAAAATTCAGAAACAAGGGTGGAGAAGTAGTGCTCGTTAATCCTTCTGATCATGTCAAAAAGCTGCTGGTGATCACAAAGCTCAATGCTATCTTTTCTATAGTAGACAGCAAAGGGGAGGCAGTGGAAAAACTTAAAAAATCTTAAACAAATGGCGGTAGATGTACTTTTGGGCCTTCAGTGGGGAGACGAAGGTAAGGGAAAGATTGTGGACGTTTTGGCGCCCAAATACGATGTAATCGCCAGATTTCAAGGCGGACCAAACGCAGGCCATACTTTGGAATTCGACGGTATAAAGCACGTACTTCATCAAATTCCATCTGGAATCTTCCATAGCTCTATAATCAATATCATAGGCAATGGCGTGGTGCTTGATCCGATAATATTCAAGAAAGAAGTAGAGGCTTTGTCGAAATATAATGTCGACATCAATGGACGGCTCTTTATTTCAAAAAAGGCTTCTCTTATTCTCCCAAGCCACAGCCAGCTTGATGCTGCCTACGAAAGTTCAAAAGGAGAGAAGAAAATTGGCTCTACGCTAAAGGGGATTGGCCCAACCTATCAGGATAAAGTGGCAAGGCTCGGACTCAGGGTGGGCGATATCCTGTCACCCGATTTTAAAGCAAAGTATAATGCACTTAAAGAGCAGCATCTCAAAATACTCGACTTTTACAACTACGTCCACGATTTCTCCGAAAAGGAGGAAGCTTTCTTCAAAGCGGTTGACTTTCTAAAGGACTGCCAGCTTATCGATAGTGAGTACGTGATTAATAAGCATATAAACTCCGGAGCTAAAATACTGGCTGAAGGCGCTCAGGGTTCATTGCTCGACATAGACTTTGGAAGCTACCCCTTTGTCACCAGCTCAAATACGACGGCTGCCGGGGCCTGCACCGGTCTCGGAATAGCACCGGGCAACATTGGTGAGGTCTACGGCATCTTTAAAGCCTACTGCACAAGAGTGGGAAGCGGGCCGTTTCCAACTGAGCTTCTTGAGGAAACTGGCGAAAGGCTTAGGCAAGTTGGTCATGAGTTTGGCGCTACCACAGGTCGGCCCAGGCGTTGTGGCTGGCTCGACCTGCCAGCACTGAAGTATGCTATCATGATCAATAAAGTCACATCCCTTTTCATGATGAAGGGAGACGTGCTTACGGATTTTAATCCGCTCAAGATATGTACTAGCTATTCAGTTGATGGCAAACCGACGGACGAATTGCCTCACGACCTGATAAATGGCAACTATAGCCCTGTCTTTTCTGATTTCTCCGGGTGGAATGTCCCTATCAACAAAATAAAAACTTACGACGCTTTTCCTAAGGAAGTACATCAGTATATCTCCTTTATTGAAAAAGAAGTCAATGTTCCAATTAACCTAATCTCCACAGGACCAGATAGAAGTGAAACAGTCCTCAAAGATTTTAAGTAATTTTTTAGAATAGGGTTGCAAAGTATAACATAAGAGTAGTACCTTTGCATCCCTTCTAAACGAAGAAGGAATTCCAACTGACCTACTGTTCTATTCCTTCAAAAAATATTTATAAAATAATTTTTGGATTTAGGGAGAATAAGTGATTACCTTTGCATCCGCTTTCAGAGGGATAGCCAAAGAAAGTGGTGTCAGCGAGACGGCAGGTTGAGTTGAG
>NZ_JAVKDF010000038.1:0-45323 GCF_040222385.1 Imperialibacter sp.
GAGACTGTTCAGAAAAGTGTGTCATAAGTATAAGTAAAAATAAAATGAGAACTTATGACAGAAATGGAATCAAAGAGACCACCTCGGAGTGAGTTGGAGCAACTTTTCGAGGAAGCATTACAGACACTTAAGTCGGGCAAAAAGCTTGAAGGTGCAGATGGCGCCATTAGCCCGATAATAAAACGTCTTCTGGAAGTTAGCCTGGAAGGTGAGATGGATAATCATCTAGCTGAAGGGCGTCCCAATCGACGTAATGGTCATGGGAAGAAGAAGTTAAAAACGAGCTTTGGTGAGGTTGATGTGGATACCCCCAGGGATCGTGATGCGACCTTTAGCCCTGAGCTGGTACCCAAACGTCAACGGAGCTTAGGCCCTAGCTTAGAGAGTAAAATTCTACACTTGTATTCGCTGGGGATGAGCTACCGGGATATTTCTAACCACATCTATGAGATGTATGGAATGGAGTTATCAGCAGCGCAGCTAACAACTATAACCGATCGCATATGGCCTGAGATAGAAGAATGGCGTAACCGGGCACTGGATCGAGTTTACCCTTTTGTTTGGTTGGATGCACTTTTCTATAAAGTCCGTCAGGATGGTCAAATACGCAGCATGGCAGCCTATTTGGTTCTAGGGATGAACAAGGAAGGCGAAAAGGATTTGTTAGGCATTTATTTGTCGGAGAGTGAGAGTTCTAAGTTTTGGATGCAAGTGCTTAGTGATCTTCAAATTCGTGGGGTAGAAGATATTATTATCGCCTGTATTGATAACCTGAAAGGGTTTAGGGAAGCCATTATGGCTATGTTTCCAAAGACGGACGTGCAGTTGTGTATTGTTCACCAGATAAGAAACTCCATCAAGTATGTGCCCGATAGCGATCGCAAAGAAGTCATTAGAGATATGAAATCGATCTACAAGGCCAATAACTATGAATCAGCAGAACAATCACTCGGGCAATTTGAGATTAAATGGGAGAAGAAATACCCAGCAATGATCCGATCCTGGAAGAACAATTGGGAAGGCTTAACAAGCTTTTATAATTATCCAGAGGAGATTAGGCATATAATGTACACTACTAACTCAATTGAAGGGTTTAATAGGCAAATAAGGAAAGCCACCAAAGCTAAGGGTGCTTTACCATCTGAAAGAGCCTTATATAAACTCCTTTATTTAGTCAGTTCAAAGGTTCAAAAGAAATGGTCCAGACCGGTATCATGGACCAAGGTGATAAGTATACTAACTATGACATATCCCGAAAGACTTGAACCCAACTTTTAAAAAATGACACACTTAACTGAACATAACCCCTTTTAATGCAATATTGAATTGGCTTAGTCCTATTCTTCAAACTAATTGTCCCACATCCGTCCAATCCCCTTTGAATGGTCATAGTATTTTGGCAATTTATATATTGATCTCAACCTGATTAATTGACTAATCAATAGATGCGACTCGCCTGCCTTACCTGCACCTTGTTTTGCCTATTCTTTTCCTTGTCCGCCCAGCCGCCTGATTTCGAATTGATCAGGAAGGATTTGGAGAAGGTGGATTCGCTGATTTTTACGCTTAATCAAGAGAAAGCATATCCCATCATCAAAAACCTGCGCAAGCAGCGCTTGTCGCATGAGGCCGGGTTGTTGCTGGATGTTTACGAAGCTCGAACACACTTTCACAACAGAGAGTTGGAGAAAGGACTGAAAATGCTCAGGACTCTGAAGGAACCGGTTGAGAGGAAAGGTGATGCTTATCTTAAAGGAAATTGGCTATTGGCTAAGGGTATTTATCATTTTAGAGAACGGGAAAATGATAGCGTTGTTGTCACTTTGAACAGGGCGGAAATAGTTTTAAGGCAGTCTTATACGGAAAAAAAGGTTCCACTTTTTTTCGCAGTTCACTACAAAGTGCTGACGTACTGGTGGCGACTTGCTAAAAGCAGAGAAGGGTTGCGGGAAGCTGAAAAACTGATGGATCTCGTTAGGTCGCATTCACCAAAATCGATTTTCTATGCCGACGCTTCCTACTCGCTCGGAACTCTCTATCAGGATAAATATGACCTTGAAAGTGCTAAATCTTGTTTTTTGGAGTCCCTCTCGATTGCTCAGAATAACCAGTGGGGTCAGCTTGTCAATGATTGCCTCGTGGCGTTGGGTAACCTCTATTACAACGCTGAACGTTTCGGTGACGCCACGGATTTTTACGAAAAAGCGATTGATCAGGAAATTGAAAGAAATGGCGTTAATAGTAGAAGTTTAATCAACTATTATAACAATTGTGCCAGTGGCTATAAAAAAGCCGGGGTGCCAGATTTGGCTTATCAGGTGCTCCAACGTGGTAAATCTTTGGCGGCCCGGGTTGCAGGACAAAAGTCTCTGGAATCGTCATGGTTTAGTTTGAATTTGGCAAATTTCTTTCTGGATCAGAAAAATTACGATTCTGCACGCTATTATTTTAACGAAAACCTATCTCTGAAGACATCCCTTGTTGGTTTAAAACACGATGATGTAGGGTGGGCATATGGCGGATTAGCTGAGTTCCATCACAAAATGAAGAATAATGATTCGGCGCTCTACTTTATTCAAAAGGCGATTGTTGCGGCCCACCCTACCTTTGAAAACTTTGGAGTTAGCGAAAATCCTCCCTTTGACACTGTGTTATATAGTAATAGCCTATTCACCTTTATGTATCGGAAAGGGGTATACCTTCACAAGAAAAGCCTCGAGAGCACAAGTGGTGTCTTAAATGATGATGTGTTTTTCTATTACAACGAATTAGAGAACTTACTCTTGTCAAGAAGAGAAATCTATTCTGGAGATATGACAAAGATGTACATGTTCAGTGACATGAAGAAGGTGTTTGAGCTGGGCCTCGACATATGTTATGCTCGCATGGCTATTGCATCTGACCGTAAACGGATGTTGGAGAGGAGTTTTAAAATACTTCAAATGAGCAAATCTGTCCAGTTATTGGAAGAAATACTTTTAGGAACAAGAAGGGAAGGAAATGGCGTCGAACCAGGCCTGCTCGACTCACTTAAAAAGTATGAAACCTTGTGGGCGACATTTGAGGACTTGTCAACAGAAAAAACTATCAACAAGCCGATGATTGTGCGAAGGCAGTTTGTAAGGAGCAAACTTGACAGTATTTCTACCGTCCTTTCATCTAACTATCCACAGTTCAGTAATATTGATTTGCAAAACAATCTTGGGAGTCTTGACCAGCTATCCAGCTTTTTATCGTCGTCTTCGTCTTACTACGCAGAGTTTTTTTGGGGGGCAAACTCCATTTATTGCATGTCTTATGATGGTGACGATTTTGTTGTAAAAAAGGTTGCTGATGTCAATCAAGTGGGCAGTGAGCTGGCCACAGTGCTGGGTATTTTGACGGCAAACAAGCAGCAACCAGAACTTTTCTCTGCATCTGCGTTTAAGTTATCCTCCATGCTATTCAATAACGCCTTTCTCGACCATCTTGAGTTTGCACAAGTTTTATATCTGGTTCCAGACGGACCCCTGGCTTTTTTGCCATTCGAGGTACTACTCACTGCTGAGCCAGGTTCAAGTGATGGATTTAACACCTTCAAGTATTTGTTGTTTGCTGCTCCAATCGCCTACTCCTTCAGTTCTCAATTGATGATCGCTTCAGGCCATGAGCGGGTGAGCGCTGAAGAAGTTGTTGGGTTGGGATACTACAATTTGTCAAAAACCCGCACCAATAATCTTCCGGGATCAAAGAAAGAGCTTGATTTAATACGACGATACTGGGAAGGCGAGTTCGTTTATGACGCATCTCGGGACGATTTGCTTAAGAATCTCAACACAAACAAAATCCTTCATGTCGCAGTACACGGAGGCACAGACACTTTATCTATTTTTGGCTCCTATCTAAGTTTTGCTAACAAAGAAGGTCGGGAATTGAAGGTTTATTCGAATCAACTACACAATGAAAAAACGAATTCCCCGCTTGTGGTGCTTAGTGCTTGTCAGAGTGGTTTTGGAAAGTCGGTTAAAGGGGAGGGTATATTAAGCTTGGGAAGGGCCTTTAGATTATCCGGGGCCAGGGCGGTAATTCAAAGTCTTTGGAGAACTGATGACGATGCTTCGGTTGAAATTATGGGTGCGTTCTATCGAGCGATGCGAACTGGCGAACCACCGCTAATGGCGCTATATGAAGCAAGAAAGAAACTGGTCTCGAAATCTGATTACAAAACAGCCCATCCGGCAAGATGGGCTTCATTTGTTTATTATGGAAATTTAGAAGAAAGGGACTCTCACCCTCTCTTTATTATGATGGCATTAGCTTTGGCAGGTCTTCTATTTTTTCTTTACATCATACGCAAGAGGTAAAACCCGCATTTTGCCGTCAAGGGGAAATCTAACCCGACCAATTTTGTATGAAACGCTATCCTTGAGCGATACTAATACGCCTGTGGACTTTAGAAACATGAGTGTTGTGTCACCAAAGGACACCATGCCGTATGGATTGGCGTTTCCATAAATCAATCCATCGGTATAGGGATCTTCAACTATCCCGAATCTGTCAGGGCTATTGTTGGTTATTATTTTTATCTCGTCAGGCAGAACGGAGTGGGGGTGCCTACATTGAGACCCATCTTCAAACTCGCAGAGATCAAAGGCAATTGTCATTGGGTGATCCTGAGCTAGCCCCTTTAGTATGGTAGTTCTCACTACCATGGAGTAGTTCTTGGTCGTAAACTGGAGATTGGGAAGATTTCCGTTGTTTATTCCGGGAAGCAGAAAAGTGTCTGCCGTCGAGTCATATGTCGTCAGTGCATACACATATTTATGTATTCTTTGAGCTGAGTCTGTGGTCGATTTTTTATCACATTTCGAGCACGGGTTATGTACCTCTCCGTTAATATGGGTTCTGCGACCTTTTTTTCTCAGGCCTTCCAGATCAAGGTCCGGGTGATAAAAGATCAGCGTGTCAACCGTGCTTTCGGAGTTATCTGTTGACTGTCGGCTGCTCCCACAACTTGCCCCAACAATTGCCAGTAAGATGATGAAAACACTGGGATTTGTAATTGAATGCTTCATAATGGTAAGTATAGGTTGAAAATAAAGTTTATATAGCCTTCAATATAGCCCGACTCCTCTCCTCATAAGCCGTGCCCGACTCAGCCAGCACCTCAAATAACTCTTTCGCTTTCTCCTCCTCTTCCAGCTTTAACCAGGCCAGGGCCAGGTACCATTGCACCTGTGTTTTGTAGTCCATAGCTTCCTTGCTCAATGGCTCCCAGATAGCCGCCGCTTTGTCGGCCTCATCCTTTGCCAGGTAGCTCATGCCGAGGTAAAACAGGGTACCTTCATCGGGCTTTTGAATACTTTCAAAGATTTCAATGGCCATGTCATAATCCTCGTCGGCATATCTCCTAAAGGCCAGGTCTTTTGCTGTGAGGCTGTCTTTCGCACTGCTGTCCCGGTAAATGGGTGCTTCCACATTGGGGTAAACCTCAAAGTATTCGGCATAAAGCGCCTGTGGTTCCGCACTTCTCAGCAAAAAGAGCCACGCAGCCACTACCATCAGCGCCACCGAGGCCGCCACCGGCAACCAAACCTTCCAGTTGAAAGTGGCCGCTCCGGTAGGTGCCGTGTCGACAATGTCGGCTTCTGCCGCCTGAATCGCCTTCCAGGCTTTCTCCAGTTCTGCTCGTTCCAGTCCTTTCTGTAAGTATCGCACATCCTCAAACAGTTGTGCGAAATCTTTTTCTGCCGCCAGCCTTTGCCGGAATTCTTCTTCCTCGCTTTCTGAAAGCTCTCCACTGAGGTACCTGTCGATTAGTGCTATGTCCTGCTCTTCCATTTACCTCTATTAAGCTAAAGCCATTTGAATCTTTTCTTTTTGCAGCAGCTCTCTTAGCTGTTGCAGGCACTTGTACTTTTTATTCTTGGCTGTTGCTTCGTTTTTGTAGCCAAACTCTTCCATCAGCTGCCTGATGCTTGCCCGGAAATAGTAAAACCGTGTAAGCATACTCTGGCACGGATCGCCCAGCTTTTCGATGGCCTTTTTGGTTGCCTCCAGCAAACTTTCTTTCAGCAGCGCTTCGTCGGTTGCTTCCTGACCTTCACCTCTGTCATCCACCCATTCCAGGGGATTGCTGCTCAAAGGTATTTTCATGTCTTCTCTCACCATCTCCTTGTACACATTGAGCCCGATACTGAATAGGTAGGGCTTTATGCTGTCGTGCATCATGGTCATTTTTCCCTTCACCACATTGTTGTAAAGCCGCAAAGTAGCTACCTGATAAATGTCCATGGCGTCGTCGTTGCTCATCTTATATTTGGCCCGGATCATGCCGATAAACTCCTGTCGGTATTTGCTGTATAATTCGCCGAGGGCCTGCATGTCTCCGTTTTTAAGCGAAGCGATCAAGGTTTCATCCATTCCGGTTGTAGTATAATGATTGAAAAGACTAAAGGTCACCTAAAATACCTAAATATAAGTAGCAGCAAAAAATTACAGATAGTGCGGTGACCTTTTCTTGGAATCGTCATAAGGTAGTGTATTAAAAATGAAACTATCATGACCGAACAAGCCAATCCATTAACGAGAAGAGAAAAGGAGATCATTGAGCAGTTGTCGTTTGGCTACAGCGCCAAGCAGATTTCGGACATCCTTTTCATTAGTGAATTAACCGTAGCCAAGCACAAAAGCAACCTGTTTATGAAGCTGAATGTGAATAATACACCGCACCTGGTGAGCCTGGCCCTAAGGGAGGGACTGATATGCTGATTTTTTCTTTGAATAGCGCAACAACGAAAACTAATACGTAGAATCTTTTAGTTAGGTACACAGATCAGTGGAAAGCCTGGGGTAGATAGCCCCGGGCTTTTTTGTGCAGACAACAATGTTTGGAAAACTGCTGGCAAGGCTTTCAGGTCACGGTACAGACACAGAAGCAGGGGCGAGATCGCTCACCAGGTACCTGGCTGAGGCGGCGCATGAGGACAGGAACCTTTCTAACTACCTGCATGAGATTGGCAGCTATTCCAGATAGTGGTAGCGGGTGCCCTTTCTCTCTCCAATCTTTAACAATAAACCTTCATTGACCAGGTAAGACATGTCTTTCTTCAGGGTGTTTCGTGAGTAGGCTTTAAATGCTTCTTCGATTTCACTCATGCGTGCTGCCTTCTGCTTTTTGATGAACTCCAGCACTGATTGCTGTCTTTCGTTCAGCTCTTTTGTCAGCTTGCTATAAACCTCATATTTTGCTTCTAAGCGCTTGATAAGTGTAGACAGACAATCCAGGAAAAATAAGATCCATCTGTCTATCTTTTCGGTTTTCTTGTACCGGTTTTTCTGGCCTTCCATCAAAGCCCTGTAGTAGTCTTCTTTCCGCTCTTCAATGATATGCTCAAAAGATACGTACTGAACGAAACCATACCCTTGTTGCAAGAGTAGCAAAGTCGTCAATAACCGTGACAACCTTCCGTTTCCGTCCTGATAGGGGTGGATGGATAAAAATTCGTATACAAAAGCGGCTGTAATCATCACCGGATGCATATCTGCTTTTGTCAGGCGTTCGTCAGCCCAGTTCAACAACTCTTCCATTTCCCTGGAAGTGGAAGATGGGTCGGTTGTTCTGAAAATTGTTCGTCGTGTTCCGTCAGGGTAGTTGGCCACTACCTGGTTAGACAGGGTTTTATACTGCCCTTTATGGCTCTGGTCTTTGGCACTGTGCTTTAGGAGCATCCCATGCAATTGATGGATATATCTTTCTGACAACGCTATGTCCGTATAATTATCCAGGATGACTTGTAGCGTTTCATAATATCCAACCACTTCTTGTTGTTCTCTGGTGGTCAGCTTCGTAATTTTTACAGATCTAAGGAGCTTTTCGACTTCTGCATCTGTCAATGTCGCTCCTTCGATTCGGGTAGATGAACCTATGCTTTCGATGGTCGCTATTTTCCTGAGTTCTTTGAGGTGTTTGCTGTGCTTTAGTTCTATTGATTGCCAGTTTCCTTTGAAGCTGTCAATAATACTTAACTGCTTCATCAGTTGTTGGAAGACATCTCCGCCGAATGCAAGTTTTTGGTTCATTGCCATCTGATTTTTATGGATATATCCAAAAAGCATCCAAATGTATCCATAAATAGTTCCTTCTCTATTATGCATTTTGAATATATCCAAAACGCATCCAAATATACCCATAAATCTTCTTAGTCAGAGGCACCAACGGATATGAGTTTACCGCTATCAACTTGCCCCTCAGGTGGGTGGGAGTTTGGACACACATTAGGAAGAAGTAGACCCTGGTTTCTATAAGAAGAAGGAAGGGAAGGTGTATCCGGTCGGCATTATTGCCCCGGAAGACCTTGTGATTACCGGGCCGGGTAACACATGCCGCATTTGGTGGGCCAGGTCTCAAGAGAAGAGCTGATATGCTGATAGTTTACTTTGAGTAAAGCAATAACGAAAACTAATACATAGAATCTTTTAGTTAGGTACACAGATCAGTGGAAAGCCTGGGGTAGATAGCCCCGGGCTTTTTTGTGGTTTTGACTAGCCGAAGTATCCTGCCTGCTATGGCCGATGGGCCGGAATATGCACCTTAGACAACTTTTTTTAGCCTATCAAATTTCATCAGGTATTCCAAAGCCTAACGCCTTCGATATACTTAAAATCCTTTAGGTTCAATGTGTAAAGTGGAAGATCATGAGTGATGGCAGTTGCGGCTATCAACCCATCACCTAGTGTTAGGTTATGACTCAAGGAGTATTTGTTCATCAACTTCATAAACATTTCACAAGTCGGCTTGTCGATATCCAAGACTTTGAGATGGGATAAATCCTGATTGATCTTGTTCAGTTCCTTTTTGTTCAAAGCGCCATACATCAGCTCTCCTGACGTAACGATGCTCAAAACGATGTTTTCCTGACCGATTTGCTTCAATGCTTCAAGAATAGTAGCATTCTCTTTATAAAATTCAATGATGATATTGGTATCGCAAAGGACTAACTGTTCCTTTTCCATGCTTTTTCCCGAAGCTGCTTAGCGTCTATTGCTCTGCCCTTCCACAGCCCTGCAGAGGCGAAAAAGTCATACTTTTTCGGCGATGTTGATTTTAATGGCTTATGCCTTTCCACCTCGACAAAATCGAGCTGTTGCAAAAAATTTACCAGATAGAGTAGTTTACTGTCGTCCTTTACGGTCAGCGTTAACTTTTCCATATATCAAAGATAAATATTTAACACTAACTTTTAGTTCATCTCAATGGATGATGTTGATAAAATTCCTCTTTCGGCCCTCTGTGTCATTCCGCAAAACTCGGAGGGAACACAATTTTAAGACATGTAGAACTGGCGTTCAATTAAAGAAGTAAGAGAAGGTGTATCAGTTAGAGATTATTGCCCAGGAAGGCCTTGCGACTGCCCGGCCGGGGAATACACACCGCACCTGGTGACTCCGGATTTTCGGGTACAACCTTGTTGTGAACGGATTCGTACAATATATTGTACAACTAATGTCAGTTGATTAACTTTGAGTCATGGAAATAACAACCTATTCAAATTTTCGTCAGAACATGAAGGCCTTTCTCGACAAGGTGCTGTCTTCTCATTCACCTCTGTTTGTTTCCCGAGCAAATGGCGAAGACGTGGTAGTGATGTCGAAAGCTGACTACGAAAGCATGGAAGAGACGATGTATCTTTTAAGTAGCTCCAAAAATGCTGAAAGACTTGCCCGTGGAATAGAGGAATACAAAGAGGGAAAAGGGTTAGAGCGGGAGCTGATTGACGAATGAAAATCGTTTTCCTCTCTCCGGGATGGGAAGATTATCTCCACTGGCAACAGACTGATAAAAAGATGCTTAGGAGAATCAATGAGTTAATCAAACAATGCCAGCGAATCCCATTTGAAGGCATCGGGAAGCCCGAGCCACTACGAAGTAATTTGGCGGGCTGGTGGTCGAGAAGGATTGATCATGAGCACAGGCTGGTGTATAAGGCTGAGGGAGACTCACTTTACATTCTTCAGTGTAGAAAGCATTATTAGCTGAGGCTATTTTAAAGATAACATAGAAGCGGACGCTTGCGTTACGGGTGCTCGCACCATTGCATAAAAAAACCGAACACCTTCCGGCGTCCGGCTTTTCGGACTTGAAAATTGGGCAAATGAAAAATCTTGGTTATTGGTAAGTAGTTGGCTTCTCTTCACCACTTACTGCTCACCTCTTACCTTCTTACTCTTTCCTTACCGACCCCGCTCCTGACCTTCTGATATCTGAGCTTGCCTCGCCCTGGTACACAATGGTGCTGGCACCGGATGCTTCGGCTTTCAGATCGACCATGGCGTTTACCTTGGCACGGGCTGCTCCCTGCGCTTTCACTTCCACATAGCGGGCTTCACTGCCAAATGCGTCGAGTGAGGCAGCGCCTTCCACATCAGCTTTTAGCTCGTTCACATTTCCCCGCAGGGTGAGTTTGCTGCCGCCGTCCATTTCTATGTCGAGCTTAGAAGCGTCGATGTCCATATCCACCTGGGCAAAGCCGGATAGGTTAATGTTAAGCTTGTTGGCCTGGAAACCGTCGACATAAGCTTCTGAAGCGCCGGACAGCTCAAGACCTTCCAGGTCGGGCGTGCTGATGTAGACGTAAATTTTGTCGCTCGACTCCCAGTTGTCACGCCAGTCCCAGTTGCGCCCACGGATGTCGAATTTCAGCACCCCGCCCGACTGGCTCACTTTTACCCTTTCCAGCCACTCATCGTCGCCAGTGATTTCGATGTCTTTGTAGTCACCCTGCTTGATGTAGAACTTGAAGATGCCGCCGGCTTCAATTTCATCATATCCTTTGAAGTCGTAAGTAAGGGGTTTTGCATCGAAGGAGCTTTTTCCTGAGCCTGAGTTATATGAGTAATAGTCGTCATCTTCCTCGCAAGTGGTGCACTTCAAGCCAGCGTCAGTAAACACCCAGGTATTGCCTTCCATTTGGCGGGTAGAGTAGCCATTTCTATAGATAGTGTTTCTCAGAATCCTGGCCAGGCTTTCGTCCATTTTGAAGGGCTGGTTGTAGGGGATGTACAGCGTGATGTCCAGGTTCTGTACCCTGAAGCGTGCGTCGTTTGTAAACTTAAGCTCTCTTGGGAAGTTGAAGATGGAATCTTGCACATTGAGATCATAAGTAACCATCTGCGCATTTTCAAGAGCTGTCGAACGGTCTCGTCCTCTTGCTTCAAAATCGAAGACGGCTTTGTACACTGAATCTTCGTGACCTCTCAGGCGAAGCTCCACGGCTTCGTATTGTCCGTTCCACTCGTCCCACTCCCGGCGGTCGCTGCCTGACAGCGTCAAGACTGCTGTTTTGCCTGCCATATCGTAGGTCTTGGTTTCAGTGTGGATGGCGTCTGTGCGGAAGTCCATGATAATGCGTGGCACTGTGTAGCTCACAAGCACCAGACTGATGATCCACAAGCCGAACAGCGTCCATCCTAAGAAGGATCCGGCCACCCATCTTTTGGCCATGATGCTGATACCACCCAGGGTGATAGCCAACGCTGGTATGAAAGCCGACAGGAACAGACCAAAGACAGCCCAGCCAGGTAGTGTCTGCTGGAAAAGCTCTACTGGCACACCGTCAACCGACACCCAGTCCCACCAACCAATGGTAAGCCCAAAGAACATGGCACATGTTATCGCAATGGCGGTCATTGTCGACAACCCGATTATGCTGAAAAGCAGGCCAATAAATACCCGGATGATATCAACGAATACGTTGGCAGCAGGGCCGATAAATTTGGCTATGCCATTGATGATCAATGCGATCAAACGGAATGGGAATAGCAGCACTTTCACGATCGGACTTTCTTCGTCTTCTTTTATGTTGAGGTTCGACTTGATGTTTGTCTCAATATTGGAAAGTGTGACAGGCTCTCCCTGCATCTGCATTTTCTCGGTAATGGTCTTTGCCAGGGGCGTGATGATCCACAGGATGATATAGACAAAGAAACCGGTACCCCCGAGGAAGATAGATAGCACAAACAAGAGCCTGATCACTGTTACATCTACTCCGAAATAGGCAGCCACCCCACTGGCCACGCCACCCAGTACCCGGTCTTCCTGACTCCGGAACATCTTCTTGATTTTCTTGTCGTCTTCAAGAGCTTTGTTGCCCGGTACCACAATCCACAGGATAATATAGGCGAGCAAAATTGCGCCACTTAAGCCTGGTAGAAAGAAGTTGAAGAACATAAGCAGAAAGAGCAAACGCACCCACATGGGGTCGATGCTGAAATAGTGGGCAAGACCACTGCACACCCCACCAACGACTTTTCTGTTGATGTCACGATAAAGTTTTTTCGAACTGGTCTTCTCTTTTTCTTCGGTCTTTTCTTCCGCTGTATCAGTAGGCTCTTCGCTGCTTGTGTCGGCTGCGGCAGCAGGTGCTGCTTTGTCCTCCACGTCTTCAATCGCCTCAAAGTCGGCAATGGTACCCATGGTGGAGATCAGCATATTGACATCTTCGATGGCCACTACCTGCTTGTTCTCTTTGTCCAGCTTCTCGAGAAAAATCTCAGCTATTCTGCTTTCGATATCGGCGATAATTTCCTTGCTGTCTTCGAAAGTCGAAAAATAGGTGGTAATGGATTCGAGATAGCCCTTTAGCCTTTCATAACCATCTTCCTCTATATGGAAGATAATGCCGCTAATATTGATGCTTATATTCTTATTCATTTCTTTTGCCCGTTTTGCTTTTTCGTTGTCATAATTTTACTGGTAGAGCCCACAAGTTCATCCCAGGTACCCTGGAGCCCATTTAAAAAAGTTGTTCCTTCATCAGTCAGGGTATAGTATTTTCGGGGTGGCCCTGAATTTGATTCAACCCATTTGTAGTCAACGAGGCCGGCCTTTCGCAGCCGGGTAAGGAGGGGGTAGAGTGTTCCTTCCACTACCATGATCTTTGCAGAAGTAAGCTCCTGCAGCATGTCGGAGGCATACACCTCGCCACGTGATATGATATGAAGGATGCAAAACTCGAGAATCCCCTTCCGCATCTGCACCTGTGTATTCTCAATGTTCATCTCGCATTTTGTTTAAGAGTTTTTGACCTTAGCACTATATACGGAAAAGTACCTTGCATGGCCAAGTACTGGCTAAGAAATATTAGTGAATAAACGATTATCATTGAATAGTTATGTTTAATGCTTCAAAAAGTACAATATTATGACGCTTTGTAGGCGTTTGGGCGTCGATTGCCACTGTCGTACTGCGTCTGTTTATTTTGCTAAACAGTTCTTAATCCCTTGACACCACTGGGTGTACCAGCGCAAACACGGACGGAAGGCGGTTGATAGCTGCATTAAAGCTGCTGTCCGACAAGTGGCCGTGTACCCGTGAATCCTTTTTCACCAGCTTCCAACAAAGACCAGCATCTTCATCTACTTTTGTCGTCTATTTGTCGAAGTATTCCAACAAGTGAGCGGGTATGTTGGTGTGGAGAATGTTATATCATTAATTTTAGGTTGAATTAGTCACTGAATGCGGATAGCGTTACTTTTTACATTGTGTTTGTTTTGCTCCGGCCTTGTTGTGGGTCAGGGAAATGCACCCAAATACAGTAATGAATTTCTTGCCATAGGAGTTGGGGCAAGGGCATTGGGCATGGGCAATACCCAGGTGGGGTTGGCCAACGATGTAACGGCGGGCTATTGGAACCCGGCGGCACTCACTCAACTGACAGAACAATACCAGATGGGGCTGATGCATGCGGCCTACTTTGCGGGCATAGCCAATTACGATTTTGCGGGGTTTGCTACACCAATAGACAGCAATACCTTCATGGGAGTCTCCGTAATTCGCTTCGGGGTGGATAATATCCCCGATACCAGGTTTCTTTACGACGCCAGCGGAGCCATCAACTACGACAATATCAGATTCTTTTCTGCTGCTGACTATGCCTTTATGTTTTCGCTTGCAAAAAAGATGGGAGGCTTGTCGCTGGGTGGCAACCTGAAGGTGATCCACCGGACGGTAGGCGATTTTGCGAATGCCTGGGGTTTTGGTCTCGATGCAGCAATGCAATACAACAGGGGAAACTGGAAAATGGGGGCGGTGTTAAGAGACGCCACCGGAACGTTCAATGCCTGGACACACAATTCGTCACTGGTGATTGATGTTTACACTCAAACGGGCAACGTGATCCCGGAAAGCAGCCTTGAAATTACGCTACCCCGCCTGTCGCTGGGGCTGGCTAATGCAGTTGTGAACAAAGGAAAATGGACAGGGCTTGTTGGTGCCGACGTTGATTTGACGTTTGACGGGCAAAGAAATACATTGATCAAAAGTAAATTAGCCAGTATCGACCCGAAAGCTGGCTTTGAGGTGAGCTATGCGCAAAAGGCCTTTTTAAGAGGTGGCGTGAGTCAGCTGCAGCAGGTCAAAGACTTTGACGGCAGCAAATCATGGACTTACCTGCCGTCGTTTGGTATTGGGCTCAACCTTCAGGGCGTGCAGATCGACTATGCTTTGACAGACATTGGAAACAGGGCGCAGTCGCCTTATAGTCACATCTTTTCATTAAGGTATGGATGGAATGCGAAATAGACTGTGGACATACAGAAGTGCTTTATTGACCGGGTTGCTATTTGTAGCAGTAATAGTGCAGGCGCAACCATGGGGCAACGAATGGATCAAACCAGGGCAATCGTACTATAAAATCAAGGTCGCCAGGGAGGGCATATTTCGTCTGACGCAGCAGCAGTTGCTGGAAAGTGGCGTACCTCTTGCCTCCATCGACGCCAGGCGACTACAGCTTTTTCACAGAGGCGTGGAGCAGGCTATTTATCTGCCAGGGCAGGAAGATGGCCGACTTGACGCCAGCGATTATATTGAGTTTTACGGGCAGCCAGCGGATGGCAAGACCGATACGGAACTGTATGTTTCTGAAGATGCCCAACCTCACACTTTATATAACCTGTTTTCTGATTCAGCTACCTATTTCCTCACCTGGCCGCTAACGGCTACCTCTGGCAAGCGGATGTCGGCACCTGTGGCCGAAAACAATGTAGGCAACTTGCCTGCGGAGCCATATTACCTCCGGGAGGTGCTCAAACTACAGGTCAACAATTACTCACAAGGGAAAACCTACCAGGGCGGCGACATCATTCTTAGTCAGTACGACCATGGCGAAGGATGGACAGGCAGTGACATTGCCAAAGGTGCCAATCAAGTGATCACTTTGACTGGATTGACCAATAGGGTTACTTCAGGGCCTGACCCCACACTCGAGGTGCTCCTGGTTGGAAGAAATAACCTGGATCACAACGTGGAAGTGTACGTCGGCCCATCTTCGGCAAGTTTGCGGCTTTTACATACAGCTGAGTTTTCGGAGCACGACCCCTATACTGTTTCTGAAACCATTTTATGGTCAGATATTTCAACTGCCGGGGAGTTGTTTGTGCGGGTGAATGTGGTTGGCATCGGCAGCGCTGCTGATCGGGCTGCAGTGTCCTATGTGAAAGTGAACTACGCAGCTAGTACCGACATGGCTGGCCAGTCGCAGAAAATTTTGACGCTAAGAGAGAACACGGGAAGTAAGTCTTTTATTCGAGTGACCGACCCTGCTGGAGCCAGCAGCCTTTTTGATGTAACCCAGCCGGATAACGTGAACAAAATTGGTGTCATCACAGGAACCAGCGATTTCACGGCAGTGGTAAACGGCACCGCTGTTCAGCGGAAACTGATTGCTACTACCGCTCCCTACACTCCTGTAAGTATTAAGCAGGTGACAATGCTATCCATCGATCCAACGGCTTTTGATTACATCATAGTCACTCACCCCGAGCTTAGAAAGGCCACTACTACAGGAACTGCCGACCCTGTGGCAGCCTACAAAGCTTTTCGTGAAAGTGCAGCTGGGGGGCAACATCAGGTGCTCATTTTAGAAATGGAGCAGATATTTGATGCCTTTAACTATGGGGAAATATCTCCCTGGGCTATTCGCAGACTGGCGGGCTACCTGCTGGCCAACGGTGCGCCTGAATACTTTTTTCTTATTGGAAAAGGAACAGGCGTGCACCGGAATTACTACAGGCAAGACCCTGCTACCACGACGCTTGTCCACTTTGTGCCCACTAACGGTGTGCCTGGAAGTGATGTCGCCATGCTGGCTGGTCTGGCTGGTACTACTTACGAATCGCCGATTGCCATCGGCAGGCTGAACGCCAGAAACCCTGACGACGTGCAAGCCTACCTGAACAAGGTCATGGAGATGGAGAATCAGCCCTTCGATCAGTTGTGGAAAAAGAACTTCATTCATTTGAGTGGAGGAGCCACGCAGGGTGAGTTGGCTACATTTCGTTCGTATGTCAATGGATTCAAGTTCATTGCGGAGGGCAAATACCTGGGAGCCAATGTAGTGACAAGTAGTAAGTCGACCAGTAATGCGGTGGAGCTCATCAACATTGCGGAGGAGGTGAATAACGGCGTGTCAATGATCACTTTTTTCGGTCACTCGGCGAGCTTTTCTACTGATATCGACATTGGTAATGTTTCTAATCCTGGTTTTGGGTACAGCAACAAAGGCAGGTATCCGGTTATTTTGGTCAACGGATGCGATGCCGGTAATATTTTTGAAACTTCGTTCACCTTTGGTGAAGACTGGACGTTGACGCCAAACCTTGGGGCTGTTGGTTTTATGGCCCATACTTACAAAGGCTTTTCCAGCGACCTGCGAAACTTTTCTGGTGTGTTTTATGAGACAGCTTTTGCCGACACCTTGTTTGTGAAGGAAACGCTTGGAAATATCAAAAATGAAGCCTCAAGGAGATACCTTGAACGATACGGCTCTTCCGAACGGAACGTCACTCAGGTACAGGAGGTGTTGCTTCAAGGGGATCCTGCGATAAAGATATTTGGAGCGGGGAAACCCGACTACCAAGTCAGTACCGATGCGCTGGAGGTTATAGATACTGAAGGAAACCCGCTGCAGGTAGCAAAGGATACATTTGCTCTCAAGTTTGTGGTGAAGAATTTTGGTATTGCCACAGAATCTGACTTGAAGATTTATGTGAGGCGAAGGCTGGAGGACGGCAGTGTAAGCCTGGATTCGCTGATCTCTCCGTATGTGCTTCGGGAGGATACCATGTACTTCGGCATTTCAAACCCGAATCTCACCGGATTGGGTAACAATACCTTTGAGGTAATCCTCGACCCAGCCGACGAAATAGATGAATTGGATGAGGGAAACAACACCGCCAGCATCGATCTTTTTTTAGCTAAAGGAACCACTATTCCTATTTTTCCTATGAAGCGGGGAATTGCCGGATCGAATGTCGACTTTGTGATTCAGGCAAGTGACTTGTTTTCACCCTCACGGGGTTTCGAACTTGAAATTGACACGTCCCCGGATTTCAATGGCGCTATGAAGCACAGGATCAGTGGCGACATGCGTGTCATCACTGTTCAGAATGTCGATCTGGCCTCGATATTTTCAATCGGCGATTCTACTGTAATTTATTGGAGAAGCCGCTTTCTGAACCCCGAACCTGAAGAGGACACCTCGTGGGTTTTGAGCCAGTTCACCATGATTAATGATAGCCCCCGTGGATATGCGATGGTGTCTGCCAACCAGTTTGCTGACGCTGAAATAAAAGGAATGTCGCTGTCAGAGTCAGGCTTTGATTGGTCTTTTCCAGAGAACAACCTGGATATCAGTATCAAAACCTTTGGCCCCAACAATCCTGGTGCAGCCGCCCGTGACTACAGCGTCAAAGCTGGTACGCTGGAGCTTTTTGTAGAAAGTGAAGGCTTCAACGTATGCCGGGCCAATACACTTAACGTTGTTGTGTTCGATAAGCAATCGACGGTGCCTTATGCGCCGTTTCCCGAATGGCAAAAGTTTGATGTAAGGCTCACCTGTGGATTGAATTCAAAACGTATTCACAACTTCACTGACGGAGAGATGTATGACCCGGCGGCTTCCAACGGAGGAGCCAGAAGGCTTTCTCAACTGCTGAATGCCGTGCCTGAGGGAGACTATGCTGTCTTTTTTAGCATAGGCACTGTTCAGTACGACAGATGGGATGCTGAGGTAAAAGAGCAGCTAAAAACCTTCGGTATACAAACAGCCACATTGAACGGTCTTGCGAATGGGCAGCCCGTGATTTTCTATGGAAAGAAAGGCCAGGCAGAAGGAACTGCGGTGGAGTTACTTTCCGATGGAAGCGGCAGCCCTGCCGATGAGCAACAGCTTGTGCTCAATGATGTAGTGGAAGGCAAGTTTTTTAGCGGTAGCGTGCTATCGGGCAGGATAGGCCCGGCCAAGTCGTGGGGCTCGCTTTATCAGGAGGTAAAGCTTGGTGCCGGGCAAACTGCCGGAAACTTCAACCTGGATATTTACGGGCTGCGCAACGATGGCATTAAAGATTTGCTGTTTGCCGATGAGAATGTATCAACGATAGACCTGACCTCTGTTGACGCTAATTTTTACCCTTATTTGCAAATAGATTACCATACGGCCGATGAGGCCAATCTGGTGCCTGCGCAATTGAAAAAATGGATCGTCACGTTCAATCAGCTACCGGAGGGCATTTTATTGAACAGCGACCCGACTGCCCGGAACAAGCTGACCAGAACTGCCAATGAAGGGGAGGAGGTTGTTGTGCCGTTTTCATACTTCAACCCTTCTCCGGTTGATTATGCCGATTCCCTGACAGTAAGATACCAACTGGTGTCAAGTGAAACCAGCACTATTCAGGAGTTTGAAATGAAACTACCGGCGCTGCCTGCGGGAGACTCGGTGCAGTTCAATGTGCCGCTAACAACCCTGGGAGCAGGTGGCAAGGAAAGCCTGCGTACCATAGTAGAAACCACAGAAAGGGAGCTGATATCTACCAACAATCAACTGACATTTAGTGACTATTTGGACGTAAATGCGGACAATGTTAATCCACTGCTTGATGTCACCTTCGATGGTACTTACATCCTCAACGGTGACATCGTTTCTCCCAACCCGCTGGTGAAAATGAGATTGTACGATGACTATGAGTATTTGCAAAAGCAAGACACGATTGGTATTGAGGTGTACCTCAAATCTCCCTGCGAAGAGTGTGACTACGTGCGGGTACCTTTTTCCGGAGGCAAGATGACATGGTCTGCCAACACCGAAAAGAAGGAGTTCAATATTGAGTTCCGACCCGGGCCGTTGGAAGATGGCATTTATGCGATGCGTGTGATAGCGACCGACGTGAGTGGAAACCAGGCTGGAACAGCCCCTTACGAGATCAGCTTTGAGGTCATCAACGAGTCGACGGTAACAAACTTCTATCCCTATCCCAATCCGTTCAGCACCAGTACCAAATTTGTGTTTACCCTCACAGGGTCAGAAATACCCGATCAGCTGAAAATACAAATCATGTCGGTGTCAGGCAGGGTGGTGAGGGAGATTACACAGGACGAAATTGGCCCGATTCGCATTGGTAATAACATTACGCAGTTTGCCTGGAACGGAACAGATGAGTATGGCGACCAGCTGGCCAATGGCGTTTACCTTTACAGAGTGCTGCTTCGCATGAATGGCCAATCGCTGGAGCACAGGGCAACGTCAGCCGACAAAGCCTTTAAGAATGGCTTTGGGAAGCTGTATATTCTGAGATAGGGAGCCTTACCAAATCTCATTGCTTTCAGTAAGAATCACTGGCTCTCCATCTGTCACGATAATGGTATGCTCGTGTTGTGCGACGAAGCCACCCTTATTTCCTACGAGCGTCCAGCCATCTTTTTGCGTCTTTGCAAAAGTAGACTTGGTGGCAATAAAAGTCTCGACGGCCACCACAGAGTTTTTCATAAACCGCTCTCTATTGAAGCGGTTGTAACAATTCAGAATCTCCTCTGGTGCTTCGTGGAGGCTTCTGCCCACTCCATGCCCTGCCAGGTTTCTTATCACAGTAAAACCATCCTTCCTCGACTCAATTTCTATGAGCCTGCCAATGTCTGCCACACGTACGCCGTCTTTTATTTCGCTGATGGCTTTCCGGAGTATTTGCCTCGATGCATTCACCAGCCTGCCATGGTTTCTATTGTCTTTCCCCAGAACAAATGAACCTCCATTGTCGGCCCAAAAGCCATTGAGCTCTGCAGAAACATCGATGTTCACCAAGTCTCCATCTCTAAGCACTTTCGTTTTTGCAGGTATTCCGTGAGCTATTTCATGGTTTAGACTGATGCACGTGTGCCCTGGAAATTTATATGTGAGGAATGGTGCAGACCGGGCACCAAACTCTTTCAGAATTCCGCCGCCATATTCGTCCAGTTCTCTGGTAGACATCCCAGGCCGGGCATACTCTCTCATCCGCTTCAAGGTGGTGCCCACCACCTGACTGATTTGCTTGATACCTGCTAATTCTGATTGAGAAGTGATCGACATGGATTGAATCTGATGGTTTTGTTTAGAGGGCGTTTACGACAGTTGCGCACTATTGGTTTGGTTCTTTGAACTGGAAAATGACGTCACCCTTTTTTGTTTGGGCGAAAAGAAAAGACGTCTCAGCGTTTCCAGTCCATGCAGGCCAATTATCACAGACAGGCCTGTCAAAATGGGCTCGTTGATTGAAAGCGTCAAAAGGAATAGCACAATAAAGACATTAGTACAGGTAACCCATAAAATAGCGCCCCACACCTTGTTTTCGGCGAGGCCGCCGTTGGCAATAGTGGCCAGAAAAATAATACTGAATAGGATCAGCTTGGGAGTGCCAGCCCATGATGGTTCCTTGTAGATATAAAAAAGCAACAAACAGAACAGCAGTAGCCCTCCAAAGCCAACAAAGGCATCGCTAAAGAACGTTCTTTGAGCCTCATGCTTTTTCAATTGCGGCAGTGGAAGACGAAGCCACTTCAAAAAAGGGATGTTATTGGTCCAGAATGGGTTTTCCGATGGAACAGCATCATTGGTGCCGAATTCAATATCAATGTCATCACGTTCTGCCTGAAATGTACCGAATAGTTTGTCCCATATCACGAAGGTACCACCACAGTTTTTATTGATGTACTCGGGGTTTTTGCCATGATGTACCCTGTGATGAGAGGGAGTGATCATGATATGCTCCAGCCAGCCACTCTTTTTCACAATCCTGTTATGGTTATAAAACTGAATGAAATAGTGGACTGAAGAAACTACGATAAAAATTTCGAGTGGCACACCTAAAATAGCCAGTGCAGCGAAGAATGGGAAGGAGGTAAGTGAAGAATACCAGGAGTTTCTGATCCCCAGCGATAGACTGAAATGCTCTCCCTCATGATGGACAACATGCACTGCCCAAAGGAGGCTGATAGCATGGTGGAGCCTGTGCAGCCAGTAGAAGCAAAAGTCCCAGGCGACAAACGCAAAGACCCATTGCAGGGCGATAGGCCACTGAGCCACCCAGCCAAAACTGAAGTGCGTCAGCAGCCAATGGAAGGCCAACACCTCCATACCCCGGAAAATCCAAAGCAGAATATGACCGGAGTTGAGGTTCATGACGATTTCTTTCCATGGGATTTTCTCCTGCAGGAAGTACCTGATGGCGATGAGCTCCAGCAGTACCAAAAGGAAAAGAAGACCTGTGCCGTATACTAGGTTCATGACTTCAAACTTAGAATCTAAATAACAGTCCACCAACGGAAAACCCAGCCGCAGTGCCAATCAATAGACAACTGTCGCCTTTTTTGAGCCGTCCTGTTTCGATGGCTTCTGTCAAAGCTAGCGGAATGGAAGCGGCTATGCAGTTGCCGTAGCTCGCCAAGTTATTGACGACTTTGTCAGTTTTGCCACCAAGGAGACTGTCAAGCAGCATCAAGCCTGACTTGCTGGCTTGGTGAGGGACGATTATATCCACCTCTCGGATTGATGAGCCAGTTTGGCAAAAGAGCTTTTCCGTAAACTCGGGCACTTTTTGCATGGCCAGTTTCAGCAGCTTTTTTCCTTCCATACTAAAGGAATGAAGTGTTGCATCGTAGGGGTGATCCTTGAAGAAGAACCTGTTTCCACCGCCTCTGATGATGGTGTGTTCGGCTCCCTCGGAATAGGTGACCAGGCTGTGTTTCACAAGGCCGCTTTCTCCGGTATCATCAAAAGAGACGATGATGGCAGCGGCGGCATCGCCAAAAAGGCTGAACGTTTCTTTGTGTTCAGGATTGAGACCCTTTGAAGCTATTTCTGCACTCACAATGGCGACGTGTCGGCAGTCGCTGTCGTTGAGCAGGCGGGAGGCATAGTCCAGTGCGGTTACAAAGCTGAGGCAGGTGGTGTCGATGTCGATGCAACCGAAATCCGTGTTGTGCCAACCCAGCTCATGCTTGATCATGCTGGCTTTGTTGGGTAGGGGATAATCATAGGTGGCTGAGGCAGCAATGAGGCAACCAAGGTCTTCCGGTTGCAGCTCGGCACTTTGCATAGCCTTTTTTAATGCCTCTGCACCAAGCCAGCTGTTACTCTCAGTGGTGGCAATGTGGCGTTTCTCCACGCCAGAATACTTGGCGATCCATCCCGGTGGAAGACTGAGCTCTTTTTCCATGTCTTCCGAATGGACAACACGAGCTGGCAAACTGGATCCAGCGCCAGTAATCTTAAATGGTCTGATGACTTTCATTCCTTATTCTTTTGAATTTGACTCCCTTTTGGAGGAGTTGCTTTTCTTCCCGGACAATAGTGACATCGGGAATACCAAAAATTTCAAATAAAGACTGAAGTGCACTTTCAGCTTTTCCGTATGCGTTTAAAAAATCTCCTTTGCTTACTTCAATAAACAGGCCAATTTTTTTCTCACTTCGCCGGATCACCACGTAATTGTCAATTGCATCGCTGCTGAAAGCCACAGCCTGGCGGATAAAATCGGGGTAAATCGTGATTGTTTTGTCATCGTGGACAAACTCAAAAACGTCGTCAGACCTGCCCTCTATTTTAGCGATTTGCATCGTTTTTAGCCCGCAACTGCATGGCTCACCTTCATGAATGATGTCGTTCAGTTCGTAACGAACAATGGGCTGGGTCGTTCTCAGAAGGTCGGTGATAATGGGGTGAAATCTCTTCTTCTCCTCGTCCAGGTACTTTTTCTCAATCAGCAGCCAATCTTCATTGAAATGCAGAAAGCCTGCCTTGCAGGTGTGAGCCAAAAATCCCTCCGTACATTGGTAGACTTGCTCTATCTTTTTTTTAAAGACCTTTTCTAAGTAGGCTTTCTGGTCATCTTCCAGTACTTCCGCCACTGAAATGACTTTTTCGAAGCGAGCAGCTATCTGCTTTTCTTCAAAATATCGGGCAATGTGCATGAGCACCGATGGCTGGCCGACCAAAATGTGAGGCCTGGAGGCTGCAACCATCTGGCAGTGCTGGGCCATATCACTTTTTATATCAAAGAATTGAAACTGGAGAAGAGAGGAGTTGACCGACTCATAAAGCGTGCTGTTGGCCCTGAGAAAAAAAGCGACTTTTCGTTTTCGCAATGAAAAACCAATGACCCTGTCTAAAATTGCAGCTACCCAAATGGCCCTCTCCGTTTGACTGGCGAGGAAGATGCCTCTGTTTCCGCTCGTTCCGGAAGAAAGCCCAATGGTAATGCCTCCAATGGTCGGAGAGTAATCTCTTGATTTTTCGCTATCGAGCCCCACTTTAAAAGCCTCTTCTTTTGTAATGCCCACCGTATTGATAAGGTCAAAATCGGCCATGAACGAGCTTTTGTCCATGATGGGAAACTGGTTGAGCGGCTGACCTGAAAGTGCTTTGTAGAAGGGTGATTTTTGGAGATTCTTTCTCCAACGCTTTTCTTTTGTGCTTCGCAGTTGGTCAAGCGACTTTTGGTTATAGCGCTTTCTTCCTTGCCAGCGGAACAAAAGAAAATACCACAAGATTTCAAGTTTGAAGCCGATCATGATGGTGAGCCGTTTAGTGCTGTCAGCGTTTCGAGGCAGTGGCAGGGGATGATCAGGGTCTCCGGGTGAGCTTTGTGATAATTGTGTACCCGATTCAGGCTGGCCTTGTACTCGGCCCATGAGTCAAAGAACAGACGGACGATAGGGTGGGGGAGCTTCAGGTCGGCATAGGCTGGTTTCAGCCAGGCTGCATCTGAGATGAGAAAGACTGGCCCTTTTTCCGTGGCGAGGAGGGCCCCCAGCTGCCCTTTGGCATGACCATCCAGCCTGGTCAAAAAAATGGTGCCATCATCAAGCAGGTCATGCAATGCCCCCAGGTGCTCGTCTTTCGATGTGCCTTTTTCGACATTAATAAAGTCGGTTCTTTTTGCAAAATCTTCAGGCAGTTGTGGGGGAAGAAATCCTTTTTTCAATGCACTCAATCCGCTTTTTGCTTTGATATCGTCATAAGCTGCCCGGTCGCAAATGAAACGGGCATTCGGGAAGTCTCTAAGCCCCCCGATGTGGTCGGCGTGAAAATGGGATACAATGATATAACGGACCTCTTCCGGCTGTATCCCCTCGGCTAACAATTGCGCAGCAGCTTCTTCCTGGGGTTTTATAAAAACGGGTGTAAATGCCCGGTACAACTTGTACGGATAGGAGCTTGTGCTTGAGAAAAACCGTTTTGTGTAGCCGGTGTCGAAGAGGATTACGCCATGCTTTGGATGTTTGATCACTGCATAGGTGGCGTAAAACCGGATGGTCTTTTTTGGCGCTCCCTTCTGTGCATGGTGCCAGCTGGCTGTACAGTAGCCAGCGGACTTCAGCTCAAAACTTACTATTGGGCCTGTTTGGTTTTGTAAGTTACTCATTGGTAGGCTGTTTTGTACCACTCGGCAAATTCGTCAATGGCCTCCCAGGTGCTTTGCTTAGGAGCATAACTGAGGTGTTTTCTGGCCGCCGAGATGTCGAGTGTCATAGAGCGGGCAAGTATGCCAACCGACTGCCGGGTCAGCACGGGCTCCTTTTCCGACTTAAGGAGTAATGCCTTCCATTCCATGACTGTGGCAGCCAGGGCGGCCACCGGGTAGGGGACTTTGCCACTGGGCGGGGGCAGGTCGAATTTGTCGAGCACATAGCTAATGGCTTCCCAAAGCCTGACTGGTTCCCCGTTGGTGATGTTGTAGGCACGTCCAGAGGCGGCTTCAGGTGCCTGGAGTGCCAACTGCACCGCCTGCACCACGTTCGATACTGCGGTTAGATCTACCACGTTTTGCCCGGATCCCACTACCTTCAGCCGCCCCTCATGGTAAGACCTGATCAGCCTGGGGAAGATGACGGTGTCGCCTCTTCCAATCAGTGCCCGTGGCCGGATCGAAATATAGCTCAAGCCGGACTTCTCAAGCAACCGCTCAGCTTGTAGTTTGGTAGCAGCGTAATTGTTCGAAGCCTTTTGGGGCAGGGGGTCACTTTCTTTTACATTGAAGCGATTTTGGAAGTTGAAGTAAATGGCCGGAGTGGAGATATAGACGTAGCGCTGTACGCCAGCTTTTTTACTGGCAGCAATCAGATTAGCCTGGGATACGATATTGGCCTGGTAGAAAGCGTCGTAGCTGCCCCAGGGTGAAGACAGGCTGGCACAGTTGACGACGACATCGATGGGTTGTTTGAACAACCCCTCTACATATCCGGTGTCCACAAGGTCACCAAGCTGGTAATTTAGCTTTTGGCTTTCAACTGTGTGAAGCGGGTCGGGCTTTCGTCCGGCAGCAACTATTCGGCTTATTTTGTCATCCAAAGCCAATGCCTCAGCTATTCTGGAACCAAGGAATCCGGTGGCGCCTGTTACAAGTACGTTCATGATAAGCCCTGGTTGTTTGACGCTCTAAATTAGTCAATCTTCCGCTCATCCGTATGGCGGCAAAAGGGAAAGAGCATTGAGCCAACGGCACAATGCTCTTACAAATCATGAGACTTAGTTAAGACTATTCGTAGGGTTGAATGCAAGTGATTTCGACGCTGTAGTGATCGCCCGGATAGGCCTGGCAGACGCCGATATCGGGATTTGGTTCGTAGTCTTCCAGTATTTTGGCACCTATATAGTACTTTGTTCCCTGGTCAGGATTGTCGGGTATTTCTACCCCGGCAGCAACGGAAACCGGCTGAAGAAGGAATGAACGGACGCCGCCAGCTTGTTCCGTTCTTAGGGCCTGAAGCCACAGGTTGCCCCAAATGCCAGCCCCGCACACAACTGAGGAAGTCTCAACAGCCCATCCACATTCGATTGACTCAGGAAGTGCAGGTACCTGCTCTGCATTCGATGTATTGACTACCCAGGCCTGAAAACCCTCGATGGGTCTGTTCCCTTCCATAATCTCAAGTAGATCAAAGGAGAGCTCTTCGGTAGGAAGTGCTTCACACAGGTCGTTATTGCTATCGTGTATCAGCGCAAAGGTGACGACGGCGGGAATGGTTGAAGAGTCAATGGTTCCGTCCCACACTAGTTTGAAGTCATGTTTTTTGCAGCCGCCCCCATACTGTACTGTTACTTTCAGTAGCGAGTCATTCAGTACAGCTTTTTTGATAACGAAGGGGTCGCCAGTCGTTTGCGAGGTGGCAGCAATAAAGGCATCGGCATTGACTTCCCAACTAGTGGCAAATCCCGATGAGGGAGTAACCGGCTCGTTTTGGCAGGAGAACACGGCCAGTGAAAAGGCCAGCACTAGCAGACTTGAAACAACAACTTTCATAGCTCAGGGGTTTGTTATAAGAAACCTTTTGCAGCCATTTGGTTGGAAGCCGTTGCTACAGTTTATGTGGAAAAAGCAAAGGCCCCATCAATGTGGAGCCTTTGATTGAGGAGGTAAGATCGGTAAGACTTAGTTCATCATGACAAAGGCACCCCAATAGTAGGGCTCGGCATATTTGGTTCTCAAGGCATTTTGAGCTTTGGCAAACGCCACCTGCTTGTCGCCCGACTTCAAAAACTCTTTGTAGAAGTTGACCATCAGTTCCTGGGTAGCTTCGTCGTTTACTTTCCACAAGCTCATGATGATTGACCCGGCTCCGGCAACCTGAAACGCCCTTTGGAGACCATACACACCTTCGCCGCCTTTGATTTCACCAAGGCCAGTTTCGCACGCACTAAGGATGACCATGTCGGTTTGTTCAAGGTTGAGGTTCAGCACTTCGTAGGCAGTAAGGATGCCGTTGTCAGCTGTATTGATCTCTTTGTTTTCGACACTGCCCGTGGTTCCTTCCACACCAGCCATAAAGAGACCCGAACGTAGTAGTGGATTTTCCTTGGCCTTGCTGATTTCCACGCCGAGTACTTTGTCGCCATCAGTGCCGGCAACGTCCTGAAGGAAGAAACCATGGGTAGCGATATGGAGAATCCTTGGGTTTTTGACCTGATCCTTTAAGAGCGCCTCTGTTGCCTGATCCTGCATGTACACATCTGCTGTGGTTCCGGAAGTCTTGGCCAGGGCGCTAATGGCCTGCACTTCCTTCTGTGTTCCCGGTAGAGGTGAAAGCGTACTTTTCGATCCATAGTTGGGGAAGCCTACAAGCACTGTGTTTTTCGAAGCACTTTTGGCGCTGGCAGTTTGGGCTAGCTGCCTCGTACTGCTCAATAACACTATTTCATGTTTGTCTTTCACATAGCTACCATCGGCGGCCTTGAGTGTGATCACGTTTATCTGGTTGTACACGCCGTCGAGCGACATATACAATTTTTTGCTGCTCGCAACCCTGCCTGCAATAGGCTTCCAAAACTGCTCGTAGGTAATAGCGTCCTCCACTTTGTTGGTCACCATGTTGCGGTAGGCTTTGGCGTATCTGGTTTCAAGGTCTTTGCCGTTGCTGATGGTGACAAGCTCTGGCGATGTAGCCCCATTTTTCACCAGCGCAAACGTGTATTTGCTGTTGTCGGTCAGCGACTTGTCAAATGAAGGATAGGTGATGATCTCAACGGCCATCTCACCGGCTTTGAGTTTAGCAGCCACATCGGCAAGTTTGACCGACGGCAGCTTGTTGGCATCAGAAAAGTCGCCACTCATTTGGTTGAGCTTTCGCTCCAGGCCGTTGGCGGAAGACTCCAGGGAGTCCAGATTGATCTTTTGCTCTTTCAGCTCATCTTTAGAGAGCGAGTAGTAACTGGCCAGCGACTCCTTCAGGTTCGTCCAGTTGAGGTAGGTGTCGATGAGTGGCTGGTTGCCGCTATTCAAAATGTTTTGACGAAGCTTGACAGAACTGCTCAGCAAAATACCCTTAGTAGACAAATGAGCTTCATACATCCTGGTGGCCAGCTCGGGCTTCTTGCTGCTGTTCTCTGCTGCAAAATTGTAAAAAGCCAGAAAGGATGGCCGTACTTTGTCCCAATACTTGCCTTTTTCGTTTTCGCTCATGGCGCCGAAATACTTTTCAAGCAGGTCCATATGTTTGGTAAGCAGGGCTCCAAAGGTGGAATCGGCCTTGTCCGTCTCGCCCTTCTTCCAGCGGGTAACGGCCATGTTTTCGAGGGTTCCGAGGTATTCCGGATGGTTGTTGCCGAAGTTTCTTTCGTAGATACCAATCACATCGCTGAAGGTAGTGACGGCCTTGTCGTACTGATCGGTGAAGTAATAGTACTTTCCAAGGTTGCGCAAAGTGGCCGCATAGGCCGGGTGATCTTCCTTCAGCTTTTTCTTATAAATCTCCACAGCGCTGGTCAGCAAGCCTTCTACCTCATCCGTTCTGCCCAGTTCCATGTACAGTCCGGCTAGCTGGTTTTGAATCTCAGCATAGTCGGGGCTGCTCTTGCCAAAGCGTTTCTCCTTCAGTTCCAATAGTTCTTTGTAAATGGCTTCGGCTTCGGTGTACTTCTTCTGGTTTTGATAAATAACAGCCAGGTTGATCTTTAGCTTCGTGAAGTCGGTCCCTTTTTCGTTGATGTGCTTAGCGGCCAGTTCAATGCTTTTGTTGAGGCTACTCACCGCCTGCTCATTCCTGCCTAGCTCAAAACGGAGAATGGCTTCATTGTTTAGTGCAACGGCATACTCCATCTGGTCGTCAGAACCATTTTTAGCCATCAGTCTAAGGCATTCAGCCATGGCTTTCTCGGCCTCGGTGTACTGCCCCAGGTCTTTGTAAAGCACGGCCAGGTTGTTGAGCACAGAAGCCATGGCCTGGCTGTTAGGGCTGATTTGTTCTTTGATCAGGGTTTCCGTTTGCTCGTAGTAACTTTTGGCGATGGTAAACTGACCTTGAGAGTGGTGGAGGATAGCCATGTTCATCATCGTTTTGGCCAGGCCGTACTTTTCCAGCAAATCAAGAGAGTTGTTGGACGTAATTACTTCCACTACCTCAAACAGGTTGTTGTCGTTGTAGGCACTGAGAATTTGATCACTCAGGTAGCTGGTGGCTAAACTGCCACCATAGTTTTCGTCGAGCAGATAGTTCAGACCGCCAAGAAAATTCATTCTTGCGCTCCACTTACTGATATTTAGTGCAATACTGCCTGAGCGGTTGGAATCAAACACCTTTTCAGCTCTGGTCAACTTCACCACATTGTTGCCGGAGTTGTCAGTGTAGTTTTTTGCCCCCAGTAAAAAGGCATTCTGGTTGTCTTCTCGGTTATCGAAAAATGACACCTTGGAGCCTTGAGAAATGGCCAGGTTGTAGAAGGTGGTGTCTTTGGTGATTTGCTTGTCTCTCGGAGATGAAGTGAGCGATTCGGTGAGATTTTTCTTGAGTTTGTTCATCAGCTGTGCACTAGCCTGAGGAGCAAACAAACCGCTAAAAAGAATTGTGACCAGCGAAAAAATTGTTTTGAATGAGAAGGTTTTCATAAGATCAATGATGGATTCAAAGTCAAAATGATTGATGGAACGGAATAGATATATTCCGGTTTCAAATATGGCGATTTTTAGAACAATGCAGAAGGATTCTCTAGTTGACTACATTTTTGATGTGGCATTTGTTGGCGCCAATAAGAGCTAAAGCAATTGAAAAAAATAAAGATGGCATCCCAAATACTCATGGTTTTCAGTGGATGTCCTAGACTGATTTTGGCTTCAGAGGTAAATATTTGTTATAGATTTTGACTATTATATACAGTGATAGAATTTTATTTTTAATAGCAATTAGCTAATTTCAATGAAAGTAATTCATTGCATATGAGGGACTTAATTTGCATTTTTCGTTGTTTTGCTTTCACTATTTTTTTAGTCAATTGCGGAATCGACGACGATTCAGACTGTAGTGCATGCACTGACTGCACAAAGTGCCCTGAATGTCCGTTGTGCACTGAGTGTGTAGAAACTGAATATTTGTTTGGAAGGGATTCGTCCTTCACAACGTATCAAATAGATACAGTCTTCACGATGACCCAAAGTTCAACTGATACTATCTTTTATGATACGCTTATAGTTCCCATTGACACCCTTACGGTGTTCGACTCTATTTTTGTAGAAGCGCCGGATTCCCTTTTCCTCGCAGACTTGGACAGCACACCAATAAGGTATGAGTATGTTGAAGTGACGTCTGAAAAACTTAACGAAATTGATTCAATGAACTATAGTTCACCTGACAGCCTATATCTATTCGATTTCGACCATATCATTCAGGTGGATAGCGTGATGACACTTGACACAGTTGCCAAGTCAGAAAGTACGAAAAGGTCGCACTTTTATTTCTGTTTGGAAGAGGCCACTCAGAAGACATTAGATTTTTACACTAAGTCGTCTGCTTTTTTGAGTTACGTCACCGGAAACTGGAGAAGTAGTGATGTTTTGAAATGTGCCATTGGAGATGATGTTTCGTCTCAGTATTCAAACTTCGTCGTAAGATTCGACGTGGTTGAATTTAATGCGACTTCAATTAGGTTAAGTTACTTGTCGGCCTTTGGGCAACCTATTTTGATGACAAAAGGCACCATCGATATTAGTGCTGACACGGATTTTTCGTCAGAAACTATTGTCGGTACAAGAGATAACGGAAAGATTATCAGGTTTGAAAACTTGGTGAACAATATTAATTCCACCACGCTAGAATGTACGCTGGAAGACGTTTTCGAATGTGGAGATGACGGTGGCCGACTATTTAGGCTTGGTACGGCCAAACTACGCTGCGATAAATTTTGAGCCGATGACAGCACAAAAGGTCTTGCTTCTTATTTTTATCACCTTGTTCACAGGTATAAAGCTTGCTGCTTGCCAGCCGTCAAAAAGTTTTAACCCTGAGACATTGGATAGAATTCAGCTATATGATTCTTTGGATTATTTCTTGTCAAAGTATGGGCAAGAATACGATGCAATTTTACGAGACAAAATTGCAAACATTGCTAATTACGAAGTGGAGGTTAGTGAAAAAGTGGACACTATTTATGTTGGTTTTTTATGGAATCTGGCCACGTTTTATTCGATTTTATTTGAACTCGAAGATGATACCATCCATTTGAACAAGGCTGTGGCGAAGTACCAAAAAATGATTGAGATTTCGTTTTCAAAAAAATCGGTTGGAGCAGCAAATCATAATTTGGCTCAAATCTATTTTTGGAGGTCAGATTACAAAAACTCAGCGACTTTTTATAAGAAGGCAATTGAGAACTTTGCCCTTGCCAGTGGTGAATGTCCTGAGTGTCATGAACGATTGATTCTGTCGAAGATAGGTCTGGCCGAGCTTTTCTTTGACGTCGAGAACCTCAAACAAGCCGATGAAATTTACACAAGTATTTCCAGTGAGAGTCTGGATGAGGAGAACAAATTAATCATTCTTATTAACCATTCCTTGGTGAAAAAAGCGTTAAAACAGCCACAAGTTGCTTTGAACAAGATTAACCTGGCCTTTGAGATTTTAGATAAGGATGTTGAGTTGCGAGAATACTACATAGACCAGATACGATTAATTAAAGCTTTTATTTTACTGGATACGAACTTATCCGATCAAAGTTTGGATGCAGTAAATAGTTTGTTAAGCGACATCGATACATTGGTATTTCAGGTTGGCGATGCTGATAAGATGTCATCTTTCTATGCTACAAAAGCTAGGTATTTTAGTGCAGTTGGCGATAATATTGAGGCACTACGATATATGAATTTGGGAATTGCATCAGCTACAAATATGGCCTATGAAAGAGATTTACTTCACGCATATAAGGATCTCTATGAGCTTTCGATATCCACAAATGTTGAGAAGCCTGAATGGCTACTTGATTCCCTGTATGTCCTTACTTTCCGTGATCTCGCCAATGTTTATAGCGTGCAGAACTCGCTGATTGACGAACAACTGAAGCTAAGTGAAATTTTGGATTCGCAACACTCCGAAAAAGAAACTTTTTTGAACATATCGATAATAGTAGGCGTGTTGATTTTGGTGTTGATTTTGGCATTGGTTTTTTTTTACAGCAAAAAAATCAGGTCATTGAAGTCTGAGCTTTTTGATATACAAACCAAATTGAGACAAGATACAGTACCTGATGAGGAATTTTAAGAAATGAGCGAAAGTATATTTTTCACCTACTTAGGAATTGTTCTGGTTGTCTTGGTGTCCTTGATATTTTTGATTCCAAGACTGACAAAAGTAAAGCAGGAAGATTTGGTTTCTGCGAAGGGTGATAACCCTATTGTTAGAATTCTTGAAGAATTTTATCAACTAAGAAATAACCAAGCGAAACTCGCTTTTAACTTCAGCATTATCTCGGCATCCCTGGGCTTTATGTTAATACTCTTCTCTCTCCTTAACTTTTTGAATACTAAGGACGAAAACTTCGATATAGATAAAGGCTACTTATCTCTACTTTCCGGCATAGTGATTGAAGCAGTGGCAGCTCTTTTTTTTAGAACACATGTAAGAGCTGATAGAGAAATTCAGAGAAATATAGACGGACTCAGAATCCATGCTCTGCTCCATGAATTCAAAAATGACAATGAAAAGGATGAAACTCGTAAGCTAATAATTGAAAATTTATTGACAAAATCTCTTGACAATAGAACGAAGCTGAAAAGTGATCAGAGTTCGTAGTTGGTGGCCAAACAAGCACATACAATTGAGTTTATAGATCTTTGCCTAATGCCTTCACCATATCATCATCGCCGCCGTTCAAATCAAAGGATCCCACTTTGATAAAGCCATTTTTTTCATAGAACCTTCTGGCCCTTGGGTTGCCGTGCTGCACACCGCCCCAAAGAATGATGTGCGTGGCACCCGACTTTTTTGCTTCATGCTCCAGCATGGTAAACATAATGTTGGCCAAGCCGGTGCCATGGTAATTTTCGTCGACGGAGGGAGCATACGTGGCATAGCGGTATTGGTCTGTGTCGATGCCGTAGCTGCGGAGGCGATCTGCATCATGCTCAAGAATGCCGGGATTTAGCAGGCAGTAGGCCACACACTTGTCGCCAGCAAAAACTGTGAAGCGAATACATGGGTCAAGATCCAGGTTGTTGCAGATCGCATTTACCGTGGCTTCGTCGAAGGGATGAGGCCCAAATCGTTTGCGGGTGAGTTCAGAAAACGCTGAAAAGTATTTGAGCAGGGCCGGTGCGTCTGTCCTTTCAAGTGGCCTTATGACCACTTCCTCACCGGAGGATAAAATGACTTTTTTCATACCACTTACTTCAGCGTTTTAACGTACGCAAGGGACTTTGCAGCCAGCGCCGGCCACTTGTTCTCGTAGTCAACCGGCACCCGAATCCAGCCTCCCATGGGTGGGCGCTCCGGCATAGGGCGAAAAACCTCACAACCGTCGAGGCTCAGGGCTTCATTCTGTGCTTCTCCTTCCAGCTTAAACACCAGATTGTCCTTCCAGGCCATAAAGGCAGCCTTGCCGTTGGGTGCTTTCACGCAAATGGCACCAAACATCTTACTCTTCTTTGCCTCCGGCAAAGACTCAGCGATTTCGTGAAAAAGCTCTTCTGTTCTGGTCATAACTTGAAAGGGACGGCTTTAAACTAAAGTAGCAAAAAGACTGGCTTTCTGCTACTTTATATGACCCAAAGAAACGCTCGTTGCTTAAGGTGTTTCGTTTTCAGCCACCAGCTTCTTACCAAAGCTGCTCACAGTAGACACGTTGAAACAGCCCACCACTTTCACACCTTCCTGAGACGGGATAATATTCGTCGGTACATTATCAATGGGTGTGGCGAAAAGCTCTCCAAAACCTCCGGGGCGATCAATTTGGATTTTCATCAGGTTAAGGAAATCGAAGGTGGCTTCAGACACGGCATGGATTTCGACATAAATGGAATCTCCGTCCAGATAAGATGGTAAAAACTTACCTGTGTCTGGATCCTCGTCGGTGCTAAGATTGATGCCAGTGCCAGACCTTACAGGTGTGATAAAGATAAGTCCATCTACCTCCGAGCCCCGGCTAAATCCGGCGTCGTAGGCTGTTAGTATTTCAGCTGGCTTGTTGAGGTATTTTCCATTTTTCCAGCCCTTGATCCAGTAAGCATTGCCTGGCCCATCTAAATCCCTGGCCCAAACTTCTGCGAACCATGTGGCAAGCGCAAAGTCGTTTTCCGGCTCAAAATTAAATGTGATGCTATCAATTTTTGGTACGCCTTGCGTGACAGAGGACGAGGTGTACTCAATGCCTTCGGTTAAAACGCTGAGTGAATACTGAACGCCAGGGAGTCCCAGTGAATCGTCGCTTTGCGAAGGATCCCACTCGTACCATCCGTCTGTATTCGACTCTGTAAATAGAAATACTCTTCCCTGATCGTCGGTGATGCTGACCTCAGCACCAGAAACACCCGCAGGCCTGTTTTTGTCAAAGTAGTATTGGGTTTTGGTTACTTTGATCACTTGCACTTTGTCCTGGCTTGTGACGAAAGCATCTATTGAAACTACAGGCTCGCTATCAGCCAGCTCGGGATAGATCACGTCCTCGCAGGCAAACAATGAAGAGACGAGAAGGGCAGCGACTATATATATGTTTGCAGATTTCATACGATTAAAACTTGAAGTTGTAAGTAATGGAAGGGAACACAGAGCCGATAATGGCAACACGAATGGCCTCGGTTGGAAGAGGTTCTCCGGATACTGGTCGGTCTCGTCCCTGGGTAAAGTAGATAGAGAACGGGTTACGTCTGTTGTACACGTTGTACACCGAAAGCACAAATTGATCAGTCACCTTTCGGGGCTTGCCGTTTCTTTTCACAGTTTTTCCGTTGAGTGTTGCGCCAATGTCGAAGCGATGGTAGTCTGGTATTCTCACGTTGTTACGGCCGTTGCCATAGTTAAAGGGCACCACGTAGTCCTGCCACTCAAACCTGTCCGTTGGGAAGGTGGTAGGCGTGCCTGTGATGTAGCTGAAGTTGGCCGAAAAAGAAAGACGGGGCGTGACATCATAAAAGGCGGCCACTTTCACATTGTGAGTTTGGTCGTAGCGGGTAGCATACCAGTTGTTGTTGTTAATGCCGTCTACCTTCAGCTCGGTTCTTCCGAGCGTATAACTCACCCATCCGTTCAATTTCCCTTTCTTTTTCTGCACGTATAGTTCTAGTCCGTAGGCCCTTCCAATACCACTCAACACATCACCCTCCAAAAAGGGGTTGATCAGTAGGTCGGCACCGTCGATGTAGTCGATCTGGTTTTTGGTGCGACGGTAATAGACTTCGGCCGAGGCTTCGATCATGTTGTCATTGAAATTCCTGAAATACCCCAACGCCACTTGCTGCCCGGTTTGCGGCTCAATATTGTTTGTGCTCGGTGTCCATACATCCAGCGGATTGCTAGCTACCGTGTTCGAAATCAAGTGAACATACTGGGCTGTTCTGTTGTAGCTACCTTTGACGGAACTCTGAGGATCGACTAACAAAGAGAACGATGCCCGGGGCTCAAAATTAAAGTAGGTTTGAATGGTTTCGAGATTGTCTGCCTCCGAAACCGACGTTACGTTTCTTCTCACACCGGGCTCTGGTGAGTCATATTCAAAATATTTGCCAGGCCCCATATAGCTAAACGATGAAAGGCGAAGACCATAGTTGATAGTGAGTGCCGACGACAGTTTCTGTTCGTTGCCTGCGTATACGGCACTCTCCAGCCCAAACTTTTTATCGAGACTGATGTTGCTTACTTCTCCGTTGCTCACACCGAGGGCGTTGGCGGGGTCAAACTGATATACAGTGGCATCGCCACCAAAGCTCAACTCGTTGTTCGTATTGATGAAGTAGCTAAACTCCGGCTTGAAGTTGAACGTGGTTATTTCTGATGTCCACTCAAATTTATCCAGGTCATTTTCTCCGAAGGCCAAAGAATAGTCGTAGTTGCTATAAAACGCTGTGAAGTTTGAAAACAACCGGTCGTTGAACAGGTGGTTCCAACGGATAGTGGCCGTTTTGTTGCCCCAGTCAAATCCCTGCCGGGCATCGAATAAGAACTTATCTCTTCCGAAATAGCCGGAGGCAAATACCCTGTTCTTTTCGTTGATGTTGAAGTTGGTTTTCACCGTCAGGTCGTAGAAATAGAGCTGGGCACCATCGTCCAACACGTCGGTAAATGGCTTCGCCAGCACGTCGGCATAGGAGCGACGCCCTGCTATGATGAAAGAAGACTTTTCCTTTTTGATAGGGCCCTCTACCGCCAGACGGCTGAAGATGGTGCCTACTCCTCCCGCTACATCATAAGATTTGTTGTTACCCTCTTTCATCCTTATATCAAGGATAGAGGAAATTCTGCCTCCGTAGCGGGAAGGTATAGCGCCTTTGTAAAGCTTAATGTCCTTCACTGCATCTGGGTTAAACACGGAAAAGAAACCCAGTAGGTGAGAAGAGTTAAACACTGGAGCTTCATCGAGCAGCACAAGGTTTTGCCCAACCGAGCCACCACGCACATTGAAGCCCGAAGCACCCTCGCCAACGGTACTTACACCCGGAAGCAGCTGTATCGTTTTCAGCACGTCGACCTCACCAGCAAAGGCAGGCACTTTGGTGATGGTTTGCATGTCGAGCTTGGCGACGCTCATTTCAATGCTGGTCACATTGGCATCCTCTCTTTCAGCAGACACCACTACTTCCTGCAACTGCTGCTGCTCGGAACGTATTTCCACGTCCATGCGAACATTTGCCTTTAGTTCTACCGTCTTCACCGTCGTTTCATATCCTACATAGCGGTATTCGAGAGTGTAGGTGCCCGGTGGCAGCGTAATGGAATAAAAACCATAAAAATTGGTCACGGCTCCGTCGCCGATTTCTTTCACAAGCACATTGGCCCCGAAAAGGTCTTCCCCGTTGGCAGCGTCTTTCACATAGCCATTTACGGTGACCTTTTCCTGTGCGAATGTTTGGAAGGCACTAAAAATCAGGCAGAGCCCGAGCAATAAAGTTTTTTTCATTGAGTTGTTGAGATTGATCTGAATAAATTCACTTAGCCAGTTACGATAGTTTAAAGCAGGGGTTGGGAGTTGTTGAAAAAATAATGTAACGATAACCTGGAAGAGCCCGAACAAGTATTGACCCAACGTGTAGATTCATTTTGTAGTTAATAGTTTAGTTTGCTTAGTAGTAAACTTAAACCATTAGTACCCCTATGTGTTTTGGAATTACTTAAGAAAAAAATATTAATAGTGCAGAATAAACTCCTGATCATTCATTTACAACCATGGCCAGCTTGTCTCCTTTGGGGCCAACGGCCAGTCGGGTGATGCCTTTCAATTGGAAAGTGCTGGCAAGATCAGCTATTTCTGTCCATGCCTTCGTAGATGCCGACCAAGTGAAGAGCTTGCTGCCCTGACCCATGATGATTTTGCCATCTGGTGTCCAGACCATGTCTTGCGAATCGGCAAGGACTTCACATATTGTTTCAATTTTTCCAGTTTCTGTGTCCAGCGACTGGATAAGCGCCGGCTGCCCTTCTCTGTTCTGCAGAAAGCTGATGAGTTGGCTACCTGGGATGTTGTGAATAGATCGGCCAATATTGCTTGCGACAATTGTATTCGTTTTGGCAGAAAGATCCGAGATCTGAAGCGTTTGAGGTTCGCCCAGCACAAACGACACCAGCGTGTTGTCATCTCTCCAGGCGTGATAACCAATCACAAGGTCGGGCACTACAATCACCGGCTCACCCTTCTTCAACGGAAACTTCCACAGTAGCTGTGTGCCATCTACCTCTCTGATGCAGGAGATGTATTTCCCATCGGGTGTGAGGGTAGGGGAGTATTCGTTGGAGGCGTTGTTCGAAAAATTTGTTTTGGTGCCCCTGGCCGGATCGTAAATGAAAATGTCGATCTGCGGAGAGGCATCCTGCGACACGAAAAAGAGCTCGCCAGTCTTTTTGGAGAAGGAGGGCTGGTTGTCGTAGCGGCCGGGGTTGGCCGATACGTTAATGGGGTTGGAGACGCTGATCGTTTCGCCGTTGGCTTCCAGGTCGAAAAGGTAAACCTCGGTGCTGGGCTGGGCAATGGCTGATAGTGAGAGGAGGGAGGCCAATGCGAAGAGGAGAGAGGCTGGTTTCATATTGCTAAAGGTTTGTGCTGGCAATATACTATTTGAGGAAATAGGAGCCAGCTAACTTTGAGATACTTAATTCAGGAGTTTTATCGTTCTGAGGCGAGAAAGAAGGTGAGAATGCCAGGCAATTACCAAGCGGCATGAACGCCCGGCTATCGTGCGTGGGGGTTTTTAATGTAGTTCAGTTCCAATAGCACTTAGCCCCGCCCGACTGAACGTCGTTCGGGCGGGCACGCCGATGATAAATTTGTACTTTGTGGCGGAGAATCCAAGCGAGCCACCGTCAGTTTAACCGGCGAGCCCCCATTCGCTCTGTGTTGTTGCCCTTTTTCATTGTCTGGCAGCGCCATCAGCAGGACAGCCTTCCTTGCGTTGCAGTTGTCCATGGCCTTGCAGACTGACTGTCTACTGTAGGTGCGATGGCCGTGCGGGCGTGAATCGCCGGTGAAAGGGGATTGTGCGTAAGCGGCGTGGGCGAAAAACAGAGTGGGGGTATTGCGGCCTTAGTCCTGTCATTTACATTTACTTAGCCACAACAGAATTTAAATTGCTGAGAAAAATAGTCAAGCATTCAAATCATTCATGGATTAAAGTTTCCTTTTATTGAAACTTTAAATAGCTTTGCTATGTATTAATTCATGTTGATTTAGTGGAGAAAAAGTTTGAAATCAAGTTGCTGGAAGAGGCTTTCGAATTCATCAAAAGCCAAAATGATAAAGTTCAGGACAAGATATTCTACAATATCCGAAAGGCGCAGATTCTAAATGATCCGAAACTTTTCAAAAAGCTAAATCAAAACATTTGGGAATTCCGAACCAAATATACCGGACTTCAATATCGGATTCTCGCCTTTTGGGATAAGGAAAATAACGAAATGACGCTGGTTTGCGGTACACATGGATTTATCAAAAAAACTGATAAAGTAAGCCCTCAGGAAATTGAAAAAGCCGAACAGATCAGGGTTGAATACTTTGAACAGAAAAAGAAGGGAATATGAAAAAGTATAGTTTAGACGAAGCACAGGATTTACTAATTGGCAAGATAGGAACACCTCGAAGAGATCAGTTTGAATTTGAGTTGAAACTTGAACTCATTGGTGATATGATCAAGACAGCTCGCAAGGAACGTCACCTAACGCAAGAACAGCTTGGCGACCTGATTGGCGTTAGAAAATCCCAAATTTCTAAACTTGAAAACAATGCCAAAAATGTGACTATCGAGACTATCTTGAAAGTATTTGAAGCTTTGAAAGCAAAAGTCAATTTCAAAGTTGAACTTCTGAATAGCGAAATGAATATTGCATAAAGTTGGTTAACAAAATGTAAGAAATTATTTCCACACAAACCCTTCTCACAAACCAAAGCTTCGATTCTTATGTAAACTGAGTGCGCTGGCCGAGTCGGAAGTTGTCATCAAAGAGGGGGCTAAGTATTGGCCGATTGGGCGTGATCAGGATGAGGGGTTGTATGCTTGCACAGAAGATTTATACCGAGCGGCTTGAAACGAGAGCTTTTTGCCCGCCAGTTGAAGACCACAAACGCTTCGAATCACAAGAGCCCAAAGTCTGAAAAAAACCAATGAGCTACAACGCCCAACTATCATCCGTAAGCTGGACTTTTCAAATATCTATAAAAGTATCTCATCCCAAAAGCCTTTGCAAATAGCTCAGTTAGCTTATGGATGATAGTGTTTGTTACTTGCCGTTCTTTTTTCCCTTTGATTTCTGTTCCTCCAAGCGTTTTTTATATTCAGCTTCTTTCCTAGGTCTTGATATTTCTGTAGCGATCTCGCTGATCTTTCTGCTAATCATATTCAGTTCATCAGGAACTTTTTTATAGGCAGCTATTTCCTCATTTGGATAGCTTAATGTTTTACGAAAAGATGAAATATCAATAGTTGACGTGTTTTTATATCTGTTCAGGAATGTGTCCTTTCGACCGATATTGAATTTAACTGATACTTGATGGATCAATTGTTCATCTTTAAAATTGCCAAAGTAAGATGCACCTCCAAGGGCAATTACTAGTTCATTGTTCGGAGCAAGAGCAGTGTATTTTAGTTGGTTGTATTCCTCTTGATCTTTTTCATGATAAAACCTGACCAATGGGTTTTCAGTAAAATCTATTTGGACATTGTAAGCGGTCATTTTACCAATGTTCTTGACTACTAATGTTAGAAGATTGTACCGTTTGTTGTCTGTAACCTCAACGAGGACATCAGGAAGTTTTGAGTCAAGAACTTGATTTAAAGTTATCCCGGCTGTTACCAACGAAAAAACAGAAATTAGTAACGCCGTGCCTTCGATTTTTTTATCCGTTTGTGTCAAAAGCCATATAGCTACCACTGTTAGGAGAAGGAGGCTTAAATAAATTGATGCAGTTCGTAATCTCCTCATAGAAGGTATGGAATGTTATTAATCGTTGCTTTTCTTTCCTACAAGTTCAGGATTTCTATATATCAAGTTAATGATTTCTTTAGATGCCTGAGTAAGACCCCCATTAAAGTTTCCCGCTCTGAATTCTGGGACAATCGTGTTATCAATGATTTGCTTGGCTATCTCATCTTTGATAATGAGTTCAAGGCCATACCCAACTTCGATACGTATCTTTCTATCCTTAATGGCAAGCATTATGAGAATTCCATCATCATAGTTGGCTCTTCCAATTTGCCAGTTCTCAGCTACTTGAATCGAATACTCTTCAATTGTTAGTTCGCCAAGTGAGTCGAGAGTTAAAATAACTAATTGAGACCCGATGGAGTCCTCCAATGATTTAAGTAGTTCGCCTAAGTTGGCTTCTTGATCATCGGTCAACACATCTGCAAAGTCGTTAACTCGTTCATATGAATCATAGATGTATTCACTCCTATTTGATTGGGAGTTGCACCCAAAGGTTGTTAAAAGAGTTAGGAGCAGAATATATTGAAAGTTCCTCATAAAATTAGCTAGGAGCGATTATGGCAAGTAACGCCTGCCTAAAATGAGTGGGGGAGTTTAATGCAGCTCCGCATCCGACACCACTTAGCCACGCCGATGATAAAATTAACTTTTGTGGCGGACAATCCAAGCCAGCAACGCTCAGCTTACCTGAACAGCCCACATTCATTTTTAGGCCTGTGTTACCTTCATTTTTCCCCTTGGTTGGTAGCAGCTCTCCAGTGATTGACAACGTATTTTGACAGGCCGTCGTCTTTGAAGGTGTCATTTACGACTTGTATTATTTGCGCCATTTGATGGTGTTCGGGAACTAGCCAAGTGCCTCGTTCCGAGTCCCAGAACCGCTTCTCAATCAAACCGGCCGGGTCAACGTAGCTAAATGACCTAAACCCTTCTTCTGAGAGTAATTCAACCACATAAGCTGATACATCAGAGCCAGTCAGTTTTTCGATCTGTTCCTCTGTCAGCCTGTACGTTCTACCGTCCTTGACAAACTTCGCAGTCACTTCGCTTTGAGACTTGAGTGTCAAGACTCCAAGAGAGTCCAATTTGTCCCAAAGGCGTTCAAGGTTTGGAGTGGGGTTCAGTTCGGGTATTGCAACAAGGCTATCTTGCCAGTCAATGAAAGCTCTTCGAAAGTTCCATCGCCCATCTTGACTAAGACTTACTTGAGTAACCGTCGAATAGAGCCAGGCACTGAGTGTCCAAAGTCTTACCTCAAATCGGATGCTGTCATAGTCTGGAGGAGCAAGCAATAGCTTACTTATGTCGGCTGAGTCTGGCTCAAAATCGAACTGTGCCCACGTCAGACGAGGAGCTATTGAAAGTGCCAACGCTATGATTAAGATCTTCGCCACTGCAATTGAAGGTAACGCCTCGGTAAAATGAGTGTGGGAGTTTTATGCAGCTCCGCTTCCACTACATCTTAGCCACGCCGATGATAAAATTATAATTTGTGGCGGACAATCCAAGCCAACTTACCTACGACAACCAATGAAGCCCACATTCATTCTTAGCGTCGTGTTACCCTCATTTTCTAGCCAGTTCGTCCGTCAAGGTCACTGTAACGCCCTGTGTCTGAAGTGCCGAAATCGTCAGAAGCAGTTTGGAGTAGTCTGACTTGGACTGTAATTCAAACCGAATTGTTTTTTCATCGTCAATAGTCCGTACAGCCAAACAATTGTCTACACCGTGAGAATAGAAGTTTCTGTATCCACTGATTGTTATATCTAAACTGGAAATATCCGCTGTCCTACAAGTATAATTACCAATTTGTATTTCGTCATGCCCGATTCTTAGGTCAAGAAGCAGTCGCCCACTGAGCGCCTTTTTACTGCTAGGGAATCGACAGTAAGTAAGGAATCCAAGTAACGGAACAAACACCAGTACAATGGTAACAAAATAGGCTTTGAGAGTTGGGTCGGCTGCTATCTGTTCGTCCGTATAGGCATTAGTTATCAATATCAGCGCTGGTATTGCCACAATTGAAGTAATCCATGTGATCTTGCAGACACTAGGTCGGTTTGACTTAGCTGGAATTTCGTCTGGATAATATACGTTAGCGTCGAACATCATTGAGGGTAACGCCTCAGTAAAGTGAGTGTGGGAGTTTTATGCAGCTCCGCTTCCACTGGCACTTAGCCACGGCGATGTTAAAATTAACCCTTGTGGCGGACATTCCAAGCCAATGGCCCTATGACATCTGGTGAAGCCCACATTCACTTTACTGTTGTGTTAGCATTATTTCATTTCCGCATTTAGCTGATCTCTAACCGCCATTAGCGCAAAGCCCAGAAGGTTCAAACCTTTCCATTTGGGAGGAACCGATGCAAACTCGTCAGCTGCGTCCAGACCAATCCCCCAGATCTTATCCACCGGGCTAGCTTCTACCAATATCCGATTCTTAGTGTTGACAAGGAATGCTCCGAGTTCTGGGTTTTGGCTGAACTTGTGGTAGTTACCCTTTACAACTATGTCAAATCTTTTCTCATCCCAGATGTCTTGATTAAATCCGACAACCTCTCTTCCTAGCTGTTTCGCCTTACCTGGAGAACCCGCTTTTAGCACTTCGTCCACCACTCGAGAGTCGGCAAATAGCCTTGCCTTTTCAGCCATCATCCAGTGTTCAGTAGTCGGATAGGTCACGCCGTCGACATGAAACTTGCTCGGCCACCATTGGCTGAAGCATGATCCGGTAACTTCACCACTTGGGTGTTTCTGGTGTCCCCAGAAGAATAGAAACTTAAGCTTCTTACCAGCCTGATAGGCTTTTTCAATCTCCTTTTTCGAGTAGTCCATCTTTTAGTGCAATGCGCTGTGTTAGCCTAGCTTTTCAAATTCGATAGCCGTATGGGCGGACAACGAAAAAATCAAAATAGAATGGAGTAGACTTGACCACGGTCTCGTCATCTCCAACGTCAAATTCCTTAACCAGCCCCTCGATACGATTTGGCCCCAGTTTGTTCGGAACAAACCAAAAGGAAGCCGATCTATTTTGAACCGAAAGTATAGCTGTCGTGTCCAAAAGAATCAGACTATCTAAATGCCCAAGAAATACGGAGAGACTGTCGAACTGAGTATCGTAGAGAGTCATTGCGAAACCCACGGTATCCCCAAGCGCAACTGTATCTCGATTATCTTCAAATGAGTATTTAATGCTAAGGTATTTGTTGTCTTCCCCGTCAGGCTTCCGCTCATTTTCGGTCTTGCAGGATAGAGCCAACACAGCAATTAATACAACCAAACCAAGTAGTCTCATTTCGCTCTACAATTAATGCTAACGCCTCGGTAAAATGAGTGTGGGAGTTTTATGCAGCTCCGCTTCCACTACATCTTAGCCACGCCGATGATAAAATTATAATTTGTGGCGGACAATCCAAGCCAATTAACCCATGATAACTGGTGAAGCCTGCATTCATTTTTACCGCTGTGTTAGCATTATTTCATTTCGGCATTTAGCAGATCTCTGACCGCCATTAGTGCAAAGCCGAGCAGATTTAACCCTTTCCATTTAGGTGGAATTGAGGCAAATTCGTCAGCTGCGTCCAGCCCGATCCCCCAGATTTTATCAACCGGGCTTGCTTCCACCAGCACTCTATTCTTGGTGTTGATGAGGAATGTCCTGAGCTCCGGGTTCTGGCTAAATTTGTGGTAATTCCCGTTTACCACAATATCAAATCTCTTATCATTCCAGACGTCTTGATTAAAACCGACAACTTCTCTGCCAAGTTGTTTTGCCTTTCCTGGAGAGCCTGCTTTAAGCACTTCGTCCAGAATTTTCGAGTCGGCAAAAAGTCTAGCCTTCTCAGCCATCATCCAATGCTCTGTTGTTGGATAAGTCAGACCGTCCACTTAGAATTTACTTGGCCACCATTGACTGAAACACGAACTCGTGGTTTCTCCACTTGGATGTTTCTGGTGTCCCCAGAAGAATAGAAACTTAAGCTTCTTGCCAGCCTGATAGGCTTTTTCAATTTCCTTTTTAGTGTAGTCCATTTATTAGCGCTATAGCTCGTTACTAGCCTTGTTTTTTCAAATTCGATAGTCGAGGGGTTGGACTACAAAAAAATCAAAGTAGAATGGAGTAGACTTGACCACCGTCTCGTCATCTCCAACGTCAAATTCCTTAACCAGTCCCTCGATACGATTTGGCCCCAGTTTGTTCGGCACAAACCAAAAGGAAGCCGACTTGTTTTGGACGGCAAGTATAGCCGTCGTGTCCAAAAGAATCAAACTATCCAAATGCCCTAGAAATACGGAGAGGCTGTCGAACTGCGTATCGTATAAGGTCATTGCGAAACCCACGGTGTCGCCAAGTTCAACAGTATCTCGATTATCGTTAAATGAGTATTTAATACTAAGATATTTGTTGTCTTCTTCATCAGGTTTCCGCACATTTTCGGTCTTGCAGGATAGAGCCAGCACGGCAATTAATACAACCAAACCAAGTAGTTTCATTTCGCTCTGCAATTAATGCTAACATTGAGGCAAGAAACGTACATCTGTCTTCAGTAACGCAGGCTGCATTTCCTTGCCAACTAAAGATAGTAAAATGCAGGGAAGATGTATGTTTTTTGCCGGGTGTTAGGTTCAGGTGCCCCGTACTGTTATGCGTTCC
>NZ_JAVKDF010000039.1:0-336357 GCF_040222385.1 Imperialibacter sp.
GCTAAGGCTGTGGGCACCACAGTCGTGCCCACAGCCTTAGCTGGTGGCACGACGAACTAATGAACCCCGTCATTTTTGGCAATTCGCCTCACTTCCATGCTATTGCCTTCACCTTGAAGCACAGGGCAGCCTTTGGCAAACTCCACAGCTTCTTCCACCGAGGCTGCCCTTACGGTAATAAAACCGCCGATGGTTTCCTTGATGTCGCCGAAGGGGCCATTGGTCACGACCTTTTTCGAATTCACAACCCGTGCGTTGTCGAAGGGAAGGCCGGTGCCACTAACAAATTTGTTTTGCGCTGCAATACCACCAATCCAGTCCATGGTTTGCTTCATCCACTCCTGCATTTGCTCGGCCGAGGCCACTTTGGCCCCGTCTTCATGCCTCATGATCAATACATACTCATCCATGATAGTAATCTTTAATGTTTCAGATAATTGATTTATACCCTCATATCAAATGAGTATCGATCAATTGGACACGTAGTAGAAATTATTTTCGGGAAGTTAGGAAAGACTTTCAGTTTTCAGGAAATCGCCATCTACAATCAGTAGCTTCACACCCTTTTCTGACACTGAGCGGTGGGAGCTTAACCCATCGGAAACCACATAGCTCATTCCTTTACTCAAAATAAAGCTTTGACCATCCTCCATTTCGGTTTCAAATTCACCCTCAATGCAGTAAACAATATGCCCTTTCTGACACCAGTGATCTGCGAGGTAGCCAGCCCCATACTCAACAATACGCATTCTCAACCCCGGCAATTGGAGTGTTTGCCAAAAGGAGGTGCCGGTTTCACCAGGATGCTCGGTTTTGGGCACTGAATCCCAGTCGATGGTTTGGAAAGGAATGTTCATTGTATGCTCAGGGTTTGAAAGACAGCCCGGCAGATGCAAGGGCTTGTTGCAACTTCGGCAGGGTGGAGGGCCCCATACCATGAAGTTGCATTATCTCTGCTTCGGTGTGGTTGGCGAGCGCCTGCACGGTGGTGATACCCTTTCCCTGCAGGGCACGTCTGGCCGGCGCCACAAGCGTGCTCAGAAAGTCATCATCTGGTTTTTCTTCATTGGCACAAATGGGACACACGGGGCAGTCGCTGCTCTTGTAGTATTGATGGCCCTTTTTACAAGTTCTGAGTGTTTTTTCGGGAGGAGTCATGAGAGAAGGAATGCGTGTTCTGAAATTATGAAAAAGGATTTACCTGGCCGGATCTTCATCGAAATGGTTAATGCACGTGGGGAAGCCCACTGCTCTTCTCCCTTTTGAAGATCACAATGAACTCAGTAGTACTTCCACGATCAAATAAAAACCAGCTTTCAGTTACGGGCTCAAACTTCACCAAATCCCAGCCTTCGCCTCCCCACTCGTCAAAGTTGCGACTCAGCTCCGACTGGAAGTCCTTCTTTTTCAGGTGGGCAACGCTTATGGTTACGATCTTATATTCAAATTTCTGCATATCATCCTATCGACACTCTTCCCCCGTCTTTTGCGGATCGGTAAATAGCCTCCACTACCCGAATATCTTTAAGTCCTTCTTCTCCAGGTACCATCACGGCCTGCTTTTTCATAATGGCCATGGCATCGTCGTCCATTTGTTTGGCTTGCTCGTTGTTGATCGGCTTGTTCAGCTTAATGCCGTCGCTTGTTACTCCATCAATGCCGCTGTAGGCAGAGAATGGCTCCAGCTTGTACCAACCATTACTACAGTCGACCTGCATAGCATTCATGCCCCTGCCAAAGCTGGCCTCGCAGGCTGCTGTGGCTCCGCCCGGAAATTCAAGATCGAATACAATGGTTTCCTCTACTTCATGGTAAATCTCGGGCCTGGTTGTGGAGGCTTTGGCTGTGACGGCTATTGGTTCCAGTCCGGTAGCATATCGGGCAGCGTTGAGAGGGTAAACACCCATGTCGTACATTACACCGCCTCCCATTGCTTTGATCTGCTTCCAGTGGTCGGTGCGCCCTTCCCTGTAGCCGGCAGCAACGGTCACCTTTTGCACTTTGCCGTAGGTTTGGTCTTTTTGAAACCTCATGATTTGAATTGTATTGGGCTCATGTTGCATGCGGTAGCCTATGCTCAGCTTCACTTTGTTTTTGCTGGCGGCATCAATCATGCTTTGGCATTCGGCCTCACTCATCGCCATGGGTTTTTCACACCACACATGCTTGCCAGCATTGGCAGCTCTTATGCTGTATTCGGCGTGCATGGAGGGGGGGAGGACAACATAAATCACGTCTATGTCCGGGTTGTTGGCTAGCTGATCGTAGTTGTCGTAGTTGTAAACGTTTTTGTCTTTGATGTTGTACTTCTGCTGCCATTCAGGGATTTTGGACGGCGTGCCTGTGACAATGCCAGCAAGGTAGCAGTTTTGGGTGAGCTGTAGGGCTGGAGCCAGCAGGTCACGGCTGTAGTAGCCAAGCCCCACAAGGGCTACGCCGAGTTTATCCTTTTGGCGGGGAACGATGATATTGGCAAAAGCATGAGAGCTCAAAGCCAGGCCTGACAGGCCGACCAGCGATTGTCCGATAAATTTTCTTCTGTTACTCATAGGGCATTTTTTTTGAAATAGTCTTTCATTTTAATTCTTGTAGCCTGATCAGGTAACTCACCATAGCAAGAAGCCATATTCTCTTTCACATGTGCCACCTGTGTGGTGGCGGGAATGGTACAAGTAACAGCAGGGTTTGATATGATATACTTTAAAAAATATTCGGCCCAGCTATTAATACCATATTCCTTTGCCCAGTCAGGCAAAGAAACTCCCTGAATATAGTTAAAAAGGCCACCAGTTTCAAAGGGCTGGTTGATAATGACGGCAACACCATGATCAGCGGCAAGTGGAAGCAGGTAGTCTTCGGCTGCATTGCTGCGAATGGAAAGGTTGATTTGAATGAAATCCAGCTTTTCCTTTTTGATAATTTCAGCCAATTGTTTGTGGGTATGGTCGAGGTAATGAGTAACGCCGACATATTTGAGTTTGCCTTCTTCTTTCAAAGACCGAAGCGTTTCCAGGTGAGTCTCCAGGTCTACAAGGTTGTGTACCTGAAGCACCGAGGGCCATTTCCGAAAGTAGCCCAACGAATTTTCGATCTGTCCTTTGCCAGCAACCTTACCCTGTGTCCAAACTTTCGTTGCTACCCAAAGCTTATCCGTTACTTCCAGCTCTGCTGCAAGCTCTCCAATTACTTGTTCTGACCTGCCGTACATAGGAGAACTGTCAATCACCCGGCCTCCCTGGCTGATGAATTCTTTCAACACATTTCTCATAGGGGCCCTTTCGCTCTCCGATTGGCCTACATTGAAAGTCAGCCAGGAACCCATTCCTATGGCAGGGATTTGTTCTCCGGTTGATGGAATTGTTTTCATTAACATCTGGTTACCCAAAGCGGAAACGAGGCCAGGAGTGAGATAGAGGCCGGCTGCTGTTAACAGGCTTGTCTTCAAAAATGATTCTCTTGTCATTAGTTTAAAAATGATGCGGTAATCGAATAACTAACTGTACAAGTAGAGAAGAGAAACTAATTTACTGATTTAGAGGCTTTGAAACAAAAACACCCTGACTGGCACTCAACCAATCAGGGTGTTCGTCAACAAAGTTCCTGTAAGTTATCTCTCTATTCCGTTCTCAAAGAACTTGAGGGATTCATTGCAGCTGCTTTGTAAGAATGGACGCTCATCGTTAGCCAGGCGATAACGAAAGACAGGCCGCCGGCAAGGGCAAATACACCCACGCCAATAGTAGTGCGGTAGGCGAAGTCCTGTAGCCAGGCGTCCATGGCAAACCAGGCCAGGGGCACAGTGACCACGAAGGCAATCAGCACCAGCTTCATGAATTCCTTGCTGAGCAGTAAAATAATGGAGCTAATGGATGCGCCCAGCACTTTTCTGATGCCCACTTCTTTGGTGCGTTGTTCGGCGGTAAAGGCCGCAAGACCAAACAATCCGAGGCAGGCAATGAAGATGGCCAGTCCTGCAAAAATCCCGAATATCTCCCCGATTTTTTCTTCTGCCTTGTATTCAGCATTGAATTCCTCATCGTAAAAGGCGTATTCAAATGGCTGGCCCGGGGCAAACTCATCCCATTTACTGTGAAGGAAGCTAATGGCCTCTGCATATTCAATGGTATTCAGCTTGAAAGTAATTCTACTGGTGCTTTCGCCCAGGAAGATGACAGCAGGCCTTATGTCTGTTTTCAACGACTCAAAATGAAAGTCTTTGACAACCCCTATGACTTTAAACACTGCGATTGTTGGATTTTCCGGGCTACTGCCTTCGCCGTCGAAGGTGCCCAACTCCTGTCCAATGGGATCGTCGGCTATTCCAAATTGTTTGGCAGTCGCTTCGTTGATGATGATACTTGTAGAATCTGTGCCAAAGTCCTTTGAGAAGTTACGCCCTTCTATCAACTCCATGCCCAGGGTTGGGATATAGTCGTAGTCTACATAAAACATAGCAAGGGATGTAGTGCTGTTGCTCTTTGGGTTTCTTCCCGGGAACATCGCACTATTGTTGTTGTTTGACCTGATTGGTAAAAAGCCGCTAATAGAACCACTCTGGAAGTAGTCGTTGGCTACAACCTCATTTTTGAATGATTCGATTGACTTGTCCAGTACGTACGTGTTTTGTAGCACGATCAACTGCTCACGATCGTAGCCCAGTTTTTTTGTTTGAATATAGTCGAGCTGATCGAAAACGATAAGTGTACCAACCACCAGAAAGATAGAAATAGAGAATTGTAGCACCACCAATACACTTCTAAGTGAGCCGCTCTTCATGCCAATATTTAGCTTTCCCTTCAGGACACTGGCTGGCTGAAAGGCGCTGAGAAAGAATGCCGGATAGCTGCCGGCTAAAAGACCAACAACTATCAGGATTGCCACCAACGAGACTGCCAACGTGGGTGTGGCAAGAATGCCTAGGCTGAACACTTTCCCGGTAAGCTCATTGAAGTAGGGCAAGGCAACTGCCAGCAGTCCAATAGCCACTACAAAGGAAATAGCGGTGATAATTAAGGACTCCAAAAGAAACTGACTGACCAGGTTATGTCTGTAGGCGCCCATTACTTTTCTGACTCCCACTTCCTTGGCTCTGTTGGCAGAGCGGGCTGTAGCGAGGTTCATAAAATTGACGCAAGCAATGATCAGAATGAAAGCGGCAACCGCCGAAAAGATGTAGACATATTTGATGTCGCCCGGAGGGCCTAATTGGGCATCGACCTGAGAATGGAGGTGGATGTCGGTAACGGGCGTCATGTAGTAGCCGATGTTATTACCAGCCTCTGCGAAGTCTTCCATAGATGCGCCCATGAAGCGCTCCAGTTCCGGCCCAATATATTTCTCTACCATCTCAGGGAACTTGGTTTCCAGGTTTTCCACCGAAGCGCCTTCAGCCAGGCGGAAATAAGTTTGAAAATTTTGACTTAACCATATCGCATTTTTGGCTTCATCAAGTGTTTCCATACTCGCCAGAATATCAAAGTGGAAATGAGTGTTTTGAGGCAAAGGTGCCATCACACCAGTGATTTTGTAATCCTGATCGTTCGATATCTTTACCACTTTACCCACGGCCTCATCATCTCCAAAAAGCTTTTTGGCAAGGGCTTCTGTAATAACCAGCGTTTTCGGTTCTTTCAGTGCGGTGGCTGGGTCGCCTGATATCATGTTGACGCCGAAGAAATCGAATACATTGGCGTCAACATATGCCACACTTTCTTCTTTGTACACATCCTCACCATATTTAACCAGAAAGTAGCCCCTGGTTCTGAACCTCACATAGTCCTCCACTTCGGGGAAATCTTCCTTCATTTGCGGCCCCTGAGCAGCGCTAATGACTGCGATATTGAATTCATTACCGCCAAACCGACCAGTCATGTCCATCCGGTACATTCGTTCTGCATGCGGCAGGTGCTTGTCGAAACTGAGTTCATCCTGTACAAAAAAGATGATCAGCAGGAAGGAGCAGATGCCAATGGCCAGCCCCAGTATGTTGATGAGAGAGAAAAATTTGCTTCTTCGCAGCGAGCGAAAAGCAATGAGTAAGTAGTTGGTTAGCATAGTAGTCCTATTTTGAGTTTGATAACATCAACGGAAAAGGCGACGGTAGGTTGTATTGCAAGGTAGCTTTCTTTACCATTAAATTGTTTTGCATCTATTTGACAACATTGCTTTTGCCATGGTTACATGGCAGATGCAAAATAGTGATGAAGGGTTGCGTCGGAGGTCAGTTGTTAATTACCCGCTGCGTGGTATCGGCTTTTTGGATCAGCAGGGAGTCGGGGGGACTGGTGTCGGGGAGCACGGGTGAGTCGTAGTACACAGGAGGAGGGGTGGGGAGCTCGTCTTTATTTTTATTTGGGTCAACCAACGCATCCTTCACCTTTCGTAAAACATTAAGAAAGTTAAATGACTGAGGGCCGGCCATGGCAGCCCGTTGGTTCTCGGCTGCATCCATGCTGTATTTGCGGTAGTCATAAATGAGCACCTGCTGCGTAAGTGCCGCCATGTTCTTTTCCACGTTTTTGTATTCCTGGTCCGAGAGTTCGAGGGAAAGAATGGCTTGCTTAAACTTTTCGATGGAAGCGGGAAGCACCGTAATATTGGCATTCTCCATCATGATGGTGTCTTTTTGGAGCATCAGCTTGGTTTCAAAAACGGGCGAATTCAATCCCTTTGGAATAGTCAGCTGCTGCGTTTTGTAGCCAACGTACGAAACACTCACCGTGTCACTTTTGCCCACCCGCACCTTAAAAATACCTTTAAAGTCGGTAGTAGTAGCTCGCTCCTTCACCGTTATGTGAGCAAAAGGAAGGCCGGTATAACTCTCGTCTTCCAGTACCTGTCCAATTACCAACACTGAATCGGCCGAGCTCGATTGTGCATAGCTATTGCCATGGAACAAAACTGCAAAAAGAAGAGTAAGAATCAGGTTTCCCGATTGGCGCATTGCAGGTTTTTTGAGAGCACGAAATTACGGTTCTCTATAAGAATGCCAAAACAGGTGAAATAGTTGTAACGACGCTAATTATAAACGGATAAACAGGTAGTAGGTGTACGAAAAGAAGCAAAGGAGATATAGGAAGCCCTCAGCCCTGTCCAGCTTGTATTTTCCGAAAGTATACATAAAAACGAAGAGCATCATGGTGCCGCCCATGATTACATAAAGGTCAGTGTTAAGCACCGTGTCGAAAGTCAACGGGCTATATCCAGAGCTCACAAGACCCGAGGTTCCTAGCACCAGCAATAAATTGAAAACGTTGGAGCCTATGATGTTGCCTATGGCCAGGTCTGACTTCTTATGCAGGGCAGCTACCACGGTGGTGGCTAACTCGGGCAGGGACGTGCCCGCTGCGAGAATAGTCAAACCGATTAGCCTTTCGCTGACTTCAAAAAAACGGGCCATCGCCACCGCATTGTCAACAATCAGCTTCCCTCCAAAAGTAAGGCCGGCCAATCCGCCAATGACCATGAGTGTCGTCTTCACACTGGTAAAGACCACAATATCTTCTTCCTCTTCCGAACTTCCTCCTTTTTTGAGATTAAAGAAGATATAGAGCAGGAACATGGAAAACATGACGAGCAGAATCACGGAGTCGACTATGCTAAGGATGTTTTCTTTTGCTCCAAAAAAGAGGACATCGTTGACGAGAACAAAGAAAACTAGCGTGGCGAGAAGGGAGTAGGGGATTTCTTTCCAAAGGGAGCTCTTTTGAACAGAGATGGGGTAGATAACAGCTGCAATTCCCAGAATCAGGAACATGTTGAAGATGTTTGACCCAATGATGTTGCCAAACACCGCTCCATCGTAGCCCTCCGTTCCCGATATGATATTCACCACCAACTCTGGGGCGGAGGTGCCCATGGCAACTATGGTTAATCCAATTGCGATGTCTGAAACATGAAATCGTTTGGCAAGGGACGAGGCTCCGCTTACCAGAAAGTCTGCCCCCTTGATAAGGAGGACGAATCCTACAATAACTAAAACGATATTGATTAGTATTTCCACGGTCAATGAGGTCGATAGTTCAAATAAGGTATACTAATATAAATATTTTTAGATTTAGTTATATAATACAGCACGAAATCAGGGATGAATAGTCCAGGATTATATTCAAAAATGCAAAAAGCGTACATAAGAAAGGCCCATGGGTGCATGGGCCTTTCAAGAAAAAGCGGCAAATCTGCTATTTCAATTTCATATCAGCGATGATGCCATCAATTCTTTTCATCAGAAGGCCTTCGGCATTTTTGAGCTCTTCAGCAGTTTTCACCGGTGTGGTTACGCTAAAGTAGAATTTTATTTTTGGCTCTGTTCCTGAGGGCCTTGCGGAGATTTTGCTGCCATCCTCTGTGAAAAACTGCATCACGTCGGACTTAGGATAATCCAATTTGGAAGTTTTGCCTGTCACAAAGTCCCTTTCCTCCAGCAATGTGTAGTCTGCTAGTTTGAGCAGTTTACTACCGTTGATCGTTTTGGGTGGATTGGCTCTCAGGTCGTCCATCATTTGTTTGATCTCTTCCTGCCCTTTGATTCCCTTCTTTGTGAGCGAGATGAGGTGCTCTTTGTAGTAGCCAAATTTGAGGTACATCTCATTCAGCATCTGGAACAGGCTCATTCCCTTATCTTTGGCAAAAGCAGTCATTTCCGCAATGAAAGCACACGAGGCAATGGCGTCTTTGTCCCTCACAGAATCGCCTATCAGGTAGCCGTAGCTTTCTTCGCCACCACCAATAAAGGTTTCCTTGCCTTCGAGCTCTCTGATCAAAGCAGCAATGAACTTAAAGCCGGTGAGTGTTTCGTAGCATTTTACTTTGTAGCCGTCGGCGATTTTGGCAATGAGGTCGGTGGTGACGATGGTTTTTACCACAAACTGCTTGCCGTCGAGTTTGCCGTTGTTTTTCCACTGCTCCAGCAGGTAGTATACCAGCAGGGCTCCCGTTTGGTTGCCATTGAGGAGCTGAAATTCGCCTTTGTCATTTTTCACTGCTATGCCCACTCTGTCTGCATCGGGGTCGGTGGCCATTACGAGGTCAGCGTCAATGGCTTTCGCTTTTTTCAAAGCAATGCTCATAGCCTCAGCTTCTTCTGGGTTGGGATACACCACCGTGGGGAAGTTGCCATCGGGCGTGGCCTGTTCGTCTACAATGGTTACGTTTTCAAATCCCATTCTTTTCAGGATTTCGGGTACCAATGTAATGCCCGTGCCATGGATGGGCGAGAAGACTATTTTCAGATCCTTTTGCCGTTTGATGATATCAGGCGAAAGGCTTCCAGCTTTGATCGCCTCAAGGTAAGGCTCGTCTACTTCTTTGCTTATCTTTTCAATAAGCGAGTTGTTTGGTGCGAACTTTACGTCGTCGATGCTCTTGATATTACCTACTTCGGTTATGGTGTTCTTGTCGTGCGGTGCAATCATCTGTGCGCCGTCGTTCCAGTAGGCTTTGTAACCGTTGTATTCTTTAGGGTTGTGAGAAGCTGTGATGACTACACCACTTTGGCAGCCAAGGTGACGGATGGCAAAGGAAAGCTCGGGAGTGGGACGAAGTGCGTCAAAAAAATACACTTTGAAGCCATTGGCTGAAAATACATCGGCGGTTGTTTGAGCAAAGAATGGGCTGTTGTTACGACTGTCGTGAGCAATGGCCACTTTTACTTGCTTGCCGGGGTAGGTTTTTTTTAAGTAGTTGGCCAGCCCCTGGGTGGCCATGCCTATGGTGTATTTATTGATCCTGTTAGATCCAGTGCCCATAATGCCCCTGAGGCCGCCTGTGCCAAACTCAAGGTCTCTATAAAAGCATTCTATCAACTGGGATTTGTCGGTAGAAGCGACCATGGCCTCTACTTCTTTTCTGGCTGCGTCGTCAAGGTTTTTGCTCGATAGCCATTGTTTCGCTTTTATCAGGGCTTGCTGTTCCATAAATGTTCAGTTATTTTGAGAGGGGAATTTAGCAGATATGTTTTCAAGACAAAAGGGTCTTCGGATTTCTTCAGTAAAAATGAAGGCAATGCTAAAAATCTGAAGGCTTGCTTGAATCTTAAAGTAAGTATTCCAAAGTTTGTGCGCTTTAAACCTATTGAATAATCTCTTAAGAAAGCTTCGAATATGGATATCAATAAACTTGACAAGGCTCTCATTGACTTGGTAGAAACAAAGATTGCCTTAAGCGGACTTAGCTACGACGACCCAAAGTACGATGACCTTGAGGAGTTACTTCACGACCAGGAAGATGAGTTTGTTGAGAATTACGGCGACTATATTGAGGAGGCGCTTAGAGATGTGCATGATGAATTCTGCCCCGACAGTGAGGTGTTGCTGCCAATAGCCTATCTGGCAAATGAATACATTAAGAAGGAGGCAGACGGAAAGGTTACTTACACCACGCTGACCAATCAGGGTGTGCCGGTGGATATGGATGACTTTCCTGATAAAAAAACAAGGATTGTTCTTATTCCTGCTCCTACACGCCTGGTACTTATTGTTGATGCACAGAATCAGCAGGTTGTTTGGAAAGCGGAGTAACCAGGGTTAATCTACATTCTTTCAAACATCAAAATAACCGTTTCCTTCTGTGAGAAGGGTGTAGTATATTTTCTGTAGGTCGTTCGCCCGAAAATGGCTATCATTATCTGACCAGGCACACACGTGCCCGACTATTGTCAGATCATTTGTAAACCTACTTAATAATGAAAAAACACCTTATTCTTGCCGCCTTTGTGTGCTTTGCAGGTAATCTGCTGGCCCAAACCGGCAAAGTTTTCGACAACCTTACTGTTACAAGTAAAATACTGAAGAGCGAACGCAAGTTCGCTATCTATCTGCCACCAGACTATGAGACGTCGCAACGCAGCTACCCTGTGCTTTACTTATTGCATGGCGCTGGCGATGATCAAACCGGCTGGGTGCAGTTTGGTGAGGTGCTGCGGATTGCCGACAAGGCCATTCTGGATGGGACGGCCACAGCCATGATCATTGTGATGCCCGATGCTGACACCGGTGTGAGGGGCTACTTCAATACTATCGATGGCAAGTGGAACTACGAGGACTTCTTTTTTCAGGAGTTAATGCCTCATGTGGAAAAAACGTATCGGATCAAGGCAGACAAGCGCAACAGAGCAGTGGCTGGCCTGTCCATGGGAGGTGGGGGCACGTTTATTTATGCGCTGCACCACCCTGAGTTATTCTCTTCGGCATGTCCATTGAGTGCCAGCACAGGCCCCCTCACTCCTGAGGACGGTCGCCGGTGGCTGGAACGAAGCGGCACTGAAAACCCTACGCAAGCCCAGCTGGAAGATTACTACGACAAGTTTGGTGTGAATAAGATCATTGACGGCATGGAGGCTGAAAAGCTGAAGTCAGTGAAGTGGTATATTGACTGTGGCGACGACGACTTCCTATACGAAGGCAATTCGCTGGTTCATATAGCCCTGCGCAAGAAAGAGGTGCCTCATGAGTTCAGAATAAGAGACGGTGGCCACAACTGGACCTACTGGCGAACAGCCTTGCCAACGGTGTTGTCTTTTGTGTCAGACACCTTTCACCAGAAGTAAAAACAAAAGGGCGGTTGAAAGACCGCCCTTTATTGTGTTGTTTACCTGGAAACCTTATGCATGTTCCCGAAAGAGCTTCTCAAGCTGATAGCCAGGCACTGCGCCTGACTGCCGCCATTTGATTTGCCCGCCTTTAAAAAGAATAAAAGTCGGAACACCCGTTACCCGGTAGCTTTGCGCTGCCTTTGGGTTTTTGTCCACATCAATTTTGATGATTTTGGCCCTGTCCCCCAATTTACGTTTCACATCATCCAGCACTGGAGCCATTGCTTTGCATGGCCCACACCAACTGGCAGTAAAGTCAACCAATACTGGTTGCTCACTTTTTATCAATTCAGAAAATGATAGCTTGCTCATAATGTTATTTCACTTCCTCATAAACCGTTTCCTGGTCAGGTAAGTTCTCTTTTTTTGAAGTTGTTGGTACTGCACAGCCACCGGCTCCACAACACCCGGTATTGGTGACAGCCTGAAACAGGAAAAGCGCAGCCAGAACGCCTGACAACACATCGCTTAACTGAATAGCCTGGGCTGCCAGGAAAACTCCAAATCCAAGCCTGAGCCACCTCGCAAAATGCCATCCCGTGGTCACTAATTCGTAGATCTTTGTCATAAGGTCTGGAGAAAAACAAGGCTTGCAGGCGTATGACTGAAGTGTTTAAACGACTGCTTTCTCGAACTGCAAGCTTACTTGTCTAACTGGGTAGTTATCTTAATTTATTTTGAAGGCTCATCCAGCCACCGCCATTGTGCACGGTGTAGCCTTTGGATTTAAGAAGGCTTTTAGCTGATCCGCTTCGCATGCCCGATGCGCAGCAGGTTATAATGGTCTTTTCTTTCTTCAACTTTCCAAGGTTATTTCCCAGCACCTGAAGGGGGATGTTGATAGCACCCTTTACATGGCCACCAGTATATTCCCCTTTTGTGCGAACGTCCACTATGATGGCACCGTCCTTCACCAACTGCTTTAAATCAACAGATGGCCCCATGCCTAGCATGTTTTTTATTGTTTGAATCATATGATTAGCTGTTGACCATTTCCATATTTACCTCAAGCCACGAACCGCCGTTAGAGCAGTCGATCCCCTGGGCTTTTAAGAAACCAGTTGCCTGGCCACTTCTGTTGCCACTAGCGCAGCAAAGAATGATAGGCTGAGCCATTTTCTTGATCTCCTGAACTTTTGAAGTGATGTCTTGTAATGGAATGTTGATTGATCCCCGTACGTGTCCACCCATGAATTCTCCTGGAGTACGCACGTCTATTACTGTTGCGTTCTTACTCATTTTAGATATAAAGTTTATTTAATAAGATTATTTTTTCTTTGTACTAATGCCAAACGGTAGATAAAGCGGACAAACTCCAATGAAGCTTGTGAGAATAAAAACGCCCGCAAGTATCAATAAAATAGTGGCGGCCATACCGGACAACTGCCCAAAGTAGTAAAGTGCGCCGATGACCAGTGCCAAAACAATTCTGATCACCTTGTCGATTGAACCCATATTTGCTTTCATGATAGTCGTATGATTAGAGGTTTATGTTCTAATACGATACAAATATCCGACAGCAATCGGGCGAAGTATGTGACTTTGGTTACGTTGGAATTTTTTTTGAAAAAAGAAGCCTTCAGTCCTGTAGTTAGCTGAACCCAAGAGTGTCCCTCACCCTATCTAACACCTTTCGGGCAATCACTCTGGCTTTTGCCTCTCCTTCCTGTAGTTTGGCCTCCAACTCATCCTCATGAGTCATGAAGTAGTCAAAGGTTGCTCGCTCTTTGGCGAAGTGAGCAAGTATTAGTTCCAGTAGTTCTTTTTTGGCATGGCCGTAGCCGTAGTTGCCTCCCAGGAATTTACCCCGCATAGCTTCGACATCGGAAGGTGATGCCAGCAGGCTGTAAAGTCTGAATACATTATTTGTATCAGGATCCTTCGGCTCTTCCAGAGGAGTAGCGTCTGTTACGATAGACATCACCTGTTTTTTGAGGTCCTTTTCAGAGGCAAAAATATCGATTGTGTTGCCGTAAGACTTGCTCATTTTCTGACCATCGATACCCGGTATTGTCATAAGCTGCTGGTCAATCCGGGCTTCCGGCATAACAAACACCTCGCCATAGCGGCTGTTGAAAGCCCCTGCGATGTCTCTGGCCATTTCCAGGTGCTGCAGCTGGTCTTTTCCTACCGGCACCACATTGGCATCATAGAGCAAGATATCAGCTGCCATCAGCACAGGATACACGAAAAGCCCAGCATTGACATCAGCCAGCCTGTCCGATTTGTCCTTGAACGAATGGGCGTTCTGCAACATAGGAAATGGCGTGAAGCAGCTCAGGTGCCAGGCCAGCTCCGTTACCTCTGTTACCCTCGACTGACGATAGAATATATTTTTGTCGGTATCGAACCCACAGGCAAGCCAGGCAGCGGCAACTGCTTTGGTGTTTTCTCTTCTTACATCGGCATCCTTGATGCTGGTTAACGAATGCAGGTCAGCGATAAAGAAGAGGGAATCGTTCTTTTCCTGCCTTGAAAGTTCAATGGCCGGAATGATGGCTCCCATCAAATTACCTAAATGTGGTTTCCCTGAACTCTGTATGCCTGTAAGTATCCTTGCCATTGATCAAATTTTGGGCAAAGTAAATAAAAATCTTACGTTGATGCGTCAGTAATAGTGATAAGTGTTGATCGTTAACTGCCGACTGCGTTATTTCGTAACAAGTTTAGGATGAAAAATATGGAGACAATGAAAAGGCTGGTATTTACATTTTTGGTGAGCAGTTTGCTGTTTTTTGCTGCGAGCAATGCGATAGCGCAAAGTGGCGCTGTTGCCGAGTTTACCGAAACAGAACATGATTTTGGAGATGTAAAGGAAGAGGAAGGCCCCATTACCCACACTTTTGAGTTTGTGAACAAAGGCAATGCACCTCTGGTGATATCCAGTGTGAAAGCCTCGTGTGGCTGTACTACTCCGGGTTGGAGCCAGGAGCCTGTATTACCCGGAGAAAAAGGTTTTGTCAAAGCGCAGTACAACCCTGCCAACCGCCCGGGGTCGTTTCGAAAGTCGCTAACCGTTACCAGCAACTCATCTGCCGGTGCCACCAGCTATTTGTATATCAAGGGCAATGTGACGCCCAAGCCCCGTACACCTGCCGATGACTATCCGAGCAAATTGGGAAACACCCGGTTCAAGTACCGGTCGATGAACTTCGGTGTGATTACAACTGAAAAGCCCATAACGAAAGAATTTGAGGTATATAACGACAGCGACGCAGCCATCACATTCAAAGAGAACATAGAAGCGCCGGCTCACATCAAGGTGTCGTATGATCCTTTGATTTTGGAGCCTAAGAAGGTAGGCAAGGTGGTGGTTACTTATGATGCAAAAGAAAAAGCCAGGTTTGGCTACAATTCCGATAACGTGAAGCTTTTTACTGATGAGTCAGAGAATGGTGAGAAGCTTCTTTATGTGCTGGCCACGATAGAAGAGTATTTTCCACCGATGACAGATGCCGAAAAAGCCAAAGCAGCGAGGTTGTCGTTTCAGGAAGTGACTCATGATTTTGGAAGGATTCAGCAAAGCGCCAGCGTTTCGTTTGACTTCGTTTATACCAATACAGGCAAATCTCCACTCAATATCAGAGACACCCGAACCAACTGTGGTTGCACTGTTTCTACCGTAAGCAAAGAGGATTTAAAGCCGGGCGAAACCGGTAAACTGTCAGTTACCTTCGACCCCAAAGGACGAAAGGGAACACAACAGAAGACCATTACAATTTTCTCCAATGACCCAACAGCCTCAGCGCAGACGCTGACGGTGAAGGCTTATGTAGAGTAAAAAGTATCTCAAAATTCACACAGTATGAAAGCCGCTCCAGAGCGGCTTTTTGCATTTAAGAGACCCGCTTCTAAATGACGGGAATTTACTTTAACGAGTCTGTGTTCATCCGAAGTGTTTTTGTGTCAAAAACAGTAATTGTCATATGGAAATAGGAATAGACAGCTTTGCTTCGATTGTGTCGGATAGTGAATCCGGTGTTGAGGCAGACAGCATGCAGGCGATGGCCAATTTGCTTGAACGCATTGAACATGCGGATAAATCTGGGTTGGATGTGTTTGGCATTGGTGAACATCATCGCAGGGAGTTCCTCGATTCCTCTACCGTCACCATTCTGGCGGCGGCGGCCGCTCGTACTAAAACCATAAGGCTAACAAGCGCCGTAGCAGTGCTAAGCGCTGCCGATCCGGTGAGGGTGCTCCAAAGCCATGCGACGCTCGACCTCATTTCCAAAGGCAGAGCGGAAATGGTGGTAGGCAGGGGCTCTTCCATCGAAGCCTTTCCTCTTTTTGGCTTCGACCTGAAGGACTATGATCAGCTTTTTGCTGAGAAGCTGGGGCTTCTGCTGCATATCCGTGACAATGAAATTGCCAACTGGTCAGGTAAATTCCGGCCGAGGCTCGTGGATCAACCTATCTACCCAAGACCAGTTCAAACCCCATTGCCTATTTGGCTGGGAGTGGGAGGCACGCCGCAGTCATTTGCCAGGGCTGGTATGCTTGGATTGCCTCTCATGGTGGCCATCATCGGCGGCGATACGCATCGTTTTCGCCCGCTGGTTGATTTGTATAGAAAGGCCTGGCTGGAAGCCGGCCATCCAGAAGACAAAATGAAAGTAGGGCTGCACTCCCTGGGGTATGTGGCAAACACGACAGAAGAAGCTATAGCAGACTACTTCCCGGGCTTTTCGGCCAACATGACGAGACTGGGGAAAGAGCGTGGGTGGCCACCAATGACCAGAGAGCGATTTGAAATGGCACGGGCACCCCTGGGTTCGTTGCTTTTGGGAAGCCCCGAGGAAGTGGCTGAGAAAATTTTACGGCACAGCGAGGCATTAGGAGGCATAGATCGGGTGACTTTCCAAATGGACAATGCCAACCTTCCTCATGAAAAAACCATGCAGGCTTATGACCTGATTGGTACGAGAATAAAACCGTTGATTCAGGGGTAGCGGCTAGATCTTTATCGTAGCAGGTCTGGGGGAAATGAGGTGCATCAGTATGAGCGCTACCACATAAGCGCACCCACAAATGATGAAAAGCACGCTGTAGCCGGCATTAATGTCTCCAAGCGCTTTGTAGTAGTCTAGCAACCGCCCCACAACAATTGGAAACAGCACACCACCAAGGGCGCCCGCTAATGTGCCAATACCAATCAGGCTGCTGATGACCTTTTTTGGGAATTCATCTCCTATGGTTGTGAGAATGTTGGCGCTCCAACCCTGATGCGATGCCGCCGCCAGGCTGACTAATGCGACGGCGATCCATAAATTACTTAAGAACTGCGCCAACATAATCGGGACGACGCAAAGGGCAAAGACAAGCATGGACACTCTTCTGGCTTTGAAGATGGGCCAACCCTTTTTGATTAGCCAGCTCGACAGGTAGCCACCCCCGATGCTACCCAGGGTGGTGGCTGTGTAAATAATCGCCAGCAGCAGACTTGGCTTGGTGAAGTCGACCTGAAAGGCATTGACAAAGTAGGAGGGAAGCCAAAACAAGAAGAACCACCAAATGGGGTCTGAAAGGAATTTGCCGACAATAAATGCCCAGGTTTGACGGAAGGAAAGCAGTTTGAGCCACGAAACCCTTGCGGTACTTTCATCTTTTTCTTCATCATCGCTGTGGATGTAGTCGTATTCCTCCTTGCTTAGTCTTTTTTGCGATACCGGGATGTCGTAGAATCTCCACCACAAGACGAGCCATACAAACCCCATGGCTCCGGTAAGTATAAAGGCTTCTTCCCAGCCCCATAGGGAGACGATAATGGGTACGAGGATGGGCGCCACAATAGCTCCAACGTTGGTGCCGCTAATGAAAATACCAGTAGCCAACGCCCGCTCTTTCTTGGGGAACCATTCCGCTACCGTTTTGATGGCTGTGGGTAAATTCATAGCCTCACTGAGGCCCAGAACGGCTCTTACTGAGGCAAAGCCAATAGTTCTCGTGGTTATTGCATGTGCCATGGAAGCAAGGCTCCAAATGATCAACGAAAGGGAGTAGCCCAATTTGGTTCCGATTCTGTCGATGAGTCCGCCAAAGCTGAGTAATCCCAAAGCATAAGAGGCTGTGAAAGCCATCACCACATGGCTGTAGTCGATTTCACTCCAGCCAAAGTACTGCTCCAGCGTAGGCTTAAGTATGCCTATGACTTGTCGGTCCACATACCGGAGGGTGGTGGCGTAGAACAATAAGGCACAAACATACCAGCGATAGTTCTTTATTACGCTTGATTTGAGCGAATGAGAAGAGTCGGCTGGCATGTGCGTTGGCTAATTTCGAAAATGCGTTGGATTCGTTGCAATGTTGCTACGAATCAAAAACCAAAATAGGTTTTAGCGTTGTTGTAGCAAACATCCTCTACCATTTGACCGAGCAGCTCCATATCATTTGGAAGCTCACCGTTTTTCACATCTTCGCCGATAAGGTTGCAAAGTATTCTTCTGAAGTATTCGTGCCTGGGAAAGGACAGAAAGCTTCTGGAATCGGTAACCATCCCCACAAAAACAGAGAGAAGGCCCATGTTAGACAGTGTGTTCATTTGCTTCTCCATGCCATCTTTCTGGTCGAGGTACCACCAGCCGCTTCCCCATTGCATTTTCCCGGCAGTTGTTCCGTCGTTGAAATTGCCAGTCATGGTGGCGAATAGCTCGTTATCGGCCGGATTGAGGTTGTAGAGGATGGTTTTAGCTAGCTGGTTTGAGCTATCAAGGTGATTGAAGTACCTGGCCATGGTTTGAGCCTGTGGGAAGTCGCCAATGGAATCAAAGCCAGTGTCGGGGCCAAGCTCCCGTAGCATCCTGTCGTTGTTATTTCTTAAGGCTCCAAGGTGAAATTGCTGTACCCAGCCTTTGCTGTGGTAAAGTGTGCTGAGGTGGCTTAGGATAATAAAGCGGAGACCAATTGCTTCAGCAGTAGTAAGCGGGTGCCCTTCCAAAGCCTGAACAAAAAGCTTCTCAGCTTCTTTTTCGGTAATGTTGCTAAAAGGGAGCGTCTCCAGCCCGTGATCTGCCGCACGGCAGCCGTGGTCATGAAAGTAATTTACTCTGTTTTCAAGGGCTGTGAATAGGCCCTGAAGAGAGCTGATGCTGACAGAAGAGGCTTCTGCTAATTTTTGCACATAGGCAGCATACGATGCGGAGCCAGCAAATGTATATGCTTTGTCCGGCCGGAAGGCTGGCAGCATTTTGAGCGTTTTTGAAGACTGCATTGCCTCATGGTAGTGCAGGTCGTCGCAGGGATCGTCCGTTGTGCAAACTACCTCTGCTTTCATTTTTGCCAGCAAGCCCTGCACCCTGAAATCTTCCCTTTGCAGCATGTTGGAACAATCTTCATAGATCTTCCGGGCACTTTTACCGTTGAGAAGTTCTGTCACACCAAAATACCTTTGAAGCTCCAGGTGAGTCCAGTGGTAAAGCGGATTGCGCATGGTTTTTGGCACTGTCTCCGCCCACTTCACAAACTTCTCTTCAGGCGAGGCATTGCCGGTGCAGTAGCGCTCATCAACGCCATTGATTCGCATTGCCCTCCATTTGTAGTGGTCGCCCTCCAACCAGATTTCAGTAAGATCTGAAAACTGACGGTTCTCAGCAATATCTTTTGGCGAAAGGTGATTGTGGTAGTCTACGATGGAAGCATTTTTAGCATGCTTGTTATATAGTTGTTTTGCTTCTTCCGATTGTAAAAGGAAGTCCTCGGTTAAAAAGGTTGGGTTCATGTTTAGGTGTTAATCGTAAGAAGTCTTGTTGGTTGCATGCATCCTATAGGCATGTGATTAAAATATTGAGGCAATTGCTAACTAAACTCCACAATAGGCATTAAATCCGCCGTCAACTGGTACCACCACCCCGGTAACAAATTTGGAGGCATCGGAGCACAGCCAAAGTAGCGTGCCAATGAGCTCTTCGGCGTCGCCAAATCGTCCAAATGGTGTTTGGTTGATCACAGCATTTCCCCGGGCTGTTAGTGTACCATCAGGGTTAGTTAACAACGTCCTATTTTGTTCGGTGAGGAAAAAGCCGGGAGCAATGGCATTTACACGTATGCCTTCGCCCACTTTTTTGGCCATTTCTACCGCAAGCCACTGCGTGAAATTGTCAATAGCAGCTTTTGCAGCTGAATAGCCCACCACCCTGGTGATGGGCCGGAAAGCCGACATCGACGAAATGTTGATGATAATGCCCTTTTTGTTGGCGGCCATTACCTCGCCAAATATTTGGGAAGGTAGTACCGTGCCCAGCAGATTCAAATCAACTACCTGCTGAAAAGCCTTGGTATCAAGGTCGAAGAATGTTTTGTCGGGAGAGATAGTAGCTCCCGGCATGTTGCCGCCAGCTGCATTGACCAAAATGTCGATTTGCCCGGTCGCCTTCAGAATACCTTTTTTTACATCTAACAGGTTGTCTTTGTCCAGTACATCGGTCTTGAAAAAGCTGGCTTTACCGCCGGTTTTTTCAATGTCATTGACAAGGCTTTTGCCTGCATCTTCTCTTCTGCCGAGAACGACCACATGAGCACCTGCAGCGGCCATATTTTTCGCCATCACAGAGCCCAATATGCCGGTGCCACCGGTGATTACAATTGTTTTGCCTTCTACCGAAAATAGTTGGTTGGGGGATTGATTCATGAATTGCCTACTTGTTAAACTCTTTGAACTGTTTGTTCATTTCTTCGTCACTCAAAAACTTACCGGAGCTGAGTAGCACCATGTGGTTGAAAACGATAGATTCTCCAGGGTTCAGCGTGGTAGTGAACTCCGGATCGGTGGGAACATATGATTTGGATGCAAGATTGTTGACAGCAAACAACCCGTAACCACGAGCATGCCAGTGTGCCGGATAGCCCATGTTTTTCTTGTTGTCTACCATGGCAATGGTAATATCTTCGCTTCCTTTAGTTGCAGAAAGGCTGACCCAGTCGGCACGCTTGCCCCATACATCACCTTTTTCAAGTCCACCGCTGTTTCTGTACACACCGTTTACACCTTCGTTGTTAAGGGCGGCTACGGTTGTTGGATTGCCGGCGGCGTCAGTAAATACTTCCGGCTTGTTGCTGGGCTCTTCAAATGCACGATCTAATCTGATGCCCATCATGCCTTCCTTCGACTCCTCAAAAACCACCTTGTCTTTCTGGGCTGTGAGCTTCGTTGTGCGATCGATAGTGCGCAGGTCGTCTGTTCCTGAAAAGGTGAAAGTTGTTTCTTCAACCATGAGCACCTTGCCTGAGCTGTCTACCCAATTCGATTGCACCACCAATGTGCCTTTGGTTTTGCCGCCTTCTGCTTTTATCACTTTTTGATGGCGGATGCTGCCATAATCCTTCTTTTGATCAGCAGGAATGGCATACGAGTTGTTCCAAAAGTCAAGATTGTTTACATCTCCATAATTGAACCAAAGGCCTACGTGATGAGGGTGGTCTACCCGCTCTCCTCCTCTGGGATCTCTGGGGAAGCCTCTGGTAATCACTGTGCCGTTTGCGGTATATATGGGATATAGAACTGGTTTATCCAGGTCTTCGGGATAGATATAAGATGTGAAGAGTTTTCCATCTATCATCACATCTACCTTTTTGTTCTTTTCGTCAGTTACAAACTTCACACCCTTCATTTGCGCATACCCAACATGGGCGATCAGTGTAAACAGGAATAACACAGCACCTGTTTTTGCAATTTTACCTAGTAGATCCATTAATGATGTAATTTATATTTTGATTTTGGATGAGTTTACAAATTGTCATAGTTATGACGAAATTTTCATGGTCAATCCTTACATGTCTCCCGCTTTTTTCTGGTGCCCAGGAGTAAACTAAGGGTGGTAAAAGAAAAATCCGTCTTAGAGTAATAAAGTGCTTTTTTTTACCGGGCATTCTCAATTCGTTCATACCATTCTAAGCTTTTCATATCGCTGTTACATAGCGAATAAAAAGCGGTTCACAATATTATAAAAACCTACTTTACTATCATGAAAAAGCCAGAACCATTCACCCGAAGAAAATTTATTAAAAACACTACGGGAGCTGCCATTGTGCTGAGTTTTCCAACCATTATCCCATCAAGTGCCTTTGGAGCCAACGACAAGGTGCAGGTGGCTGTACTTGGAGTAAATGGCCGGGGGAAAGATCACATCAAGGGATTTCAGGGCCTTGAAAACGCTCAGGTGGCGACACTGTGTGACCCTGATAAAAATATCCTGACCACCAGGGCAGGAGAATTTGAAGCAACATACGGCGCTAAGGTGAAAATGGAGCAGGACCTGAGAAAGGTGTTTAATGACAAGAACATTGACGCAGTGAGCATTGCCACGCCAAATCACTGGCACACGCTGGCCGCCATTTGGGCCATGCAGGCAGGTAAGGATGTTTACGTGGAAAAGCCAGGAACTCATAACCTTTACGAGGGTAAGAAATTGATTGAAGCTGCCAAAAAGTACAATCGTGTGGTTCAGCATGGCGTGCAATTGAGGAGTTCAGTGGCCATACAGGAGGCTATTCAGCACCTGCGTGACGGACTTATAGGTAATGTTTATATGGCCAGGGGGCTTGTGTTCAAGTGGAGACCCGATATTGGCAACAAAGGAACGGAACCTGTACCAGCAGGACTGGATTATGATCTTTGGACAGGGCCTGCTGAGATGCGGGACTTTTCCAGAAACTACGTGCACTACAACTGGCACTGGAGCTGGAACTATGGCAACGGCGACGTAGGAAACCAGGGGATTCACGAAACCGACCTGTGCATGTGGGGCCTGGACGTTGGACTGCCAACAAAGATCACCTCAATGGGAGGGAAGTTCCTGTGGGATGATTACAAAGAAACCCCTGAAGTGTTGACTTCTACCTACCACTATCCGGATCAAAAGAAGATGATTCAGTTCGAGGTTCGCCCATGGATGACCAACAAGGAAGATGGGGTCGGTATTGGAAACATCTTTTACGGTAGTGAGGGGTACATGGTGGTGAATGGCTACAACGAGTACCAAACCTTTTTGGGAAGGGATAAAACGCCTGGGCCAACAAGAAAAGAGGGGGGCAGCCACTATCAAAACTTTGTCGATGCAGTGCTGGCCAAAAACCCAGCCATGTGCAATGCGCCCGTTGAGACGGCCCACTTGTCGTCAGGCCTGGCTCACCTGGGGAATATTGCCTATCATACGGGTCGTGTTTTAACCTTCGACCCAAAAACGGAAACATTTCCGGGTGACGATGAGGCCAATGCCATGACGAAAAGAGAGTACCGGGCGCCGTACGCCATTCCGAAAAAGATATAAAGCTCAGGAGGCAGCGATTGACATCTCTATGAGAAAAGGCTGTCCCTAAAAGACCCCAAACAACTCAATATCAAAAATGAGATTGGAGTTCTTAGGGATGGCCACCTTGCCGGAATTGTCAAGAACATCATTTGCCCCATAGCCAAGTCCTGAAGGAATATATAATGTGATGGTAGACCCGTTTGGAATAAGGGGTAGTGTTGTTTGGAAGCCGGCTATGAGTCTGTAAAGATAGGTTTCCAGTTTATCGCCGGCGTCAAATTCCTCGCCTGTGCTAAGCAGCTTGCCTGAGTATTTAATCCACACAACGCTTTCCAATATGGGCTTTTCCCCATTGCCCAATGCGTCAATTTTGTAACGAACGCCATTTGGTTCTGTCAAAACAATATCTTTGAGGCCCCAAACCGCCAGCGAATCGTCAATGATCTTTGTATCTGTTTCCAGCTGAGTCTGATCTACATTTTTAAGTGTGCTGTCCAAAACATCTTGGGCAGTCAGGGGTTCGGCTACATCTTTGTTGCATCCTGAAAAGAGAAAAATGAATGCTGCCAGGAAAATATTTGCTTTCAAGGCAAAGGTTCTATTTAGTACAATCCTCATTAGTTAAGGTTTCTGTTTAAAGTTAGCGAACTCATAATAGTTGATAAGACCCACATAGACTCAAATGGTTTAAAGGCCTTTGGGATTTGTTAGGCTCAAAGTTAGAAGAAAAGGAACTTTTATTAGCCGGTTTTACATGAGTAAAACACCAAAAACATCAGGCATGTCTCAAAAAAGATGGCAAAGCTGGGCGAAGCTAACTCTAAAATGAAAGCCCTAATTGTTGCTAAGCTGCTTCAGAGCCAATTCTACACTTTTTACTGGAAGCTTGCATACTTTGTTTTGGCAAACATAAATGATGGTTTCGCCTTCAATGAGCTTATTTTCAAGCAGAGGAAGGTTTTCACTGTTCCCTCCCATTAGCAGCATTCCTGGGTGATACTCCCTCATCAAAAGTTGGCTTTTTTCCAGTGCATCTGGCCCCATTACTGCCACTTCAAACGGTTCGTTCACCAGCAAGCCCATCAGGCTCGCCCATTTGGCGAAGTAAGGGCCACTTTGGGTGAAGTCTTTTGATAGTGAGCCTACCATTTTTACGCTCATGTCCAGATAAGTGGCAGACTCATAGTAATGCCCGAGCTTGAAAAGCACTTCTGCCATTGCCGCATTGGAGGAGGGGATTACCTGATCGGCGATTTCGAATTTCCTTGCCACCAACTGCTCCGACGTGTTGGAAGTGTAATAAAAAAAGCCAGTTGATGTATCGTGAAAGTGTGTGACGGTATAGTCGACAAAGCTGCGGGCCTGCTCAAGCCAGCGAATATCAAATGTAGCCTGATAAAGCTGTATGAATGCTAGCGACAGGAAAGCGTAGTCATCGAGAAAGGCCTCGATTGACGGCCCGCCATTTGTATAGCTTCGCCACAGTCCGCCGTCGCTTTTTATCATGTTTTTCTTCAAAAATTCAGCATTCTTAAGTGCGACATCCAGATATTCTGGTTTACCCAGCGCCCAATAGGCATCTAAATAGCCCGACAGCATCAGGGCGTTCCAGGAGGTGAGTATCTTGTCATCCAGCGATGGGCGGATGCGCTTGTTTCTGGCTTCCAAAAGCTTTTTTCTCGATTTCTCAAGTGCCAATATTGCCGCATCTGCGGTCACTGCATGTTTTGCGGCCAATTCTTCGAGCTGCGTTTGTTTGTATAAGACGTTTTTCCCGTGCTCCCAATTGCCCTCTTCGGTAACACCGAAATAGTCGCAGAAAAGCTCAGCCGACTCTGTGTCAAGGGTTGCTTCTATCCCAGCTTTTGTCCAGACATAAAATGTGCCTTCTTCACCTTCGCTGTCTGCATTCAGCGATGAATAGAAGCCAGATTGAGGCGAGGTCAATTCTTCACTTACGAAGGAGAGCGTTTCTTCTACTACTTGAGCGTAAGTCTCATTTTTCGTCGCCTGATAGGCATGGGCATAGAGGCTGACAAGTTGGCCATTGTCGTACAGCATTTTTTCAAAGTGAGGTACTCTCCACTCCGCATCAGTCGAGTACCTGGCAAACCCTCCCGCCAGGTGATCATAAATCCCGCCAGCAGCCATAGCATCAAGGGTAGTGCTGACCACTTTCAGGGCACGCTCGTTATTATTTTGCTGGTGCTCCTGAAGCAAGAATTTCCAAACCGCTGGCATTGGAAACTTGGGGGCACCTGCCAGCCCGCCAGACGAGTAATCTAGCTCTGGCTCCCAGCTAGCGAATATGCCATGATAGGTTTCAAGTAGCCCGGAATTTGTTTCAGATTCCGCCGACACAATCATGTTGTTTGCAAGAATCCCTTCAGTGACGGCGGATGCCTGTTTTTCCACATTCACCCTATCGCCCTTGTATGCCTCGATGATTTGGTTCAATAGGTTGATCCATTGGTCTTTCGGGAAATAGGTGCCCGCATAAAATGGTTTACCATCTGGTAGCGTAAAGGCATTCAATGGCCAACCAGCACGGCCAGAGATAAGCTGAGCAGCTTCGATGTACACCTGATCGACGTCGGGCCGCTCTTCCCTGTCGATTTTGATTGCCACAAAATTCTCATTCATGATGCGAGCCACCGAGGTGTCCATAAATGACTCTTCCTCCATCACATGGCACCAGTGGCAGGAGGCATAGCCAATGCTTATGATCAGTGGCTTGCCCTCACTTGTCGCTTTTGCCAGGGCCTCATCTCCCCATTCGTACCAGTCCACGGGGTTGTCGGCGTGCTCACGCAGGTAGGGGCTGCTCGCTTTGGCCAGGCGATTGAGCGATTCGGTGTTTTCTGTCGCCGGCGAACTGCATCCTGCACAAACCAAGACTGCGAGAACAACCCAGGCCCATCCTTTTCTCTCTACACGCATATCCAACTATTTATTGAGCGCTACTTTTTCATCAGAGGTGGTCCGGGAGGTCGAAAAAACCCTTAGAATGTCATTATTGGATGAAACCAGCACCAGCCAGTTCGCCCCAAACTTGATCATTTGCACATCTTTTACATTGTAGGGCACAAAAAAGCCACTTTGAAGGCTCCCCTCTGCTTTGAATTCGAAGTTGCCAAGCCCTTTCATGAATACGCCAGGCGAGGCGTCATTAGGAGTGGTTTCTACTTCGGTGTCGAACTTATTGCCTGCCACGAGAAGGTCTTTGATGCCATCGCCATCAAAGTCTTCCACCAGTATGCCGTTAACCGCCGAAAGCTGCGCTTCAGTAGGCAGTTTTTTACTTTCAAACTTAGCCTCATTGTTAACCAGAATGGCGTTTGAAAAAGTATAGACTTTTTTGTTCAAGGCTGAGTTCATTCCCGGCCCGAGGATTGATTGAAGATCCGAGCTAGCGAAGGAGAGGTAACTGGGGAACTTTTGTCGAATGGATGGCACCTGGCCCGAGCTACATTCGATACCCCTAACAGGCACCAGAACAGAGTCGTTGTAGTAACGAGCGAGGAAAATATCGTTGGTGCCGTTGTTGTCAAAGTCTTTAGCAAATACCTGAAATGGCTTTTCTTCGTTCGTTTTGAACTTGTAGTTTTCGCCAAGGTTGCCAACAATCAAATCCTGATCACCATCGCCGTCGATATCGTCGGCCACCACTTTGTTCCACCAGCCTTCTGTTTTATCAAGTCCATAGATCACAGTGGCGTCTTTTAGCTTCCCGTTGACATTCGCAAACACCATGACAGGCATCCATTCGCCAACAACCACTAGTTCGGCTGTTTTGTCGCCATTCAAGTCGGCCCAGATGGCAGAGGTTACCATGCCCACATCGGTAAGATCCGGTGCGATTGCCTTGGTTTGATCGATAAATTGCCCGGACTCATTGATCAGCACATAGCTTCTGGGAGAGTAGGGGTAGGCCCCGGTGATAACGTGCCCACCACGGAAAAGATCGAGGTCGCCATCGCCATCAATATCGTAGGGAACGACGCAGGATCCGCTGCTTTGCGTGTTGATGGTTGCTGACTTGGCAAAGTTGCCTTTCCCATCATTCAAATAAAGTCTGTCCTTGTATTGCTCGGCTTTGTCAGGGAATTCGCTTCCTCCGCTTACAACATAGAGATCAAGGTCTCCATCACCGTCAGCATCGAACATTGTGGATCCCATGTCTTCATAGCTTTTATCTACTGCAAAGGCGGCTGTAGATTTTTTAACCAGCTTGCCTTTTGACTGTACATAAAGTTGCCCGGCCTGGCCAGAAGCACCGCCAATGAACAAATCGTCTTCTCCATCTCCATTGACGTCCCCGGTCGATATGAAAGGACCGCTCTTCGAAAAATTATGTGGTAGCAACGTCTGGTCTTTGTACTCATTCACTTCGTTTTCCTTGTGCACAAAAGCTCCCGCCAGTACTCCCGGTGAGGCTTGAAACAATAGCTCTTTTGAAGTGGGTAGTGTCTTTGGCTTCAATGCTTTTTCGTAGGGTACAACTACAGTTTGATTGACGCCGGCAATAGACATAGTATTCTGCATGCCATCGGGCCATGCCACTTTAAGGCTGTCGATGCTGCCAACTTGACCCAGCCCGAAATGGACAATTGGGTCATTTGAAGAAAGATAGCCCCGGACGGTTTTGTTCTCGAAAAACTGAATTTTGTCGTCGTAGTATATAGTGACTTTAGCTCCCATGCCATGTGCATTGGTGGCAGGGCCCTGTAGTTTTACTTTTAAGTAGTTGTTTCGATCTGACGAGGTGTTTTCATAGATGAAAGCTTCGTCATCAAGATTATTGATAACAAGTTCCAGGTCTCCGTCGTTGTCCAGGTCTCCCACAGCTGCACCATTAGAGAAGCTGGTTTCATCAAAGCCCCATGATTCTATGGCATTTTCGAAGTGCAGGTTGCCGGTGTTTCTGAAAAGGTAGTTTTTCACCTTAATGGGGTCATACACATCAATAAAATCCTTGTAACCATTTTTGAGCATGTCGTTCATCGACGTGTACTTGCTTTTATTTTTTAAAACAAAATCCCGCAGTTTCTTATCAAGATCCCCATCGAACACATCACGGCGATAGCCATTCGCTACAAAAACATCTCTGTATCCGTCGTTGTCAAAATCAGACATCAGTACCGACCAGCTCCATTCTGTCTTGGACACTCCGGCCATTTGCGAAATGTCGCCGAAGAATGAATTCCCTTGATTTAGGTGGAGCGCATTGTGCATGTACTGCTTATGCATGCCTCCGTTCACAATATTGTAAAAGCCTTCGACATCCATGGAGGGCATCGATACCTTTGACCGCTTGTAATCTTCAGGTAGCATTTCGGTAACCATTATGTCTTCCAGCCCATCGTTGTTGATGTCTGCCACGTCAGTACCCATCGAGTACATCGAGATGTGGTTGGTGGTTTCTTTTATCTGTTCTTTGAAAGTGCCGTTTTTCTGGTTGATGTACATATAGTCACCTTCGGCAAAATCATTGGCAACAAAAATGTCGGCATAGCCATCTCCGTTAAAGTCGGCGGTAACTACGCTGAGGGCATAGCCAAAATTGTTTTTGATCCCTGCCTGGGCACCGATTTCACGGAACTTGCCATTTTCGTTTTTGTAAAGCTTATCTCTGCTGAAGGAGGGGGACAGCTTCTTTTGCCGGATCATTTCAGTGAGTGGCAGGTCGAAGGAATCCGGTCTATTGGTCAGGTAAACATCCAGGTCGTTGTCATTGTCCATATCAAAAAATGATGCATGTATGGAGTAGCCAGACTCGTCGAGTCCGAAGTCTTTTGCCTGTTCTTTGAAGGTCAGGTCTCCCTGATTGATATATAGTAAGTTGGTTCTTTCTTCTTCGCTATCGTGATAGCCACCCTTGCAGACGTATATATCAAGCAAGCCATCGCCATTGATGTCAACCATGGTCACGCCATTGTTCCACCGGCCGTTGCCTTCTACTCCAGCTGACTGAGAAATGTCTTTGAATTTCAGGTTGCCCTCATTGAGGTAAAGCTTGTTGGGTACTTCATTGCCTGTAAAATATATATCGGAAAGTCCGTCGTTGTTGATGTCTCCAATGCCAACGCCACCGCCATTGTACACATAGGCAAAATTATCGAAGTAGTTGTTGTAGTTCTCATCCACGTCGTTGCGGAAAGTCACTCCGCTGCTGGCCCCGGGGAGCCTTTTAAAAACAGGATCCTCCCTCTTCTCTTCAGGCGCCGAGATGACCTCCGGTTTAGTTTCGCAGGCTGTCAGTACCGAGAAGAGTAGAAGTGCTCCGAAAATGGAATTTAGATGTATTTGTAGTTTAAACAGCATAGTGGTAGTATGATTTAGATAGATAGTCAGCTAAAATTTAACGGTTGCTGACTGATTTACCTGCTCTTTTAAAATTAGGTCAAAGTTAAAGGCTTTGCAAGACTAAAGGATATTCACCGGCGCTTCTATTTGTCCACAACAAGGAAAAAGTAGCTCTCAGGTGGCGGTCGCCAGGAGGCTGATTTGAGTCTTGCTCTTGCCTGTAATAAAATAAGAAGGGCCAGGCAATATGCCCGGCCCATCAAAAACTACTATTTAATTATTACTGAAGCTTAATTACAATCTGATCCCGGATAACCACAGTTCTGAGGGTATCCGCCCACAGTTCTGTCAATTTGCGATTGAGGAATAGGTCTTAGTGTGTGATATTCCTGAATATTTCCAGCGCCAAGCGGGTTGTAAGCCCTCACATACTCCAGTAGCTTCCCTGTTCTGGCCAGGTCAAACCAGCGACACTGCTCACCGTCCATCTCAAGGGCACGCTCTTTAAGGATAAAGTCCATGTCAACATCAGCTGCAGTGATCTGCATAGCAGCCTCCATTCCTTCTTTAGCGGCTCTTGTTCTTACCACGTTGATATCTTCAGCAGCTCCGGCACTATTTCCTGTCAGGAAGCGAGCTTCAGCACGAAGCAGATGGGCATCAGCCAGTCTCATAACAAACCAGTCTCTTGAGCCACGTTCCCACTGAATAGTAGGTCTGCGGGGATCAATGAACTTTTTCAAAGTAGGGAATAGACGCTCTGTGTAGAAATACTGGTCACCTTCGAAAGCTGGATTCTGCGTAATTACATTGTAGCGAACCTGGAATTTCTTTCCAGTCATCCACTCAGCGTCTTTACCGGGCCCTGGTACATACATCGCAGTGTCTCCAACTGTGAATCTGTCTGTTCCTATGTCGCTGGCAGTAACGGTTGATCCGTCGGCCTTCTTAGCTCCGTTGGTTACATGCACCTGTTCCCATTTAGGAATGCTTTTCGGGTTGTTGCTGATATAAGCGTGCTTGTATGTTTGATCATACCTTGCATCTATATCACGGCTTTCTGCCCAAACGGTACCCATATAGTCAGTAGGTCTGAATCTCTTAAATGGACGACCACCTTCAATGTCACGAATCATACCTGCACGGATGTCATACTCCATCAAGAAATAAAGATGGCCTCTGTTACCTACGCCGCCATTGCCACCATTCAGGATTAGGTCTGTAGCATATTGCACCGCCCAAATGATTTCTGAATTGATCTGATTGTCCTGATCCCAAAGGGCATCGTGGGAATCAACCAACGCATAGCCATAGTCATTGATCACATTTGAAAACAAAGTGTTGGCACTTGCAAAGTCCGCTGGCGAGCCAAAAGACTTTTGTCCTCGTGTGAGGTATGCCTTAGCTAACAAAAACTGCGCAGCACCCTTCGTAGCACGTCCATAATCGCTTTGCGCATCTGGTAAATTGGCAATGGCAAACTCAAGATCAGGAATGATGCCATCTGCGTAAACAGCCGACTGAGGTGAAGGATCCGCTTCTACTTCTGCGCCGATGGTCTCTTCAAGGGTAAGATAAACGTCACCCCAGGTTTGCACCAGGTAGAAATAGTAGTACGCCCTTAGAAAACGGGCCTCAGCCTGGCGCTGCGTTTTTAATGCATCACTCATGTCTTTCACTGCTTCCGAACGGTTCAATACCGCATTGGCCTGGTTGATCCCCTGATAAAGAAAAGTCCATTGCTGATCAAGGATGTTAACGGTAGGGTTCAATCCATTGTCGTAGAAGTTGAAGGATTTGTAGCCCCCATCAGCACCGTTTGTGTGCGTGTCTGTGCCAAAAATGGTCAGCATGTAGGCACGCTCGTTACTGTGGATTTCACGTAAGAACGAGTAAGTGGCATCTACCGCATCTTCCAAACCGGCTGCTGTAGTGTAGTAACTTCCTGCCGAAACATCTGAAATCAGCTTTTCATCGAGGAAGTCAGAACAAGACTGAGCAGTGAACGCTATCAGCGCCAGAGCCAGTATTATCGATTTTATGTTTTTATTATTCTTCATTATTTTCTCGGTTTTGATTCCCCTTAAAATGTTACACTAAGTCCGCCCAAAAATAATTGATTGGAGGGCATGTCACCAGATCCGAGGTTATCTGCTCTTTCCGGGTCAAATAGCTTGAACTTAGACCAAACGAGCGGGTTCTGAGCGGTCGCATAAATTCTCACATTCGTAAACCTCAACTTTTCAAGCACACTTGAAGGCAATCTGTAGCCTAATGTGATGTTTCTAAGCTTCACATAGCCGCCTTCTCTGTACCTAAGTGTGCTACCGTTGGTAATACCTTCCTGATTTTTGTTAGGTCTTGGGTAGTCATTGGTAGGGTTGTCAATGGTCCAATAATCAACTTTCAGGTTGTTGTATCGAGCCTGCATACTTGCCTGACCCTGGCAAAACTGACAGTTGATCATAAAGCCAAGGCGATAGTAGAAAAAGAATGATAAGTCAAAACCTTTGAAACTTACCGTGTTGGTTAACCCACCATAGGCAGCAGGCACGTCGTTGCCCAATATCTTACGATCAGCTGGTGTGAACTCACCATCACCATCCTGGTCTTTTATCTTGATCTCTCCGGGCACTGCACCCATGAACGCAGCAGCTTCATCTTTTTCAGACACCTGCCAGATGCCTATTTTCTCATAGTCGTAGAATGTACGAATAGGTTGTCCGATGAACCAACCACTACCTACGTCGTCTATCTTGTTACCATCTGCGTCTCTCTGGGCCAGGTCAATAATTTTCTCCGAGTAGTGGCCCATGTTGAAATCAGCATTCCACTTCAGTCCATTCGACATGTCAAGGATGGTAGCTCCCAAAGTGATTTCATACCCGTTGGTTTCCGTTCCGCCAATGTTCTGTAGAATAGACGTGTAACCAGAGGTAGGAGGTAGTGCTCTTCTCAGAAGTAGTGAAACACCGGTTGAAGTATGGTAGTAATCAAATGTACCGGTCAACCTGTTGTTGAACAATCCAAAATCGAAACCGACGTCGGTAGTTGCTGAATATTCCCAGCTTAAGTCCGGGTTAGGAATGCCGCCAAGTGCAAATCCTCTTGCATCGGCCTCGTTCCAGCTATATACCGACTGGTTAAGTGCACCCTGAGTCTGGTAAGGTGATACAGCCGTGTTTCCAACCTTTCCGTAGGAAGCCCTTAGCTTCAAATCACTGATAAGGTTAACTCCAGAAAGGAACGCCTCATCTTTCATTCTCCATCCTACTGATATACCAGGGAAAGCATTCCACTTGTTGCCTTCAGCCAAACGAGAAGAACCATCCCAACGCATACTTGCCTGGAAAAGGTATTTGCCTTTGAACGAGTAGTTCACTCTTCCCATGTAAGACAGTAGTCTGTAACTCTCAAGACGTGAGCCATAGTCGGAGATAGTCCCCAGACCGAGGTTGTACCATTCCGCTGTTTCGTATGGCAAGTTGATCGCAATCAAACCCGATCTTGTTGAATCTTGTTGTGCAGAACTTTGTAGCGCTGTCAAACCAAGGCTGTGATCTCCGAATGATTTATTGTAAGTCAACAGGTTTTCCTGTGTGTAACCAAAGCTTTGTTGGTTGAAAAGTCCCGCAGAAGGGGTACCGTTTTTACGGGCCTGAGTGAATTGACCTTCGAAACGGCCTCTCTCCCAAGCCTGGTAATCCTGACCAATCAGGAACTTGTATTTCAGTCCATCTAAAATTTGTACTTCAGCATAGACAGATGAGAATAGTCTGTTGATTGTTCTTTCATCTATGTATTTACCAGGTACCAATTCATTCAAAGGATTGGTACGGATACCATCCGAAATAGGAAGGAAGATGAGATTCCCTTCATCATCGTAAGGCATTCCAAGTGGAGTTTGGTTTACCGCTTCGGAAATGGTAGCTCCTGATCCCCAGTTCTGTGTTGAATGAGAATAAAGATTAGACATGCCCACCTTGAATATTTTGTTGATCTGATGGTCGACATTCACACGGGCAGTATATCTGCCGAAGTCAGTTCCTTCAACCAATCCATTCTCTTTGAAATAGCTGAGAGACAAACTTACCTGTGTTTTTTCGGTGCCACCGTTTACGCTGATTTGTTGGTTCATTTGAGAACCATTTTGGTAGATCAGGTCTTGCCAATCGGTAGATCGACCTTGCTGTGCTGAAAGCAACTCAACCGGGTCAACGAATACGGCATCGTCAGCTGGAATGGAAGAGCCAGCGTCGCCCCAGGCACCTCTGCCGGATGCGCCGTTGGCATCTACTCTGTTGGCTTCACGCTTCAGGGCGGCAAATTCAGCTCCATTCATCATTGGAATGGTTTTGAAAGGAGTAGTAGCGGCGTAAGTGCTTGTGTAGGTAACAGAAGTCTTGCCAGGCTTACCTCTCTTGGTAGTAATAAGAATTACACCATTAGAACCTCTTGAACCATAAATGGCTGTTGCAGCCGCATCTTTCAGAACTTCCATTGACTCAATGTCTGATGGGTTAAAGTCCTGAATGGAATTAGTGCCTGAGGTCATTGGAATACCATCCACCACGAAGAGTGGGTCGTTTGTAGCAGTAAGCGATCTTCTACCACGGATAGTGATTTTAGACCCCTGACCAGGACGGCCACCGCTGGACAAAACGTCAACACCAGCAATTTGGCCTTTCATGGCTTCCATTGTGTTGCCGGTAGGGATTTTCGCCAGGTCTTCACCGCTTAAAGATGCGATAGATGCTGTTACGTCCCGCTTGTCCTGGGTTCCGTATCCAACCACCACAACTTCGCTAAGGGATCTGACATCCACTTCCATCCCAACACTTATTTGAGACTGCGAGCCCACGGTCACTTCTGTTGTAGAAAAGCCGATGGCACTAAACACCAAGACAGCGTCTCTTGAAGGAACTCTTAGAGAGTATTTTCCATCAATATCTGTCACTGTTCCCGTGGTCGTTCCTTTAACAATCACGTTGACACCAGGTAGAGCCGAGCCATCTTCCACAGATGTGATCGTACCTGATACCGTCGAATCCTGCCTGGCAAACGCCTGGCTGGAGCAAATCACAACGAGTGCTAATCCTACCGGAAAGCACCACAGGATTCGCTTACATTTTGATAAAATTTCATTCATAGTAAGTAGGGTTTATAAATAATGTAATGAATTTAAACTGTTTAGACCCAATGCCATTATCGCATGTTTGGCTTTGTGCCACTTAGTAAGTTACTAAAATCGAGCTACTTTTCTTCTGTTTTTGTCCACATATAAGAATTCTTCTTTATCCTGGAAGACAGTTTATTGGTGAAAAATTAGACTATTGATTTTCTTAATGATTTTAAAGCACGGCTCATTTGTGTTTCAATGGTCTTAACACTGAGATGAAGCCGATCGGCAATCTCAACGTAGCGAAGACCCTGGTCACGACTTAGCTGAAATACCAGGCGACACTGTTTAGGTAACCTGGCTACAGCGTTTTCTATACTTTCCTGCAATTCAGCATACTCCGACCGTTTCTGTGGGTCGAAGTGATCGCATGGAATAGCTATTTCGTTTTCAATATTTGTAAAGCTGTATTTCTTCTCCTTTCTAAGATAATCGAAAGAGATATTTCTTACCGCTGTATAAAGGTATGACTTGGGGGAGCTGGAAATAACAATCACATTTCGATTGATCCAGATTTTAAGAAAGACTTCGCTGACTAACTCTTCAGCGACTTCATTATTTTCGACCAATTTCTCGCAGAAGCTGCGAAGCGGATGATAGCCAACAACAAACAATTTTTCAAATGCCTGAGCGTCGTCATCACGAAGTACTCTTAACAGCAAATAGTCTATGCTGTCAACAGATTTTGACGGAGCCAATCTTGTCCCGGTAATTGAAGCTCTTTTGGTTATAAGCATTGTTTAAGTAAGTAGCCGATTTCAATCGATTGAAATAAATTTACTCTCAAAATCTGAACAAAACAGATTTGGGAATTTTTTTTTAACGGTATCTGTCCCGGGAACGGTACCGAAATTTTTTTTAGCTTTACATTGAGCTATAAAAATCTAATAATGAGCAAATCTGACTCAACCATACGGGACATTGCACGCACATTGGGGATATCAAAATCCACCGTATCACGGGCCTTGAACAACCATTATGACGTAAGCCAGGAGACAGCCAGGAAGGTGAAGGAATTGGCGCTAAAAATGGACTATCAACCTAATGTTTTAGCCAGGCAGTTAAAGCTCCAGCGCACCAATACTCTCGGGGTTATTATTCCGGAAACTATTAACCGGTTTTTTGCTAAGGCTGTTGGGGGGATACAGGAGGTGGCCAATAGTGCCGGGTACAATGTGATGATTTGCCAGTCGAACGAAACGCTAACGCTAGAACAAAATAATTTGCAAACCCTGATGTCGAGCAAGGTGGATGGATTGCTGGTATCGGTGTCAAGGCAAACCGACCGGAGCGACCACTTTCAGTATGCGATCAACAAGGACATACCGTTGGTTTTTTTCGACCGAATATTAGAAGAGTTGGCGGTACCTCAGGTCTACTCGGATAATTTTGATATTAGTTTTCAAGGTACCGAACACCTGATCCAACAGGGCTGCAAAAGAATTGCCTTTGTGGCTGGGCCATTGCACCTTTTCAATAGCCGCAACCGGCTGAACGGCTACCTGGAGGCACTTAAAGCTAACAATATTCCAGTGCTGGAGTCGCTGATAGTGCAAGCCAACTACCAGGCTGGGCATGTGCAGCAGTACACCAGGCACCTCTTCGACGCCGGGGAGGCGCCAGATGGCATTTTTGCCATCAACGACATATCTGCTCTTGAAATGATGCATATCTTAAAAATGCGGGGCTTGCAGATTCCCAGAGACGTGGCGGTGTTGGGTTTCAACAACGAAGTTATCTGTGATTTTGTTGAGCCAACGCTGAGTAGCATCGAACATCCTGCGTTCGATATGGGGGTAGCTGCAACAAGGATTTTGCTGAAACAAATCTCATCTAAGGAAATCACCCAGCAGAAAGAACTGATAAAAAGCAGACTTGTTATCCGTGAGTCGTCGAGGCGATACTAGCGGTGCGCTGAAAAAGCCGACTGTTGGCAGGGATCCTCACCTAGTTGGAAGAAGTTTCCTTATATTGCTTCCACACCCTTTGCTAATTACTTTATCCGGAATCTTAAAGACCAAATGAACATCAAGTTGTCCCCTATTATAAGCGCCAAAGAACTTCTAGCTATCTATCAGAATGATAATCTGGTAATTGTGGATGCAAGCGGTGGCCCGAAAGCCAGAGAAAACTATAGTACGAAGCACCTTGATAAAGCTTTATTTGCTGACATCAATAAAGAGCTTGCTAACGTAAAGCCCAATGCAGCAGAAGGGGGGAGGCATCCACTGCCTACTGCTGAGCAATTTTCGCAGGCGCTGGGGCGATTGGGGATCACGCCCGGGAGCCACGTGGTGGTGTATGATGATATGGGCGGTGCCAATGCCGCCGCTCGTTTGTGGTGGATGCTGAGGGCAATTGGACACTCCAAAGTCCAGGTGCTCGACGGCGGGCTTTTGGCAGCAGAGAAGGCAGGGTTGATCACGTCGTCGAAAATGGAAATCCCCGGAAAAGTAGCTCCCTATCCTGTTGGTATGTGGCAGTTGCCTCAGGCCGATATGCAGGAGGTGGAAAAGGTAGCCAAAGACAAGAATCACATTGTTATCGACGTTCGGGATGCCAAAAGGTACGCCGGTCTTACGGAGCCGATCGACTTAGTTGCGGGGCATATTCCTGGTGCTATCAATGTCCCCTTCAGTGATAACCTGACCGCCGATGGTCTTTTTAAGTCTCCCAAGGAGTTAAATAACAAGTACCAGGCTGTATTTGGTAATACACCCGCCGACCAGGTAATTGTACACTGCGGATCGGGCGTTACTGCGTGCCATTTGCTGCTGGCCGCCGACTACGCTGGCCTTGAAATTCCCAAACTGTATGTGGGCTCATGGAGTGAGTGGTCAAGAAATAATAAGGAGATGGTGACTGCCGACACTGCCGGGCATTAAAACGTAAAATGCGTCGGGCAGTTTTCTGAAGCCATTCGGTAGCTGTATTTTACGGAACGAACCTAACTTTTATGGAAAAAGAGGAAACTCCCAAATGGCTTGAAGACCTTCAGCAAAGAAGCTGGGAACCGGAAGTGCTGCTTTCAGGAATTGTGTTGTTTGGCATGTTCAAGGTGCCACCATTGCTGGACAAGGCGTTGGCATTTTTCAAGTCTCAAGTATTTAGCTCAACCACCGATATTGACAATCTGGTGGGCATACTCAAACTTGGTATCTATTGGCTCATTCTCGGCCTTATTCTTCACTTGATTTGCCGGGGCATATGGGTAGGAATGGTAGGGCTAAGCTATACCTTCCCCAACGGAGTTAACGCAGAGCGACTCAAATACAAACATCGCTTTAAGACAAGAGTGGAGAAAATTCCACCCTTTCAGCGCATTATTATTAATCTGGAGAAACTTTGTAGTTCCCTGTTTTCACTCTCTTTTATGCTCTTCATGAGTATTGTAGGGGCCTACCTCTACTTTTTCATCCTTTTGGTTGTCCCGTTTTTTATAGGGATCATTTTCCAGGGGAATATAAACTTTACTGACACACGGGTCTTTGAAATATATGTTGTTGTACTGCTGGTTATCGCCTTCATGGGACTTATTGATTTTCTTACCCTCGGTTTTTTCCGGCGCTTTTCCTGGATCAGCAAAATCTACTGGCCATTTCACCAAGTCATTAGCACGTTTACATTGGGGCGCTATTACAGACCCATTTATTTCGCCTTTGTCAGCAACTCCAACCGGTGGGTGGTCTTCTCCCTTCTTACTGTGTTTGCTCTTGGGAGCTTATTTGGGCTGGATGAAGTTACCAATGATGTGTATGATGGTAGCTCGTTTTCCAGATTGAGCTTTTGGCATGGTGGTGATCGAAAGCTAAGGGTGTTCACTGGTTACTATGAAGATCAAAATGAAGAGCTTTTTTCCTACCAGGCGCAGATTCCTTCTGATATTATCGACGGGAATGTCCTTAGACTCTTTATCCCGGCCGGAGTTATTAAGGAGGACTCGATCAGGGCGTATGTGAACTATGATTCTCTGGTTGTTGCCAGCAAGGGCATGACCAGAGATGCGAGGGATATGCCCGCCATAAAAAAGTTTTATCATGTCTACCTGGACGACAGCCTGGTAAGGGAATACCCTCTTCTCTATCATTTTAGGCTTAAGACAAATCAGCCGGGCTATTTGGCTTACATCGATATCGCACAGTTGCCGCAGGGTATGCATACGCTGGAAGTTGGCGGGCCACCTTCCATGTACAAAAATCGCTGGGCGTCTATTCCGTTTTTTAGGGAGCTGGATGCAAGTGAAAGGAAAAGCATTAATTCGACCCAGAAAGAAGATGATGCCTATTTTCAGGTGAAGCCCGGGCTGCCCAGGTGAGGCCTGGCTAGTGGTGGAGTTGACGCTATTGCTAGTCCAGCCTTGGCTGACGAGTTGGTAGACTTTGCGTCGTTTTTGCAGACTGGTTGTCTACTATGTTCCGTACCTAACGGCACTCGCAGGAGTTCCTCGCATGCATGGTGAGTTACCGAGGTTTCGTCCCTACGGGACTGGCCGGACGAGTTGCCGCCTTTGCGAACGACTGTTTTTTTTCGCTTTTGAGCCTATTCCATTTCCACCAACTTCACTGGCCCTATCAACCCCGACGCCTGCACCTCCCAGCCGCTGGCATCGAACGCCTGATAGTCGATATTCACGAAGTTAATTTCGTGGTACTTGCGCCATTCTATCCCCGCCCTGTCCATGTAGCGAATGCGGTTGGCCATCAGGTTGGCTACTTCTATTTCTATGGTATTGTCGCCTTCTTTTAGATATTCCCCAATCCTTAACTCATGGGGCACAGCCCAGCTATTACCTGCATACTGTCCGTTCACCCATACTTTGGCACTTTCCCGCACATCGCCCAGTTGTAGAAGGTAGTCATCCTTTTTCGAAGCCAGGGTGAAGTGGGTAGCGTAGGTAGCGGTGCCGGAAAACTGGTCTGCTAATGAATCTCCCAGGGTTGTCCAGGGCTGGAGTTTGTCCATAGTTTTATTGCCGGGCAGGCTAGGGCCGCCAGCTTTGAAGTCAAGCGTCCATGGACCGTTGAGCGCAACGGTTCCACCGGTTTCGTTAGCATAGCTCCAGTCTGTTGCCGAGGTTTCGTTACCCACCTTAAGGAAAAGAGACTCGCCAGATTTGATCTGCATGCGGACTTGTGTTAGCCCGTTTTCGGTCTTTGTTTCTGCATTCCCAGCCCGGCCTGTCATAGCATCCAGTATTACAGCTTGCTCAAAAGCTTTGTTAAATGGCACCCACCCATCGAAAGCTTCGGGTCGCTGGTTGACAATAAAATAATAGGTATTGATGCCATCCACCCTGCGTACAAACTTCAGGCCGAGAGCCGCCAGCCTTTCAGGCTGAATCATGGCAGCTGTTAACGATGCCTGTACGTTGCCGGCAGGGCTCGTGGAGGTACCCAGCCCCATCACCAGTGAGTCGAGAATTGCCCTTCGCTGCTCCAGATTGTGGAGGCCAGGCACGTCTTCCGGTAACCCCTGGAGAATGATGGTTGCTCCCTGTTTTTTCAGCTTAAGCAGTGTCTGGAGTGCTTTTGTGGACATAAAAGTCATTTTGGGAATGACCAGCGCTTTGTATGATGTGCCGTCGGGGCCAGTGCTCAGCTGCCCGTTGGGAACGGCCAGCTTCTCCAGCCAGCTCTCGGAGATATAGTCGACAAGGTAGCCTTTTTCTGTCAGCCTTTTGGCCGTCGCATAAAAGTTGGTCGGGTGCAGCCACTCATCGATATTGTGTACTGTGAACAGGTATTCGAGGCTTTTTTTGCCGGAGAAGTACGCAGCATCGTCGTAGGGAAAATAGAGGAGCACATCACCGTCAGCCTGCCCGGTTTGCAACACCGACTGGCTTCTGTTGATGTAGCCGGTGAGACCATCGATATGAGGCCACCAGCTATTGGAAGAAGCAAAGTTGGTGGAGGCATAAAAGAGCCATCCTGGCCACTGCGCTTCCGCTGGGCTGTAGGTAGTGCCATGAAAGAATACGTGGTTCACTCCCGCCAGAAATGCCTGGTCGAGCTCGGGTTTGGTTTGTGAAAGGGGCGTTTTGAAATGCTCGCCCAGCCAGGTGAAGGTTTCAGAGGATACCAATGGCTTCCCAGCCACATGGGCTGCCGAGGAGGCAAACTTGAGCATATAAAGGTCGGGCGGCAAATGACGGCTGGAGTGAGTGTAGTTCTTGGCACCGGGAATATCGAACCCAGAATAGCCAAAGGTTTCGCACTCCGGAATGTCCGTAGCGGCGTACACATCCAGCAGATTGGCCGGGGAGCCATGTGCCTGGTTGCGTGACAAAGCACCGTGGTTGTTGATCCAGTTTTTCCAGGGCTCACTGAAGTTGGTCAGCAGCATTTCGCCCATTGTTTGGCGGTAGTCGGCCTTGAGCCTGCGGACGGTTGCTGAGGAGTCGCCACTGAGGAGGGTAGGCAGGTATGGTTTGAGGTCGTAGCCACGGTTGCGTTCAAAGGCTTCGAATAATGTAGGCGTGAAGTTGGCGCCGTACACCTCATAGCTGTCGTTGAAAAAGCTGCGGATATTGGGCCCGGGCGTGCCAAAGGCTTCTTCGAATCGGGCTGTGTAAACGGGGAAGGACTCTTTATTGAGGTGATCCATCACCAGACCGGCGCCACCAGGGGCGGCCCGTTTCACCATTTGCCCGGTTTTGCCGGCAAAGATGGCATAGAGCTCATAGTTGGCGTCGGGTGTCCATGGCAAAAGCCCGTCGTCGCTCAACGAATCAGTCAGGTCAATGGTTGTTTCAGGCCCGTAAGCCATCAATGTCACCAGCCGGGGTTGCATGGCTGCCTGCTTCTCATCGCTGACGGTAATTTTCTCTTTCAGTGCCTGCCCGGCATTCAGGCTGTACTGCTGAACGATCATTTTGGAGGCAGCATGTTCCGGCGTGATCTGCGGACCACCGTAAGGCCAGCCCGTGCCCAGGTTCATATCCACGCCCATACCGAGGGAGTCGGCCACACGTATGACCGTTTGTAGTCTTTGCATCCACTCTTCCGACAGGTAGTCGATGTATAGGTCTTCGAAGCCCATGGCTCCATAAATAGGGGTGATCTCCACGCCACCCAGCCCGGTCTCGTGGTAGGCGATCAGCTGCTTTCTGATATTGTCGTCGTCGACGGCATTTCCCATCCACCACCAGCGTGTCCAGGGTTTGGTTGTAACCGATTCAGCGGGCCAGTCTTGCTGAGGTGTGGTTTGGCAGGAGAGTAGGAGAGCAAAAGGCAAAAGGATGAGCAGGTAACGCATAAGGGATTGTAAATTAGAATAGGGGGATGAATATAATTGAATTTTTTAAGGAGAGAGAAATTAACAGCCTGGATGTGCTGTCATTAGGACGGATTAGAAATTCGACTTTATGATTGTAGAGGCATCATGTTTAGCAAAGCCCGGAGGCTACTATCACGTCTTTGAGCTTGCATCAATATGAGGATTAACTGGTGCGGAAAACCATCAGTAATTGCGGTAATAATCTCTGATCTTACTGATAGCCTGATTGTAAAGTGGTGCCGTAAATTCCTCGAACATAAACTGTGGACTTGGGGCTGATGCTTCCACTGTATTTACCATCTTGAGCTCTTCGTCGCTAAGCGCCCGCTCGTCACCGTTGAATGACGCCCACCTTATGGCCCAGGTGTACTCGCTGGGAAACTTTTCTTGTGTGAGCACTTTCTTCAGGCCATTGTCGAATACTTTGAAGTCCAGCACCCCGGTGCCCGTAATGGCTTTTTCATTGGTTGTAAGTTTGGCCTTGACCGTTCCATAGATTTTCTCATTGTTTCTTGTAGCGATAACCACACTGTCACGGCTTACATCAGTGGTTGTTTTGTTGCTGTATATATTGCCCAGGTTGAACCGGTCAAATTCCATGGTAATGATATGATCCACATAGTCCAATTTCTGCGAGTTGACTTCACCAGGAGTAAAAAACCGCACATATTGGTTGATCATATTGTTGTGCAGGTATTCGTTGATTTTGTTTACAAAAAATTCATGCCTGATTTCAAACATCCTTGAAGGAGAAGGAATGGGTTCGACGACAACACGGAGCGTGGCAAAGTAAAGCGACTCCTCAAGCTTCTCCTCCACATCTTTGAACCGGGGGGCCAACGCCTGAGCTGCCTGAAAATGCTGATGGGCTTCAATGGCCTTTATTCTTTGGTCTTTTTTTCTCAATGCTTCTACGCCCAGGTTATAGTGAACTTCAGCAGCCTTGTTTTTTGCGTCTGTCAGCTCTGCATCGTAGCGGGAAGGCTTTGGCACTACCTGCCGGCAGCCAGGACATCTTTGGATTTCGTCGGCCAGAAAATTGATGTATTGATAGTTTCTCGCAATCACCTCCCACTTCATGATGTCGTTCGAAGCTCTTGCTGTTTTTATATTCCCCAAATGCGATTCAAGCGCATATTTGTAGGCATTGGCCAATGTTGCCTTCGCTTTCTTTTGACCGTCGTTGGAACGAAGCCGATTGATAGCCTGCGTAACCGCTTTTTCATAGTCGCCCTTCTGAAGCGCCTTTTTTCCACTGGCACAGCCCGATAACAGGGCAATAGTGCCTGAAATGATAAGCAGGTGATAATATTTCTTCATGGTTAGTTGGCTTTGGTGCTAAGATAGGGATACCAGAAATAATGCCAACAAAAACCTGTCGCCATTTAAGGACTATTGCTCCTTAGTGTAGCGTGACTCATCAAAAAATTTGATTCCATACTATGTTGACCATTTTCCAGGCAGAGTTGATGTAGCGAAATATGGTAGGCAAGTGCGATCACCATACAACCTACTCACTCCTCAATGTACTGGCCGGGTTGGCCTTCAGTGATTTTAGCGCATAGCTACCCAATACTACCCAGGAGGTAACCATCACAATGCCAGCTGCAAGCAGGTAGGCAAATGGTCCGAGATTGATCCTGAAAGCGAATCCTTCCAGCCAGTCGTTCATCACATAGTAGTTGAGTGGCACGGCAATGAGCAAGCTTATAAGAAACAAGGTCGTTGATTGCTTTAAAAGGATCATAAGCAGTTGCGGCACCGAGGCACCCAGCACCTTTCTTATGGCCATCTCTTTCATCCGCTGCACCACGGTGAAGCTTGCCAGGCCAAGAATACCCAGCACGGCAACCAGGATGGCCATAAAAGTAGCATAGAGTGTCATAGATCCTATCCGCTCTTCTGTTTCGTAAAGGTTTTGGAACTGCTGATCGACAAAGGTGTAGTCAATCGGATGATTGGTGTCAAAACCTTTCCAGGCGTTCTCAATTTGAGCCATGGTTTCGCCGAGTCCGGCGGCATTGAGGCGCACGAGCAGCATGTTGTAGCGATTGCTATTTCTACCCCGGAAAACGTGGATGACAGGTTCTACAGCATTGGCCAATGACCGGAAGTTGAAATCTTTTACTACCCCAATCACCTCAAAACCTTCGTCAGAATCAGGGAACATGAGCTTATGACCTTCTACCGAAGTCCAGCCAAGTTGCTCCATGGCAGCCTGGTTGATCACTGACTTGCGTTGATCTGATCGCATGTCGATATCAAAATCTCTGCCTTCCAAAAAGTCAATATCCATTGTGGTGAAGTACTTGTCGTCGACGCTCACGAAGCGCCAGTCGAGCGGAGCCCTGTCTCTGGCATCTTCCGACTGCACCAGTACGAAACTCCCGCTGTACCTGCCTGGTGCGGAGTTGGAAGCGCACACCGACTTCACCCCCGGCACTGCTTCAAGCGAATTGCGGAAAGCTGCCCACCGCTGTTCGTTTTCTTCACCTTCACCTGACCGTGCATTGATGATCAGTACATTGTCGGGATCGAAATTCATGTCTGCCGTCTTCATGAAGTTGATTTGCTGATACATGATCAGTACAGCGCTGACAAGCATCACAGCAATTGCGAATTGGCAGGTGACAAGAATATTTTTTGGGTCAAAGCCGCTCCTCTTTAGAGATGTGCTGCCGTGCATCACTTCTCCGGCTTTCAACTTCGAAAGGGTGAGGGTAGGGTAAATACCGGCCACCAACCCCAGGCCGATAATGCCTGCCAGGAAGCTGACCAATGGCATGGGCTCAAACAGAAATGCGAGTGACATTTGTTGCCCAAAAAGGTCTATGAAGTAGGGTAACAGAATAAAAGCCAATGCTATGCCCAGGATACTGCCGACGGCAAAAAGAAACGTAGTTTCTCCCGTAAACTGGAGAACCAGGTCTTTGCGCCCGGCACCAAACGTTTTGCGCACTGCTACCTCTTTGAACCTCCCAAGCGACTGTGCAGCGTTAAGGTTAGCGAAGTTGAAAAAGGCAATTAGCAGCAGCCCGACGGAAATATAGCCAAGGAAATAGCCGTATTGCTGCTGCCCGGTGTTGAAGTCGTAGTAGTCGGCCAGAGGCATAAGCTCCAGTGTGCCACGTTCAGAGGGAACAACGAACTTTTCCACTAGTTGAGGGAATTGTGTCTTAAGGGTAGCTGGGTCTTTTCCGTTTTCCAGCTGAAGGAAGCTGAGAACAAACGACGATACCCATCCGTAATCTCCGTCTGCAATCCACTGCTGCCGTCTCGACTCCATGTTTACCAGCATGTTGAAGTTGAAACTGGAGTTGAAGGGAATTTCTCCAAAAACGCCTGTCACCTCATAACTTACTGGCGTAGCAAGCTGTAGCTCTATTGTTTTACCAATCGGGTCGGCATCACCAAAAAGCCGCTCTGCCATGTTTTGACTTATGACGACGGATCTTGGGTTGGCGAAAACCTGTTCCTTTTGTCCACGCACCAAAGGAAAAGAAAACATGTTAAACAAGCCTTGCTCGCCAAAGGCCATTCTTTCGCTGAAATCTCGTCCACTGTACCTGATTGTCGTTTGCCCGCCAAAAATAATGCGTGAGATGTTTTTGATACCCGGAATAGCTTTTTGTACTTCTTCGGCGAGGGGTGGCCAGGTATCGCTCACGTCAATTTGCCCTCCTTCCGGCGTAGGCCTGGTACGATACAAAAAGTAAATGTCGTCAGCATTTTCGTGAAACTGGTCATAGGTGATGATGTCGTAAGCATAAACACCCAGCAAGAGGCTTACGGCCACACCCAGGGTGAGGCCGAGCACATTGATGGAAGCAATGAACTTTCGGTGGCGGATGTTGCGCAGCGCAATGAGGAAATAACTCCCAAGCAATGGCCTGTAGGAGCCGTTGTATCTGAATTGTACTGAATGCTCTTCTTTGCTGATGTCGGCCGGAGTGCCCATCTCCTCAATGGCTTTTTTGCAGGCTTCCTCGGTAGAGTAGCCTTGCGCTTGCAGTCGTTCAATACTTTGTCGCAGATGATCTTCCAATTCGGAGATTAAGCCATCTTCCAGGTTCTTCTGCTTTCGGAGCTGTTGGCGCCATTGAGTGATGTGGCGTTCGATGAGTTGTTGATTATCCATGGAAAGTTTTTGAGTTGAGTGACCAAAGCTTCTCGAGTACATGGTGCATGGCCAGCCAATGTTCCTGCTCCTGATGAATGGCCGCCTTGCCAAGCTCGGTAATGGCGTAGTACTTGCGGTGACGGCCGTTGTCCGATTGGTTCCACTGCGAGGTGACCAGCCTTTCTTTCTCCAGCCTGTGGAGAACGGGGTACAGCATGCCGTCGGCCCATTCCAGTTGTCCGCCCGAGAGGGTCTTGATTTGTTGGATAATATCATACCCGTAGTTGGGGCCCTGCTGTAGGATACCGAGGATGAGAGGTTTGGAAGAAGCAGCAATCAATGATTTGGAAAAGTCCATATACTTAAGAAATCTTTATACATAGATAATCAATGTATAATAGAAAAGCAAGTCATGCCCCATGGAAAAGTCCGTTTGCGGCTGTTTCATGATTTACTCGCTTCGAAGCCGGGTTTTCGTGGGGAGTGCCACTGGGAGAGGGAGTTAGGCGTCGATCCAGCTGCCCAACGCCTCATCAATCGCCTGTAGCAACTCATCTGCATTGGCTTGCGTGAAGCACATGGGTGGCTTGATCTTCAGTGTATTGTCGAAAGGCCCGTCGGTACCTATGAGGATGTTCTGCTCTTTGAGTTTGTGTTTTACAAAGGCTGCCAGCTCGGTAAACGGCTCCTTTCTGACTTTGTCTTTTACTAACTCCAGCCCAAGGAAGAGTCCCTGCCCACGTGCATTGCCCGCCCAGTCATATTTCTCTGTGAGCTTTTCAAAACCGTTGAGGATATAGGTGCCCAGTTTTTGTGCATGTTCAGGCAGTTGTTCCTCTTCCAGCACATTGAGCACGGCGTGCGCAATGGCGCACGATACTGGATTGCCACCAAATGAACTGAAGAACTCCATGCCTGTTTCAAAAGAAGCAGCGATATCCTCGGTAGTCACAACAGCCCCCATGGGGTGGCCATTGGCAATCGGCTTGCCAAGGATAACGATATCCGGTACTACTTCCTGCATTTCGAAGCCCCAAAAGTAGTCACCTAGCCGGCCAAAGCCAGTTTGCACCTCGTCGTTGATGCAAACGCCGCCATTGGCTCGCATAAAGGCATACACTTCTTTCAGGTAGCCTTTGGCTAGTGGCACTTGTCCACCGCAGCCAACGATAGGTTCGGAGATGAAAGTGCCGATTTCAAGATCACTTGCTTTTATTCTGGCGACCAAATCTGTAGCGTATTGTTTGCCTGCCGTACCATCGTTTTGGGTGTATTGGCCTTTGTAGGTGTCGGGCAGGGTGGCTTCAAGGATATGCTCGGCTTTGCCTTGTCCGCCTTTGCGGTTGTATTTGTAATGGCTGATGTCGATCACCTGCCGGGTGTTGCCATGGTAGCCATGCTCCATCACTAGAATGCCTTTCTTTCGACTATGAGTTTGCGCCAGTCGCAGGGCCAGGTCGCTGGCAGCACTACCGGAATTAACAAAAAAGACTTTGGATAGCTTAGCCGGAAACTTGCTAAGCAGCTTTTCCGCATAGTTGTTGTACACCTCGCTCAGGTAGCGGGTGTTGGTGTTGAGCCGGGCCATCTGCTGTTGACCAGCCTGCACCACTCGGGGGTGGCAGTGCCCTACGTGCGGAATATTGTTATAAGCATCGAGGTAGGTGTTGCCCAGGTCGTCGTGCATGTACTGAAAGGCAGCACTAACCATGTGGATGGGCTTATCGAAGCTGATAGATAAGGCCTTGCTGGCCACTTTCAGCCTTTTGCTCAGCAACATGTCGGTGTTGTCGACAATAGTTGGTGGCATGCCCAGCGCTGTGCGAAACTCATGGCTGACACGCCGTGGATTCATTCGTACCCATTTCTCCAGCAACTCCCAGGCCGGTTTTTCGCTTATGGTAATGTAGTCGCTGTCGGGCTTCAGGGTTTTTGTGTAAGCCGATTTGCTCACGCTCACCGCCAGCCGGGTACCGATGAGGTAAAATAGTAGGTCGACCTCTGGCGGAAGTAGGGGCATGACTTCGTGGTAGCCTGTAATCACGGGGATGGCCCATTGGATTGGCTCTTCTTTCCCAAGCATCACGTAGGTGAGCGCTATAGCCAGCTCGTTGACTAGAGGACTGTAGCACATGTCGCCAAAGTCGATCAGGCCGGTGACTTTGTCGTCACTCACCAGTAAGTTCCAGTCGTTGGCATCGCCATGAATGATGGATTTTCTCAGGGCAGGCATCAACGGATCTACGACCTCTTTTTGCTGTAGGTAAAAATACTCTGCCCATTTGCGCTGCTTTGGATCTTTGATATAAGGGACATACCGAAGATTGCACTGGTACAGCTTCAAATCCCAGTCGAAGTCTTTGGCGGCAACTGCTGAGTAATATTGCCCAGTTAACGCCTTGTCCATTTTACCAAGAATTTGACCTAAAGAGTAATAGAGGGCAGTGCTTGGGGTTGATTCGGCAAAAAAAGAACCTTCAAGAAAGGTGAGCAGGCGCAGAAATATAGTCTCACCTTCGTTAGTTTGGATGGTAGTGGTTAGCTCCTGCCGGATATTGGCAATGGGGTTGGAAAAGTAGCCCGGCAGCTCATTGTTGAGCAGCAATAGAATTTTATTCTCGGCATCCAGCAGTTCTTCAAGGCCAGGCTCTTCCTGATAAATTTTGAGTAGGAAGGTGCCGTTGTCGGTTGTGACTTTGAAGTTGGTGCTGTCGTAGCCTTCCAGACTTTTGAATTCGGTGCAGGTGAGGTTGTAGTGTTCCTTGAGTAGTTCGGGAACGTTGTAGGGGCTGTTCATCTGAATCTGTTGGGGGAGTTTTGTCGTGCCCACAGCCGTAGCTGGTGGCACGACAAATTTAGGAAACCTCTTAATCAATCACCTGATGCACCTTTAGCCAATCGGCCAGTCGGTCGGCCCAGGAGTTGAATATTTCGTTTTTAGTGTTCACCATACCCAGGCCATGGGCTCCTTTTTCGTAAATGTGCATTTCGGCAGGCACTCCTGCTTTCTTCAAGGCCAGATAGAAGTAAAGGCTGTTTTCCACTGGTACTGCCGAGTCTTCAGTAGTGTGCACCAAGAAAGTAGGCGGAGTGAGGTTGGTTACCTGTTTTTCGTTCGACATTAAGGTTTGCTCTACCTTGTTTGGACTGTCGCCCAGCAAATTGAACATAGAGCCCCGATGAGTGAAGCTGTCGTCCATATTGATTACCGGGTAGCCGAGCACCATGTAGTTCGGCCTGGAACTGACTTTCTCTACTGCGTCTTTGCTGCTTTTGTCACCATCCGTGAAATGTGTGCCAAGACTGGACGCCAGGTGCCCGCCGGCGGAGAAGCCCATGATACCTACCTTGTTGGGGTCGAGCTCCCACTTGGCAGCATTGGCTCTTACCGTCCTTAGTGCTCTTTCTGCATCCATTAGTGGAACTGGATGGGTATAGCCGCTTTTGTGAAAACCCAGGCGGTAGTAGAGTACATAGGCCGTGACACCACGGTCGTTGTACCATTTGGCTACTTGCTTGCCTTCATGGTCATCGGCCAGATGCCCATAGCCGCCGCCGGGGCAGATAATGACAGCGGATTTCTGTGCGTTTTTCGCAGCCGGATAATAAGCCATCATATAAGGCTGGTCGGCATCTTCTTTACTTTTGGCCATAGGAGCACCGTCAGGCCAGAGGTATATTTTTTCCTGAGCGAAGCTGTTCATCGATATGCAAATGATTCCGAGTAAGAGTAGGTATTTCATACTTCCTTTTTTTGAAAAGGAAATTACAGCCAAGCGGCGAAATACCAAGAATCAAAAGACAAAAATCAATTAAAACTCAAAAGAGGAAGACCCAAATTCTGAAAACAGTTGCCCCGATCGGTGATTGCGAGGGCCATGTTGTAATTCTTTCCTAAGTCAATTGCTAGTGGCCTGTGGCAATCTGTTTATTAGGCATAGAAATCCTGATAAACAGATCGCCTCCTCACTCATTAAGCCGTTCCACAATTGGAATGAGAACCAGTACTTTCCGCCAAGCAAGAGCCAAGCGCAATCTCATGTGGCTTGTACTTTTGTTTTCCTTCGAATTTGAAGCTTAATTGGGCTTTGCCTATTGATATTTGTTTTTTGCGGAGTCTCCTTTACTTCTTCTCAGCCACAAATTCCAACGACACAGAATTCAAACAATACCTTAGCCCAGTTGGCTTGGGGCCGTCAGGAAACACATGGCCAAGGTGACCACCGCAGCGAGCGCACAGCACCTCGTCTCTTATCATTCCAAGCGATTTGTCTGTGCCTACCAGGATATTCTCTTTCTTCAATGGTTGATAAAAGCTGGGCCAGCCGGTGCCAGATTCAAATTTAGTTTGAGAGCTAAATAGTGGGAGCGCACAAGCTGCGCATACATACTCACCTTTGTCGTGATTGTCCCAGTATTTACCAGTGAAGGCTCTTTCGGTGCCTTTCTCTCTCAATACATAGTATTCGTCAGCGGATAACTTTTCTTTCCACTGTGCTTCGGTTAGTTTAAACTCACCTGTACCGGGGTTGGATGCTTCTTCTTTTTGTCCCTGTGCCTGGCAACTGGTAATGAATACCAACATGGCAAGACCAGTCATTTTTATCAATAAGTTCTTCATGGCTTTCTTTTTTGGTATAACTACGAAGTTAACAAGAATGTTGGTTTACCTGGTTCAGTTTATTCGATCCAAACGTCATCAAGAAGACTGAACACATGAAGAAGGAAACAACAAAACTCAAAAACCAAAAGGCAAGTAAATATCAAGCCCCAAGCAGGATTAGCCAACCCACCTTCCATTGCCGGTATTTGCGAGAGCGATACAAATAATTTCGTGTTGACGAGATTTGGTTGTTGCTCGTGGCAATCTGTTTCCCAGCTCCGTTTCTTGACTAACAGATTGCTTCAGCACTTCCTCAGCTGACTCGTAGTTTAGATAACGAGAAGTGCTTCGCAATTACCGACAGGTGGTGTTGCTGTTCAATTTCGAACTTGGCACTTATTTGTTTTTTGCCTTTTGCTATTTGAGTTTTTACCCATTCTATTCGTTCCTCAAGGTGCTTACGGGATTAGAATAAGCGGCTTTGATCGCCTGGTAGCTGATGGTCAAGCCAACAATCATCAAAGTAAGCCCCCCTGCCAGCAAGAAGCTTCCCGGCCCAATATTGATTCGGAAACTGAAGTCATCAAGCCAGCCATCCATAAAGTAGTATACCACAGGCACCGCAATGAGCAGCGAGAACAGAATCAGCAGCGCAAAGCCTTTGGAAAGTAGAATGACAATGTTGCCAATAGTTGCACCCAGCACCTTACGTATGCTGATTTCCTTCATTTTCTGCTGTGCCAGAAACATGATCAGGCCATATGACCCCAGACAGGAAATAAGAATAGCAATGCCAGCAAAGTAGCCCACTATTTTTCCTAGTCGCTCCTCATTTCGGTATGAAGAGGCAAGAGTTTCATCCAGGAAGGTATACTCAAATGCCTTTTCAGGGAAGTGTTTGATCCAAACCTGTTCAACGCCAGCGAGGGTTGCTGGCAAATTTTCAGGATGAATTTTTATAGAGAACATAGTGAAGTTGGCCACGGATACCCTGAACGCCAGAGGACCTATAGGCTGTTGCAACGTCATGAAATGAAAGTCTTTGATTACTCCAACCACCTGGCAGTCATTTCCTTCCACCGTGAATTTTTTGCCAATGGCCTCTTCATTCGAACCAAAGCCGTAGTCTTTCACAGCTGACTCATTAACCAGCACTGCGTTAAGGTGGTCAGTGCCAAACGACTTGTCAAAGTCCCTGCCGGCAACAACGCTCAGCCCGTAGGTGTCGATAAAGTCATAGTCTACTGACAGAACGGGTGCAATGATGTTTTCTTCTCTTGTATGTCCATCGGGAACAACAGGCCGATAGACAGATCCCAAGCCTAGTGGATTATCGGAAAGGGTGGACGCCAACACATTGGGGCTCCTCATCATTTCGTCTTCGAACGTATTCATTCGTTGCCTCATGTTGCCTTCAACGCCTCCAAAAGCATTATTGAAATTATTGCTAAAAAGCGGCACGTTAATAATGAAGTCTTTTTCAAAACCCATAGGTCGGTTGCGCATGAAGTTGACCTGTTGGTATACTATGATGCCACCTGAGATTAAGATGATGGAAACGGTGAACTGGACAATAACCAGGGTTTTTCTGAATGACAAACCTGACCTTCCTTTGTTTGAGAGGATGCCTTTGAGCGAATTGGCGGGATCTATTTTGGTCACGAAGAAAGCGGGGTAGATACCAGCAGCCACAGCGGTGATCAACACCAGCCCCAGGAAGATTAATACATTAGTGATAGTTAGAAAATCGGAGTATACCAGCTCTTTGTCCGTGAGGGTATTGAGAGAGGGCAATAGATAGAAAGACAGCCCCGCAGCAATGAAGGCCGCAGCCAGGCTAACAACGAATGACTCTCCCAGGAACTGCATCACTAATTGCGTTTTCCAGGCGCCCAGTACTTTTCTCATGCCTATTTCTTTCGTCCGCTGTAGTGACCTTGCCGTGGATAGGTTAATGAAGTTAATGCAGGCAATGAGCAAAGTTAGAATGGCAATGGCAGAGAAAATATAAACAAATGTAATGTCCGACACTGCCTCTGGCTCAGCAGAGAGATTGGCATACAGCCGGGTATCGGTCATGGGAAATAGAGACCATTTTTGACCAATTTTGATGGGCTCTGGCACAAACTTGTCATAGAACTCCGGGAATCTTGCATTGGCAGTTGCTGCCGATTCTGCTTCCTTGAGTAGTACGTATGTGTAGAGGTGAGAAGCCACCCAGTTTTGGTTCAGTCGCTCTTTCAGCTGCTGCCCATCCCCCTGCTCTATGTCAAACAAGTTGTCAAAGGGAGCGATCATATTGAATCTTACGTGAGAAGCACTCGGAAAGTCTTTGATCACGCCAGTTACATTGAAGGGATGGTTACCGGCAAGGTAAACGGTCTTTCCAATAGGGTTTTCGTCTCCAAAGTACTTTGTGGCGACTTCTTCTACGAGCACAACCGAGTAGGGGCTTTTCAGCATCGTTTTTGGGTTGCCCGCCACATAGTTGAAGGAAAAAATATCCTGAATTGTACTGTCCGCAAAAAAGACTCTGTTTTCTTCGAACTGTTTTTTGTTCCCTGCCTCATCCCTGACCTCTACGCTGGCATCCCTGTTATAAAGCCTGGCTGCGTTCTCTATTTCCGGGAAGAATTCTGTCAGGTGAGGAGCAATAGGCAAAGGACTTCGTGCGAGATTGAATCCATTGATTTCATATTTGAGCCTGTAAATGCGATCACTCTTGGTGTGAAACTTATCATAGCTCAACTCATCCTGCACATATATGAAGAGGAGCAGGCAGCAGGTAAGGCCGATAGACAGCCCAAGAATATTGATGAGAGAATAGGCCTTGTGACGCAGAAGATTCCTTATCGCCACTTTGAAGTAGTTCTTAAGCATGTCCTTTGAGTTTTGAGATACTGTATGAGCGAATTAATGTGAAAAAGGTTGCTTTTATTACGCTAATGGTGGAAATCAATTTCCTTGTGTCATTATTTTTATATCGGTTGACGGCAGTGGCGGCCACGATTACTCCAAAATAGAAGACAAATGCCAATACAAAGAGTGCTTACTGATAAAGAATTGAGCCGCAGGGAGTTTGTGCGGGCATCTGGCTTGCTGGGCCTCATGATGTATGGCGGCGGAGTGCTTACAGGCTGCAAAGCAGAAAGTGACACCCCTTTCGATGCCCTTACCGAGAATGACATCATGGTGACCATGCGGGATGGGGTACGCCTTGCCACCGATGTTTACTTTCCTGCAAAAGGAAAAGAGAGAGTTGATAGGGCCTTTCCGGTGATTCTGGAACGTACACCTTACGGTAAGCATTTGCCAGTCGTTTCTGAAGTGACAGCCGCAGATACGAAAACCTATAAGAACAGAGTGGAGGTTGCTGAATTCTTTGTCAGAGAAGGCTACATTGTAGTCTACCAGGACTGCCGTGGTCGCTATAATTCTGAAGGTGAGTATGTGAAGTACCTGTCCGACCCAAACGATGGTTTCGATACATGTGAGTGGATTTTGAAGCAGCCATGGTGCAACGGGAAAATTGGCACCATAGGATTGTCGTATGCCGCTCACAACCAGGCGTCGCTGGCCAGTGCTGGTGCGCCCGGCGTGGTGGCCATGTGGCTCGATTCGGGTGGCTTCTCTAATAGCTATCAGGGCGGCATTCGGCAGGGTGGGGCTTTTGAACTTAAGCAGGTCACCTGGGCGATTCGTAATGGCCCCAAAGACCCGGAAGCATTGAAAGACCCTGTGATTCAGGAAACTTACGAGAACATGGATGTCCATGGCTGGTTCAAAAAAATGCCATGGCAGCCAGGTAATTCTCCATTAACTGCCGTGCCTGAATATGAAGACTATGTGTTTGAACAATGGCAGCATGGTGATTTCGACGATTATTGGAAGCAGCCCGGCATTTATGCGCAAGGATACTATGATAAATTCCCGAACGCTGCACAGGTGCATATGAGTGGCTGGTACGATCCCTATCCCCGAACGGCTATTGATAACTATATGGGCATGAAGAAGCTCGGCAAGGGGCCTTTGAAACTCATCATTGGGCCGTGGATGCATGGCAGGAGATCTTTCACTTACGCCGGTGATGTTGACTTTGGGCCCCAAGCCACACTGGACACAAACCTGTCGCCCGACTACCTCACAGCCAGGCTGCGTTGGTTCGATCAATGGATGAAGGGAGAGAACAACGGCACCAAAGATGAACCAGAGGTAGCCGTGTTTGTGATGGGAGGGGGCAGCGGAAGGAAGAACGCTGAGGGAAAGCTTGACCATGGTGGTAAGTGGAGGTTTGCTAGGCAATGGCCAATACCTGAAACGCAGGAGTTGAAACTTTATTTAAGCAACAGGGGAGGATTGGAAAGTGAGCTGGCCGCAGACGGCGGGCTTCTTTCATTTACATATGACCCCGACCATCCCGTGCCAAGCATCGGAGGAAACATCACGTCGGGTGCGCCCATTATGGAGGGTGGTGCCTTTGACCAGGTGGAGGAAGAAAGATTTTTTGGCTCCGAGAGCGAAGGCAGAAAGCTTTCGGATCGGTCGGATGTGCTAAGCTTTCAAACAGAGCCGCTGGAGCAGGACATCGAGGTAACGGGGCATATACTGGCCAATCTTTGGGTTTCGTCCAACTGTGTGGACACGGATTTCACCATGAAGCTCGTCGATGTTTATCCGCCGTCCGAGGACTACCCGAACGGCTTTGCAATGAATATTACGGACGGAATTTTACGATGCAGGTACAGAGATTCATGGGAAAAACCGACGCTTATGACACCCGGGGAAGTATATCCCATTTCCATAGAACCATTTCCCAGCAGCAACTTCTTCAAAAAGGGACACAGCATAAGACTGGACATATCGAGCAGTAATTTCCCGCATTTTGACCTCAACTTCAACACAGGTGAGCCTGAAGGGATGGCTACCACTAAGAAAGTGGCTACAAACACGGTTTATATGACCAGGGAACAGCCTTCGCACATTGTGTTGCCTGTCATTCCGTTTGGAGACTGATGCAGCTTTTGCATAAATTGTTCGTCATTTTGATATGAATTTCCGTATACTCAACCATTCAAAATAAAAGGACTAATAATGATCAAACTGCAAAACATCGACAAGTACGTCGATTCTAAATTTCAGAGGGTATTTATACTTAAAGGGATTGACCTGGAGGTAAAACAAGGAGAATTTGTCAGCATCATGGGCCCATCAGGCTCGGGTAAATCGACCGTTTTGAACATCATCGGTATGCTCGACAAGCCAAACGCTGGCGAGTACTATTTCCTTGATGAGCCAGTTCATAAATTTAGTGAACGAAAGACCTCTGAGCTGCATAAAAACCATATTGGGTTCGTTTTTCAGGCTTATCACCTGATTGATGAGCTGACAGTTTATGAAAACATTGAAACACCTTTGTTGTACCGTGGAGTAAAGGGTAAGGAGCGCTCCAGCATGGTGGCAGAAATGCTCGACCGCTTTTCTATGGTGGCAAAAAAAGACCTCTTCCCTGAACAACTTTCAGGCGGGCAACAGCAGTTGGTAGGTATTGCCAGGGCCATTGTGGGGGAACCTAAGTTGCTTCTGGCTGATGAGCCCACAGGGAACCTGCATTCGGAGCAGGGCAAAGATATTATGGAGCTTTTCAAGAAGCTGAACGAAGAAGGAATGACCATTATTCAGGTAACTCACAACGAGGCATATGCGGAATATGGCACTCGTATTGTGAAGCTTGAAGATGGAATGATCGTTAGCGACGTTCAAAACAAAAAATAGAAGCCCAAAAAGACGCAGTCTATTGTAGCCAGTTGTTCAGCAGCTGGCTATTTTTTTAACTATAGAAGCTGGCTTTCTTTTTCTTGATGAATATTTGGCGGAAGCTGTTGCCCGACAGCGACCCTAGCCCGCCAGCAATGGCACCTATGAAGCCCGAGCCAATTACCAGGTAAATAGGATCGTCCACTTTGAACAGTGCAGCTACCTTGGCAGTAAGTATACTGTGTGATTCAATATCTATTTTCCATGAAATAACCATCCACAACAAGCCAACGCCAATAAAGCCACTGACAAATGCACCAAAGCTGCTGGTTGGAATTGCCAGCGACACCCCTGCAGCCACCACTACCATTCCCCACCAGGGAAGGTACAGGCCTGACAGGTAAGCCAATCCGGCAATGAGCATTACTTTTATAATTAGTTTCATTTTTTGGAAGGGTTAAGCGTTTGAACCAGCGTTGCATCGGCAGCAAGATCAGCCTGCTGAGATGTGAATTGCAGGCTGAGGTATTTGCCGGTTGCCCAGGGCGTGACCATATCCGCATAAGTGGGGTTACCCGGGTTGCCGGTTTGGCTGCCGGGATAAACTCCCCAGGCCTTTACGCCCGCCTTGTCGAGCTCCACAACCATCCTCCAGGAAGGGCCGTGCCTTCTGCTGGCGGCATTGACTATGCCATGGTTCCCGCCAATCTGCACATCGGTTACACTGAATGGCTCTAGCCGCATAAGGTGCTGAATGGTCGTGCTCTTGAAGTTAGCCCAGGTGAGGTCTACAGCGTGGCTGCTTTTCCAGCTGTCAACGCTGTCAAGGGAGGAAGCAAAAGTCATTGACAAAATATCCTTTATCGTTTCTTTGCGGGAGGTGCCAAGCACATCGGCGAAAGCGAGAGCAGGATTGTTTTTCATGAGCACACTGGTGTGGTAGTTGTGCGGCTTATAAGCCGCCACAGTCATTGTGTCGAACTCATCCCACAGCAAAGCATAAAACTGGTCCCACCACTCTTCAAAATAGGCCGGTGCCACTTTCTCAGGATCGCTAAAATAGTCCCACTTGCGAAGCATCTGGTATACATCCTTGGTACTGGCAACCATTTTTCCGGTGTCAAGGCTGTCGAGCATGAAAGTCAGGTTCTCGTAGGCCAGGTAATTGTAGTTATCGTTTTGCAGCTTCATCATGTCTTCGGGCTTAATGCCCTGCATGATTTTCAGTCGGTCGTTAATTCGCCGGTTTCTATAGTGCTCGTAATTGTAGTCGTAAACATAGTAGGGGTAGGTGGCATCTGCCGGGTGCTGGTTAGCTGAGCTTACGAAATTCCTGGCTGGATTGAGTTCGTGGATATTTTGCTGTTGAGGAATGAAAGGCCCCCAGTCGTATTTACTGTGGCGCCCATCCATCAGGAATTTTCCCTGCTCGGGGTATTTTACTGGGAACTTACCCTGCACCCACATGGCAATATTGCCGTGCACATCTCCGTAGACAATGTTTTGAGGAGGCCCCGAATAGTGTTTGAGTCCCTCCAGGTAGTCGTTGTAGTTTTTGCCCCGGTTGAAATGGTAGAAAAGACGGAAGTCGTTGGAGGTATCGTGTGCAGTCCATCGAAATGCGAAATTCACCTGTTCGCCATTGCCTTTGAAGTTTCGGTCGTAGGTAACAGGCCCAAAATGGGTGTAAATCACCGTGTCATACTTAGTGTCCTCTCCTCTTACTGTAATTTCTTCGATCACCTTCTGTGTTTTCAACCATTTGCCGTCGTAGAGGTATTCGTCACGGTCGTCATTTCTAAATTGGATGTAGAACCAGTCAGCCACGTCTCTCTTGGCGTTGGTGAATCCAAATGCGATTGAATCTGTAAACCCAATAGTGATGCCAGGCGATCCAGGAAAAACTGCGCCCATTACATTTACTGAGGGGCTATGCAAATGTGCCGCATACCAAATGGAGGGTAAGTTGAGACCAAGATCCGGCTCGTTGGCCAGCAACACATTGCCGCTCGCTGTTTTGCTCCCAGCCACGGCAAAGTTGTTACTGCCATTCTTAGGGTCGGGCTTGCTGATGACCTGATTTACTTTTGCAAGTGGTAGAGAGTCGTTGGGGTTAGCAACTTTTAAGGGTTCGAAGTCGAACTTAGTACCCGTCGTAATAATAGGATCAATACCAGAGTCTCTGTCAGGAAATAAGAAATTGAACGTGTCTTTACCCAGAAGCCTCACCATATTGGTGTTTTCCAGGTCGGCTTCCCCTGAAGAAAGCTGATCAGACATTTCTTTGAGCAGTAAGCATATTTTATAGGGGCTAAATGGCTCTGGCTCGTAGTTCAGCAATTTGTATTCTATTGGGAGGTCTTTGTAGTCCAGTGTGGCGATGTAAGCATTTACACCATCGCTATACGCCCGAAGCATTTCGTATATGGCCTTGTCTTTTTTTACCTCCTCAAGCATCCAACTGGCGCTGTAGGCCAGTCCTTTTCTTCGTTGCTGCTGATCAAGTGACGAGGTGACAGGGCCGAGAATCTCCGATAGCCGACCGGCTGTTTTGTAGAGCTGAAACTCCATTTGCCAAAGCCGATGGAAGGCAATAGTATATCCTTCTGCAAAGTAGAGATCGTGGTCGTTTTCAGCGAAGATGTGTGGAATCAGGTCTTTGTCCCAGTATATTTTTACAGGTTCTTCCAGGCCTTCCAAAGTTAGCTGCTCTGGTGCCTTAATAGCGGTGTATTCGCTGTTGGCCCAGAAGCCACTCATCGGGTTAAGGAATTTCCCCAGAGGTGGGATATTACCATTTTTGGAATTCAGAACGACTACAAGAACGATCGTTATTATTGTGAAAAAGACAAACTTAAATACTTTCATTCTGCGGCTGGGTTTCTACGTCGAAATATAGCCACTTTTAAAAAGGTCTTCAGAGATTCGTCAAAAAATGTGATCGATGTTTTTTTAGATGGTCGTTATGGATTGATCAACGACAGCAGGGGCGATTGCCGACGAAATACTAAGCAAGGATGTCGCTTGTAGCTTTATCGTTTTAATGAAAGGCAGAAGGCTTGGAGAACCAGCTTTCACCGCCTTTGAAAAGATGTGTGGGAAGGTAAAATTCCAGTTTCCACTGCAATAGCAGGTAAGAATCATTCCCAGCTTCTCCTCGTTTTGCTCCCGGGATCATGGCCTCGTAGGCAGCTTCATTTACCTCGTCTATTTCATCTTTCCTGTTAGAAAGGGTGAGTGCTTTGCCCGAAAGACCGCTCCCGTAGTTTTCTGACACATCGTCGAGCCTGTCGGTAAATGTATATCGGTACCCCACTTCGCCAACCAGGTTAATGAACTCGTTAATCCTGGCTTTTACTCCCACACCAAATGGAATAACGATGGCAGTTCCTTTGTAGGTCGTACCCTCAGTCGCCAGGGGCCGGAGGGCTTCCCATTTCCCGTCGAGCTGAGCTTTGGGGTTTACGGTTGTCACCCCAACCGCAACATGTGCGTACGGTTCAAACTTTCTTCTCTGGTGATAGATTTTATTATAGGGCTTGAAGTAATACATAGCCCCTAATTGCCCTTCAAAATTATTCGAACGAAAAGAAAGGTTGCGTTGCTTGTTGAAGCTGCTGTCTTCAGCATAGGTGTCGCTACCCGATATATTGTAGTAGACAAACTCAGCTCTGGCTGCCCACCGGGTAAGCAAGCGGCACTCTACTCCAAGGTTGAGGTTGGAAAGCCCCTGCTGAAACCCTTTTTTGTTGTTCAGTTCTCCCAAATACAGCGTATGCCCGGTTCCAGCAGTCAGGCTGAAATAACGGTCGTTGTATTGCCAGGATAAAAAATTCTGGGCTGACACCTTCACAAAAGGGATCAATAAAATGGCAAGGAGGATAGCTTTTTTCATACGCCTAAGGCCGAAAATAGGAAATGTTTTACATTTTAAGGACAACTGCCTTCATTTTAAGCCATATTTTCATAAACCTGTGAACATGGTTTAACCCTGACAGGTGCTCGGAATTTATATTACTTTCTCAAGCCTTTCTACAATTTGCAACACGGCCGGACAAACCTGGGTATTTCTCATAGTGAGATCCAGGATTTGGTGCATCTTCTTTCTGTTTGTGTGGGGATACTCTCTGCAAGCCCTGGGGCGGACTTCATATATGGAGCAATAGTTGTCAGCACCCAGAAATGCGCAGGGGGAGCTTTTTAGCACATAATCGCCCTCATTGTCGATTTTTAAGTACTCTTCGGTAAACGCAGATGGCTTAATTTTCAAAAACCTGGATATCCTGTCGATATCGGTACCAATAAAAATAGGGCTTGTGGTCTTGCAGCAATTGGCGCAGGTCAAACAATCCATTTCTTCAAACACTTCTTCATGAAGTGCGTGAAAAAGATCGTCCAAATGGGCGGTTCTTTTTCTTTTAATTTTTGAAATAAACTTCTGAAATCCTGGTTTTTTGCTGATTGCGTCAGAAGCGAAGCGTTCTAAATCCATTTTATGAATGTAAGGAAACACCCACTAATCCACTTTTTCTTTTTTAAATGTGGAAAGCCAGGCCAAAGCATCCTCTTTGGAAGTAAAAAGTCTTGTTGGAACCCCAGGCTTGCTTACACTCAAAAAGAAGTTGCCTAAAAGGCGATTGACAGGAGAGCCTACGACAAGTGCACATGCACTCATGTTTTTAATGCCATCACCAGTGGCCAATGTCTCTCTGGCTTCCTTACTAACCGTTTTTACATCTGTCACATCCACAAAGACCGGGTACGTCGAGTCCCCCGATTTCTCTATTCTTAAGGCTATTAGTTTTTTAGCCAAGTCCAGATCAATATGTTCAACGGTATATTTGCCATACAGAATTCCATTTTCAATCCACGCCTCGCCTATACTATTCGGATTATTCTCCATCATAAGTCTACCTCTGTAGGGTTTTCCATTTTTCTCAAAGATAAGCCCATTAATGGCACAATACATTTGTGATAGTAAATTTTTAACAAATCCTCCACCATCAATGGCAAAGACAAGGCACAATCATTTATTGGACACAATTGATGAGATTATCACCAACGCTAAGAAAAAAGGTATAGTTCACCTTTACTCACAAGATGAATCTCTCACTGGAAACACCCTCACTATCAATGATCAGCAACTAAATCATTTTGGGACTTGTGGTTACCTTGGACTTGAGCAGGACATGCGGCTTAAGCAGGCAGTTGCCGATGCGGTGATGAGTTATGGCACGCAGTTTCCGATGTCAAAAACATATGTTTCGTCGTCGTTGTATACCCGGCTGGAGTCGCTCATGAGCCAGATGTATGAAAACAAGCCCGTTGTTTTAACCAAGAATAGCACCATTGGCCATATTACTGTAATCCCTTCGATTATTCGTGAGGATGATCTCGTTATCATGGATCAGCAAGTGCATGCTAGTGTTCAAAGTGCTGTGCAGCTACTAAAAGCCAAGGGAGTTTCTGTTGAAATTGTCAGACACAGCAGGATGGACTTACTTGAAGAGAAAATCAAGGAGGCGGGCAATAAATACAATCGTATATGGTATATGGCCGATGGTGTATACTCAATGTACGGCGACTTTGCACCCATCAAAGAAATGGTGGCGCTGGCAGAAAAATACTCCAGATTATATCTCTACGTGGACGATGCGCATGGTATGAGTTGGGCCGGACCTCACGGGTCAGGGTATATTAGCGGTCAGGTAGGGATGCACCACAAAATGGTCTTTTGTGGTACCATGGGTAAGTCTTTTGGGGTGAGTGGAGGTGTGATAGTTTTTCCTGAAGAAGAAATGCAAAGGAAAGTGAAGATTTTTGGTGGCCCACTGACGTTCTCCGTTCAGATTGAGCCTCCTATGCTGGCAGCGTGTATAGCATCGGCTGAGATTCACCTCTCTGACGAGATAAAAATTATGCAGCATGAGCTAGCTGAGAAGATCAGCTATTGCAACTATCTGATCTCACAAACCAACCTGCCTCTGGTTGAAGAAAATCAATGCCCCATCTTTTTTATAGGCACTGGTATGCCCGCCACAGGATATAACTTTGTGAAGAGAATGATGGATGACGGCTACTATGTGAATCTTGGGGTTTTCCCGGCCGTGCCAGTTAAAAACACGGGTGTGAGATTCACTATTTCAAGACATAACAAGCTTGAAGATATTAAGGGGCTTGTTGAGGCCATGGAGTATCACTACCCCAAAGCGCTGGAGGACGAGAATCGTACTCCCAATGAGGTAAGGAAAGCGTTTAGGCTCCCACTTATTGAGGAAGGTGCAGCATGGGGGATAAAAAAGGCCAAATCAGACTTGGGGCTGACCTATGAAAAAACAATAGGCAAATTTTCGGAACCTGAATGGAATAGCTTAATGAGAGCTGACATGTCGTTTGACTACAAAGGCATCGAATACCTTGAGAAAGCTTTTTCAGGTAATCCAAGGGACGAAGAGAACTGGGATTTTCACTATCTGATGATAAAAGATAGTAAGGGGAAAGCCATTCTTTCTACTTTTTTAACCTCCACGGTGTGCAAAGACGATATGTTTTCAAGGCCGGAGGTGTCCCGGGCGATAGAGGCCGAGAGGAAACTCAATCCATATTACCTGACTTCCAGGTCGATGGTTATGGGCTCGCTAGTAACAGAAGGAGTGCATTTTTATCTTGACAAAAGCCATGCAAACTGGAAAGATGCGGTAACGATGATGGTTGAAAAACTATCCCAGATACAGGATAAGGAAAACATTGCCTCCATCTACCTGAGAGATTTTTATGATGACGATGCAGAATTAAGAGAGCTTCTGCAGGACTTGGGATATGTGAAGGTGGATTTCCCTGAGACGTGCATAGTTAAAAATCTTGCCTGGAATGACAGAGAAGAATTTCTTCAAGGGCTTTCCAAGAAATCGAGAAGGCACATAAAATATGATGTGCTACCGTATGAGAACTTCTTTGACGTAGAGATAAAGAGTAATCCATCGGCGGATGAGTTGAGACAATACAAGAAGTTATTTCAAAATGTAAAGGACAGAAACCTGGCAATCAACGCATTTGACTACCCAGAAAAATTCTTTTTGTCGATGGCAGGGCAAGCAGGTTGGGAGTTTATTGTTCTCAGGCTTAAGCCAGAACTGAACGAAACTAGTGAAATGGTCGGCGTCGCTTTCAACTATCGCAACCAGGACGATATCTATTGTGGGTTGATACTTGGTATGAACTACGACTATTTGGAAAAATACTCAACTTACCGTCAGCTCATTCACAATACTCTTTTAAGAGCGAAGGAACTTGGGTGCTCAAAGCTTAGACTCGGCTTGTCAGCTTCTATGGAAAAAAAGAAGTTTGGGGCAACTGTTAAACCGATGATTGCTTTTGCACAAGTGAAAGACAACTACAACATGGAAGCCATTGAGCAGGTTACTGTGAGCCAGGCTTAATGCATTAAAAATAACTGTTACTCTCTTGAAAATTCATTATGGTGCTAGAAAAAAGAACCATTCAGGTTGACGATCGGCTTGACAGAATTAACACTCTAATTGTTAAGCTGGCGTCCGGTAGTTTGGATGCCAGAGAAACTCCCTCCGATGATTTTGATGAGGTAGATGCGATAATTGCGGGTATTAATATGCTGGGGGAAGAATTGGAAAGCTCCACTGTATCACGCAACTATCTCAAGAGCATCTACGAAGGTATTGTAGACCTTGTTGTTATTTTGAATGAAGAAGGAATCATTCAAGGGGTGAATGGGGCGGTGACCAAATTACTTGACAAAGAAGAATCTGAGCTCCTTGGGTCGCACTTGACAGAGATGTTTGAAATGGACTCGACTGATGCAATGGGGCTTATGGAATTGTTGGCGAGTAATAAAAGCCTGAGTAATGTTGAAGGCAAAGTATTTTCAAAGTCTGGTAAGGAAATCCCGGTTAGCACGTCATTTTCAATGTTGCTTGATTCTAAAGGCGAGGTGGCCGGCTTGCTTTTGGTAGCCAAGGACATGACCGTTCAGAAGCAGATTGAGGCTGAACTTAAGAAAAGCAAAGAAGCGGCGGAGTTGTCCAATCGCATGAAAAGCAGTTTCCTGGCCAACATGAGCCATGAAATAAGGACGCCTCTCAATGGAATCCTGGGGTTTACAGAATACCTTATAGGGATGAGCATTACCGATGAGCAAAAGGAGTACCTTCAATTGATTGAAAGCTCCGGGCAAACCCTGATGAAGCTTTTAAGTGATATTCTGGATCTTAATAAGATAGAGGAAGGCAAGCTCGGTTTTGATTATGTGCCCATTCATTTCAAAGAGACCATGACCTCTTCTCTTCAGCCATATAAATACATGGCCAACGAAAAGGGAGTGGCATTTGACCTCCAGTTTGAGAACTTTGATAAGATTTCCCATGTGTATTGCGATCCTACTCGTGTAAATCAGATAATGGTGAACCTGGTTGGAAATGCGTTGAAATTCACCAATAAAGGAAAAGTAAGCGTCAACCTAGGCATTTCTCCTATGGGAGACGGTAAACAAGCGATGATCAGAGGTTGTGTTTCCGATACAGGGATAGGTATTCCGGAGAGTGTCAAAAATGATATTTTTAAGGCATTTGTGCAGTCCGATTCATCTATTACAAGGAGATTTGGTGGCTCAGGTCTGGGCTTGTCGATTGTAAAAGAGCTTATTCACCTAATGGGAGGCGAAATCAGCATTGGCAGCCCCTCTCACATAGGCACAGCCGAAAACCCTGGCTCTGAGTTCAATTTTAACTTCTCTGTGGATATAGCCGAATCACCGGCAAAAGAAGCTGTCGAAAAGTTCGAAAAACTGGAATTTACATCGCAGTACAAGTTGCTTGTGGTGGAGGACAATGAGATGAATCGCATACTCGCAGGGAGGGTGCTGAACAAGTTTGGAGCAACGGTTGAATACGCCGTACATGGCAAAGAAGCAGTACAGATGCTCAAGTTGAACAACTATGATGCTATTTTAATGGACGTTCAAATGCCTGTAATGGATGGACTTCAAGCCACACGAATTATCAGGAGACTGGGATACAATTTGCCCATCATTGGGCTGTCGGCCAACGTGTTCAAGGAAGATATAGACCGAAGCAGGCAAGCTGGTATGGATGACCACATTGGTAAGCCATTTACCAAATTATCCATTTTTAAAGCGCTGAAAAATGTGTTAGAGTAGATTGCGTTCAATGCAATGTCCTGCGCCACATTGCCCGTATTTAAACAGGTTAGCAGGTGTGGGCTCTGTTTCTTCCTGGTTATCAACAGTACTCAATAGCCCGTTTTTTCATGACAATACTGAGTTGTTTTGGCCTTGCCGACCAACTACAAAATTCTGACAGGTAGTTGCCCCTTTATGATTTTATAAGGTTTTCTCTCCCTTTGCATTAATTTATGCTGGATATTAACGCCTTCGAACTATAATTGTAAATTAGAGGGAGTTTAACCGTAGACCAGTGTCCGGTAAATATCATGGATCATCTCTTTTACTGAAATAGTCGAAAATGTAAAGCGTACGCCAGATGCTTCCGAAACACGAGATTCCAGATCACCTCAAAGGCAGAATTGACGACATTATACAGTTGGTCTATGAGATAGCCAATGGTAATTTCGAATATCGGCTTCCTCGCTATGGATTCAATGACGAATTGGACGGCCTTGTCGGTGGAATCAACATGTTGGGTGAAGAGCTCAAGTCCTCCATGGTCTCCAAAAACTACCTTGAAAGCATTTACAAGGGCGTAGTAGATATTCTATTCATTCTTGACGTCAATTTTCGGATTGAAGAAGTGAATGAGATCACACTGGAGAAATTTAAATGTGACGAAAGTGCATTGCTTAAACGGCCACTAGCCGAACTACTAAACGAGAATGAACAGATACTCCTGGAAAGGGTGAGGGCTGAACTTGGCGATAAAAATATTTGCAGGATTAATGAGTTGCACTTCTCCTTTAACGGCGAACTTTCTAAGCCACACTCAGCCACCTTTTCCTACCTCCTCAATAGCCAGAATCAGCCCTCCAATATCCTGCTAATTGCCAAAGACGTCTCTGTTTTTAAAGAGGCAAGGGAACGGGCTGAGGCGTCCAATGAGGCCAAGACACGCTTTTTGGCTAACATGAGTCATGAAATAAGGACGCCCCTTAGCGCTATTTTGGGGTTTATCGACCTGATGTTTGAAACCTCCCCTACAGAGGAACAGCAAAATTTCTTAAGGCTTATTAAGGCTTCCGGTGAAGACCTCTCCAAACTGATTAATAATATTCTCGATATCAATAAGATTGAGGCAGGCAAGCTTACGCTTGAACAAATAGAATTTCAGTTTGAAGAAATAATGAAGTCAAACTTGAATCCTTATCGCTATCTGGCCAGGGAAAAAGGGATCGATTTGTCTATCACTATTGATCCTGCTATACCTAAAGTGCTTATAGGAGACCCTCAAAAGATAAACCAGGTAGTCCGAAACCTTATAAGCAATGCGGTTAAGTTTACGGTTGCTGGTAGTATAAATGTGAATTTCACCAGCTTGCCAGCCAGGCCCGGCTACGCTATTATTCAGGGAGATATTATCGATTCGGGTATCGGTATCCCCTCCAATAAGCTAAACGTTATTTTTGATAGCTTCACACAGGCTGATGACTCCACCTCACGTAACTATGGAGGATCTGGTTTGGGACTTACCATCTGCAGGTATTTACTCAACTCTATGGAAGGAGACATAAGAGTAGAAAGCCCGCCAGTAAGTTTTGGGTTCGAAAAAGGCACCGCATTCACATTTACCATGGAGCTCCAGGTGGCAGACTCACAGATTGTGAAGCCAAGAGAGGAAGTGCAAACCATGAAGCTCAAATTCAGTCGACAATATCATATACTGGTGGTGGATGACAACGATCTCAACCTGAAGCTTGCCAAACGGGTGCTGGAAAATTTGGGTGCCAAAGTGCTTGTAGCCGACGGTGGTCAGAGTGCGTTGGACCTGATCAATATCCATGACTTTGATTTGGTCTTCATAGACATTCACATGCCCGAAATGGACGGCTACGAGCTGGCAGTAAGAATCAGGAAAATGCAGTATAATATGCCGCTTATCGCACTTTCGGCAGATGCATATGAGGAAGCTGTGCTAAAGTCGCTTCAATCGGGCATGAATGCTCATGTTAAAAAACCATTTACAAAGGAGGAGATTTTCGTTGCTTCAAAGGGGTTTTTAGAGCTTTAGCGACTTATTTTTTTTGAATAATCCCCATCATTTCGATAGAGTAGTTGTCTTTGGCTTGAATAAAAGCAACCCTGGGATAAATGGTGGCGCCGAGTTTCTTTTTCTCAAAAGATGAGGAGTAACCAAAGTTTATTTTCTTAAAGCCCAACGACTGCGCTCTTACAATTGTCTGATACAGCATTTGCCTGTAGGTCTGATACTTCTGCACATAGTCGTAGTCCATGCCGATGAATGCAGGCACGTAGGTTATATTATTGTTGTTGAAACAGAACATGACCGCAATGGGGTTGTCGGTTTCATTTTGTCCCTGTTTTTCTTTTTTAAGCCTCAATACGATAAACTCCCAGTTGGGATTTTCCGACATCTGTTCGAAAGCGCCTTTGTTAAACGGAAACGTATTGACATCTAAGTTCTTGTTCCAGACGTTTTGGTACAGTTTCATAAACTGGGAAACCTCTTCTGGCGCAAGCTTTTGCTTTACTTCGATGTCAAAGTAGTCTTCGTAGGGAGCCACGTCTTGTCTGAAATGCTTCCTGGATTTGCTGGAAAGCGTTGAAATATATTCTTCTGTGTTTGCCCATGACAGATCTTCCAAAGAGCATGACTCAGGTAGGGTAGTTTTAAAAAATCCTTTCTTCAAAACATACTCTTCAATTTGCGTGTCACTTTCGTCAAAGTCTCTCAGTACGATAGAAGAAGGCTTCAGGGCCTCATCCAGCTCTTCCACTTTTTCGATAATAAGATTCATCGCATTTCGCCACCGCTCGTCCTCTTTATCAAGAAAGAGGTGAGGGCCTTCAGTAAACAGCGATCCCATAATTAGCGCAGTAGAGACCATGAAGTCGGGCTCTGTTTTTCTTTTTTCTTCAAACTCCTTTGAAATGGAAGCCGGAGCCAACATGTCTTCTTTCCAAAGAGCGAAAGTGAAAAAGGTAGCAGCTATCACTTTTTTATGTTCGTCACGAACGAGTAGATAAAAGAACCTCCAGTTATTTTCCTTCTCTGCATTATCAGTAAAGGTCTTCTCAAGAAACTGAAGCCCGGCATGATTGAAAACGCCCTCTCCTCCAAAGTACTTGTCCCAGGTTTTGGCGTCAATTTCCCTAGCAGAGCCATAGGTTTCTAATGTCAGTGTCTCTGTTTTCCTGGCTACGACTTTGTTTTCTTTTTCAATGAGCGGAAGGTCAAAAATCTTTCGTATGCTGTTCATCGAATAACGCTCTTCCTCCAATGTCTTCGGAAAGTTTTCGTTCAACGCAGACACCAACTGCTCAATGTCCTCACGATGGTTATGCCGGGAGATTGTAAACCTAATGCCAGTTTTCTTTACCGGTACAGCAGGAAAAATTCCCATGTTGCCATAGAAACCGGCATCATACATTTTGTTGACAAAATTATAGCCCACGGCAGGTGCGCCTGCTCCGATATAGAAAACCGGGCAGTCATTTCTATCTACCAGCGGTAGATTCGTCTGCGCCAACAAATCATTGCAATAGTCTATTTTGCCACGCAATTCTGCTTGCATCTCAACGATCTCAGGGCTGAGGTGAATCTTGGCAGAGGCAATGGCAGCTGCAACAGATGCCGGTTCGAGCTGAGCAGAAAAAGTGAGCGGTCCTCCAAAGTTTTTTACCTTATTGAAGTAGGGCAGGTTGGAAGAAACCAGTATGCCTCCGCTTGCGCCAAACGACTTGCTGAGTGTGCTGAAAAGGAATACATTCTCTGGCAGTTCTTTGTATTGGTTAAGCACATAACCGGTTCCGTTCTCACCTACCCAGCTCATGCCATGCACGTCGTCGAAATATAGGTATAGCTGTGGATACTTCGCACAGAGGGTCTTTAGATGCTCAATTGGTGCGGTGTCGCCAAACATGGAATAAACACCATCAGCACAGTACCATATTTTTTCCCGGCCAGGGCTTAGTACTTTAATTTTTTCCTCAAGCATATTCATATTATTATGCCTGATCATATCTACTGTCACTCCTCTGTTTTTTAGCAGCAGGGATGCATTCTGCACACTCCAATGGACATAGTGATCTAAAATTACAGCATCCTCATCTCGTACAATCGATGGAATTACTCCCATGTGGCCAAGCGTGCTATTTTTCATAACAAGCACGGGAACTTTAAACATGAGATTTAACTTTTCTTCTAGTTCCTGGTAAAGCGAATGGGAAACATAACTTTTGGATAGGGGAAATTGCGTACCGAATTTTTGAATGGCGTCGATGGCCGCATCTTTTAACCGTTGATCTTGCTCAAGTCCGAGGTATCCTGTGGTGCCGAAGTGGAAAAGATCGTTGCCATTTATTTTGATAGTTCTACCTGTAAAACTTTCATCTTCGGTGTGCAATTGTATGACGCCTCTGGATTTTGCGTCCTCTGCTATGGTATTAAGTGTATCAATTAAGTTATTATGTTTTACTTTTGCCATTCGGGTTAGTTAGATTGCCAGCTAAATTACACCAGCTAATTGTAATATTTGCATTTTAATAAGAAGAGAGGTGCAGAAATTATGTATTTTTCCTCAAGAATTTGACTATTAGTAGTTTGCGATTGATCAATGGACAAGATAGAAAATGAGTTTGCTAGCTTTTTTTTGAAAGATGGGATTCTGCATTTTATCTACAAACCCAATACTGAGTTAAATCTGGATGCAGCCAGGAAGGTGGTTGAAGATAGAAAAACTATTCAGAAGGGCAAATCATACCCCGTTTTGTGTGATATACGGGGGCTAAAAGATGTAGATAAGGTTGCCAGAGACTTTCTTGCGAAAGAGGGATCTTCTCTGGTGGACGCCGTGGCCCTTGTGGTTGACTCACCGGCATACGAGTTTATGGCTAACTTTTATCTGAAGGTTAGTAAGCCTGATGTGCCGACAAAAATGTTCAGCTCGATTGAAGAAGCACTCGAGTACATTAAAAAATTCAAGTAGGCTGGTGCAAAAAAAAAAGGAGCCCGTCTCAAGAAAGAGGGGCTCCCACTATATGATATTTCTTCTTTTAACTTAGGCCAGCACTTCCTTTACTTTGGTGGCGGCATCTTTTAGCACGATGGCTGGGAACACTTTCAGTCCTGACTCAGCAATTATTTTCGCTCCTTCTTCAGCGTTGGTGCCTTGAAGACGAACAATGATTGGTACTTTGATCTCTCCTATGTTTTTGTAGGCTTCTACCACACCTGTAGCTACTCTGTCGCAGCGTACGATACCCCCGAAAATGTTGATAAGGATAGCCTTCACGTTAGGGTCTTTTAGGATGATCCTGAAGCCGGCTTCAACAGTTTTTGCGTTGGCTCCACCCCCTACGTCAAGGAAGTTGGCAGGTTCGCCACCAGAAAGCTTGATGATGTCCATAGTAGCCATGGCCAGTCCCGCACCATTTACCATGCAACCCACGTTTCCGTCGAGCTTCACATAGTTAAGACCTGCTACGCCGGCCTCTACTTCCAAAGGATCTTCCTCCGAAATATCACGAAGCTCAGCTAGGTCTTTGTGACGGAACAAGGCGTTGTCGTCAAGGTTCACTTTGGCATCAACAGCCAGAATTTTGTTATCAGAAGTTTTCAACACAGGGTTGATCTCAAACATGGTGGAGTCACTTCCAATGAATGCATTGTAAAGAGAATGGATAAATTTCACCATTTCCTTTAGTGCGTTGCCTTCCAGCCCCAATTTGAAAGCCACTTTGCGTGCCTGGAAGGGCTGCAAACCAACAGATGGGTCTATCCACTCCTTAATGATTTTCTCAGGTGTATGCGCAGCCACTTCTTCGATGTCCATACCACCCTCAGTAGATGCCATGATAACATTGCTGGCTTTTGCCCTGTCGAGCAAAATACTCATGTAATATTCTTTCGGCTCCGATTCGCCAGGATAGTAAACGTCCTGAGCAATGAGCACTTTATTCACCTTTTTACCTTCGGGCCCAGTTTGGTGGGTTACCAATGTGCCTCCCAGTATTTTTTCAGCCTTTGGTGCTACTTCATTCAGGCTCTTGGCAAGCACTACTCCATTCGAATCGGTTTCCCTTACTTTGCCCTTTCCACGTCCGCCGGCATGGATTTGTGCTTTTACAACATACCAGCTTGTGCCTGTATCTGCATGGAGGGTTCTTGCAGCTTCCAAAGCCCGTTCAGGCGTATCGGCAACGATACCTTCCTGGATGGTAACTCCGTAGCTTTTCAGAATTCCTTTGGCTTGATATTCGTGAATGTTCATCCTCTAATTTTTTTGTGCGAATCTAAGCCATAGGGGGTGCAATTACAAGCTAAAGTTTAATGGTGAAGAGATCGGTAGTTATAAAGCCTTGAGGGAAAGGCAATCTTTCTATATTTGCAGGGCAACAATTTTTTAGATGCTAAAAGCGACAGGAATAAAGAAAAAATACGGCAACCTTGAAGTGTTAAAAGGCATAGACCTTGAAATAGCCAAAGGAGAAGTAGTTTCCATAGTGGGAGCAAGCGGCGCCGGTAAAAGCACTCTCTTGCATATACTTGGTAGTTTGGACAATCCAGACGAAGGCACGATAGAACTGTCGGGCAAGAATGTTTTTAAGTTGACATCTACTCAGCTGGCGTCTTTTCGCAATAAAGAAATTGGCTTTGTCTTCCAGTTTCACAACCTGTTGCCCGAGTTTACGGCACTGGAGAATGTTTGCATACCCGGTTACATAGGCGGCAGAAATGATGGCGAGGTAGCAAAGAGAGCTAAAGAGCTTTTGCAGCTTCTGGGCCTGGGCGCCAGGCTCGACCATAAGCCTTCGGCCCTTTCCGGAGGTGAGCAGCAAAGGACGGCGATTGCCAGAGCACTGATCAATAGCCCTTCCATTGTTTTTGGTGATGAGCCAAGCGGCAACCTCGATTCTAAAAATGCCAATGAACTCCACAACCTTTTCTTCAAGATAAGAAAGGAGCTGGGCCACACCTTTGTCATTGTTACCCACAACGAAGAATTTGCCGCTATGGCCGACCGTACGTTGGAAATTCAGGACGGCATGGTGCTTACTGATGCGGAAAAATGAGGAGATGGAAGAGATTGCCGGCAGGGGTAAAGTATATGCTGCTTGCCACACTTCTCTTTGCAATGATGAAGGTTTGCGTGAAAATGGTTCCGCAAATTCCGTCCGTCGAAATCATCCTTTTTCGATCAGTTATATCGTTCATCATTTCATTTATAGGCATTAAAGCTGCAGGTATTTCCCCCTGGGGTAATAACAGACCCATGCTTATTTTAAGAGGGGTGTGTGGTTCTTTTTCGTTGCTGCTCTATTTCCTTTTGATTCAGCAGATACCGCTCGCCACCACCTACACGCTGCTTTACCTTGCTCCCGTGTTTACCACCATTCTGGGTATTTATTTCGTCAAGGAAAAAGTGTTCTCTATGCAGTGGGTGTTTTTTGCCTTGTCAATGCTTGGCGTGCTGATGGTTACTGGTTTCGATATCAGGGTAGAGCCTATTCACTTGCTGATAGGTCTGGCGTCGTCGCTCGGTTCTGGCGTGGCATACAACGTTATTCGCAAACTAAAAACCAGTGAGCATCCACTGGTGATCATTCTATATTTTCCTTTGGTCACTATCCCCATCGCAGGCGTTTATTCCATTTTCATTTGGGAGCAGCCTGTGGGCTGGGAGTGGTTCTGGCTGATCATGGTGGGCATATTTACCCAGTTTGCACAGTATTTTATGACGAAAGCTTACCAGCAGGAGGAACTTTCAATCATCTCAAGTCTCAGCTATCTCGGCATTGTTTATGGGCTGGGCTTTGGGTTTTTGTTCGGCGAAACCTTCAATTTGCTTACCTACCTGGGTATGGCCTGCGTTATTCTTGGTGTGGTAAGTAATGTATGGTGGAAGAAGAAAGGTGAAGTTTTGAAAAGGAGAAAATCAATGGTGAAGAGTCGATGACCAAATAGTAGTATTTTTTAATTTTGTCATCAGAGCGTTCAATTTGGGCTTCAAGCGAAACACTAAATACCGATAACTATCAAATGTCAGGACATAGTAAATGGTCAACCATCAAGCGGAAGAAAGGGGCGCTTGATGCCAAGAGGGGGAAAGTTTTTACCAAACTGAATCGGGAGATTACTGTTGCCATAAAAGAGGGTGGTCCCAACCCTGAGGCGAACACAAGGCTGAAAATTGCCATTCAGAACGCTAAAGGGGCCAACATGCCTAAGGACAATATCGACAGAGCCATTAAGAAGGCTTCTGGCGATGACGCCGACAGCTATTTCGAGCTCACCTACGAAGGGTATGGACCGCATGGTATCGCTATTTATGTGGAATGCACCACAGACAACCAGAACCGCACGGTTCAAAATGTAAGGCACGCCTATACAAAGTACGGAGGAAGTTTGGGGACGAATGGCTCACTTGAGTTTCTGTTTGAAAGAAAGGGCGATTTTCAGGTGTTGAAGCCCGAAGACTTTGATGAAGACGAATTTACCCTCGAAGTAATCGATGGAGGCGCAGAAGACCTTGGAGTGGAAGAGGGGTACGTAACAGTCACCTGTGCATTCGAAGATTTTGGTAGGATGCAGAAGAAGCTCGATGAGATGAACGTTCAGGTAGAGAATGCAGAGCTACAGAGAGTGCCAGCTAACCGCCTAAGCTTGGGGGATGAGGAGTTTGTGAAGGTAATGAAACTTATCGATGCACTGGAGGACGACGACGACGTGCAGAAGGTATTCCATAACCTGGAGATTACCGAGGCGCAAATGGAATTGATTTGACCTCTTTTAATGTTACTTTCGGATAAGGATTGAGACTAAATCAGTCCTTTGTTATCTATGAAGATTACGAAAGACTTATACAGTGCATCCATGGCACTGCTTACCGACCTTTACCAGCTCACCATGGCCTATGGCTACTGGAAGTCGGGCAAGGCAGATCAGAAAGCTGTTTTTAACTTGTTCTTTAGAAACAATCCTTTTGGGGGTGGTTATACAGTTGCCTGCGGGCTGGAATACGTGGTCGATTATCTTAATAACTTCCATTTTTCGAAGCAGGATCTCAGCTACCTGGCTGAGACGACGGGTAACGACGGGCAACCGCTGTTCGAGACCGCCTTTCTTGACTATCTCGCAGATTTGAAGTTTACCTGCGACATAGAAGCGGTGCCTGAAGGAACCATTGTTTTTCCGCATGAGCCTATGGTGCGGGTGACTGGCTCTATTCTGCAATGCCAGCTGATAGAAACGCCCCTCTTGAACCTCATCAATTTTCAGACACTGGTGGCTACCAAAGCTTCCCGCATCTATCAGGCCGCAGGCGGTGATCCCGTTATGGAGTTTGGGTTGAGGAGGGCGCAAGGGATTGACGGTGCACTGGCAGCCAGCAGGTCGGCCTTTATTGGTGGCTGCACTTCTACCAGCAATGTGATGGCAGGTAAGCTCTTTGGCATTCCGGTAAGCGGCACCCATGCCCATAGCTGGGTGATGTCATTTGACAGTGAGAGGGAGGCTTTTGAAACCTATGCCGAAGCCATGCCCAACAATGCGGTATTGCTGGTTGATACCTACGACACGGAGGAGGGAATCCGGCAGGCTATCGCTGTAGGAAAGACGATGCAAGCCAAAGGACAGCAGTTGATGGGAATTAGGATAGACAGCGGTGACCTGGCCTATTTCTCGCAAATGGCGAGAGAGATGCTTGACGAAGCCGGCCTGAAGCATGTAAAAGTAGTGGCCAGCAACGATCTGGATGAAAATCTGATCCAGAGTTTGAAGCTACAGGAGGCAAAAATTGATGTCTGGGGTATCGGTACCAAACTGGTAACTGCTTATGATCAGCCGGCGCTTGGGGCGGTGTACAAGCTATCGGCTATTGAGAACAATGGCAAGTGGGAGTACAAGCTGAAGCTTTCAGAACAGACCGTGAAAATGAACAACCCCGGCATACAACAGGTGAAGCGTTTCAACGACGGGCGCCAGTATGTGGGCGATATGATCTACGATGTTGATGCCGAGCTGAAGAAAAAGAGCCTCATCATTGACCCGATGGATGCGACAAAGAGAAAAACGCTGAATGCGGAGAAGCTAAGTAGTGAAGATTTGCTGGTGCCGGTTTTCAAAAATGGTCGTTGTATCTATGCCTTGCCCGACATCAAGGACATCAAACAACGCCATATTGATCAGCTTGCTATGCTGGATAGAAGTGTGAAACGCTTTGTGAATCCTCACGTTTACCCGGTAGGGCTTGAAGAGAGCCTTCACAAAGCCAAGACAGAATTAATACTAAAACTTAGAAGATTGACAAACAATGAATAGAGAGGCCTTGATCGTTGTAGACATACAAAACGACTTTCTTCCTGGTGGCGCATTGGCAGTTAATCAAGGTGATGAAATCGTCCCATTTGTAAACGAGCTAATGGATAGCTTTGACCTTGTGGTAGCTACCCAGGACTGGCATCCGGCTAACCACGAAAGCTTTGCCGCCAACCACAAAGGGAAGAAACCCGGTGAGGTGATTGACCTGAATGGACTTCCTCAGATCATGTGGCCGGTACATTGTGTACAGGGGAGTAAAGGAGCAGAGTTTGCTTCAGCTTTGAATACCTCCAAATTCAAAAAGGTTTTTCAGAAAGGCACTGACGCCACCATCGACAGCTATAGCGGCTTGTTTGATAACGGAAAAAGGAAGTCAACTGGTCTTGGCGAATACCTGAAAGCTGAAGATGTGGAGAAAGTGACAGTGGTTGGCCTGGCCGCCGACTACTGTGTGAAATTTACCGCTTTGGATGCAAAGGAATTTGGCTTTGAGGTAGTGTTACCTGTGGCAGGCACCAGAGCCGTTAATTTACAACCTAATGATTTTGAAAAGGCCCTGGAGGAATTGGAGAGGGCAGGGGTGGAGGTGAGACGGTAAGAAGTAATCAGTAAATGGTAATCAGTAAAAAGTGACTGATTACCATTTACTATTCACTGATTACTTAACTGAAGCCATATGAAGCACCAGGTCAACTACACGGTTGCTATAGCCCCACTCATTGTCGTACCATGACACGACTTTCACGAAATTAGCGTTCAGGCTGATACCAGCGTCAGCATCGAAGATAGACGAGCGAGCGTCACCAACGAAGTCAGTACTTACTACTGCATCTTCAGTGTAGCCCATAATGCCTTTCATTGGTCCATCAGCAGCATCTTTCATCGCCTTCTTGATGTCTTCATAAGAAGCGCCTTTTTCAAGACGGCAGGTAAGGTCGACTACAGATACGTCAGGTGTAGGAACACGGAAAGACATACCGGTCAATTTACCATTCAATGATGGGATTACTTTGCCTACGGCTTTTGCAGCGCCAGTAGATGATGGGATGATGTTCTGCCCTGCACCACGTCCGCCTCTCCAGTCTTTCATAGAAGGACCGTCGACAGTTTTCTGTGTTGCAGTGGTAGCGTGTACTGTGGTCATCAAACCTTCCACGATACCAAACTTGTCGTGAAGCACTTTAGCAAGTGGAGCCAGACAGTTGGTGGTACATGAAGCGTTTGAAACGATATTGATATTGCTCTTGTATTCAGTGTGATTTACACCCATAACAAACATAGGGGTATCATCTTTAGAAGGAGCAGACATTACCACCTTCTTGGCACCTGCAGCAATGTGCTTCTCAGCAGTTTCTTTGGTAAGGAAGAGACCAGTAGATTCAACTACATACTCAGCGCTTACTTCATTCCATTTCAAATTGGCAGGATCCCTTTCTGCAGTTACCCGGATCGTTTGACCATTCACAACCAGGTTACCGCCCTTTACCGACACCTCACCCTTGAACAGGCCATGAGTAGAGTCGTACTTGAGCATATAAGCCATATAATCTGGTTCGATCAGGTCATTGATTCCTACGATTTCGATCGAGGGGTTGTTGATTGCCGCCCTAAACACCAGGCGACCTATACGACCGAAACCATTGATACCTACTTTTACTTTTGTCATTTTCAAAAAAGTTTATGGTTATTACGAGAGAGTGCAAATCTAACACCCATACCCACTAAAAACAAAGAAGTTAGCTGTTAAGGTTCAGTAGTTTTTCAATCATTTTTAGAAAATTTTTCCGCAATGCTTTGCAATTAAAATGAGGCCATATATCTTTGCACCACAATTCAGGAAAGGGGTAGCGATTCACGCATAATTCTTCTTCAATTGTCCCCAAAATGGTCCGTTCGTCTAGGGGTTAGGACGCCAGGTTTTCATCCTGGTAACAGGGGTTCGATTCCCCTACGGACTACAAAAAAAGCCGCTGAAAAGCGGCTTTTGTCGTTTAAAGACTACCTCAAATCTATTCCACAATTCGTGGGTCAAGCGGAAAATCTGGGCGCCAACTGTACTAAGCATAGATTTTAGAGAGTCTGTATAGAAAAAAGCTAACGTTCCTCACTCCTCTAAACTGACTTCTGAAGGCTTTGACCTTGGCGTTGAAAGACTCTGCTGCCGCATTGGTACTTCTGCGTTCAAGGTAGTTGAGGATAGTTAGGTAGTGCTGCTGGTTGGTTCGGGAGACAGTATTGAAGGAGACTAGCCGTCCGCTTTAAACCCAGCTTGTTCAACGTCGTTGTACCACATCGACCCTGATCTTAGAAAGAGCATCCAGGTTGTTCAAGGCAGATATTGTAGAGACTGCCCTTGACAAGCTTTTGACCTCTTTAGATCAACAGCTTCACGGCACACTTCTGATCGAAAGATGGGGGTAAATGTTTTGTGGGGGGTAGGGTTTTTCCTGGCACTCCCGTTTAGTAGTCATGTTGAAAAATTTGACGATGCATACTACTAACCAAATCATGAAACCCAGCCTAATTGAAAGATCATCAATGAAACCTTCTATCCATCACTGCTCCAGGGAAGTGGTCAGAATGGGTTTATTTCTCTTCTTTTCTCTATTGCTCATCAGTTCTAAGCTCTTTGCCCAGAACAGGGACGGTTCCATTGACCTTACCGGCGGATCAGGTCGGGGCATTTATGTCAACCACGACGGAAGTGGTAGCGGTCTTGGTGTAGAGGGCAAAGCCCTTACCGTGGAAGCCTGGGTACGCCTGACGAGTAACAGCAACGATAATTTTAACTTTTTCCGATTTAGAAACGGAGATGCCCGACTGTCTGTGGACTATAAAGGAGATGCTGAGAAGTCTGACGAGCCCTGGCGAGTTCAGATAAAAGGTGGCCCGGATGGAGAAAAAACCTGGGACCTGAATTACAATAAAAATGGCTCAACCGGACCAGATTTCCTAAATAATTGGCATCATGTGGCCTTCACCACCAATGGTGGTAGTACGGTACAAATCTATATAGACGGCACCTTGCTCCTTCAATGGACCTTGACCAGTGGTGGTGAATCGGTGGCATTATATCCAACCGATGGAGACAGAGATGGTAATTCTTTAATAGGATCAGAGGGAGTGTCCAACGGTGCGGATGGAACCATGTATGTTGGCGAGGTGAGAATTTGGAAAACGAGACTTTCCACATCAGAAATTTCCACCTATTATGATGAAGAGATCAATAGCTCCCATCCGAAATGGGGTGACCTGGTAAGATACTATCATGGAAACGAGTCCTATATTGATGCTGCTACTTCAGTCAGATATTATGAAGACGAGTCGCCGACTAACGAATACGATGCCTATGGCAACGACAGCGACATTGGGTTAAGTCTTACTTATACCCCTACTGTGAAACCGCCGTCTTTCGACAATACGGAAGTAAATCCTTCGTTCAGCGCAAGTACTTGTAATACCGATGATGGAATTGATCTTAGTTGGACTGATTTTCAATCGTCCAGTACCTACAAATCAGGAACCACTCCCTCATACGAAGTGACAAGAGTGAGCGATAACACCACTATTTATACAGGTGGAGCAAGCTCAAAAGAAGATACGGATGTCTCACCCGGTGATGCTGAGACGTATAAATTGAAAACACGCTGGTACATCAATAGCGTGGCCGTTTACTCAGATGATGAGATCACCACCAACAAAGGCAGCATGACTGAGGTGTATGCAGCACCTTCTGGTTTTAGCGCTACAACCGATAATTGCGACGTGACGATAGACCTGGATTGGGATCAACTGACCTCAAGTCCGCCCAAGTGGAAGGTTCAAAGAGCGACTAACTCCGCTTTTACCACTGGGGTGACCACCCTTACCTCCACGCTGGCCGGGTCAGTCACCAGCTTCACAGATGCCAGCCCTAATCCTGAACAAACTTATTATTACAGGGTGGTGGCTACTGGAAATGATGGCAATGGCTGTTCGGTAATCGCATCAAACTCGACAGTCGTTTCAGGGTTTAGTTCCAAACCACCAACAGCACCTACTGACCTTGCGGTCGTGGTTGACAATGTCAACAATGAACTGGACATCACTTGGACAGACCCGAGCAATAGCTACGCCAGTGGTTTCATACTTCGCAGGGAGAAGCTGGATGGAACAGATGCTGTGGATATTACATTGGCCAATACGGTCACCAGCTATTCGGATGCTGACATCTCAATATGTGAAACTTATCGGTATAAAATTGCCGCTACAAATGCATGTTCCCCAAATGGTGTTTTTTCCAACACGACCCAGACGGGTTTACTTGGATTGGATATCGATGATGTCTTGTCTTCTGTAAATGCCTCCAAAGGTTATTTCTCGAATGAGGTACTATTGGAGTGGGAAATAAACGGAAGCCTTTCGCAGGTAGATCGTTTCCGTATCGAAAGAACAGTGGCAGGAACCGACAGCTACCAACTAATAGGTGTGGTGGACAACAATCTTTTCTTCAAAGATGAGTCTGCGAGTTCAGGTGTTTTCTACAATTACCGTGTCACAGGCGAAACGACTTGTAACGATGCGATAGTGTATACGAATGAGATAGTTGATCTTGGCTTTCGTCAGCCTTTTGGTATCGCTAATGGTCATACAGAATATTCGGGAGGAAATGCTGTCGAGGACGTAGTGATCAACTTTGAGCGTACAGATGGTGCGCAGATTGGTAACAGTTTGAAATTTGATGGAGCTGGGGATTATGTGGCTATCGATAATTTTTATTACGAAGGAAGCGACTATGAAGAAATGACCTTGGAGACCTGGTTCAAAACAAGCAATAGTGATGATCAGATTATAGCTGCTTTTGATGGTAGCGATTATTGGAGGCTGGAAATCAATGGTACTTCTGCCGATGCAGGTAAAATTGGAGTTTTAATTTCTAACTCTGCTCAAATGAAGATGCAAAGTACCGTAAGGGTAGATGATGGTGAGTGGCACCATGTAGCGGTAGTATTTGATAATGGCACTTTATCAATGTATTTGGATGGTGAATTCAATGTGTCATCCGAAATAGGAATATCCACATTTGGAAGTACCAATAAGCGATATGGATTTTTGGGTATCGGTAGTGAGGCAGATGTATTTAATGGAGCTACTGGTCCAGCATATAGTTTCGACGGTAATTTGGATGAGTTTAGGTTGTGGAGTGTAGTGCGCACAGAAGATCAAATCAAGAATAACTATGACCGTCTGATCAGCAATGAGCAAGTGGGCTTGGAAGTCTATTACAGATTTGATGAGGGAGTAGGAAGTGAAGTGTACGATGTAGCTAAAACAGGTGAAAACTTCAACCAAAACGATGGCCTTTTTGTGGGTGGCACAAGTTTCTCCAGCGAAATTCCAGGTTCGGATAAATTGGGAATAAGAGCCACTACTGATCAATACGGTGATTATACCGCTGATTATATTCCTTACAAAGGATCAGGTAATGTTTTCAGAGTCACACCTGCATTTGGTCAGCATCAATTCACACCATCTTCCAAATCAATTTTCCTGGGAGATGGTTCATTTGTGCAAAACAACGTAGATTTTGAGGATATTTCATTTTTTACTGTGAGGGGTAAAGTGTCTTATAAAGATACCAATGTGCCCGTACAAGATGTGACAGTTCTCATAGATGGACAGGCGGCACTGGGCTCTGATAACAAGGTGGTGAGAACAGATGCGGAAGGCAACTATGAAATCAATGTGCCTATTGGCAACCACTACCTTTCTGTAGAAAAAGAAGGGCATACTTTTCATGAAGGATATTTCCCCCCATTAGATGCGTTGGGAAGTGTTACATTTCATGAATTCACCGAAGATCTCACAGTTACCTTCACTGATAGTACGAAGGTGAAACTTGCCGGACGGTTGGTGGGAGGCACCCGGGAAGCAGAAAAGAAACTGGGTTTTGGTTTGTCGACCAATAACGTGGGCAGTGCCACCCTGTCTTTTGATTTGCAAAATGCAGCATACGACTTACCTACAGTGACGGTAGATACAGATCCGTCTACGGGAGAGTATGAAATAGAAATGCTGCCGGAGCAGTTTACGATTGCAGATATCTCAACTACTGGTGGTTATTCTATTGCAGCTACTGATTTGCCTGTGCTGGACTTAAGAAATAGTGTGGCGGAAATCATAGAACTGGAGAATGAAGATGGCCCTGCAAGCGCCTCTTATGTTTATCACCACAAGCAAAATTTTGTCATTAGAGAGACCCCGGAAATATTGGTTTACGGACAAAATGAGGAGGTATTTGAAGGGGACACAGAGCTGGAATATTCTGACCAGGAGTCGGGTGAGGTCAAAACACTGGATCTGAGCGTATCTAATCCTTTTGATTACCCCTTCTTCAACATGGGAAAGCCCTATGAGGCCAATATATATGTAGTAGAGACCTATAGAAATCCATATCATCCTGCAGGGGGAATCATTGACTACGTTCCTGTAGTGAAGGCTGAGGTGGCGATAACAGATAATATTGGCTCTACTCCAGGCGAGGGCAATACGGGGCAAACAGATGAGAATGGACTCTTCCATTATGCTTTTTTGGCCGGAAGTCCGAATATTCAACTAAATGGCGCTGAGTCCTTCACCAAAACCTTTGAGGTGAGTGCCACTGTTGACGGATATGGTATTGCCTGGCGCTCTTCAGACCCTTTCAGGGCTTATATATTGGGTGTTAAGCCTCAGGAAGGAACAGGTTTTGTGACGTATGGTCCGGACCAGATTGATTTTGTACTTCGTGATCCTCCGGGCAGCAACAGTTACGCCTACTTAGAAAAAGGCTCCTCTTACTCCGTCTCGGAGGGTTGGGTGCTGAATGCAAGCACCAACCAGTCACTTGATAAAAATATCAACAAAGGAGTGGATGTGCAAGCCGGTGGCGGGTTGGTTGGGCCGGTAGTGAGCGTAGATACGGATGAAATCAGTGAGACCGGTATCCAGGTAAGCCGGGCCTACGATTACAATGGCCACTACACGGAGAGTTATAATTTTACAGAACGGATCGAGACAAGTGCCGACCCTGAGGATGTAGGTTCGGCAGCTGATCTTTTTATCGGACGTGCTACCAACGTATTGGTGTCAAAAACCAGTAACCTTCGTTTGGTGGATAGAAACTGGGCTGAAACATACCTGGAAGCTTCCCAGTACCTGGATATTACCGGAAGTGATGTGGTGATTGCTTTACTGGATGGATATGCTGTGGATAATAACGGTATATCGACCTATTTCATCTACTCGCAGCGTTTTATCGTGGAGGAGTTGATCCCGAATTTACTCGTATTGAGAGATGAATTGTTTGAAGGGCCGAAGTATGAATCGCACCTGCCTATGAGCAGCCCTTACTATGGGCTCAATAATGATGACAATAGCTTCAATGAGCTAAAGCACTCAATGTTGATTGCCGATCCTTATGCAGATATTTCCAATCTTAGCTATACGTTCACCCCGGAGACAGATGAAGATATCGATTCGGTTCAATTTATCAATGATCAAGTTACTTCCTGGATCAACGCACTGGCGGATAATGAAGCCGCTAAAATAAATGCCAGGTTAATTGACAATATATCAGTAGATGGAAGCGGAGGGGTATACAGTTCAGAAGTTAAACAGTCTTATAATAAGGATTTCAATTATTCGAGCGTAAGGTCAATGCGGTTGACATGGAACGCCGGTTTTGGTATACTCTCGAATGGTGCAGGTCTTCAAATCAGGAATAACTTTGATGCGACGGCAGATATAGGAAATACGGGTTCCAAAGAGATTGATCATAGCTTGACTTTTGGCTACGTGATTGATGAAAAGGATGAAGGAGACTACTATAGCATTGACGTAAAGACTGTAGATGGAGTCGGTATTTACAATAAGAGTGCATTTGGCGATTACCAGAAAACGTTCAAAGAGTTTCGGGCTGAGACCCAGGAAAAGTTGATTTTCGCCGGAGCGTATTTCGCCGGGGCTGCGGTAACAAAAGCAATTGCCAAGTACGGAGCAAAGAAGGCAGGCAGGAGTAATACATTTATTGCTACGGCTGAATTTCTCATAGATGCTGCTGGTTTTGTATATGAAGCGGTGGATCATACCAATAATGCATTGGAAGTTTTTGACAAGCAGGATGATTTGACCACCGATTTTAATGTGACAGGGTTTAAGATCTCAAGTCCGATCTTTAGCGTACGTGGTGGTGCCAGCAGATGTCCCTACGAAGGAGGTGAAGAAGCTGAATTCGTTAGTATAGACGGTGCCGTAATGAATTTGCATACAGCCACCCTGAAAAGAGAAATACCCACGATAGCTGTTTCTCCTTCCATTCAGGCCAACGTGCCCGAGGGTGAAAAAGCGGTATTTACGTTGCAGCTGGGAAACGAAAGTGAAACCAGCACCAACCTGTGGTATGAAATAAGTATCGATGAGTCGACCAATCCTGACGGGGCGATCCTCCTGATTGACGGACTGACGGCCGAGCGTCAATACCTGGTAAATGCCAATGAAATTTTGGAAAAGACATTGACAATCCAGCAAGGTGCGTCGGGTGTACTCAACTATGATAGTCTTGGAATCATCCTGCACTCTACGTGTCAATTTGATCCCACCACAAGTCAGGCGGATATAGCAGACACCGTTTATGTGAGTGCCCGATTCCTGCCTAAATGCTCTGATGTGGCAGTGGGTAATTTCAACGAAAACTGGATCGTCAACTATGCGGATGGAAATGAGATTCCTGTAAAGCTGGATGGCTACAATGTCAATCTATCCACCCTGGAAAAAATTGACTTTCAGTACAAAACGCTTTCAGGTACACCTATCACGGTAATGACTTACTACAAAGACGCTGAAACTACCGGTTATGCAGAATACGACGGGCCAAAGGATGTCATCGACGGATCGGCTGACGTGTCGTTTATCTGGGACATTAGCTCATTGAATGACGGAAAATACCAGATCAGGGCAAGGGCTCATTGTTCGGATGGTTCGGTGTTTGAATCAGATTATCTGACAGGAACGATAGATACCTCCAATCCTGTCGTGTTTGGCACACCCTCACCAGCAGATGGCGTGTTGAATGCCAGCGATGATATCCTGATCAAATTTAGCGAAGAAATAGAGGCCGGTTTCGTGAAAGACTTCAACATCAAAGTGAGAAGTGTGCTCAATGGTGCCGATGTGTCGCATGCTACTTCTGTTCAGTTTGATGGAGCTGATGATGTGGTAGCTATTGACAATGTTACGTTCAACAAAAAATCATTCACCATTGAGTTCTGGATGCAAAATGAAGTAGAGTCAGCATCATCAGAAACGACCATCATGGCCATTGGTAGCGGCAGCAACCAGGTAGCGATCACCCAGGATGGTTCTGAGATCAACTTTAAGCTGGGAAACAACACGGTGGCCATTGATCCGTCTGCGGCCTACACGATGACCAATCCGTGGAACAGCTGGCATCACTGGGCGTTTGTTTACGACCTCGACAATGAGAAAGTAAAGGTTTATGCCGATGATCAGGTATTGGCTGAGGTCTCAGCCATTGATTTCAATCCATCTTATGAAGGTGTATTGGAAATAGGAGATGGTCAGTTCGCCGGAAGAATGCACGAATTGCGCCTTTGGGAAGATGTCCGCACTTACGGGGAAACTGTAGCTAATATGTCCGTCACTTTGGTCGGAAATGAGCCAGGTCTGTATGGCTACTGGCCTTTGGATGAGGGCAACGGTACTCAGGGACTGGACCGTGCGGCCAGCAGGCATGCTACTATTGCTGCAGAGTGGTCGCTGGAGCCTGGCGGAGTGAGCTGGGAGTTTGACGGTACAAACTACCTGACCATCAACAGCACCAATATTCTGGCGGATGCTGAAACTGACTTCACCATCGAGCTATGGTTCAAAGGAAATAGCACAGGTGCTCGCCAGACTTTGTTGTCCAACGGACTAGGTGATGGCATGGATACAGAAACGAATCCTAACTCCGTGGTAGTCATTGAAGCACAGGCAGACGGCACCCTACATGTGTTGAGCAATGGGTATGATTTTCAGGGAACTGACACCGACTATATGGATGGTGACTGGCATCACCTGGCTTTTGTAGTGGATAGGAGTGCCAATGCCAGAATGTACATAGATGGTGAACGACAAAATCAGGTGAATGCAAGCAATATCGATCAGTTTTATGGAGCTGAAGTTACATTGGGAGCTCGGGTAGAACGCATCGATCCAGCCACAAACAGTTACGACAATTACTTATCGGGAGCGGTTGATGAAGTGCGTTTCTGGAATACCGCCAGATCGGCCACGCTCATCAACCAGTACATGCACACCAAAATCGAGCGTGATGAACCAGGTTTGGTTTCTTATCATCCGTTTGAGACTTATGAAGTGCTTTTAGGGGCCTATTTAATGGAAAACACGCTGGCTGATCAGGTAGAAAATGATGATTTAAGCGATGTGTCGGATGCGGTTTCCAGCGATGTGTCGGATCATTTTTCGGATCAGAAACCAGCGATCAGAGATATCCGGGGCATGCAGGATCTTTTATTTGATTTTGCAGTCAACGACGATGAAATCATCATCATCCCAAATGTGGATGCAGGCAGGATAGAAGGTCAGGTAATGGAAATTACCATACTTTCTGTGCAGGATATGAATGGAAACAAGTTGCTGTCTCCGGTAACCTGGACAGCTTATGTGCAGCAGAATCAAATCAAATGGGATGATGATGCGCTTGAGCTGATCAAGGCAGTAGATGAGTCCATGAGCTTCACCGCTTCATTTACCAATAAGGGCGGTACGTCTCAGGGATATTCGTTGGAAAACATTCCGGCATGGTTGTCTGCCAGTCAAACAAGTGGGTTTGTAGACCCGCTGGAGACAGTAGTGATCACCTTTGATGTGAATGATGCGCTGAACGTCGGTAGCTATGCGCACGGCATCTACCTGTCTACAGATGAAGGATTCAATGACCGATTGGCTATTGACTTGAGAGTATCTGGCGATGAGCCGGACTGGGAAGTAGATGAGAGCCAGTTCGAATACTCCATGAACGTGTTTGGGCGTCTGATTATCGATGGCGTGGTCTCTACTGATCAGTATGATATGGTGGCCGCTTTCGTTGGCGATGAGGTAAGAGGAGTTGCCATACCTACATACGTTTCTGGTGTGGATGACTATCAGGTCTTCCTGACTATTTACAGCAATGAAGTCAATAATGAAGCTATAGAACTGAGAGTATACGATGCAAGTACGGGCTATACACACGAGAACGTGACTCCGGAGATTACCTTCACAGCAAATACCATTATGGGAAGCGTGGTATCACCAGTGGACATTGAGGCGGATGAGCGTATTTCCAGGGAGTATGCGCTCAAAGCAGGCTGGACCTGGATCTCTTTCAACCTGGACGATGAGAATCTAGCCTCAGTTGGTAGCTTGTTCGGAGATATTGGCTCCGATGGGGATATTGTGAAAAATCAATCGACGTTCGACGAATATAGTTCGGGGGCATGGTTTGGTACACTGAGCAGCTCAGGCGGATTCGCCGCAGGAGATATGTACAAGGTGAAACTGGCAGAATCAGCAACGCTGAAAGTAATAGGTCAGCCATTTGATGTAGCCAGCAATCCCATAGCGATCAGCTCCGGCTGGAACTTCATCGGATTTGTGCCACAAGAGAAGATGACCCTTGCCGAAGCACTGGTAAGTATCAGCCCTGAGGTAGGAGATGTGATCAAGTCGTCCACTTCCTTCGCAATGTATTCAGGTTCATCTTTAGGTTGGGTTGGTTCGTTGACCAACCTGCAACCAGGCAGAGGGTACATGCTTAATGCAACCAGCGATGGCACATTGACCTACCCTGAGCGTGCATCCCTGAGTAGTGGAGCTCGTAGTGCGAATGAAAGGCCTTACGACAACTATTTCACCGTACAGGGCAATGAAGGCGGGCACACCATGTCCATTGTTGCCAGAGTGGAAAGCTTCGATTTTACCACAGCCCTGGAAGAGTATCTACTGGTTGCCTATCGAAACAATGAAGTGATCGGGTATGCCCCGGCTACCTCGGTGGATGATCAGTCATTGTTCTTCTTGTCAGCAACAGCGGAAGAAGCGGATGAGCTCTCCTTTAAGCTTTACCACATGGAGGAGGATGCTTATTTTGAGCTAAATGGTGCGGTGATGTATGCCGCTAATAAGGTTCTTGGGTCTGTTTTCGAACCGGTGGTTCTCGATGGAAATGGGGTATTGGAAGTAGCTGATGCAGATCATATTTCGGTTTATCCAAATCCATTCGACTCCTATTTGGATATTCGAATCCAGTCAGATGTGTCTCATATCGATATTTCACTGGTTGACTTATCAGGTAAAGTGATCTTCAGCAAACAGTTGGAAAATGTGGGTTCCGTCATTCGACTGGAAGATGAATTGAAGGGGTTGGCCCACGGCGTTTATCAGCTAATCACTGTCGAAGGTTCGGAGAAAAGAGTATTCAAGCTCATCAAATAATCTGGTACTTAAATCTCCAAGACGATGACTAGATATTTCTTGAGTGCCTGTTTATGGATCATTGGTAGCTATGCAATCTCCCAACCGGTTGGTTGGGAGGTTGATCCTTCTGAATACGAGTATTCAGCGTCATTTACCTGGCAGGTGCAATTCACCACCTCCATTGCTGTTGATGGGTCGGATTACCTGGCGGCCTTTGTTGGTGACGAAGTAAGAGGAGTTGTGTCGAGTCTTTATCATCCTGCTTTTGAACAATACTTTTTCCCGATTCTGGTATACAGCAACTCGGTCAACGAGGCAGGGCTCACTTTCAAATATTACGATGCATCCGAGGACGCTACCTATCAGATAGATAATGAGTACCAGTTTGTACTTGATCAGTCAAACGGAAGTTATTCCGATCCACTACTTTTTACCATTGATAACCGGCTTTCACAAACGATAGTGTTTGATGCATTGGAGACGGTTAGCTACGGAGTGGGGCCGTACGAGTTGACTGCCAGCGCTACTTCAGGGCTCACCGTAAGTTATGCTAGCTCCGATCAGACCGTGGCCACTGTTTCAGGAAGTACCCTCACGGTGGTGCGGGCTGGAAGTGTCATTATCACTGCCAGTCAGGAAGGAGGTGGTGCCTACCATGCCGCAGACGATGTGCCACAAACACTGGTAGTAAATCAGGCAAGTCAGACCATCACTTTTGACGCTATGGAAGATGTGGACATCAGTGTGGGAAGCGTGCAGCTTACAGCCAGTGCAAGTTCCGGCCTGGATATCGCCTATAGTCTTGTATCTGGTCCGGCCACCTTATCGGGAAACTCTTTGACTTTGACCGGCACCGGGGAGATTGTGGTGGCGGCCGACCAGGAAGGAGATGCCAACTACCTGGAGGCGGCCCAGGTGAGCCAAAGTTTTTTAGTAACCGATGCGAGTAAGCAAGATCAGCAGATTGTATTTGATGAACTGGAAGAGAAAAGCTATGGCGGAGGCTCCTTTGAGCTTCGTGCGTCAGCTAGTTCCGGTTTGTCTGTGAGCTATGCTAGTTCCAACACAGAGGTGGCGATTATTTCAGGAAGTACGGTGACGATCATTGGTGCGGGTAGCACAGAAATCACTGCCAGTCAGCCGGGGAATGACGACTACAATCCGGCTGAGGAGGTAGTGCGCACGTTGGTAGTTAATAAGGCATCGCAAACGATAAGCATAGATTCGCTGGCCAACGTGAATCTAAGTATGGGCAGCATTGAGCTGACGGCATCTGCCACTTCCGGACTAGAGGTGGCGTTCACGCTTCTTGGTGGCCCGGGTGTTTTGTCCGAAAACATACTTACGCTTACCGGAACAGGTACTATTCACATCGCTGCTGATCAGGCGGGTAATGATAACTATGCAGCGGCTGACCAGGTCTTGTATAGTTTTTTAGTAACTGAGGCTGCCAGGCAGGCTCAATCCATCACGTTTGGGGCATTGGATGAGAAAACATATGGTGACGAATCGTTCGAGTTGACGGCCACGGCGAGCTCGGCGCTCACCGTGACTTACAGTAGCTCCAACGACAGTATAGTATCAGTTTCCGGAAGTACCGTGACGATCATTGGAGCCGGCTCGGTGATCATCACGGCTAGTCAAGCAGGCAACGACGTGTATGAGGAAGCGCCAGACAGGGTGCAGCTATTGATCGTCAATAAAGCCAACCTGACGGTGGTAGCTGACGACAAGACCATCACACAGGGTGAAGATGTTGGGGAGTTTACCGTGAGCTACACGGGTTTTGTGAATGGCGAAGACGCAGCGTCGCTCGACGTACAACCCACGGCGTCGGCGTCCGTTGCGGATGCATTACAGCCTGGAACCTATTCCATTAAAGTGTCTGGTGGCAACGATGATAATTATTTGTTTAGCTATGCCGAGGGGACGCTTACCATCAAGACTGTACTTGGTTTGAAGGAAAGGGAATTTATCCATGTTTACCCAAATCCAGCGACGGATTACCTGATCATCGAGTCCTCTAATATCAAATATGTAGAGGTGCTTGATTATACTGGAAGAACGTGGAAATCGCAGGAATTGACTAATGGAGAAGTGGATCTTACAGGTTTACAGGAGGGCATCCACCTGCTTCGCCTAAGTGACAGTGACGGCAGGGTGGTTTCCACCATGCGATTCATGAAAAAAGGGTAGACTTCAATTTCCACAGCGACAACAACAACCCTCGCCTGAAGGTCAGATGGCTACTTAAAACCCTGGAGGTCTTGCAAAATCTCCGGGGTTTTTGAGTTTTGATCAAGAAATGAAAAGGCTTGGGAAGCAAGAGACCTCTCTTTCTTCTGCTCAAAGCTTCACTGGCCCGTTTTCTCTACTTTTCTTTTGTTTTGAAAAAAAAACTCGATATCCATTGTGTCTGGAAATCAGAAGGGACGTATTTCCGGCCGTTCCACACTTTACCACTCAATCATCACCATGAGGTTGGGCGCAAATTGAATGGCGTTGCGTTCTTTGAGCCTTGGTGCCGGATTTCCTTTCCTGGTTACTATGTCAGTCAGATTGACCTGGTTGTAAGCATTGATCAACGAAACACCAAAGGTGGCCGACAGACGGCGTTCTTCCGTTGGCGGAATGGTGTAAGAGGCCGAAATATCCAGCATGTGAACAGCCGGATACCGGTAAGGGAGAGCATCGAAAGGATTGGTAAGACTGGTGCCTCCTCCCGGACGGCCCCCAGACTGTCGCCGACTGCTTTCTTCGAGGAAAAGATTTTCTGCCTGTATCATGTCCAGCGAGCGGCTCGTCAGTCCGGAATTGAGTCTCCATCCTGCCGACATTTTCCATCGCCCTCTTTCTACAAGGCCTCCCAGGTAAAAAACATTGGGCTGGCTGAATTTGGAGTCGTAGGTGACGTCCAGGGCAGAATCCATCGCCACCTTGGACTGACTCCACGAGTAACCGGCCCATATCGCAACACTTTCATTCACCTGCTTTTTTATGAAAAAGTCAACTCCGTACATAACGTGGTCGGCGGTAAGGTAAATCCCCCTGTTGTTGTAAAACCTCTTGTCGCTATGGTAGGTCACGTTGTTGGCCGTTTTATAGTACCCTTCCAGGTCAAAAATCCACGAATTGGCGCTTACCACGCCGCCCACCATTGCCTGGGTGCCCGATATAATATTGTCGTCGGTACTGGCCAGCAGCCACAGCTCGTTGTCGAAACCACCGCTGGAAAACTCCAGGTTTTTCACCTGGCTGAGATACTGTCGGTACCAGCCCAGCGAGCCTTTGAGTGTAAGGGCCTGGTGTGGGTAATAGTTGACAAATAAGCGGGGGGTGACCTGAAGGTTATTGGTCAGGTCGTAGTAGGTAGCCCGAACCCCAATCTGGGCATAAAGTTTCTTCAGGCTGTTCCACTCGAAATTGACGAAGGGAGAGAAAGACTGGGCTTCAGCCTGGTTTGACAGAACGACGGGGACAGTGTCACGTGGATTGGTGAGACTGTAGTTATAATAGGTTTGTTGAAACTGATAGTCTATTCCAGTCTGCAGCGAGTTGGCATGTGGCAGCTGGATGTCGACCTCTTCCTGAATACTATAGTCCTTAATACCGTTCAGCGAATACCCCCCCGACACACCCGGCGTAGGGTTTTGAATGGCCATGCCTATCAGATAAGCGTATTCATAATCCGACACGGTAACAGACAGCGAAGAGGTGGCCTTTTGCGTCATCGCATATTTCCACTGGAAATTGAAGCCAAGGTTTTTTACCTGGTTTTCTTCAGGTACATCTGTAGCGATTTCTGTTTTGGAGCGTGTAAAAATGGAAGTGAAGTAGAGCTCGTTTTTGCGATTGGGCTGAAAAGTAACCCTTCCGTTGTAATCTTCGAACAAAACATCAATGTTTTCCCGCACCCTACCGGCAGAGTCGGCCAGTGCAGATGCGGCAAATACCATTTGGGAAATTGCCCTGAGCTTGGGAGACGAAAAAGTATAAGGATAGGACCGCCTGGCCCCTAATGAAACACCTACTTTTTTACCAGCCAGAGGCACCTTCGTGTAGCCCATCGCATAAAGTGAATTGGTGCCCAGGCCGGTCTTCGGATGGAGGGCCGGCTGCTGGTCCGATTGGATCTCTACAGCGCCACCCACACGCCCACCCATGCGGGGGTGATAGCCGTTTCGGTATACCTTCACCTCTTCCACTACCTTGGGGTTGTAGGGAGAAATGGTGCCAAAGTAGTGCCCTCTATGGTAGATAGGAATGTTGTCAAATAGAATCAGCGACTGGTCGGTAGAGCTACCCCGAATAAACAGATTGCCGGCCCGGTTGTCAGGAGTGGTAATGCCCGGTAATGCGGCCAGCGACGCAAACAGGTCTCCGTCTGTTTCGCCGGGCAGCAAGGGAAGGTCCGCCGTATGAATTGAAATGCTCTGACTGGCAGGGTTCATGTTAATGCCAGAAGTGAGGTAGTCTTCTATAATGACCCTCTTCAGGTGCAGTGTTATCAGGCTCAGCGGAAGGGTGAGGTGCTTGCTGTTGAGCAGCTGGCGGAAGGTGATTGGCCGCCGGCCATAGCCCGGCACATACACATCCACCGAATCACGCATTGAGGGTTTGTAGGAAAATCTCCATTCATCACTGCTTTGGGTAGCAGCTGGCACAGGCAGGCCGTTGACAAGCAACACGCTACCCATGAGAGGTGGAATAGCCTCGCTGGTAGTGGAATCGACAACTATGAGATGGAATTCAGTCTGGGCCAGGCTGATAGCATAGTACTGTTCATTTACCTGATCGAAAGTGAAAGGGAGTGAGTTTTCGACAGTTTCTATGAACGATGGCAGGTCCGTATTTTTCGTGTCAAACTTCTGGTCAATGAGTCCTAATATCTCCGGGTCGTAGGAAAATTTAACTCCCGCCTCGCTTTCAAAAAAGGCAATGGCTTGCAGTAGATCCTGTTCGCCTGCAGATTGCGAAATACATGAAAAGGACAAAAAGCTGGCAGCCACTAAAAAAAACACTCTCATTCTCTTATTCAATACTATTATTCGGACAAATATAACCGATCGTCCTTTAGTTCATAGTTGATGCTAAGAGGGATAAAGACAAGTCTTAAAGCTTCGTCCAGATTGTTATTGGGAAATGAGCCTGTAAACCGCCTGCTAAGGTTGACGGCGCCTGCGTCCGTCTTCAGGCCATATTCTGATTCCAGCGTTTTGATAACCTGCCTGAGGGGGGCATTTTCGAAGGATGATTCGTTGTTCAACCATTGAGGGCCAGCCCCGGAAACCTCCTTTTTTGCTTCCCATTGTCCCTGGTAGTAGAGATGGCCTTCGCCGCCATTTACGATTACGGATGGCTGGTTTGCGGCCGTTGCTTTCACCCGGCCCTGGTAGCAGCTCACCTGCATCCCGCTCTCAAATTCGTGTACCTCAAAGCGGGTTCCCAACACTTCCACTTTTCCGGTGGAAGTAGTTACAGTAAACGGGCTCCCTTCTTCTACCTGCAAAAAACCCTTCCCTTCCAATGTTAGCTGTCGCTGGGTGGCAGACCAGCTTTCGTCCGTCCAGCTAACACTGGAATTAGCAGCAAGCGTAATGGTTGACTGGCCATCGGGGAGGAGAATCTCCCTGGTTTCTCCAGCCACGGTAGTATGGGTGACCTGGCCCGGCAGATTGATGAACCAAATGCCTGCAGCCAATATCATTAAAACGGATGCAGCGACGGAGAGAGGCAGCCAGAGCCTCCTTACCTTTCCCTGCTTTTGCTGCCTGGTGACTGCGTCGGCAGAAAAAACGTCAGTTTCCAGACCGGGCGTCCAGCTGTCCACTTCATCAAGTATCTGCCTGAACTTGAGCAAGTCTTCCCGGGCAAAGTGCTCCTTTAGCTCCTCTTCTGAAAGCTCTCCGTTCGCCCATCTGGCAAGTTGTTGGTCTTTGAAGTCCTCTGCCATAAAAACCCTTGTGTTTACTATTAAAACGAGATATTCAGTGATAACCCTACCTACAATTTCAAATGTTTTAATTCATCCAGCTTCTCCTTCAACAACTTAAGAGAACCGGAGATGTGTTTTTCCACTGTTTTGATGGAAAGGTCCAGGGCTTCGGCTATTTCCTGGTTCTGCATCTTGTCTATCCGGCTCATAAGAAAAACCACCCGCTGCTTTTCCGACAGGGAGGAGATCGCATCTTCCAGGTGCGTTTTAAATTCCTTCTCCCTGTAGAGGTATTCAGGATTGCTATCCATCTGCGTCTCTGACATTCCTTGGCGGTACTGAAATTTCAGCACCACTTTTTGGTGGTCGGCATCATCCAGAAACAACCGGTTGGCTATGGTGTAGAGGTAGCTTTTCGATTTTTCGAAGTCCACCTTGCTGCAATTGTTCCACAGCCGGATGAACGCTTCCTGGGCAAAATCCTTGGCTTTCTCCAGGCTCCCCAATTTGTAAAAAAGAAAGTTCCGGAGAGCGGAGGCGTAGTTTCTGTGTACCTCGTGAAATACCTGCTCTTCACAAATTGATTTGCCCATGGCCAGCTGACTGATGATTGATTGGCCTGCAAATTAAAACAATGTCCCGATATTTGATATTTATGGCGCTGGTAACCATAGCATCACTGTAGAAGACGCCGATAAAAAGATTTCGTATTCAAATACTTCGGCCATCCGTTACTGGTCGTCCGCCATTTTGGAGTAGATTATCGAGCCAATTGGGCAGCCACAATGCTATGGCCCCGGCACGTATACTTGCGGTTGCTGTTCCTTCCGATCGACCGGGTATGCTCGTCGCTCGTCCTGACCCTGTGGGGTAGCTGCCTTTCGTAAGAAAGCTTTTCATAGGCTGCTTCGCCGCTATTTATCACAAGGGCAGTGTTGCTTTGAAAGTACTTTTCTTCACTAACAGAACGCAAATCCGTCGGCGTGCAGTCGCCTTCGCACATTGGTTCCATGACCAAAAGTCGCTTTCCCAGAACACTCTTGACGTTGCACTCGTTTCTATAGTTTTTAAAAGTAGTTTTTCCAGGAACCTCTGCCTGGGTCCGTGCAACGTGCTGCACTGCCAGGCCCAGGAACAGGCAGAGGCCTATCGTAAATTTTTTCATTTGGCGAGGGTGATTGATTTGAAAATGAAGCGGGAGCACTTGGTAAGCCCCGCCGAATTGCTCAGGTTTCTCCTTTCAATCTTCGGATGTCTTCAATCAGACGACTCATCTCCAGCTGCAAGGTGCCATTGTAGATCCCCCGGATCCGGAGCTGGCTATCCACCAGTACCACGTTTTCGGTATGCAGAAAATCAGAATCGGCGGTGACACTTTTCCCAAAGCCTTCATCAGCAAAATAGGATTCTCTTCCCAGGGTGTACAGATCGTCTTTCTCCCCTGTCAACAGATGCCACTTATCGCTTTGAATCCCTCTTCTTTCCGCAAAGTCGTGCAAAACAGCTACGGAATCTACCCATGGCATCACGGTATGAGACACTAATAAAACGGAGTCGTCATGTTCAAACTCCACCACCACCCGCTCCAGGTTATCCGTCATTTTGGGGCATATCATTGGGCAGATAGTGAAAAAGAAATTGGCCACGTATACCTTTCCCTTCAAGTCACTTTCTGTTATAGTGTCACCATTTTGGTTTACCAGCTTAAAGGGAGCAATGGTATGTATGTTGGCATTGCCGATTGCCTCATCGTCAAACCACTCGGGGGTAAAATCGGCTTGTGAGTAAAAAGGAAGACCTACGCTTACCTCTTTTGGATCACGTGGGCCTGAGCATTGCGACAGTATGCCAACGCATACAAGGCCTGTTAGTAATCTATTTATCATATATGGCAGAGGTTAGTCGTGTGATTTGCTCCAGTTCAGTATCAATGTTCTTACAGCGTTTTACACCCACCAGTCCATAACGCCTCCCATCTTCACGGATGACGTAGTTCGACCTGATTTTCCCATCGGGCCTCCACATTTTCTGCGATCCGAATGGCTGGCCATCTACATAGTTGAGGTCTTTTGCCAGCAGTCCGCTTTGGTACCACTCCTGGTGGTTGCCAGCGCTCTTGCCTGTTACAAAGTGATACTGAAATTTCAGGCTGCCATCAGGGTAATACCCGGTGTGCGTGCCATGCTTTTCTCCTTTCACGTAGGGTCTTACATACATCACTTCTCCGGTGGGGTAATAGCCATAGCTGACCGACTCTAGTAGTCCTTCGGAGTAAGCTGATTTGCTTTTCAGCGTGCCGCCGGGATAGTATTCCACCAGGTATCCGGAAAATAGCCCACCCTCATAATGGAGCCGACCTTTCTTGTCCCTTGATAAGGTCTCGTCGCTTTCCGCTACTTCAATATCCGGTATCAGCGGGCCGCAGCCCGCCAATACCAGAAGAATTGAAAAACAAAAAATAACCTTCATATCACTAAAAAGTAATAGTCCCGGGGGTTCCAAAATAACCGTCGCCATTGATCCATGGTAGGTCATCGGTAGCGTGGTAATGATAGATCCCGTCGGGGAAGTCGGCTGTTGCTGAGGTGTGTCCATGATAATCGTCCAGGTCTTCGTTGGTCAGCCTTTTGCCATTTTCAAAAGGTCCGTAAACCGGAAACCCGTCAAGTAGAAAGCCAAGAAAGGCGTCGTCCCCTTCATTTTGGGTAATGTAAACCGGCTCGGTATGGTAGTGGTACATTCCCTGCTGCTGAGGATGTCCTTCGTATTGATCAAAGGTGTTGAGCTCATCCAGGATATCGTCGCCCGGGGCTGCGGCCTGGTTGAAGAGTGCCACACTGTTCACAGCAATACCTATTGGGCCCATGGAGGTGGCCTTGTGGGTTGAAGCCTCCTCCGGAAACCGTGGAATTTTCATCACAATGTTCTGAGTAATAATATTGTGGGGATTTTTCTTGAAGTCGGGGTTGTTGGGCTCTTCGTAGGCCTCATACAACGCATTGCTGTTTTCGTAGTACATGCTTTTGTGATCGGGCTCATCTTTTGTGGTGATGGTAATGTTGTTTTCTCCAACCACAATAGTGAGGGCGCTATTGTTGGTGAACTTATCGACCAGAATGCTGACATCGTTATTAATTTCTAGGGTCGGGTCTTCGTCGACCTCTATGTCATCAGCATCGTCTTCGCCTCCACAGCCGGTCATGCCGGTTAAACAAAAAATAGATAATGCGACAATGGAATGCCTGATACTTGTCATGTTAATTGGTTTTAAGTTAGCACAATTGCTTTTGCATCATTAAAAGGGGAGGTGAAGCAGAACCCTACCCTGGCTTTAGAAATTTTCTGAAGAAATAATTTATGCCTGACTAAAGATGGTAAAGGATAGGTGGCAAAACGGTCAAGTAGAAGTGCAGTGATGGCTTTGTTTGGATTTATCTTTTTTTCATCCTGAAGCATCAAAGACCATTTATAAGAAAAGCTATTGATAATAGAATCAAAACGTGGCTAACATACGAGCTGGTCGTTGGCCGCAACAGTCGGATTAACCGAATTTGTTTCATTAATTGGTTTCTTAAAAATTAACAGAGTCTTGTTAATCAATATATAAAATAGCCCCCCCAACGGACTATGACAAAAGCCGCTGAAAAGCGGCTTTTGTCATTTTGTGCCATGCACGACAATCAGTAAGGTAAGGTGGAGACTTTTACAACCTCACAATGATGTGGTTAAAATACGTTCACCCCTTTGCCTGTTGTTATGAGGCTAAACAAGCTTTTCTCTATCAGACCTCCCCAGGCATCTGAGCAGCCTCCGTAACATTCAAATGTAGGGACCAAGCCACAATGGGTGAACTTGAGTTCTGTCTGGTCTCCAGCCGGGGTAATATCAAACTGCAGTTTGGTATTTGTCCACTCGTCCTTTTTGTCTACAAAGCTCAGGTTGCTTTCAGTGACCAGCCAAACCACTTTATCATTGGGAAACATTTCCACTATTTTTTGCTTCGAGAAGTGCATGTCACCCATTTGATAGGTGAACTCATCGTTGAGTTTGTCGGTATTCCCTACCACTTCACCTTGCCACCAGCCACGCACATTATTAATCGCTGCAAATACTTCTGCTGGTGTTTTATCTACCACGATTGTGGTTGTATAACCTTTTTCTTCCATGACTTTTATTTGTTTGGTAAGCCCCATTTTTCTACTAATTCAGCATTAAGGCCACCTTCTTTAGGGTTGGGCTTTCCGATTCCTGTTGTAATTAAGCTTTGTAAGCTACCTTGTATGTAACTCGACCATGCATCTTCGCACACCTGGTAGCATTCGTATGACGGCACCAGTCCTTCGTGCGTGAATACAACCTTCGTTTTGCCTCCTTCCTTGCTGATGTCAAAAATCAATTTTGTATTGATCCATTCAGTTTTGTCTTTCACAAAATTGAAATCATTATCGACCACCTGATACACCAATTTCTTATCGGGAACCAACTCAATAAGCTTGATTTTGCATAAATGAACGTCTTTGTAGTGATAGAAAAACGTTTCATTGAGCTGGTCAGTGTTGCCTTCGATATCATCTGACCACCAGGCTCGAAAATCTTTGATGGCGTTGAATGCTGTCTTCGGTGTTTGATCCACCAAAATGCTGGCGGTGAAATCTTTGTTTTCCATTTCTGTCTTATTTGCTTGAACACTATTTGTTTGTCATCTACCAATGCCTGGCTGCTGTTGTTTCCGCAACCTGCCATGATCAGTGCAACAGATGTTGCCCATATTTTCCTTATTTTCATCGTGACGTGTTTTATGAAAGTGATTAAATGCCGGTTTTGGGTTGATAAGTGATGGCTAATACTCCCGAGACAAAAGCTTTTGTATTAATCAAGTGCAGTCTGTCACCCGCAATCCCTGATGCTTTCCCTTTTTTTAAAACGGCTTTCAGTTTCCCCATGCAAAGAAACCATCAAAATACCACCTTTAAGGGGTGCTAAATAGACATTATGATGGGTTGATTTGGACAAGTCCTGCGAGTACATTTGTAGAAAAACAAGTGAAGCATCTAACGATAATCATACCTCACGGAGAAAATAACCTCAGCAGTATAACGGGGACGTATGAGATATTTACCCGGGCCAATAAGTATTGGAAAGAAAATACCGGAGAGCAATTATTTACCATACAGCTAGCGGGAACTTCAGAGGAAGTAGCGTTTGATGCGGGGCTGTTTACAGTAAAGCCTCACACGACTATTTCGGCCATAGCCAAAACTGACCTTATCGTGATTCCCTCGCTAAATCATAATTATGAGCTTGCGTTGAAGGGAAACCAGCCCCTTGTAGATTGGGTAGGTGAGCAATACAAATACGGAGCTGAAGTAGCATCCATTTGCACAGGTGCCTTCATGCTTGCTTCGTCGGGGTTGCTCGACGGGAGAGTTTGCTCCACGCACTGGTCGGTGGCCGAAAACTTCAGAAAAATGTTTCCTGGCATAAATCTACAAACCGATAAATTGATTACAGACGAAAAAGGGCTTTACACTAATGGCGGTGCTTATTCCTTTCTCAACCTGGTGATTTATTTGATCGAGAAATACTATGACAGGCCAACAGCCATTTACTGCTCGAAAGTATTTCAGATCGAAATAGATAGGAATACCCAATCTGAGTTCACCATTTTTCGTGGGCAAAAAAAGCACGATGACGAAATGGTGCAGGAGGCTCAGGCCTATATCGAAAAATATTTGGCCGAGAAGATTAGCATGGAAGAGCTATCGTCAAAGTTTAATGTGGGAAGAAGGAATTTTGACAGACGATTTATCAAGGCTACGGGGAATACCCCCCTCGAATACTCTCAAAGAGTAAAAATAGAATCAGCAAAAAAGGCGCTGGAAAATACCCGCAAAACAATCACCGAAGTAATGTATGAAGTGGGTTATTCTGACGTAAAAGCATTTCGTGAAATTTTCAAGAGGTATACCGGAATGTCTCCATTGGATTATAAGGGTAAGTACAATAAGGATTCAGTGATGCAATAAAGTTAAGCTTTCGACCCATATTAAAATCAATCTTTGCGGGCCACTAAAATCCTATTTTGTGATAGTTCTGTGGTAATACAAAATAGGATTGCATTAGGACACTGTTTCTGTAAAAAAGCGAGAAGTCTAAGTTTGACCCCGCAGGCACGCAATGGACCGATTTTGTTTTTTTGACTAAAAGCTTGATGCTAAATCACCGGGAACACAGATCGATTCTCACTTGCTTGTTACCGCATTCTCCAACATTTTGACAAAAGCTGGTTGATTCCAGGCGCCGCTGTCGTGTCCCATAGACGTGTAGAAAGACTGGCCTTTACCAATTCGTTTGCGCCAGGCCACTGGGTGATCTTTCCCCATACCAAAATCCTTTTCAGTCATCCATAGCATGTTGCCGCTGGGGTTGATGCTCTCCCCGTTTATTGTATAGACGATTTGGAAGCCTTTGTTGCGAGGATTCTCCAGGAACACATACCATTCATCAGAGTGGGTGAATCGACCAGGGAGACCAGCTGTAATCACACTGTCAGCACTTGTGTCCAGCATGACGGTAGTCTCCTGAAACTGTGGGTTCAGCGAGTGGTGGGAGAAAGTAGCTCCCATCAGGTTGTCAGTATACCAATCCCAGTGATGCGAATTGTCGCCAGCACCGTGGATGCCTATCAGGCTGCCGCCATTGGTGACATAGTCTTCCAAATGCTGCTGCTGTTCGTCGTTTAGCACACGACCAGTGGAATTGTTGAAGATAACCGCATCGAACTGTGCTAGCTGGTCTGCGTTAAAGATGCCACCCTCCTCTGTGTCGTAGACAAACCAGTTGTTCTTGATGGCTAATCCAGCGAACACCTTCTTGCCAGCTTCAATAGATTCTCCATGCCTGAAGCCAGTAGCCTTGGAGAAGAGAAGCACAGTAGTTTTGTCTGACGGAATGTTGATGTTTGGTGCTTCAGTTTCGTACGACACCGGAAAGCCATTCTTTATTTTGTATATAAAGCCCGCCATGAGCCCACATAGCACGACAACTACTCCAAGCACCGACCAAAGGGCTATTTTTAAAAACTTTTTCATGGGTATAGGGTTAGGGTCTTTCTTTTATTTTTGAATAAATTCAATGCTGGCCAGGCCGGCAAATATCTTCGTGGCATCAGCACATTTAAATGTGAAAACGAGGGTGTGCGGGCCGTCAACCGGGTCGATATCTACCACCATCTCTTTAAAACCAAGATCAGTGAGGCCTGTCTCGAAGGTACCAGAACCTATCTTTTTTCCATCAACGCCGTCAATCAACACATTCATTGAGCCGCCTGAGAAGTAGGTTGGGGCGACCACTAAGTTTAGCTTCAGCTTACCTACGCCCGTCAGGTCGACGTCATCATACTGGAGAACAGCATTATCGCTGGGTAAAGTCATGGTCATATCTTTTTCAATCCCAGGCATCATGCCTGCTGTAACATTGAAAGTCATCACATTCTTTTTGCGGCTGAACTTATCACCTCCTATCATGGGATAGGAGAGTGACAGCACCTTTGTAGCCGTCAGTGGCTTCATGCCGTTGGCACCTTTATCGGTATAGGAGGCAGTGAAGATATAGGTACCTTCTTTTTCAGTCGGCTTATGCTTGTTGAGGGCATAGGAACCTTTGTAGGGGAGGCCTCCCTTAACAGATTTTCCGCTCAGCGACAGGATATAGGCAATCATTTTCTCTGTGTCGGCATTGCTTAGCTGTGGGTGTGGCGACATCATCAAGTCGCCCCAAACGCCGGAGCCACCTTTGATTACCTTCTCCACGAGGTTTTCTACAGCTCTTTGCTGTCCTTCATATTTATTGGCAATGTCAGTGAAAGTTGGGCCCACTGACTTGTCCTTCAGTTGGTGGCAGGCCTTACAGTCTGAAGCTTCTACCAGCGCCTGGCCCACGAGGTGAGCCGACGCTTCCATATTGGCCTGATGGCCCTGCATCACTTCTGTCAGGTCGTGACCTCTTTCGAGATAGTCGGCCGTGAACGTAACCGACGATGGATCGATGCCCTTGTTGATGGAGCCGTCTTCTGCGTCGGTAAGGGATACCTCATAATTGAATGTCGAGTTGCTCCAGTAAAACGACTGATTGCCCGTGAAGTTAATGGCAATTTGTGGCAGGTCATTGCCTGCAAGCACTGCCGCTTCGGCACTGGCACTTTCACCCGAAGGGTCAGTCACGACAAGACGTACCTTGTATTCTCCCGGTGTTTTGTATTCGTATTTTGGATTCTTTTCTGCTGATGTGCCACCGTCACCAAAGGCCCACGAGTAGGTCAGCTGGTCACCGTCGAAGTCTTTTGAAGCGTCTCCATTGAACGTCACTGTCAAGGGAATAGACCCTATCATTTTGTCGGCTTCAATGACCGCAAGCGGCACCCTGTTGCCTGATGAGTAAGTGATGTGGATCAACCTGGCGTCCATATTCTGTGTGAACCAGTTGGTGCCATACTCCAGGGCGTAGAAATCGCCTGACGGGCTAATGACCAGGTCGACCATGTTGTTGAACAACATATTGGGCAGAAAACGCTCCATTCTCACAAAGTCTCCATTGTCATCCAGTGTTACCGCCATTACCCAGCCACGCATCCAATCGTAGGTGAAAAGCTTTTTGTCGTAGTAATCGGGAAGTCGCTGGTCCGACTCAGGGTATCGGTCTTTGTAGAAAACAGGGCCTGCCATGGCGTTCCTGCCACCTTCACCTACCAACGGGTACTCGGTGGATTCCGCATAAGGGTAGTAATACAACGGAGGAGTGGCAGGCGGTAAATCCTTCGCTCCCGTATTGTTGGGAGAGGTGTTGACAGGCTTTTTGGGATCGAACAACGGGCCGGTCTTGTTGTTGGTGTAGTCGTAGTGGTTGTAAGGGAAGTTATTACCCACAAAGTAGGGCCAGCCAAAGTTGCCTGCCTTTTTGGCTTGATTGAGCTCGTCGTAACCCCGTGAGCCGAAGCCTGTGCTGTCTTTTGCGGCGTCGGGGCCCACGTCGCCCCAGTAAAGAAATCCGGTCTTTTGATCGATGGAGATCCTGAAGGGATTACGGGCACCCATCACGTAGATTTCCGGTCTTCCCTGCGAGGCATCTGCGAACAGGTTGCCTTCGGGAATGGAATACGTGCCGTCGTCTTCAGGCTTAATGCGAAGAATTTTACCTCTCAGGTCGTTCGTGTTCGATGCCGACTTTTGTGCATCCCAGGCAGAACGGCCAGGTGTTTCGTCTATTGGGCCATAGCCAGTGGCTCTTGGGCTGGTATTGTCACCCAGCGACACATAAAGCAACCTGTCGGGGCCAAATTCCACCGAACCAGCCGAGTGGCAGCATTCTTGCCGTTGCGTAGGAATGGTCAGTAGCACTTTTTCCGACGCATAGTGCAAAGAATCACCTTCAAAAGTGAAGCGGGAAAGCTTTTGCATAGGCTTGTCACCCACAGGGGAGTAGAACAGGTACACCCAATGATTGGAAGTGTAGTCAGGATCAATGGCAAATCCTAAAAGTCCATCCTCCAGTTCACTATGTACCGGGAAAGTGGTCACAAGCTTTACACTATCGGCGCCTTTTTTGAATAGCTTAATAGCGCCCTTTCTTTCTATAAAGAGGACATCTTCATTGGGAAAAATATCGAGTTCCATTGGCTCATTCAAGTTGAAAGCAAGCACATTTTTCTGGAACCTGTTTTCTTCCGGAGCTACTCTGGAATTATTGTAATCAACAGGTGTGCCGGGGCCGGCTGCATACTGGATGCCGCCCCAAAGCATTTGAATAAAGTCCTTGTCGATCCACGCCTCATCGGTATGCCCCAGGCCTGTGTACCACGACCGGCCACCGTCGAAGTCACGGTACCATGTGATGGGGTGGTTTTCTCCGTTGGTGCCTCCTTCATACGACAGTTCATCGAGGTTCATCAATATGTTGATATCTGACTTGATCTCTTTATAGTTGTACCACTCATCGGTGCGGGGCCAGTTTTCGGGCAGGTGTTGTGTAGAAAGATGGGTTTTGTCCACGACCCGCACCGTAGCATCTCTTACATTCGGATCGGAGGGATGGCCGTTGAAATAAGCACCCACCAGTTCGCCGTACCATGGCCAGTCATATTCTGTGTCGGCTGCGGCATGGATGCCTACAAATCCGCCTCCCGCCTGGATCCAGCGGTTCATTTCCAGCTGCTGGGCATCGTTGAGCACATCGCCAGTGGTGTGCAGAAACACGATTACGTTGTAATTCTGAAGGTTGGCTTCGTTGAAGTCCTCGCTGTTTTCAGTAGTGTCGATCAGGAAGCCGTGCTCCTTAGCAAGGCTCATTATAGCAGCCTTGCCTGCAGGTATCGATTCATGTCGAAACTCAGCGGTTTTCGAGAATACGAGCACTTTGATATCTCGGGTGTCCCGGGTAAAATAAAAGTAGGCGGCGGCGACAAGCACGACCAGTGTCAGCAGGATGATGTAGCGTTTTTTCATAATGAAAACTAATAATTAAAGCCAATAGGTATGAAGACCCGGTCAGCTTTTTTGTTACATTTGTTAGAATCTAATAAATAAAGGTAAGTGCTTTATTATTAACATTTATTAAAAATTAATAAATAAATTCTCACTCGACTGACAACCATGGACGGATTGCAGGAAATAAGACATTTTTTGGAGAAGGGGTACCAGGATTACCGGTCCAATGTGTCGGTGGATTGCACTATTTTCGGTTACCACGAAGGCAAGCTTCAGGTGCTTCTGCTTAAAAACAGGCTGTTGTCTCAATGGAGCCTCCCGGGAGGTTACGTGAAGCATACGGAAAACCTGGATGAGGCGGCTGCCAGGGTAACGGCAGAAAGAACTGGCATCGAAAACCTTTTTTTGAAGCAGTTCAAGGCGTTTGGAGACCCTGATAGAAACAGGCTGGAAGGTTTTGACCCGGAGAAGCTGTATGAGATGACGGGCGTCCGGCTGAATGAAGACAGCTGGCTGGCCGGACAGGCTGTCACCATCGGATTTTATGCCATTACCGACATTGTTCATGCCCAGCCCAAAGCCGACATATTTTCGAGTGAAAGCCAATGGTTTTCTATCGACGAGTTGCCTCGCCTGGCTTTCGACCACAACGAGATAGTGCGGGAAGCGCTTTTCAACATGCGGATACACCTGTATCATTTCCCGATAGGAAAAAACCTTTTGCCGCAAAAGTTTACCCTGAAGGAGATCAGGCTTTTTTATGAGGTAATGTCGGGCAAGACCCTCAATGCGTCCAATTTCCCCAACAAGCTGATTTCTATCGGCCTGATCAAAAAGACCGATGAAAAGCTAAAGATCGGGGCTCATCGCTCACCCACCTTTTACACCTTCAACGACGAGGTGTATGAAAAGGCGCTGGAGGAAGGGGTGGTGCTGGTGTAGGTAATACAAAACCATTACCTAAAATTCCTCCCCTCAGGAAAAATCTTGGTTTGAACTACTTCTACTTTAGCCGGTTTCTTTATCCGAAAATAGGGCACAGTGGTTTCGTCAGAACGGGACATGGGTTTATTGGTGTATCTTTTTTTACTTGCTAAGTTGTTATAGGATACTGGAAGCATTGCCATATTGGGGAGAAAGGAGTATTTTCGTCTATGTTTTATCAAGATCGCATCATATCAGACTATAAGATACTTTTGGGAAAGCCAGTGATAAAAGGCACAAGAATATCAGTGGAATTAGTTTTAAAGAAACTCTCAGAGGGAGCAACTGTGGACGAGCTTGTTAGTGATTATCAGGTACAAAAAGAGGATATTTACGCAGCTCTCAATTACGCCGCATCGCTGTTGGCTAATGAGGAAGAACTGCTTACTAAGAAATGATCCTTGCAGATGAGAATCTTCCTCCCAGGATGATTGAACTGCTCAGGGGCTCCGAAATAGAAGTATTTTCAATAAAAGAAAATCACAGGGGAATTGACGATCAGGAAGTAATTAACCTATCTAAATCTCCACCTCGCATTATTTTAACCGAAGACAAGGACTTTGGAGAATGGGTTTTTGCTCATCATGAAGAATCTATCAGCGTAATTTTATTGCGATACAAAAGACCTGACCTCGACCTGATTGCCAACATTGTTATAGATTTAATTAAAGCCAAAGGAGCAAGTCTGTTTGGGAAATATGTTACAGTGACACTCGGTAAAATCAGGATTAGAGAAATTTAATTTATAGAATAGAGTAATGACTATGTGGTTCTCCCTACAAGGGATTTGAACTTCCTTTTGTGTTGCATCACCTAAAATTCCTTCCCTCCGGAAAAATCTTGCCTTGCACCACCTCAGACTTCTTAGGTGGTTTGGACTTTGCATAAGGCACGGTCGTTTCATCAGAACGGGACATGGGTTTTAAGTTCAGGTCTTCTTTCTGCGAATTATTGAGCTGCTGTAGAAATGCCGATAGATTAATCAGGCGCCTGGCAATCACGTGAATTACTTCACCTTCTTTTTGCAGCTGACCTTCCACCATGAGCAACTTCGATTGAATTATTTCTTTTCTATACTTGTCAAATAGCTTCTTGAAAACCACCAGATTGGCAGTTCCTGTTTCATCTTCGATGGTAATAAAGCAAATGCCGCTGGCCGTGCCGGGTCTTTGTCGCACCAATACCAACCCTGCTACTTTGATCAAACCACGGTCTTTTGCGCCTGAGAGATCACGGTTGGGTGTAATGCCAAGTTGTTTGAGTTGTTCCCGTAAAAAGCTGACCGGGTGAGCTTTGATAGACAGGGAAGTGGAGGCATAATCATGGATCACATGTTCGGACAGTTGCATTTCAGGAAGGTCAACCTTTTGCTCGTGCTCATTTTGTTGTTGTGAGGAGAACAAGGCTTTGTGTAGGTGATCTTTGGTAGAGACTTCCCACAGTGCTTGTCGGCGGTCCAGCCCAATGGACCGGAAAGCATCGGCATCAGCCAGCCGTTCCAACGCACTTTCCGATAGCCCTAGCTCCCGTAGTTCGTGCACGCTGGTGTAAGCTTGTTCCCGGCCAGCCGCCAGGAGCTGGATGTCTTCCTCTTTCAGCCCTTTTACCTGTCGAAAACCAAGCCTTAAAGCACAAAATTTACCTTCTTTTTCTTCCAGTGCATAGTCCCATTCCGAATGATTAATATCGAGCGGCCTCACTTTAACGCCATGATTTCTCGCATCGGTGACTAATTGCGCAGGTTGGTAAAACCCCATTGGCAAGCTATTGAGAATGGCGCAGGCAAACACATCGGGGTAGTAGCATTTGAGCCATGAAGAAACGTAAACCAGTAATGCAAAGCTCACTGCGTGGCTTTCAGGGAAGCCATAGCTGCCGAAGCCCTCGAGCTGCTTGAATACACGTTCAGCATATTCTTTCGTATACCCTTTAGCTGTCATTCCATTGACCAGCTTGTCGTGGAAATACGACACTTTTCCCTTGGCCTTAAACGTAGCCATACTTCTCCGTAGCTCATCAGCTTCGGCAGGGGTAAAGCCAGCGGCTACAATGGCAATGCTCATCGCCTGCTCTTGAAATAGTGGCACTCCCAGGGTTCGGCCAAGTATCTCCTTCAACTCTTCGGAAGGATATTCTACAGGTTCTTCCTTATTGCGCCTTCGCAGGTAAGGGTGCACCATATCGCCCTGAATAGGCCCAGGCCTCACTATGGCTACTTCTATCACCAGATCATAAAAGCACCTGGGCTTGAGTCTGGGTAGCATCGACATCTGCGCACGACTTTCAATCTGAAACACGCCTATGGTGTCGGCATGGCAAATCATTTCATAAACTTTCGGGTCATCCTGCGGGATATTGGCCAGGGTAAAGTCTTTGTCATAATGCCTTTTTGCCAGGTCGAAAGCTTTACGGATACAGGTAAGCATACCAAGGGCCAGTACGTCGATTTTAAGAAAGCCAAGTGCCTCAATATCGTCTTTGTTCCACTCAATATTGGTGCGGTCTTCCATACGGGCATTAAGCACCGGACAAAGGTCAGATAGTCTGCCTTCCGTGATCACAAATCCACCCGTATGCTGCCCCAGCTGCCTTGGGAAGCCGATATATTGATGGGTAAGCTCGAGTACTTTTCTAATAGTCGGGTCATCGGGGTTGATACCCTGACTGATGATGCGGTTTTTGTCGAAGCCTTCGTCTTTGAAGTCCCAAATCAGGCTGGAAAGGCGTGTGATGGTGTCCACAGAAAGCCCCATCACCTTGCCTACGTCCCGGATAGCTCCCTTGTGGTGCAGTTGAGTAACTGTGGCCACCACTGCAGCCCTGTCCCGGCCGTATTTATTGTAAATATACTGCATCACTTCCTCCCGTCGTTCGTGTTCAAAGTCTACATCGATATCTGGCGGCTCATTGCGGGCGGCGGAGATGAATCGCTCGAAAAGCAGGTTGAACTTGGAGGGATCTACCGAAGTAATGCCCAGGCAGTAGCAGACGGTGGAGTTGGCGGCAGACCCTCTTCCCTGGCAGAGGATGTGTTGCTCTCTGGCATAGCGCACGATATCGTAAACTGTGAGGAAATACTCTGCGTAATTCATCTGGTCAATGAATTTCAGCTCATAGTCAATATTGCCTTTTACCTCAGCAGGTACACCCTCGGGGTACCTGTTTTGCGCTCCTTTCCATGTCAGATAAATAAGCTCTTCCTGGGGAGTGCGTCCTTCGCTGGTGATTTCTTTTGGATACCTGTATTTTAGTTGATCCAGGGAAAACTGACACTTCCCGGCAATCGCCTGGCTTTGCTGAATGGCTTCCGGGTAGGCCCGGAACAGCCGCTGCATTTCATCCGCTGGTTTCAGGTAACGTTCGGCATTGGGGTGAAGGCGAAAGCCGGCTTCCTGAATGGTGCATTTTTCTCGGGTGCAGGTCACCACATCCTGCAATTCCCTTCTGGTGGGGTGGTGGTAATGCACATCGTTAGTGGCAACTAATGAGATGCCAAGTCTTTGTGAAAGCTGATTGAGGCGGTGAAGCAGTTTGAGATCGTTGCCATCGTAGGGTCGGCTGGCCGCCAGGTGAAGGTGAGTGCCAAAAGCTTCCCGGTACTCTTGCAGATGGATTTTAAAGGTAGGGTCAAAATCAAACGACTCGTTCAATTGTAAAGGAGGGATGGCCACTAATTCAATTCCATCAGCATGTTCGTAAACATCGGCCTTGTACAGCTCGCACTTCCCCTTTTCTGTACGCAGGTTGCCTTTGGTGAGCAACCCAGACAAGCGGGCATAGGCGTCCTTGTCTGTTGGAAAAGCCAGCAGACTGGGGCCGTCCTGCAGGTCGAGGCGACAGGCTGCAATAATGCGGATGTCATGGCCTCTTGTGGCAATGTGAGCCCTAACGATACCAGCCAATGTATTTCGGTCGGTAATGGCAATGGCTTTATAGCCATAGGCAGCCGCCTGTGTCACCAGCTCTTCCGGATGAGAGGCTCCCCGAAGAAAACTGAAGTTGGAAGTGACTTGTAGTTCTGTGTAGGACATGGACTTTTATCTCTAGTTAGGTATTAAAGAATCCATTTTTTACCCCTACCCTAAAGGGAGTAATGGATTCTTTAATACTTGATAATTGCTTCTCTGTTCTGTGAGTATTTAACTAACAGATAGATATTTTTTGGCTTCATTTATCAGTGTAATTTGGAAATTCTTCGGCGCCTAAAGGGAGCTGAAGAATTTCGCAGCAGCTTCAATTTTGCTTCATAAAACCTTTGTTAAGGGTTTAAATAATGACCAAACCTCATTAAGCTTCTCTCCCTTTAGGCTTGAGGTAAAAGAAGCTTAGAGCCATATTTTCAAGCAAAGAACCCATGTACATACCACTGGAAGCTTTCGTCGTCATAATGCCCTGACCGGAAGATCCAGAACCGATGCCCTTCTTTGTCTTCCACCCGGTAATAGTCACGGTGCTGGCCCTGCTGTAGCCACCATTCCTGCTCAATGCGTTCAGGGCCGTCGGCCCGGGCTACTTCATGCACTTTGCCTTTATAGCGAAAAAGCATGGGTGGATAATCGGGAATGGGGGCACTGACTTCAATTTTCTCAGGCCTGTTCAAAAGCTGAAGAGGCCGTAACTTATCCACCCGCCAAAGTGTGCTGGCTTTTTCCTGCAAGGAGATAGCAGACCTGAATGACCTTTCGGGCCAGTAGTGCTCGTCGGGTAAATAACGGTGCACCGCAGCAGAACCAAATTTGCCAGCCAGCTTATCTACTAGTTCCGACAGCCGCATATCGTCCAGCCCGCCCGTTTCTTCCCACAACTGTTCCTGCTCTGGCAGCAGCTCCTCTACTTTGGGTGCCTCCAGGGTAAATAGCTCGATGCCCATGGCTGGCTCCAGCGTTGAAATCTTCACCTCAAATAGTTTGAACAGATGATTGACATGGTGCGTGGGTCGGCTGGTGCCAATCTCCATCTGCACTATTTTGCCATCTACCCTGTAGCCTTTGAAGGTGGCAGTCCGCAATCCTTTCTGCTCCTGCCTGAGGCGATGACAAAGGGTTTCCAGCAATTGCTTCAAGGCGATTTCAATACCTGTGGCGGTGACGATGGGCTCCATGCAGGGAAGTCGTTCCTGATAGGGTTCGGCTGGTACAACGGGCTTCAGCATTTCCTTCACCATTCCCATTGCCTGATCTATTCGCAATAGCAGAAGAGGGCCAAATCTTCTTCTGAGAGAGGTGCGTGGCATTCCAATAAATTGATAAATTTGATGCAAGCCTAATTTGTGCAGGCGTTCCAGGGATTCAGTTTCCAATCTCAAGGCTTGTGATGGTAAGCTTAAGATCGATTCCTTGTGCTTCCCAGGCGGTATGATATTGTCTTTGCCACCAAACCGGGCCACGGCCCATGCGGCACCCACTGTGTCGGCCATAGCAGTTCGCACCTTATAGCCCCTGGTTTCCAGCTTCTTTTCTATATCTGCCAGGTAGGCAGCATCACCTCCCCAAAGGTGGCTACAACCCGATGCGTCAAGGAGAAGTCCGTTGGGAGGATCAATGGCCACCACAGGTGCGTACCGTATGCACCACTCAGCCAGCCGGGTCAATAGCTTTTGAGCAAGCTCGGGCTTATCGTCCAGGGCTATCACCGAAGGCACCGCTGCTCTGGCATCGGCCAGCACCATGCCATCATCTATACCCTTTGCCCTTGCCATCGCATTCGAAGAGGTAATGACCATCCTTCCGTGTGAAGGTGTTCTTAGTACAAATGGAATCTTTCTCAGCTCAGGTTGGCGGAGGGAGAACCAGTCGGTAGACAGGTAGCGAAACCATATGGATACAAATCTTTGGCCCATGGTTTCATCCTGCTTTTCGTTCTTCTGGCTCAAATTGATGCAATACTTTCTCTACTGTCTTCAGCTTACCATTCTGCCACCTTACTTCCCAGGTGCCAGGCTTTCCGTTTCTTACCCTTTGCAGCTCCGCCTGCCATTGAGGAAACCCCACTCCCGGCAACTCATCGATCGCTTCGCCAGGAAGGGAGGCTATTTTCCATCGGGAAACGCAGGCTGTAGTGGTCAACTTTTCAGCATAGGGCCTAATAACAAAGCCTGTCACACAGCTTTGCTCTACCGCCAGTTGCAGCCGTCGGGAAGAGGTGAAGTCCAGGGTAGGCATTTCGCCAACAACAACTGAAACAGAGGGGCACTTCAGTGCTTCTTCAACAGCCCACCATACTTCTTTTTCTTTTCGGAGGTCAATAAAGATGAAACGCTCGGGTGAGATGCCGAAGCTTTTTAAGGCAGGGGGGAAGAGTGTGCGGGCAGCACTGATCCAAAAGCCAATGCCAGCGGGACCCATGACACTACTCAGGAGGGCGGAGACAAAACCGTTGGTGGCGGCTGTGTCTTCTTTGCCGGCCGGCATAAATTCATGGATAGACCCCAGAGGAAAAACACCATTAGGAAAAGCAGCATCCATCAGGCCTAAATGCATCCTGGTGGTAGAGCTACCGGGGGATTTGTATCCTTGCAAACGGAGAATATCTGTTTGTAAAGAGGAAAGTATGTCTGCCTTACTCTGTTGCATGGTGCCCTAAATGGGAGTGTAAAAGCCAATTATATTGGTTTTCAAAGGTAGTGATAACCAACATAATTAGCAATTAATCTATAATTACTAAAATAGTTGGTATTATGAATGATCAGAGATGAATTAGGGCCAATATGCCTTCTGAACCTTCTGTGGGGTGTAGGAGATGTTTTTGAAGCAGATAGGAGAAAAGAGAACTCTGTACTAATTGACTCTTAAGTTAGTTTCAATGTCAGAATTCGTTTGCTTCCTTAAGCGCCTCTTCGATTAGATGTTCAGAAAGCCGGAAGTTTGTTTGTTGAAGCTTCTCCAGGAAAGGCTTTATTGATGAAACAATTCCTTTCTTTTTAGCTTTAATGAGAATACCCAAAGTGCCCGTTATTTGTAACCCCAGTTTTTCAGCAGTGTATCTTGCTTTCTGATCATCAAGAATAATAAGATCAGCGCCAATTTCAAGGGCTAGTGTGATAGCGCTTGCTTCTCCCATGTCAATCTGAAACTCAAGTATTTGCTGCTTCTGTTTATCAGAAACATCTAATATATTGACCTAAGAAGGAAGTTTCTCGCCAAATTCTGCCTCAACTTCTTGTGTTGAATAAACCTGTTCGTAAAGCTTTTGAAGGATGTCTAACTCGTTAATATTTGTTAGAGCAATAAAGCAGCTTGTATCAGATACAACTACTTTAGGCATTTTTTACTTCTCGGGATAGGTCCGAAGGGGGGTAGTTGAAAAGAGAAACGTTGTACTTGCCCAACATTTCAGCAAAGGCTCTTTTTGATATCCCAACCAACTCTGCTGCCTGCCCAAGGGACAGCTTGCCTTCCTCGTATAATATTAGAGGCAAGGGTCATGGCGATCTCCTTCTCATCGAGATTTAAAGAATCCGGGATATTGAGCACCATTTGCTTCATTGTCGATAATTAATTTTAAATGGTCAGATGGATTCGTATGCTTGTTCTTTCCTTGCAGTTCATTGGCTGTTTGAAAAAGCATCCTTACTCCATCAATCAAATTTAAGCTTTTTCATGCCTTTTACAATAAAGAACCTAAGAGCCGCATGTCCGGACTCTTAGGAGTAAGTTAAAAGTTATGCCTTGTACTGGTGAGCAATGTCAATTGCCAGTCTTACCTGCTTCCAGTCAATTTCTCCCAAAAGGGCACATTCTGCACCCAGAACAAATCCTTCCGGGATGTTTTGCAGCACAGCATCCACCTCGGCTGAAAGGCTCGCTGTATTTTCAGTGGCAATAGCTCCTCTTTTTTCCAGTCCGCCAAAAATCGGGCGGTTAAACTGCTTATGAAGGTCTTTAGGTGTTAACATTTCATTATTCACTTTCAGGCTGCAATTCACCAACTGACCCGGATAGTCCACAAACGGACTCAGGTCATCATAATCTCCTACATAGTCGCAAATATGAAGGACATTGCACGAGCAGGCAGCATTGATTTCATTCATGACCACCAGGTCATAAGGCTTGACATAATCAGTGAAAATAGAGGGGTTCTGAAATCGAAAACCTTCTCCTCCCTGCGTAGAGGCAAGGAACCCATCCACCCCTAGTTTGATGCACTCCCGGGCAAAGAGAAGTGTACTTTCGGTGATAATTTCCATTCCCTTTTTCACACTTTCCGGATCTTGCTTGAGGTGCTCCGTTAGTAACTCACCGGTAACGGAATGCCCGGCACTCATGAATGGAGAATAGAGAGTTGCAATGACGGGAGCGTGTTTTTTACCTTCTTTTACAAGCTCCTTCACCACATACAACTGACTCTCATAGAAGTCCTTTCCGTAAAAAGGCATATTCGCCCAGTCTTCGGGTTTTTGAATGGTGGTTAAGGCTGGAAATTCAGACTCATATTGAATTTTCACAAAATCCATGTCAATGGCATGGAAGTATTCCATATGCTTTTTTACGGCTGCGTCACCTGTCTTAAAACCCTCTCCGAAATGGACAAAAAAGCCACAGGGGATGTATCCATTGTTTTTTCCGGTCGCAATTAGCTGTAGTACTGCTTCTCGCTTATTAACAGGCGGGCGGGAGTTGCAGGAAGGTAATATCCAACTACTTGCCAGGGCTGTTGCTGACAGAGCGCCAATGGATTGTAGGAATTTTCTGCGGTCAATCGATGAGTAGGACATGGTAGTTGGTTATCATTTATCCGAATAATAATACGAAATACCACGTCAACTTGAAAGCGGGAATAAGCCAGGGCGGACTCATTTCCCGCTATTCATTCAGTTATTTCTTTTCTTTCAGGAACGCCAGCTGCCCCAAATGATTGGCCAGGTGAGCCGTGCGGTTCATGATCAGGTTGAGTCTGTTGCGGTGGGGCTCCTTGGCAAAATCTTCAGGAGTTACGGCAGTATGACGATCAAACCAGCCTTCTGCTGTAAATTTTTCAAATGCCGATGAAAGTGTTTCGTTCACCTTAGTCCAGGCAGCTCTTAATTCAGGAACGGGCGTATTTTGGCCTGACTTATCCGGTGTCCTTACATAGGGTTCGTACAAAGCCGGAAACAGTTTATCCCCAGCACCAAGTAAAGGAAGCATGTTATCGTGCACTGCGGCAAGGTGCCCAAGCAGGTAAGAGCCAGTGTTTCTTCCCGGGGCTACTTCTGCAGCAATTTGCTCATGGCTAAGGCTGTCGAAAAGTTGGTTGGTGCGTTCAATCTGAATATTCCAGGCATCCAGGGCCATTTTGATAAAAAGTGCTTGTTGGTTCATCATAAATTAGTTAGAGATAATAATTCTTGAGAATGTATTTTAGAGAAAAAGTACTTTGAAGCCGGAATGGTTCATAAATTAAGTTTAGGCGATTGAAATAGGTATTATTTTTTGTGGCAATTTTATTCTTCTGTAAAAGGAATAATGTAATCTTTAATCAATCAGGGTTTCTGATTCTAGAAATAATCTTTTTTTAAAGGAAAACGCATTAACAGGTATAAATAAAACTACTAGCAACATGAAGAGAAGGATTACCAGGAAAGTCTATTTATTTTTTAGGCATTTAATTATACCTGTCTTAATATTCTATGTTTCAAGTGTCAATGCACAAATAAATAACTTAGGGCCATATGATATTGGGGTGACCAGAGATATATCTCTTTCTGAGAACGGAACTTATATTCTTTCTACCCTTGCGGGCATGTACAAACAAGGTGACGCTGGAAAATGGACGAAAGTAAATACAGCAATTAATAATTTATATTTTGAGGGGTACTTTGTAGAATCACCCGATGGTAGGCTTTTTACATGGGATTTTAATGCTGGAATTAACTATTCAGAAGATGAAGGTAATACATGGATTCCGAAAGTTTTCTTTATTCCGTCATATTCAAATATTAGAGTGAATGGCTTGGGGTTCAAAGGTGATTCAATAATATTTTCAACCTCCACGGGGTTGGCCTACGTACTGGATTCAGAATTGGAGGCGAGGCACTTTGAGGGGCTTGCCGGAATAGAATTTATCAATCTGTTTGTTCAGGGTAATATGATTTTTGCTGGAGCAAAAGATTCGACCTTTTATTTTTCTGATGACGGAGGGGCTAGTTGGAAGGTTATTTCAAATTTACCATTTGATTTTTTTCAAACGAGAATGATCGTTTTTGATTCAAAGATTTTTGTTGGCACGCAAACTGGTGGCGTTTGGTTCAGCGAAAACTATGGAGAATCCTGGGTACAAAAAAATGAAGGCCTGGCAGGTACCTGGGTTCGGTACCTTTATAGGGATGGAGATAAATTATATGCTATAAATGATAAAGCTTACATTGCTAATATCGACGAATTGATATGGAGGGATGTAGGTTTTGAACGTACAAACGGTGAATTTTTGGAATGTATAGCGGCTAAGGACGAAAAAATAGTGATTACTTCTCGTCAGTCCGTTTATGTAAGCAATGATGGGGGTGAAAGCTGGAAAGACGAAGGAGTTGAGGGAATAACAAGTGCGTACATTGAGGGGCTTGTAGTGAAAGATGATGGAGGAATGCTGGCCTACTCCAGAAACACCGGTTCCTACGCCAGGGGTTTACAGTCAGAGAAATTTTCAAAGTTTTGTTTAGGATACGGAGAGCCGGTGTATGTAGACGATACGCTGTATCTTGTGATTAATTCCGGATCACATATTGCCAGTTTTGATAAAGTAACAGGTGAGACAATAAAATACTTTCCTTATACGAATGATTTCCTCTTTTCAAAAGAGATGGTACATACTTCGGAAGGGTTCTTTGTTAGCACCCTGCAACAGGGAGTGTGGAACTACGCTGGTGAAGCCACCTGGGAAAACTTTAGTAATGGCCTTGGCTCACTTGAAACATTTCAATTTGAATCAATAGGTGACAAGTTGTACGTGGGCACGAGTGATGGATTGTATGTAACAAATCACTTAGAGGCAAACTGGCAAAGGATTGATAATGGAGCCGAAAATCATAGAGTGGATAATTTCATATTTGTTGATGATGTTTTGATTACAACCGGCTTTGCAGCAGGATCTTACAGATCGGAGGATGCAGGAATTACTTGGTCTAAAATAAGCAGCTTAGATGCTATCATTGACGATCTATATTCTTTTGAAGGCAAATTATATGCGGCCGGCCTTTCATCAATCCATATTTCGGAGGATCTGGGAATTAGCTGGACGACCGTAGAAATCAAGCCTTTTGAATACCCAACCTTTATTCAATCCATTCTTGTAACATCCGACTCTATTTATCTTGGCACCGGAGAAAATGGTGTTTTATCTCTTAAGAATGGGGAGCCGCAAACAGTGGAATTTTCTCCTCTAGAGGAGAAAGTGTTTGGCGAACCAGATTTTGTTCTTGCTGCTACATCTAGCTCTGGGCTTGATGTAGAATTTAGTAGTTCAGATGAATCAATTTTGGCAATCACTGATGGCACAGCCAGTATTCAGAAGGCAGGGGTTGTCAAGATATTTGCCAGTCAGCCTGGGGACGAAACTTATATGAGCGTCAGTACTTCTCAGCAACTTGTTATACGAAAAGCTGATCAGGTGATTACCTTCGATGAACTTAAGCCGGTTGTTCCTGAAAGCGAGCCATTTAGATTGGAAGCAACTTCTTCGTCGGGACTCCCTGTCGATTTTATATCCTCGGACACAACGGTCGCTCTAGTTGACGGTGAAATTTTGTCTTTGGTTGGAGTAGGGACGACTATTATAACTGCCTCTCAAGAGGGAAATGATAACTTTTTACCAGCTGTGGAAGTAAACCGGGAATTAAGTGTGTCTGAAGTCGCTGGCATAGCAAACCTTTTGCCAAATATGGTCGGGGCATACCCAAACCCGACTGATGACTTTCTGTTATTGGGGACAGGGGTTGAACTTAAGGATTTGAATTATTCAATCTATACCATAGATGGGAGAATTGTTAGGATCGGAGAACTACAAAGTGACCAGCCTGAGAAGAGGATTTATTTTGGAGAGCTAAAATCAGGCATTTATATAATAAAGATAACAGATGGCAAAGAGTCGCTGACGCTAAGGGTAATTAAGAATTGATCAATTCGGATCAACCTTCTGGTGGCCGCAAAACTGTTTGCTAGCACTAACTCCAAGAAGAGACTTCGACTAAGCTAAGCGTATTTGAAACGCTAACAAGGCCTGGCGCATTTGTTTTGATGAATAAATTAAAAAGGGTGCGATAATTTGAATTTATTACAATACCCCCCATGAAAAAAATACTCCTCCTCGGCTCAGGAGAACTCGGAAAAGAATTCGTCATCAGTGCCAAAAGGCTGGGCTGTTATGTAGTGGCCTGCGATAGCTATGTGGGTGCACCAGCCATGCAGGTGGCCGATGAAAACGAAGTTTTCAATATGCTGGATGCTGACAAACTCAGAGAAGCCGTCGAACGTCACCAACCAGACCTGATCGTGCCGGAAATTGAAGCCATTCGTACAGAAGTGCTGGTGGAGATGGAAAAGGAAGGCAAGACTGTAGTGCCGAGTGCCAGGGCTGTGAACATGACAATGAACCGTGACCGCATCCGTGACCTGGCAGCAGGTCTCGGCATTCGCACCGCTCACTTCGCCTATGCGGAGTCTGCTGAGCAACTGATGGAAGAAGCTAAAACAATTGGATTTCCAGTGGTGATCAAGCCGGTGATGAGCAGCAGTGGCAAGGGGCAGAGTGTAGCTCAAACCGCTGATGACATCCAAAACAGCTGGGACTATGCCTGTGCAGGTATGCGGGGCGACAGACAGCGGGTGATTGTGGAGGAGTTTATCCGGTTTGACTACGAAATAACGCTGCTCACTGTGAAGCAAAAGAACGGCCCCACGCTTTTCTGCGATCCCATTGGCCATGTGCAGGAACGGGGCGACTATCAGTACAGTTGGCAACCACAACCAATGACTGATCAATTCCGACGGGATGCAGAAGCCATGGCCAAAGCCGTGACCGACGACCTGGGTGGCGTGGGTATTTTCGGTGTGGAGTTTTTCGTTACCAAAGACGAGGTCATTTTCAGCGAGCTCAGCCCCCGGCCACACGACACAGGTATGGTAACATTGGTCAGCCAAAACCTCAGCGAGTTTGACTTACATGCAAGGGCAATCCTGGGTTTGCCCATCCCCAACATTACTGTAACAAAAGGAGCCAGTGCCGTGGTATTGGCCACGAAAGACGGTGTGTTACCAACTTACACAGGAGTGGAAGTTGCCATGGCTGCGCCCGACATCGATGTGCGCATCTTCGGGAAACCCACTACGAGGCCTTATAGACGCATGGCGGTGGTATTGGCCAGGGGTGAAGATGCCGTTGCCAGGGCGAGAGCCGCCGCTGCAAAGATCAAGGTGGCTACAAAAGAAATTTGATTGCATCCTGCTGGGTAGTAGTCTCCGGCCTCTGATTTGATGAAATCTGTTTTTATCTCAAAAACTGCAATGAACAGCAGTGGAGTGTTCGGGAAAAAGTGCTACTTTAAACCTTGTGTTTTTCCTTTATATCTACCTAAACGATCTGTCATGAAATTTGTCCGTTATGCATTTGCTCTGATCATTCTCCTCATTTGCGTAAAATGCAAAACCAATACGGACGCAGGTCAAGCTGAACAAGCTGGAAAAACCAAGGAGTGGTTAACCTTTGAAGGACGGGCAGACATGCCGAAGGTGGTGCTGGTTTCCGGCGACGAAGAGTACCGGTCGGAGGAAGCACTTCCTCAATTGGCCAAGATTCTCTCTGCTCGCCACGGATTCAACTGCACAGTACTGTTTGCACAAGACCCCAGCTTGCCAGGCATAGTCAATCCCAATTATGGACGCAATATACCAGGGTTGGAGGCCCTTGAAACTGCTGATTTGATGGTTATTTTTACCCGTTTTCGTGCTTTGCCAGATCAGCAAATGCAGTACATCGACAATTATTTAAAAAGTGGCAAGCCTGTGATTGGGATACGGACTGCCACCCATGCTTTCAATTTTACAGAAGCCGATTCTGCTTCACGCTGGTCGTACTATGGTAACAACTTCGATGGAGAAGGTGAATGGAAGGGAGGGTTTGGGCGACTGGTTTTGGGCGAAAAATGGATTTCTCACCACGGCCACCATCAGCACCAAAGTACCCGGGGAGTGGTGGCAGCGGGTGCCGAAAGTCATCCCATTCTGAAGGGAATTGGTGAAGGAGAAATATGGGGACCGACCGATGTGTATGGCGTGCGGTTGCCATTGCCAGGCGATTCGCAACCCATCGTGTTGGGACAAGTTGTGAATCGGGCAGGTGAGTTTGCTGCCGACGATGCCTTGTATGGCATGCGTTTTTCAGATACGGACGTGGCCGGAGAGGAAATAGAAAAGGATAGAGACGGAAACGAGAAAACTATCAATCGGAATGATCCGATGATGCCTGTGGCGTGGGTGAAAAGTTACCAGCTTCCCGGAGGTCAGCCTGGAAAGGTATTCACGTCGACCATGGGAGCTGCCACCGATTTGTTGACCGAAGGCACTCGCAGAATGCTGGTCAATGGCGTTTTTTGGTCGCTCGATCTCACGGTTCCGGATAGGGCTGATGTGGACACCGTCGGTGTGTATGAGCCCAGTCAGTTTGCTTTTCATGACGATCAGTATTGGGCAGACAAAAACATCAGTGTGGAATCGCTGCAGTGAAATAGGCGAGTTTCCCGGACTTGCCCATATCCAACATTGACGTAAAAGAATCAGCCGATCCGGAGAAAAGAGCCAGAGAAGCTACGGGCAAAATTACGGTCGTCAGCTAAGCACCGCTGGCCGGATATTGCGTGATTTTAGTGCCTTCATCCTCAGTAGATATTTTGGCATATTGACAAAGAGTACCCCTGAAAGGATAACAACCATAGCCATCACCTGAAGCGTGTTCATGGTTTCTCCGCCAACTAACACTCCTAACAGTACAGCCACCATCGGATTCACATATGAGTAGGTACTTACTATGGACACAGGTTGCGTTCTGACCAGCCAAATGAATGCCATAAAAGTGGCGGTGGTGCTGAGAATGGACAGGAACAGTACGGCCACCACGGAGTCGGTTCTGATCTGGTGTAATTGTAGCGCAGAGAATTCGCCTGAAATGAAAGAGACGCTGATAGCGAAAACACCGGCTGCCAGAAGGTGGATGGCCGTTTTTGTGAACACAGAGGTTTCTGTTTGAAAACTTCTCAGACGAAGGGATCCAATAACCCATAAAACGCTTCCGCACACCATCACCAGAATGGCCCGGGAGTGCTCCAGTGAGACAGCGCCAAAGCTGGCGGTCGGTTTTTGAGAAACCAGCAATACCACACCAATAAGCCCGGCCGTGAGTCCACTCATGATCCACGGGCTTCGAAAATTAACATGCCACTGCGATTTGTCGAGCACTATAAACCAAAAGGGTGTGGTAATAATGATGGAAGCCAGCGACGAAGGAAGGTATTGTTGTGCCCACACAACAGCGATTACCCCACCGCCGAAAATGATGATTCCCCAAAAGGCAAAGCTGAGAATTTCTCTGTATGAAGGCAGCTTTTCTTTTCTGATATAACAAAAGCTAGCCAGCGCCAGCCCTCCGATGAGGAAACGCATGGCCGATAAAAGGAAAGGAGGGAAGGACTTGAGGGCAATAGAAACTCCTAAAAAGGTAGAACCCCAAACCAGGTAAACGGCGGCGAATGCCAGTATGGTTTTTTCTCTTGAGTTATTCATTGTTGAAGCTATAGTTAAGGCCAATATTCCAGGTAAATTTGCCACTGCCATCCGCAGCCAGGGGCTGTACCGCCTGAAAGAAAATGGAAAGAGGAAGTTGCTTGTATGTCAATGTGGTTTTGTTCGACACAAAGAGCCCTTGGAAAGGGATTTTGTTCCTCAGGTAAAAGAGGTTGGGCCGCAGCTTCAGGTTGAAATAACTTGACCCGGGAAAGGTGTTGATCTCCGTTGCCAGGCTCCAGAAATCTCCTCTTTTCACTGCATCCACATCAAGTCCTTCATCGTGCCACCAGATGGCCTGAATAGAAAGGTGGTCGTTCACTTCGTAGTAGACAGCCAACTCATTTTCAGAATATCTGTTCACTCTTTTGACTGTGATGGTCTGGTTGTTTTCAACAATCGTCGACTGTTTGAAAAACAGCGACCAGTTGGTTCCTGCCCGGAAAACAAATTTCCGCCAGGGAAACTGAAAGCGAAACCAGTTGTTGGACGACCAGGGCTTGCCGTCAATACCGTAGTTGAATTGATGGTTGAATGAAAACTTATTTTTCTGGAGAGAGAATGCCGTCATCACAGCTGGTTTGCCTAGAGAGAAGGCAGGCACAGGGGAAATACCATTGTTGGTGATGTCGATGCTGCCTGTAAGAAGCAGGGGGCGGGCGGTGGAGTCCTGTCGGTTCCGGGACAGCAGAGGTATTGAGCTGATCAGCAAGAGGAGAGTGAGAGTGATCTTCATGATCTGCTAATGCTTGTTCGGTGGGTGAGATAGTGATCCAGGCTCCAACTGTCAGCGGGCAGTGTGGCCAGCAAAAAGGCGGCAGTGAAGTTGACGAAAACACCATAGTCGAGCGGCTCTTTGATGCCAAATGAATAGGTCATGGCCCCGGCAAAAAGGAAAGTTAAGATGCCTGAAACGGTCGCTACAGGTTTGGTTTTATAGCCCGCCATCAGCAGGAGTGAAATGGAAATTTCCAATGCTGTGGCAATGAATGCCAGCAACGGTTTGATTACGTCTGGAGCGTATGAGTTTACCTCCCCAGCATAGTCAAGGAAATGTTGCCAGCCGTCGGGGTGGCCGCCAAACAGATTGATGCGGCTCGAGTAGGCTGAGATATAAGTGGCCGCCAAAGTCATACGGAGTAGGAAAGTGAACAGGTTCGTTTTGTTGCTCATTATTGTGCTTTGATAGGCCAAAGCTCTATATTGTCTGGATGATTTTAATAATCCAGTTTTAACTTTTTAGCTAATCCAGACATGAAGCTGATCACAGACCTTGTTCAGTGGGATGCCAGTGCAGAAACGCCTGTCTATCTTCAGATCGCCAATGGCTTTATTCACCATATCAGGCTGGGCAGATTGAGGAAAGGATTGAAGTTGCCCGGTTCCAGAGAAATGGCTGGTTTGTTGAGCGTCAACCGAATGACAGTGGTGGCAGCATTGAACGAGCTGGAAGCCCAGGGGTGGATAGAGATGCTGCCAAGGAAAGGGACGTTTGTAAGAAAGAGTCTTCCTTTGCTTGCTCCATCAAAAATTGAAGAGGCTGATCAATTCGTCATACCAGAAAAGGCTGGCTTCGAGTATGACGAAAGCAAAATTGTGCCCTTTCATGCGGCTGATTTCCCGCCGTCGGGAAAGATCAACTTTGGGGATGGGTTTCCTGATGTGAGGCTGGCTCCGATAGAGCAGCTGATCAAAACCATGAGGAGCCTGTCTCATTTACCAGGACAGAGGAGGTACCTGATGTACGGAGGTGCTCAGGGATCTATGTTTTTGAGGCAGGCGCTTTCCGACTTTTTGAATGAAACGAGGGGACTGCCGGTATCGCCCGAGAACATACTGATTACCAGGGGAGCTCAAATGGGACTTTATTTATCTGGCTCTATCATTTTGGACAAGGGAGATCATGTGATTGTTGGTCGGCCTGGATACGGTGATGCCAGTCTCACATTAAGGCAGTTGGGTGCAAAAATCGACGAGGTGCCTGTGGATGAGTATGGACTCGATGTAGATGAAGTTGAAAAGCTTTGCCGCCGGAGAAAGATAAGATTGGTGTATGTGATTCCGCACCACCATCATCCCACCACGGTGACGCTGGCCCCTGAGAGGAGAGTGAAGCTGCTGCAACTGGCTGCGCAATATAAATTTGCTATCCTTGAGGACGATTATGATTATGACTTTCATTACGCCAGCAAACCCATCATGCCCATGGCGAGCCTCGATAGGCATGGTCATGTGATTTACATCGGCACGTTCACGAAAACCCTGGCACCGGCGATCAGGCTGGGCTTTATTGTGGCGCCGGCTAACTTCATTCGACATGCCGTTTATCTGAGAAAATCGATCGATATCCAGGGCGATAGTCTGCTGGAAAATGCCATTGCCGAGTGGTTCAAAGACGGCACCATTGCCCGCCACATCAAAAAATCTGTTAATATATACCGGGACCGGAGAGACCATCTTTGTGAGCTGCTGGAGGATCGTTTTGGTGCTGAGGTGGCTTTTGAAGTGCCGAAAGGAGGGATGTCGGTTTGGGTGAAGTTCCTGAAGAACGACCTGGCAAAAATATCGGAGAGAGCAGGCAGGAAGGGGCTGCTGATAAGAGACGGGCGGGACTACGATACCGACAAGGTGAAGTTCAATGCGGTGAGGCTCGGGTTTTCGTCGCTCACGCTGGAGGAGCAGCGGAGAGGAGTTGAGATTCTGGGTGAGTGTATGTGAGGGGCAGGCTGCCTAACAAAAAAAGCCAACCTTGCGGCTGGCTTTTCGCTTCTGATATTTGGCTTTCACTCAGAGCCTCACGAAGAGGACACTGAAGCTGGTCATGTTTTATTTGAATCCGATTTCAGCCAGGCCTTTGTGGCTGATGTTAATCGCCTCAAAGGGAGGCAGACCGAAGGTGGCATCTTGCTCCACCATGTAGAACTCCATACCTGACTGAGCTTTGGCAGCCAGTATTTTCTTAAAGTCGATGCTTCCGGTGCCTACCGGTGCAAAATTGCCTTCAGCATTCATATCCTTCACGTGCCATGCTTTGAAACGCCCTGGATACTTCTCAAAGTAGGCAAGCGGATCAGCACCCGCCTTGGCTACCCAGAAAAGATCCATCTGGAAGTTAACAACGTCGGCGTTGCAATTTTCCAGCAGGTAGTCGATCAGCACAGTGCCATCTTCTCCTGGCATAAACTCAAAGTTGTGGTTGTGGTAGAGCAGTTTCAACCCAGCGGCCTTACATTTTTCACCAAGCGTATTCAAAATCTCTGCTATGTCAGCAGGCGTGCCTTTCATGCCCATTGTCATGGTTTCTCTGTTGAAAGTGAACATGCCCATTGGGGGTACTGGTATCACGAAGTATTCAATGCCAGCGGACTTGGTGTCGGCGATCAGCTGGTCTGCATTTTCCATCGTCACCATGCCCATGTGAGCGCTTTTTGCTGTCAAACCAAGGGTGGCAAGGTAAGCTTTGAAATCGGCTGGTGCCATGCCGTAGAACTTGCCATCTTCGTAGTTGGCAGCTTCTACATAGGCGTAACCGGCATCGGCCACGGCCTGAAGGGTAGTCTTGGGGTCGGTGGCCATAGAATCACGCACGGTGTAAAGGGCCAGACCGCCAAATGAAGTAGGTGTTACCTCAGTGGTGTCAGTAGCTTCGGTGCTTTCTGCTGATTTGGTTTTGGTATCGCACGCAGTGAAGCCAAGCGACAGTGCAAACAAAAAGACAAAGCTCAATTGTAAATAACGTTTCATAGTGTTTTCAGTGTTTAATGCGTCAAAGTTACGCAAGTTCAGGGGAAATCGAAGGTTAATGTTGGTAGTTGATGTTTATTCGAATTTGCTCCAGTTGCTCTATGCTTCACTCAATTAGATTGAGTAGGGTTTGCAGATTCTTATCGGTAATCGTCTCAATTTTATAACTCACCAAGGAACTCACTGAGGGGTTGTGCCTTCTTCTTGCCGGCTTTGACCTGGTTCACTTCCTCTACTGCCTCCTTTAGCCCCTCAAGGAGTTCAGCCTTGTAAGGGGTGAGTGGTTTAGCTTTTACGAATGAAAAATTCTTTAGCACTTCCATAACGAATGCAGCCTTGTCGTCTTTTATTTCCAGAATTACCTTCATAGAGATATTGATTTGGCCAGTCGGCTGCTCAAATATACGAAATAGATGTTCTTTTTGGAATACGCATGTGTTACCAAGAGCATAAGTAGGTGCCCGGGTTGGAGCAGTCATTGACCGTAGTGATTAGTGCCTCACTGTAGCCAGTACTTTATTGCACCAGCCATTCATTCTGCTCCTCAATGATCATGGCAAGGCAGAGTGCAGCCATCTTAAGCTTTTGATCAGCTGGCAGATCAGGCAGTATCCACACGTTTCGCTTGGGAGTAGCCTGCACGGCACCAATTTCAACGTCTCCCTTGTAGATGGCGAAGCCTACCCAGAGGGTGAAAGGAGCTACTCTGCCATTGTCCATCCGCTTGACAGGCACCAGCTTGTATTCCTCCGTATCGGTTTTGATAGCGCCGGTAAAAACACCATTGGCTACCGAAGCCGCCAGTCCCCAGGTGAGCGTGTCAGCGCTGGAGGTGATAAGAGCTGTTACATTCTGCGAACCCTGCGACATGGTAATGTTGGGGAACCAGGAGTTTTGGGAGCTTTGTACCAGTCCGTCTTTCGACATATTGACGATGGCCGTGTCGCCAGCTCCGTTGATCATGGTGAACGCCAGCTGCTGGCTGGAGGAAGAAATAGTGCCCTGCACATTGCTTCTGCTATTGGTAGTAAGCCACCCGGCCTTGGCATAGACAATTTTATATTCATCAAAGTAGTAATAGGGCACTGCTTTCATGCCTTTATACTTCACCTGCTGAGGCTGTGCTTTGGTGCTAAGCGAGGAGTCGATTTCCATGATCATTTGGGCATTGACTGTTGAAAGTAATGCCACGCATAGCAGGGTGGTTGCTACGAATTTTATCGAAAGAGCGCTCATAATGTACTTTTAGATAAGGTTGTGAGTTGATGTCTGCAATCGGCAGCGAATATGGCAGTCTTGCATGGAATTGTCGAATGTTGAGATGCAATATTTTTTGTAGCTCATACCCCACGCCCTGTCCCCTGACAGGGTGTTATAGAATATGTGTAGGGCCTGTTGGGCGGCAGACCAGAGAGGAACTTGCGGATGCAAAGGAATGCTTGAACAAAAAAGCATAAAATATTGTAACCTTAAGGTGTCAATGTGCTATCTTTGGGTTTCAGTTTGTCTTTTTCACTTAAACGTCTAAAAAATGGGACAAGTAAAAAAATCGAGTGCCGACCAGGTGGATATGCATCGGAGGCTATTGTTCGGCTCCATGCTGCTGCTATCGCTGGTTTTTGGCATCAAGACCGCTCTTTATTTGGTGAACGGTGCTACTACTAACTACCTGAATGTGGTAGCCAAGGTTGTGGTAGCTGTTGCGTTGGTTTTGCTGGGCATTACTGTGTTTTGGAAGCTAAGGTTTGTTCCGGGAAAGGATCGGTATTACCTGCTTACGTCAACGGATAGTTTTGTAGCTCAGGTGATGAACAGGGCCTGCAGGATCTCCTGGAGCCTGACTTTCTCAATGCTTTGCCTCACCATGATGTTCACCAGCAGGGATAGCTCGTTTTTTCCAACGGAATTCTACCTGAACCTCGCTGCCTTCTTTATGCTGGCCACTTTCAGTGTTAGTTTTTTCATCCTTTTTAAAACAGAAGGAGACGAGGAGTTTAGCTCGATGGACACATGAACGAGAGGCTTGAAAACCGCATTCATGTGTTGCGGGCTGAACACCGGATGAGTCAAAGTGACCTGGCCAATGAGATCGGCGTGTCGAGAAAGACGATCAGTACCATCGAGGTGGGGCGATTTATTCCTTCCACAGTCATTGCCTTGAAAATTGCCAGGTATTTTAAGGTGCCGGTTGAGGAGATATTTATGTTGACGGAGGGAGAGTAGTGGGTAACTTTAAGGCTGATCGGGTTGTCTGCGGTTATGTCGGCTTGTGAAGAATGGCGCTTTCAAAGTGGTCGACAAGTTCCCCCCAAGCCTGATCCTTTATAGGTGGTTAGGAAGTGTATAAAGGGTCTATTGGGGGACAGAGCAGTGAGAGGGAGGCCAGGTTTTGCTACTGGTTGTTTTTATTTTGTAGAGCAAGCTAAAAGCTTGATTTGCAACAGCCATAAGTTATGCTATAGTTAGAATTTTGCGAGTAGAGAAAATGACGTTTTTACTTTTTTATCTATTTGAAAGAGATACTTTTGGGAAAAGTTTTAGACTTATTGGTGTGAAATTATCAAACTTGTTCTCTGTGTTATTCATTACTTCCGTTGGCTCGATTTTGATTGTCAGTTGTGGGAAAGATGAGGAAGAACCTAAAGTCCTTGTTCCGGGGATTCTTACTATCACACCCAATATTGGGCTGGAGGGGGATACCGTTAGAATTCTGGTGGAAGATTTTGACGGTATTGGAGAAAGTTGTGAAGTATATTTTTCCGGTATAAAGGGAACCAAAATCGGTTTTGAGGGTGATAATCTTGAAGTAGTTGTGCCCTCTGGAGCAGAAACAGGTATGGTCTCAATTGCGGCCGATACAATTGAATTGGAAGGCCCAGTTTTTACGTATCTCCCGGTCATTGATGAGATAGACCGCCTCATTCAACGTGTTGGGGATACGGTAAGGGTTTCAGGAAGGCATTTTGCTGCCATCGCATCTGATAACCAAATTTTATTTAATGATAGCCGACCTACAACGCCAATTTCTGCTAGCAGAAACAAAATGGAAGTAGTTGTACCTTCAGACGCATCTTCAGGAAAACTGACACTGGCTGTTGAAGGAAATGATGTCAGGAGTGATGATGAGCTTCTTATTGTTGAACCAAAGGATTTTCCCAGAAACGGGTTGATATTCTTTGCCCCTCTAGGAGTTGATGCAAAGTCGGTTGTCGGCAGTATAGTTGGTGCCGACAAAAGTACAAAAACAGTTGATAGGTTTGGTGTTAAGAACCATGCAAGAGCTTTTGATGGAGTTACTAGTAATATTAGTTACAACCGAAATATTCCCAGTACGCCTTCAACAATCACCTATTCAGTGTGGGTTAAAACAGAAGAGTATAATGATGGGGAAATTCTGTTTAATAATGGATACCGCTTTGATTTGAGGAACGATAAGTTTAATTCTTCTTATGATATTAGGACTGGAATATCTAGTCGAGTCATCGTTGATGTGCCGTTTTACGAATATCGAAGCGGTTGGGTAAATCTTACGGCATCATATGACCTTTCTACTGCAAAAGTTTATCTTAACGGCGAGTTAGTATATACTAAGAGTCTTGAGGGAATAGAGATATACGATTTTCCTAATTCAATGATCTTGGGCAGTCTTTCTTCGTCCAGCTTTTTTTTGGGTGATATCGACGATATTTTAATCTACAATAGGATACTAAACGATGGAGAAATTTTGCAGCTCTTCGAACAAAATGTAACCGCTTTCATGATGTAGAAGTACCTTTCTGTAGATAGGATATAGTGAAAAATAGACATGGCTCCCTTAGTCTGCCGCAAGTTTAGCACTAGTGTAACTTGTGGCAATCCTTTCATGAAGCTTTCAGCTTCTCTCCCCACTTCACTCCATCATTCCCCGGGCTTCTTGCTGGTTCGAGCATCTCGCTCAGAGCTTCAAATCTATCCTTTTCGCTGCTTCGAACTTGCAGCTCGAACCCTACCACAGCCCAAATCAACCCCCATCCCCCCTCCGAATCAGCACCCAGCCCAGCGATCCCGTCGTAGCGATCATCGCAAGCAGCATGGCCAGGATGCCCCAGGAAAAGTCGGCCTGTTCAGTAACGATTTGATAGCCCCAATAGCCACTAACTCCGATGCCTCCAAGGGCTATCAGGATACAGCCAAGGCCATAGTAGATAGCGAATTCACTGCGAGTCTTTTGATTCATGTATTGGTTATTCAATGCTTAGTACCTCACTCCACTGGTTCGAGGGTCTCGCTCGGATCTTGTCACCCACCTCGCTACCGCCTTTATCAATGGCATTACCTTTTTCTTCGACTCTGAAAAAAAAGGTTATTGACGTTGTTAAATTTACTGTTTATTTGAAATTTAGATAAGTTAATCTCTTTAGATAAGAGAAAAAGAAATACTCCTCTTGAAAGTAATTGTCGAGAAAGAAAAGATCACTAGATATTTGCTTAATACTGACCATCCTGACGGAGGATCTAAAGCCTATTTTTTCATCAAGAATGGTTTTCACGCAAGTTATTGGAGGGTTTTTGAAGAGGCCTTGTTAACCCATTTCGTGCAATCTCAGTCATCAAATTCGAAGGAAACAACACCTTTTGGCATGAAATACATTTTAACAGGGTAAAACCCCGCACAGGGAAAGTGTGTTGATTAAAAGTGTTTGGTTCAAGGAAAAAGAAGCCGATTTTCTTAAATTAGTCACTGCATATCCTTTTTAGCGATGATAGAGAATTTTGACAGAGTAGTTTTGAAGGAAGATTTGCCTGAGCGTGGCTTGGTGAAAGGTGATATTGGTACGGTCGTAATGATTCATGACAACCGGAAAGGGTATGAAGTGGAATTTTTCACTCTGATGGGCAAGACCCGAAGTGTGGAAACGCTCAAAGCCAATCAGGTCAGATCTGTCAAGGCCAATGAGGTGGCACATAGCAGGGAAATTGCCTAGCCACATTTTTTGCAAAATATTTCATAGAATAAATTCCTTCACCCTGCCAGGGGCTCTTCTGGTCGACCAGGTTGGTGGATTCCTTGTTTCAGCGTTTCGCCACTACTGTACCTTTCAACTATTAATTTTTCCGGGCCAATCTTTTGAGCCAAGTTTTGGTTTTGTCAGTTAAGCTAGCGACTCCTTTAGAAAAGGTGCTTTTGGATATCGAGTTTTTAAAATATGCGTAATAGAAGAAGCGAGACACTTCAATGACTGTGATCCAAGTGGACACTTGAATCATCTAAAGGTCAATTTTTCATCTTGGGTAGTAAATTGTGTTGTATCGACACAATGAAACCACTACCTTTAGAGAACGGGGGCAGGCCTCCCATACTTAAACTACATACCAATGAAGAAACACTTACTGAATAGGAGAGCCCTTGGCTTTCTGCTGGTGCTTGGGGTCACGGTGAGCCTGGCCAATACTGCCTCAGCGCAATTTCGCCGCAATCCGGTGGTGTCGCCGGAAATACATGCCGACAATAAAATTACTTTTCGGGTGTATGCACCCAATGCCAACGAAATCACTTTGTCGGGTGATTGGATGGGGCAGGGCAAAACCGAGCCCCTTGTCAAAGGAGATACCGGACTGTGGGCGGTTACTGTCGGCCCGCTGGAGGCTGAGCTGTATGGCTACAACTTCACGGTCGATGGGGCGTATGCGCTGGATGCTTCCAATGCCCTGGTGAAAAGGGACGGTGTGCGTAACATCAGCTTCTTTATGATCAAGGGCAAAGGCTCGGATCTGTACGAGCCAAAGCACGGCCCCAAAGGCATGGTGTCGAAGGTTTGGTACGAGTCGCCAACACTTGGCCTCACCCGACGCATGTATGTGTATACCCCACCCGGATACGAGAACAACAGCAAAGAGACCTACCCTGTCTTTTACCTGCTGCATGGCGGCGGTGGCGATGAAGACGCTTGGACGGAACTCGGCCTGACGCCCACCATCATGGACAACCTGATCAATTCCGGCCAGGCCAAGCCCATGATTGTGGTAATGACCAATGGCAACCCCGATCAAACAGCAGCCAGCATTGAGGCCCCTGCCAAACTCCCAATCCAGGAAGGCCAGGGCGGCTTCGGTATGGCGAACAAGAAATTTGAGCAAAGCCTGGTAAAGGATGTAATTCCCTATGTAGAAAGTCATTATCGTGCGAAGAAAGGAAAAGAGAACCGGGCTTTATCGGGTCTCAGCATGGGAGGGTGGCAAACGCTCAATACCACGTTCGACAATCCAGCCATGTTCGACTACATCTGCGTGATGAGCATGGGCTTCGTGAAGGACAGTCCTATGCTGCCTAATAATGGCGACGATCGTGACAACGATATTGAGGCGTTAAAAAAGGCGAGCCCTAAAGTGTATTGGATTGCCTGCGGAAAGGACGACTTCCTGTACGATAGTGTGGTCAACCTGCGAAACACACTCGACAAGCATAACTTTAAGTACAAGTACCTGGAGAGCACCGGAGGCCACACCTGGACCAACTGGCGTATTTACCTGTCGCAGTTTGCGCCGGTGCTGTTTAAGTGAACTAACACCATGGAGCCCGGTTTGGGGTCTCCTGAAAGGGACCCTGAACGGGCGATGTGGATAAACGATGCTACCAATGAACAAATCGATCCTTTTACTGGCCATGTTGATGTGCGCCGGTAGTTTATATGCCCAATTCCCAGCCAGGGAACCGACACCCAACGATACCCTTCAATCAGTTCGCCAATTGAAAAATGGTAAAGTGGCGTTGAGCATTTATGCGCCCAAAGCGTCTGAAGTAAGGGTGAGTGGCGACTTTCCCGGAGGCTTCCCCGGATTGGTTTTGCAAAAGGACGAGCAGGGCGTTTGGTCAGCGACGACCAGCGAAGCACTGCTGCCCGATGTTTATACCTACGACTTTACGGTGGACGGACTGAAGGTTTTTGATCCCAAAAACCCCAGGTCAAAGGAAAGCAACAGTGGTTATTCTAACCTGTTTGAAATAGCAGGACCTGGCAATGACTTTCAGGCACTCAAAGACGTACCACATGGAAAAGTGGAGATGGTTTGGTACAAATCGACTGCGCTGGACGGCGTTACCCGACGGCTGCACGTGTACCTACCACCCAACTATGACCAAATCAGCAAAACGAAGAAGCTGCCTGTGCTGTATCTGCTCCACGGCGGAGGCGACAATGACGCCAGCTGGACAACGGCCGGCCGTGCCAACCTGATCCTCGACAACCTCTACGCTCAGGGGAAACTTGAGCCTATGATCGTGGTAATGCCTGCTGGTCACACCCATATCCAGGGCTTCTTTATGGGTGCAGGTGATCAGCAGGATCCGTTTTGCCGGGATTTTGTGCAGTCCATCATTCCCTTTGTGGAAAAGACTTATCCGGTTTCTGCCAAAAGAGAACACAGGGCCATTGCCGGGCTTTCCATGGGAGGCATCCAAACGGTGAACCTTGCCCTCTGGCACCCCGACCTTTTTGCATATGTGTTTCCTCTGAGCACCGGCTACTTCCCTCCAAACATTGCTGAAATCAAAGAAAAGTATGCTGATGTAATGACCAACAAAGAAATCAACAACTTCAAAAAGTTTAAGATTTTTATGGGGGGTGAAGCCGACATCGCCTACCAGAACAACCTCAATATGATGGCCATGTTTGATGGCTTTGGGATCAAATACGAATACGAAAATGGCAGTTACGCCCACACTTTCAGGGAGTGGAGGCGTAACCTCAGAGACTTTGCCCCCTTATTGTTTAAATAAAAGAAGACCGACGTTTAAAAAATCATAAAAATGAAAAATAACAAGCTCTTACTTATCCTGTTTACAACCCTTATCGGGTTTGGTTCCTATGCCCAGCAGTCGCTGTTTGGTGGGCAACAGATTGTTTCACCGGAAATCCTCCCTGACAATTCAGTGACGTTCCGTTTTATGACCCCCAATGCCGACACGGTGAAGGTGACAGGTGACTTTTTACCTACGGTGAAAATAAAGACAGAAAGGGGCGAGTTTGATGCACCGGGCAGCGCATTGCTGACTAAAGGTGAAAACGGTGTCTGGTCGTATAAGACCGGCCCATTGAGCTCAGAGTTATACAACTATTCCTTCATCGTGGATGGTCTCAGGACAATTGATCCCAGTAATCCTTTTATCATCAGGGATGTGGCTTCGCTGACCAATTTGTTCATCATTGGTGGAGGCCAGGCCGACCTTTATAAAGTGATGGATATTCCGCACGGTACCGTAACCCGTCGCTGGTACGATTCGCCGGGACTGAAAATGGATCGCAGGCTCACTATTTATACACCGCCGGGGTACGAAAAATCGACAGAGAAATATCCTGTGCTGTATCTGCTGCATGGTGCCGGTGGCGACGAAGAAGCATGGATAGCGCTGGGCCGAACCGCCCAAATCATGGATAACATGATTGCACAAGGCAAAGTAAAACCGATGATTGTGGTGATGCCTAATGGTAATGTCATCCAGGATGCAGCTCCGGGAGAAGGAAGTGAGGGGTTCTACAAGCCGCAGTTCATGGTTCCCAAAACAATGGACGGCACTTACGAGGCTAATTTTATGGACATCATTAAGTTCACTGAAGCGAACTACCGGGTAAAGGCAGACAAGGCCAACCGGGCCATAGCGGGGCTTTCCATGGGAGGCTTTCATTCACTACACATCTCCCGCTATTTCCCCAACACGTTTGATTATGTGGGGCTGTTTTCAGCCGCTATCATGTCGAGAGACGATGCCACAGGCAAAGTATATTCTGACTTCGACGGCACATTGAAGAAGCAAAAAGACAATGGTTACAAACTCTACTGGATAGGCATCGGCAAAACCGACTTCCTTTACAAAGCCAACGAAGAGTACCGGGCTAAGCTGGATGGCATGGGTATGAAGTACCAGTATGTGGAATCCGAAGGAGGGCATATCTGGAGAAACTGGCGGGTTTACCTTTCGCAGTTTGCGCCGGTGCTGTTTAAGTAGAAACTGGTTTTTACTCGATTTATGGTTTCAGGTCTGCTCTTTGGGGCAGGCCTTTTTTTGTTTCCCTGGAATGCAGTTTTTCATTTGAATCCCTTTAACTGCAGTTTAACGGAGCATGAATTCTTTAAATATTATTTGACATTAATAAAAGATATATTATTATTGTTTATCAATAATTAATTTCCGCATAACATGAATAAGCTTCGCATCATTCGCATCATTATTAAAGCCAGCATGGGCTTGCTGATTTTAGGGATGGTGTTCGTTACCATCTTCTTTGCGTCGATGAAGGAAGGTGTGTTTATCGAGATCGAACAGCCGCATTGGGTAATCAAATCGGATCAATTACAGGAAGTGTTGAGATCGCAGTTGCCTGTTCCGGATAAACCCATGTTACTTTCTGTGGAAACGCTGGAAATGATGCTGCCGGTACATCTCAATCTAAGGTTGATTGTGATCGCAATGATGTTTATGGTGTCGGGCTATATGCTCTGGATACTATGGCTCATAGCAACAATCATTCATGATGTGATGAAGGGCACACCGTTCAACCTGAGCAGTAGCAAGAGAGTGAAGCTTATCGGTACGCTGGTTGTGCTTGCTCCTTTGGGCGAGTGGATACTCAATGTCTTTTTCTCGTTTTGGATCGATAATCGATTTCATTTCGAAGGAATGACCCTGGAAACAGACGCCAGTCTGGGCTGGCCGGTGTTCATTCTTGGGTTGTTGATTGTGGTGCTGGGTGTAGCCTTCGAGCAGGGCCAAAAAATACAGGAGGAAAACGAACTGACAATTTAGGGAGAGCACTTTCAATACGGTTCTGTTCAATTCTTAAATAGCTTGTGGTTGTAAAATTGATGATATGAAAAAACTCAATATTGCCCAGGGTGTCATCACCTTCCTGATATTGTCGCTGTGGCTGGGCGTGGCTGTAGGCACTGTTTCTCTGGTGACAATGAAAGAAGGAAGGTATTACGAGATAACCGAACCCCACCTCAGGGTGCAGTCGGACGTATTGCAGAAAAGCCTTGGCGAAACCCTGGCGGGCAGTATTCCAGAATCGTTCAAAATCAGGGTAGACACTATGAAATTAAGCCAACCAATTGACGGAGGTTTAAAAGCACTACTACTTTCGATTGTATACCTGTCTGTTGGATACCTGACCTATGTGCTCTTCGTTTTCAAAAGCATTATCAACGACGTGAGAAGAAGCAACTCTTTCAATAAGGACAATATACAAAGAGTGAAATTGCTCGGTTTGCTGATTGTTATTGCTCCATTTGCCAATTGGCTGGTGGCGAAGGCCATGGTGTGGTGGCTTGAATATAATTATCTGTTTGAAGGACTAAAGGTTGTTTCAGACTCGTCTTTTGACTTTACCGTGTTTCTAATGGGCCTCATCATCATGGTGCTGGGCGTAGCATTTGAACAGGGGCAGGAAATTCAACAGGAAAACGAACTCACTATCTGATGCCGATTATAGTCAATCTCGATGTAATGATGGCGAAGCGGAAGATCCGTTCCAAAGACCTGGCCGACAGGCTGGGCATCACCGAAGCCAATCTTTCCATACTCAAAACGGGGAAGGCGAAGGCAGTACGGTTTTCTACCCTGGAGGCAATTTGCCAGATACTGGATTGCCAGCCGGGGGATATTTTAGAATTCAGGGAGGAGGAGGGTTAGGGATTGTAGCTTGAAGGCTCCATGGTTTTGATATAGAAAAGCCCATCAAAAACATCAGGCCAAATCGCCAACTCATTGCCATTACCATAAGGTTTGGAAATGAAGGGTTGTGACATCCAGGGTGCGAGATCGCTTCTGTAGTTAACAAACCCAAAGTCATTCCCGACTTCACCGAGCAGGTCCTCTATGCTGCCGTCCAATGGCTCGATCAAATCAACTGCTTTCCCTTTTGTCCAGTCGTTTAATTTTCCTCCATAGGCTGTAAAACCAATAGTGTAAATGTGACTGTTGTTAGTTTCATGCGTGTAATTGCCCATAGTTATAAATTCGGGAGCCAACAGTGGGAATTTATCGGTTTTCACATCATATACTGCCACCTTATCCAAGTTTCTCGAAAGGTGAGTGGTGGCACCCCAAACGATGATCTTTCTGTCGCTGAATTTGTTGATCATCCAGTTCAGATTGCCTCCCATATATTTGTCTCGTGCGTTACCAGCCTTCTTATAATCCTTTTCTACTGCCAGAAGTTGCGTGAATTCTGCGTAGCCCAGGGTGCTTTCACAGACCTGCACCCAAAAGTCTCTTTGGGACAAAAGAGGAAGTTCGCCATTTTGGCTGAACGTCTGAAGCTTTGTTATCAGGTTGGTAAGCCCATTGTCGATGAGCTCGAAATCGATATCATCGAGCACTGTGGGGGCATCATAATAGCTGAATAAAGTCACCAGCTCTCTGCTCAGGTCTGTCCAGCCTGATGAAGCGGCAAAAGCAGCATCATTATTTTTCAGGAACGCATTAAGATCCGTGGTGAAATTGCTTTTGTAGTTGCCAAAGAACTGAATATCGAATCCTATTAATTCCAAAGGAGTCACGTCTCCATCCCAGTAGTTGAATACGGGATAAACCTCAGAGGTAGCAGACCAAAGTGTATTGATAGAGTTGCGGGCTGCCTCCATACCTTTGGTACCATTTTCAATTTTTGTCCATGCTTTGTGGCAGTCGTAAAGACCACTTTCCCAGGCGATCATGTCAAATCCCATTTCCTGATGCAGAAAGCGGATAAGTCGGGCCTTGGCTTTGAAGGTCGAGCCATCTCCATGCGACATTTCTCCGAGCATTACCACTCTTTTGCTTCCAATGACATCCTTGAGGAAGGCCAGATCTGAGTAGTCCTCATCAAACGGGTCAATGCTTCGAGGAACGTACGTGTTTTGTGTAAGCCAGTCAATTCGCTCTGCTCGTTCAGCGATACTAATTGCCGCAGGTGCCTCGGCGAATATTGGCATGTCATCGTCAGTCGCAGGCTCTTCTGAGTCGTCGGAATTCTTGCAAGCAAACAAGAGAGTTGTGAAACTGAGTACAAGTAATACAGGTTTCTGGAAACAGAGCGAACGTATTTTCATGGTCAGGTAGTTTTCGGTGGGTCTCTGGAGAAGAAACAGCTTAGAAAAAACTTACCATTACTATTTTTTTCGATTGAATCTCCTTAGGCAGGTCTGTTACCCCTTCACCAAATACTTATCCAGCCATCCTACCACCAGCTTTCGCATCTCAGGCAGCTCTTCATGCGGGCAGTCGAACAGCTCGATGAGGCAATCTTCTTCCCGGCCATGTTGCTTGTACAGCGGCAGCAGATAGTCTCTGATTTTCTCCACACCGGCAGGCGGAGTCAGCAAATCCAACCGTCCATTCAAGCTGAGGTGGGGCCGGGGAACTATCAGCTCGTTAATGGTGCTGGCAGAAAAATGTTTGAGTATTGAAGGCACATAATAGTAGATACCATGGCCACTGAGATTGCCGATTTTCATCAGCTCGTCAAAGTCGGTGAGGCAGCACAGGTCGAGGCAGGTAGTGATGCGGGTGTCGAGCGCCGCCAGCCACCAGGCTTTGGTGGCCCCCATCGAGAGCCCGAACACGCCCACCCGGCTGGTGTCGGCTTCCGGCCGGGCCAGCAGGTAGTCGAGGGCTTTCATTTCGTCCCACAGCATCATACCAAAAAGTGTTTGCCCTTTCCATAGCATTTCCTTGAAAGTGTCGGCTTCGCCAAACGCTCCATTTTTCAACCGGTTCCTTTCGCCAAAGCACCAACTATCGATGGCCAGGGTCATGATGCCCTTTTGCGCATATACTTCTGCATAGGCCGGCATCACAGTTCGGCCGTTAAGCAATTCTTCTTTTCCTACTTCATAGGTGCCAAAGTGGGCATGGCAATAGAGCATGCAGGGTGCTTTGCCTTTCAGGTTGTCAGGCACGAGTAGGATGCCAGGCACCTTCTCCAGCCCATTGAAGTCGAACTGCAAGTACTCCAGGGTGTAGCCGTTGCGCTTTTCTTTTCGAATTAGTTGCGGAGGCTTGGGCGCATGCCGGGTGGGCAAGTCTCCCAATAGTTCAAGGAGCTTTTTGCGCTGGGAGGCCTGGTAGTCGGCGTAAGATGTGTCTTGAAGGGGCATAGATAGAACGAATTGATTAAGCGGTAGTATCCCGGCCAGCGAAGCAGTTACAGATTTCTTGATGAATATTCTTCGGGCATGAAGCATACGCTTGTTTTTTGCTATTGGAAGGTAAGCATTTTTTAAACACGTTTTTATCTGCGGCAAACGGTGTTGTTTCACAATTTCCAATGGCACCTTTTGCTTTCACGATGAGTAAACTTTACTTTCCGGTAGCAACTGCGTTATTATACCTAACTAAACAACTCAGAGGATCGGTTCTATGAAGGACACCGGCGGCAGGCCTATTACAGGTGTGCTCAATGCATTTATTTTTTTGGCAAAAAAGAGCTTGTCGAGCCTGCATTGCGAGCAAGCTTTGGCGGTGCTGGTCTTTGCCCTGATGGTAGCCTGTAGTTCTAAGGACAAGAGGGAGATTGAGCGTAATCTGGCATCAACGCACAGCTTTTTGTCCCCCGTTTCGTTAGCAGATCAAGAAAGAAATGTAGGAGAATACCAGCGAGCTTATGAACTGTACGATAGCCTGGCAAAAGTATTAGGGCCGGAAGAAAAAGTGTATGCTTCCATCAACGGGGAGCTATGCCGTTTCTTGTCCAATGATACCCTTAGTATGTTTTCCCTAGATCGTTTACCAGGTGCCGTTACTGCCAGTCAAAAGGTAGCAGAAAGTCTCCTTCAGGGCATTTTTGAAACCAGAAATGGCCGCTCTGGCCTTAAAGACTTTTATCATGCCGGGGCATTGCTTCGGTCTGACGATAAAAAGGAGACTTTCGAGTATTTTGCCATGTTGGAGCAGCTTGCCTGGTGTCATCAGATGGTGCACGGCGAAACTGATTCATCTTATTTCTATTACAAAAAAGCGCTGGATATGGCTGGCGATTTTGAAGTGCTGTCGCCCCATATTCCACGACTTCTCGTGCAGCTTTCGGAAGTGGCCATTACCAATAGGGATTTTGTAGCAGCCCTTGGCTACACAGAAGATGGCTTAAGACAAAAGCCTCACAACAAAGATCTTCATGAGTTGCTGATTCTGAAGGCAACACTGATGCGACGAATGGAGAAATTCGATTCGGCCACTTACTACTATCAGTTGGCGGACGAAAAAGTCCAATTGCAAGCAGACACCGCTAGCCTGGCCAAGCTTTTGAGGGAAAGAGCGCTTCATGAAATGATCGTGAATAACGACTCTTTGTTCCGCCTCCAAATGATGCGTCTGGAAAGTTTGCCTGCGCACTTTGCAAGCAATGCCTGGATTAGCTCCGACCGTTTGTACGGCTTTTATCACTTTCTAAGGGGAGATGCTCAGGCAAGTATCGATGCCTATGAGAGGGCTGTGGCACATTTTTCCAGGCAAAAGCTTCCTGATATTGTTCAAACAACAGAGGCGTTTTGGGTGCTGTCATACTTGTACCGGCAATTAGGACAGTATGACAAAGCGGAGAAGAATATTTTTGCAGGCATCGTCTACTTTTCACCCTACAAAAATGCCCCTTTCTCCTGGGAGGTTGTGACATCGCCCGAAGTCTCCAACCGGGGTTTTAATTTCGTGAACTATCAGCAACTGGCGGAAATCGAGTTGCAACGCTATAAAGACAGGTCTTCTGATCAGGAGAGCCTAAGGCGATCATTTGAAATATATCAGTTGATCGATTCGCTGATGTTCCAACAAATCAGGGCTGTTGAAGAGGATGCGCTGCTGATGTTTTTGCGCATTGGCCGGATGGTTTATTCCGGGGCTATTGAGGCGAGCTTTCATTTGCATCAGCTTACGCAAGACACAGCTTTCCTGAACCAGGCACATATGTACATGGAAAGGAGCAAAGGACTGATTACCTACCAGGACTTGCTTGCCAGGAACCAGGAATATTTTTTGGAAGTGCCGGAGGAATTCAGGACAACGGAGCTTCAACTGAAAGCCCAGATAGCCGCCATGAAGAGGAGCTACGCTTACGATTCAAGGGAAATGACTGCACTGCTAAGAAAGGCCGACGACTACTATGCCGACATGCAGGACAAATACCCGAACTACTACAAAGCCAAATATCAGATAAACCCGGATTCCTACACTCATTATGCCGACATGGCCGACGCCCGTGAAGCCACCTTTGTGCAGTATTTTGTGAATGACGACTATGTGTATGCCTTAAGTTACGGCGGCGAGGGCCGATTTGAGCGAGTTGAGGTGGATGCGCCTTTTACGACAGCTCTTAATGTGTTGGAAACGCAACTGGCGAAGCTGCCCAATCGACAGGGTGGGGCAGCAAAAGAAGCCTTTATGGAATCCTCGGCACTGTTGTACAACAAGTTATTAAGGCCGCTAGGTAATATCCAAAAGTCTCTTCTGGTCATTCCCGACGGTGCGTTGGCTTATCTTCCATTTGAAGTGCTCGCAACGGAGGTGGCTGTTTCATTTCGGGATGCACCTTATCTGATCAAGACCTGTGAGGTGAATTATGCGCCGAGCTTGCAAATTTATGCTCTTAATCAAGGTAAAAACGGACTTCCTACAGATGAGGTTGTTGCCTATTCGTTTACAAAATCACTGGGTGAGCTTGATGCACTGCCCGGCACAAAGCGGGAAGTCGCATTGCTCGGTAAAGTGTTTTCAGGGAGTGATGTTCAGGTGAGAACAAATGAGGAAGTAACCCGACAAAGGTTGATTGACGACATGGTGGCGGCGGGAGATATTATCCACCTGGGTTTACATGCATCGTCCAGTTTGGCTGATAAATTGGAGAATAAGATTGACTGCTATTCTCCCACAGGCCTTGATCAGGATGCCCTGTATGGGTACGAAATTGCACCCTTGTCGATCAAGGCGCATACAGTGGTGCTCACGGCTTGTCAGTCGGCCTTTGGGCCCGTGGTGGAAGGAGAAGGTACGTACAGCCTGGCCAGGGCATTTAAACAGGCTGGTGTAGCCAACGTCGTAGCGTCTTTGTGGAACCTTTCCGATGGCACAACCTCCTCTTTGGTTGGGAGTTTTTATGAAGGGATAAGTCAGGGGGAAAGTGCAGCCACCAGCCTGTCTCTTGCCAAGAGAAAATACCTGAAAAATGCGGACGAGCTTATGGCTCATCCGCATTTTTGGTCAGGGCTTGTTTGTCAGGGGCAATAGCTGAGCAAGGTCTCAGAGCCGTGGTTCTATATGTGCAGCTCTGGTGATGTATAGTCCAAGCGTAGGGTCGTAAGTAACGGGGGCATCAAGCGCCACGCCGTCTTCATCCGGTGAGTAGGGGCGCCAGGCACCCCTTGGCTCACTATTGTTTGGGCCTTTCTGTCCATCACAAACATAATAACCAACAGAAAAATCAGGGAGAATGAAAGGGTAGAAGCGCATTTTGTTGAAAGTGAAAAATACCTCAATCCTCCCTTTGGCTGAGTTAGTAGTTGACGTAAGTACCCGTTTTGGGCAACCATAAGGGCCGAAAATTTTTCTGTCGAGGATAAAATCCTTTGTGTAGGTGGGGTCGTTGCCCATGCTGACGAGGAAAAGACCCTGTGTGTCGACTCTTTCGCCGTCCACAACCTGTGCTTCTTCAAAATAAGCCGGAATTGACATCGGGGTAAGAACAAAGCTGGAACCTGGAATTTCTAGCTGATAAGCAAAGGCGTACACAGGCATTCCCATCAGGTCATACTCGTACAAGTCAACAATGGGAATTACTGGAGTACCGCCAGTGACGGGTGGCGCAGCTGAGGCGGTAGCTCTGCTACTAAAATGGTCTTTTCTTGTGTACAGATTAATAGTCGGCATAATGATTAGTATTAGTTTATGTTCAAGGTAAAGAAATAGGAACGATAGTGAAATACTTACTTTTAAGGAAAGTGGACTTAACTGATATGTTTTGAGTTGTTCAGGCTGGTGGCCTCGTGAACAAATGCTTGAAGTGACGGTTATTGTGTAGTAGAATGACGAAACTACTCGTCATGCATACTATTTTATCACATTTCAAACGTTTGTTTGAATAATCTTGCTATATTTCGATCTCGATTTGAACCAATAAACTACACGTTATGAAAATGAACATTCTTAAATGGGCGAAGATATTTAGCCTGCCAGCCATGGCGCTTGGTCTCCTTGTTTTCACCGGTTGCGGTGGCGATGATGAAGAAGCGAAGCCAACAATGGACATTGTGGAGCTGATTAGCTCTGATAAATACAAGCAGGCCTCTGGAGCCGATGAAGAAGAGTCACTTGACTCTCTTGTTAAGTATTTAGGTGTGTATCCTGATCTGATTGAGTTGCTGGGCGGCTCTACTGAATATACGCTTTTTGCGCCAAGTAATACTGCTTTCAAAAGCCTTCTTGCTACGCCAGGGTTCCCAAAAGACATCACAGACATTAACCCTGAAATCGTAAAAGGTGTATTGTCTTATCATGTTGTGTCCGGCACCAAGCTGAAAGCCGATTTGACTGCGGGAACCTCAGTAACAACAGCGGAAACAGAGGCAATTGTTGTGAATGCCGATGGTACGCTGAAAACAGGTTCTACTAATCAGGCCATCGAGTTTGTTTCAGCTGATTTGAAGGCAACCAATGGCGTTGTACATTTAATGGCTACTGTATTGATTCCACCATCGGTGGGCAGTTCTCTTACGCCCATCCTTGGGACAAATGCAGGCACGCTTTTACTAGGCGCTCCCTTTAGTACTTTAGCAGCTGGAATTAAACTAGCTGATACTTACGCAGCTGCAAATGAGCTACCGACATTGACTTCTATCCTTGCTGGAGGCACTGTCCACACAGTTTTTGCGCCAACCAATGAAACTTTTACTGCAGGACAGATTACTGCCAATACGTTTACAGGCCAACAATGGTATGGAATCATTGCTAATCATGTGGTTCTTTCAGATGTGACTCCAGCAGCATTGACAGATGCAACTGCTTCTACCACGGGGAAAAAATATAATAGTGCTTTGACCAAGGACGGAGTCAACTATAACCCATTGTATTTTTACTACAATTCAGCTAACAAGCAGGTAGGAGTTGGTATTTTCATCGACAGCAACAGTGATTTCAATCCTGCTACTGGAAGTGGCTTCAATGCTGAGATTGTTGTACCGGATGCTGCTACAAACTCAAACGGCCGAGTACATGTGATTGCCGGGGTACTTTCTCCACCGCAATAATTTTGGAAACAACATTAGCGCAAAAAGAAAAGGCCGGATCATCCGGCCTTTTTTATTTTCTCTTATTGATATTCCAATAACAAGGGGACAAAAGCTTCTACATAAGGAACCACGCCTGTGTAATGGGTAAATCCTTCTAATGGAGTCAGAGAGAGTACAGACGTTGGCGTTCCATTTTCTATCAGCTTATTATAGCTATCCACTGAGTTCTGATAAGGTACGGTTACATCGGCTGTGCCGTGAAACATGTAAGTTTTAACAGTTGGTATCCAGTCGGTGAGACCATTGTCGTTAAAGCCATCCACCAAATACTGATAGTCCGGATTGCTATCGATGTTCTCAAGCAAATCGCTCTGTACCAAATCAGTAATTGTGTAGCTCAGCTCTTCGTTAATCTGGCCGCCATTTTTACTACCGTCAAATAGCGTCGGTATTTCGGTTGCATAAGGCTCGTTGAAGAAGTTGGACAAAGGTTCTGTCCAGTCGTAGTAGGTTTGGTAAGCCAGCGCCACATAAGCCAGGAAAAACGGGTTGTCGTAGGTTTCAAGCCCGAAGAAATATTCCTGCATGCCTTTGACGTCGTAGCCTCCCGACGAAGGGAACGATGCCAGTAGATCGAATCCGTCGAGGGGATTATTTTCAATGGACTGTTGCGCTGCCATAGTTGCATATCCTCCCTGAGAGTAACCTGCAAGAAAAAGTTGGGTATCGAACTTAATGCCTTCCTGTTGTGCCAGCTGGTGAGCTGCTTTCAGCGCATCTACAACCGCCGTTGCAGTTGCTTCTTTTACATAATATGGGTGTAGAACCTCCTTCGATGCTCCGAAACCAATGAAATCAGGAACGACCGTAATGAATCCTGGACTCGCCATAGCAGCGTAAAGAATGAGAGAAGTGCTTTGAAGAGAGGAAGAAGAAGGGGCTTCGGCATTGGAGGCTATGGTGCCATGCTGAAAGCTGATCATGCTGACTTTCTCTTCAGTATCAGGCAAAATGACCACACCTGAAGCGGTAATTGTTTGCCCCTTATAAGTTGTTTCGTACGTGATCTTGTAAATGTCAACACTGTAAATAAACCGGTCAGTTGGGATGTCAATACCAGCGGCGGCAACAAAAGTCTTCAACTCTCCAGCGGATCTGCTTAAGAAGGGGGTTGCCTCCTTTAGGTTGGTATACTTTACCGATGGCCCTCCGTCGTCGTCTTTTTGGCACGAGGTGATGACGAGCAACAGAATAAACAGGAAACTGAGTAGGTAATTCTTTTTCATAGTCGTGGGCTTAAATAAAAAAGGCTGTCAAATTAAAGACAGCCTTCATGGGCAAATTGTTGTTACGTTAATTCATTAGTTCATCAAAAGTGAGCGATACATAGTAGATGGCGCCAATATTGGGACCGCCTAAGCTCTGGATATAGTAGGTGTTAAGTATGTTGGAACCGCCCACTTTAAGCATTGATTTGATATTGGGCAATTTAAAGCTCATTTGGGCATCGACTGTTGTGTAAGCAGGCACCATTCCAAACGCAGGTGCTACGAAAGACGACTGCCATTCGAACTCAGTTTGCCACCTCATGGCCACGTTGAAGCCAATTACGTCAGTAAGCTTGCGGTTGGCAAACGACACGTTCACTTTGTGCTCTGGCGTGTTGTACTCCGCAAGGAAGTTTTCCGGCACATCGTTCAGCACATTCCAGCTATGGTTGGCTGAAATGGTATATCCCCGGCTTAAATTGTAGGTAAGCCCAATAGCAGTGCCCTGTGACGTTACGGTTTGATCAATATTGGTATAAATCTGAAAAGTGTTCAGGTCGGTCCCGTTCAGAATTGTAGCATAATTGGGTGTGCCCACAAGGTCTGGGCTAGGTGCTGTTGCCTCAGTAAATGCCGTGGCCTTTCTTACTCGTATTTGAGAAATAAAATCATCGTAAATATTATAGTAGAAGCCCGCATCAATCATCAGCTTATTCTGAATCAGGGTTTTGTAGCCAATCTCAAACGACTTTACCTGCTCAGGCTTTACAGGGTTGAATGTTGTTACCGGCGTTAACAGGGCAATGTTGGCAGGGTTGAAGATCGCTGCTGAAGTCGCCCCTTGATTGAATACCGCTGTCCCGTAGTTTTGAACAGAAAAGCCTTCATAACCCAGTGGAACTCCGGTGCTTGACAGTTCGGTAAGATTGTACTTCTCAGCATATCTTGGGAGCCCCCCCAGTAGCCTGGCACTAATGATGCTAAGGTCGATATGCTGCCCCTGCGTGGTCGGAATTCTGAAGCCAGTTTGAAAAGAGGCTCTCAGGTTGTGATTCTCTTTTACTTTCCAAACGGCAGAAAGCCTCGGGTTCACTCGCCCTTTGAAGTTCTGGTTTTTGTCGTAGCGAACAGAGCCTGACAGTTTCACTTTGCGTTCACCTATCCACTTGCCAAACTGCGTGTAAATGCCTTGCTCTGCAATGGTGATAGGCGCATCTGCATCATCAAAAATGGTTCCGCCAGAATTGAGCTCATATAACCTGTAGCTGGCGCCGACCTGCAGTTCCATAAAGTCGATCTCGTTTTTGAAGTCGTACTGAGCTTCTGCATGGTATAGGTTGGTGCGGTCGTTGAATCCCGGCCCTTTTGGAACCACACCAACCAAAGCCCTTTTCTTTATGTCCTGAAATTCCTTTGAATTAGGATCAAGGACAAAAAGATCGTTGAAAACACCCCTTGCGTAGGCATGGCCCGCCTGCTGCACCTGAATCCTTTCAGCATCAGATAGCGCATTGACGTCGCCCGGAGCGTAACCTGAATTGTACAGATATCTAAGGTATTCTATACCATAATTGCCTAAGGCGCTAGAAACATCAAAATTGGGATTGACCCTAGCAGCAGCCAGGTCGTTGACCCTTTTTGCCAAAAACTCAGTGATATATGAATCGCCTGAGTTCTCTCTGGTTGTATAGGCACGCACATAAAAATTGTCACCTCTCAACTGCAGGCGGTGCTGCATTATGCCGAAGTTGTTTAGCGAATACCTTTGGGCACCAGTGTAGATACTTGTTCCCCAGCCTCCGTTGAACAGGTAACTCAATTCCATTCTATCGTTAAGCCGGTAGAAAAGCCCTATGCTGGCTTTCTTATTTTCGGCGCCGTAATCGATGAGATCAACTTCTTTGTACGGAGTAACCGACACTACATTACTAGGAAGGTCGCCAGCTGCGGCATAGGTTTGGGCAGAAACTCCTGGCTCAAATACGGCATTTCTGGCCAGCACATTCCAGTTGGCGCTGAGAGGGAAAATAGCGAGGTTAATCGATGCTTCGTCCCCCATATAGTGCAGCCGATCCGATCCTGGATTGGACGTAAAACCTTCGGGTGTTCTGGCTATTTCCCTGTCTACATCGCTGGTGCCGTGCCAGTCCTCGGCTTTGCTGTAGGCCAGGTTTACTTTGAAGGCGAACTTATTATCAAATGACTTAGCGTAACGAAGGGCACCTTCATAAAGTGGGGCGGCGTCATGACCTGATTTTTCCCCGCCTCCCAGGTGGTTGACACCCACTTTTGAGAAGGCGCTCAACCCCTGATACTCGAAGGGGCTTTTACTGTTCACGAGAAGTATGCCATTGAAGGCGTTAGGGCCATATAACGCAGAGGAGGCTCCTGGAATCAGCTCCACACTTTCTACGTCTAGTTCCGAAGGGCCATTTAAGTTGCCAATAGGGAAGTTAAGCGCTGGTGCTTGTGTGTCCATACCGTCGGTGAGCTGCACAAATCTGGTGTTACCGGTGTTGGCAAACCCTCTGGTATTGATGATTTGGAAGTTGATGCTACTGCTGGTAACGTCCACACCTTTTAGTGCAGCAATGCCTTTGTAGTAGTTGTCAGAAGCGGTCGACTGCACCGCCAGGATGTCCATCTTCTCGATTGATACCGGCGACTCAAGGATGCTCTCTTCAACACGGGAAGCTGAAATCACCACCTCCTGCCCGAGCATCGTTTGCTCCTGCATCTTGATGTCAATATTGCTCATGGCCGCATTGCTCACCACAAACTCCTGTGTGGTATACCCTATATAGGATATTTGAAGTGTAAAAGGAGGGGCATCGCCGACGCTGAGTTTGAAGTTACCATTGATGTCAGTTACCGTACCCAATACCTTGCCCTTCACAAGGATGTTGACACCGGCAAGTCCGTCGCCATTGGCGGCATCAGTTATTTTGCCCGAAATGCTGGTTTGAGCTATCGCCGTGGAGGCAGCGAATAAAAACAGAAATAGTAAGTTTAAGTAAGTAGTAGTCTTATTCATAGGGTCATGTTTAGCTAATCCTTAAATCTAAATCTTTTTTTGAGAATTTGGCAAAGTGATTCTCTGTATGGGCCTTTTAAAATAGGACCTAATCTGTAAGCTTGTCCAGGCTGGCAATAATAAAGATATAACTATTGCACAAACTTGAGCTATCGACCCGGCAAAATGTGACACACGGATTGCCTCTTGATGGGTAATTGCCTTAACTTATGAACTCATTAAACACCCCTTGCAATGAAAGCCCTTGTGCTGGAAGCTTACAATCAATTTACTTATAAGGAAGTAGCCGACCCGAAGATCGCCGACAACGAAGTGCTGGTGAGAGTAAAAGCTGCCGGAATATGTGGCAGCGATGTTCATGGCATGGATGGCAGCACTGGAAGAAGGCTTCCACCCGTTATCATGGGGCATGAGGCTGCTGGCGAAATAGCAGCGGTGGGGAGCGATGTTACCAACTGGAAGGCAGGCGATAGGGTCACTTTCGATTCTACCATTTTTAAGAAAGATGACTGGTTTACCCGGCAAGGTCATTACCAGCTCAGTGATGGCAAAATGGTGGTGGGCGTGTCTACACCAGATTTCCGAAAAGATGGTGCCTTCGCAGAATATGTGGTCTTGCCTGACCACATTCTTTATAAGCTTCCCGACGCTATCTCATACACACAGGCTGCTTTTGTGGAACCAGCGGGGGTAGCGCTTCATGGCATCGAAATCACCCAACCCTCCATGACCGATATCGTGGTGGTAGTGGGAGTAGGAATGGTGGGCTCCTTTGTGCTTCAGCTGCTGAAAATCAGAGGCTGCCGGAAGGTGATTGCTGTCGATATCGACGACTTTAAGCTGGAGCTGGCCAGGAAGCTTGGCGCCGACCACGCCTTTCTGCCGAATGATCCAAAGTTGATGGAAACAGTGAAAGGCTTGACCGACGGACGTGGGGCAGATGTAGTCTTTGAGGTGGTAGGAGAGGAGGACAGTGTGAATACCTGTATCTCTGCTGTTCGCAAAGGAGGCAAAGTGACGCTGATTGGCAACGTAACACCCACGATCAATTTTCCTGTGCAGTCGGTGGTAACCCGGGAGATAAGAGTGCAGGGATCGTGCGCCATTAATGGCGAATATCCTGCGGTGCTGGACTTGATCGCTTCCGGTCGCCTGGATGTAACAAGTATTTTATCGGCGGAGGCTCCTTTATCCGAAGGTGCCGCCTGGTTTGATCGATTATACAATAAAGAAAAAGGCCTCATGAAAGTGATGCTAAAGCCCTAAGAAAAATGGAGAAAATTAGAGTAGGAGTAGTTGGAAGTGGAAAAGCCGCAGGCATGCATGCCGATGGCATTATGAATATCAAAAATGCCAGTCTTATGGCGATTCATAGCCGACGCAAGGAAAGGGGCGAGGCTTTTGCCGGGAAGTATGGAGCCAAAGCCTATCAGGATATTGCCGACATGGTTGCGGCTGAAAAGCTGGAGATGGTTACCGTTTGTTCGCCTCACCCTAACCACCTTGAGGCGGTGGAAGCGGCCATGAGCGGGGGTGCTCATGTGCTGGTAGAGAAACCGCTGGCTTCTACGCTGGAAGATTGCGATGCAATGATTGCGGCTTCAAAAAAATATGGCAAAAAGCTGGGCATGGTGAGCCAACGCCGCATATTGCCCGCTTCACAGAGAATCAGAAAGGCCATTGACGCTGGAAAGATAGGTACACCTGCGCTGGGAATAGCTCAGTTGCTGGGCTGGCGGGGCGAAGAATACTATAAAAGCGACCCCTGGAGAGGTAGCTGGGAGCATGAGGGTGGCGGTGTGCTGGTGAACCAAGCCCCGCACCAAATCGACTTGCTGCAATGGTATATGGGCGGAGAAATGGAATCGCTGTACGGCGTATGGAACAATATTAATCACCCCTACATTGAAGTAGACGACACGGCGGTTGCTATCATTAAGTTCAAGGGAGGCGGTATCGCTAACTTGATTCTGAGCAATTCGCAGAAGCCCGGCCTCTACGGTAAAGTGCATGTTCATGGCTCCAATGGTGCTTCAGTAGGTGTGCAAACAGACGGTGGGGCCATGTTCATCGCAGGGATTTCAAAAGTGCAGGAACCACCCAAAACCGACCTTTGGACCGTGCCCGGGGAAGAAAGCCTGGTGGCACAGTGGGAAAAAGAAGATGTCGACTTGTTTCACAGAGAGGATCCGATTGAATACTTCATCAGGGCCCAGAACCAGGACTTCGTGGATGCGATCATCAATGACAGACCGCCAATGGTAGATGGAAAAGAGGGTAGAAAAACTGTCGAGATATTTACGGCCATCTACCGGTCAATGAAAGAGGGAAAGGAGATCAAGTGGCCGCTATAGCAACTGGTCAGTAGCCGTACGGCTGCATCATTTGTCTGATCATCTGCACCCTTCTCCCCAGGTGAGGATGCTGTAGCAATGGCAGAAATTGGTCGTGGGTGGTGTAAAACCCTAGATAGAAAAGCCAGAAACCCAGCGACAGGTGCGGAATCATGCTAAGCTCCGCCTCGCTCACGGTTTTGTGCGACTGGTAAGCATTTAGAAAGGTAGCGAAGGCTGCATCGGCGGCGTGTCGTTTTAGCTTGCCGTATTGCACGTCCAAATCCAGACTGACCTTGAAAGTCATAATGTCGTTCACCAGCCAGCCATATCCCATAAAGTCGAAGTCGAAAAAGGTGAACTGCCCGTTGTCGTCGATGTGGAAGTTTTTGGGCATGAAGTCGTAGTGGCAGTAGCCTTTGGAGAATGATGTGTCGTCTACATTTTTGATTGCTGTTGACGCTTTATTTGCTGCCTGTTCGAGCCAGCGGTAATCTTCGCTTTCGGCCCCAAGGTAGGGTTGGATGGCTTTTATGGGTTGCTGCAATGTCGTTTCAATATCGAATGTCCAGCGGGGGTAGGTAAGCATCAGGTTAGTCGATACCTCATGGAACCTTGCCATTTCAAAGCCTAATGTCTTGAGCTGGTTGTCATCCAACACCGACACAAATTGACCGGCAGCGTAGGAAAACAAAACACCATATTTCTTTCCCTCAGCAGCCTCAAAGGTATGGATGTGGCGTCCTTCGGTATCTGCTATCGGAATTGAAGCAGGTACTCCGGCAGCTTTTACCTGTAAAAGCAATTCGACTTCAGCGGCCACCTGTTCATAAGAACGGATATCGTGACGGTAAATTCTTAGGATATACTTTTGGTTCGAGACTTGAATCAGATAAGTGTCGCCTACACCTCTCAGCAGCAACTCACATTGCACCACCGACCAGTGATAAGCTTTTGCAATGTAATACCCCAAAGCAGAAGCCGAAAGGGTAGAATAGCTGGTTGGGAAGAGCGAGCTCATTGGGTGAAGGAAGTTTAAAAATGGGGAACAAAACTAAATAAAACTTTCCGCCCGCAATGCTCATGGTTGACTTTTCCTTTGTATGAAAACTATTGTCTGGCGACAAAAACCATAAAAAAGGAGGTGGCTATTTAGTCATCTCCTTTTCTTCCTTTAGTCGGTCGCTGTTCCTTAGATAGCAACCTTAGCGCCCATTACCTTTAGAAACTCTCTAATGAAAGCAGGGTGGGCAGGCCACGCAGGAGCTGTTACCAGGTTGCCGTCTACATAAGCACCATCCACTGGGATATTCTGGAATTCCCCACCAGCGATAGTTACTTCTGGCCCCACGGCTGGGTATGCGGTGAGTTTCCTTCCTTTGAATGATTCGGCTTGGAATATTGATTTCCGAATTTCTTATCTTTGTAACATGAGTCAAGTAATAGCATATCCAGATAACAAGGAGAAATTAGTTGCCTTAAAAGCTTTCATGAAGGCTTTGAAGATTTCCTTTGAAGAAAAGGACGCTGGGCAGTATAACCCTGAATTCGTTTCCAAAATCATGAAAGGAGACAATGACTTGAAAGAAGGAAAGGGTGTCAAGATCGACACAGATGATTTATGGAAGTAATTTACCTTCCAGAGGCCATTCTTGACCTTGCTTTTTGGAAGAAATCTGGAAACAAGAAAATCCAGCAGCGAATAACTATTTTGGTTAAAGCTATCCAGGTTGATCCATTTCAAGGAATTGGTAAGCCAGAACCATTGAGGCACAATCTTTCTGGAAAATGGTCGAGAAGAATCAATGCGGAGCACCGGCTTGTTTATACAATCGAGAATGACCTCATTTACATTTATTCTTTAAGGGGACATTACAAGTAAGCCTATACCCTCACCACAAAGCTAGTCCCTTTCCCCAATTCAGTATTCACAGTTAACGTCCCTTTGTGCAGCCTGATTATCTGCCGACTAAGGCTGAGGCCAATGCCTGAACCCTGCTTTTTTGTTGTGTAGAAAGGCACGAAAATGTTATCCAGGATGTCGGCTGGAATACCAGGGCCATTGTCTGATATTGAGATGATAACAGTCCCGTTATCTTGCGTTGCGCTCATTTTGATAAGGGGAGAAGCGACTGCTTCCACTGCTTCACCAGCGTTTTTTACGAGGTTGATCAATACCTGCTCAAACAGGTCTTTGTCGATGGTTATTTCCAGCCCGGCCGACAAGGTCTCGGTCTCCAGCTTGATCTCCTTTTTATCAAAGTCCATCAAAAAGAGTTTTTCAACTTCGCCAAACAGCGTTGATACTTTTATTTTTTCAAACCTGGGAGGCTGAATATTTGTCAAACTGCGGTAGGCTTCTACAAACCTCACGAGACCTTTACTGCGGTTTTCTATCGTTTTCAGGCTGTCTACAACGTCCTTCGCCGACTCGTCATCCAACGCTGAAAGAGGCAGAGGCTGACCTGCCTCGTCTTCGAGCATTTCCCTGATAACCGATGTGAGCGTGGAGATGGGAATCGCTGAATTCATGATTTCGTGGGTCAATACCCTAATTAGTTTCTGCCATGAGTCGAGTTCTCTTTCCTCCAGCTCGTTCCTGATGTCCTGAAAGGAGATAATGCGGTATTGGGTGTTCTTTACGGTAATAGATGAGCACTGAACGGACAGGTTGTAAAGCTCTTTGTGTAGCAGCTTGGTGAGAATGCGCTGGCCCGGCTCCAAAGCGTCGATGGTGTCGTAAAAGGCTTCGTCAACATTGCGAAGAGAGCCCATGTTTTTAATAAACTTCTTGCCCGTAAGCTCTGTAAACGATCGATTGTAGATCAGCACTTCGCCTTTTGGGTCGGCTACAACAAGGGCCACCCTCACATGCTCCACAATGGTTTGAAGAAAAAGGTATTGCGACTCCCGCTCGGAGCTTAGCTGATGGAAGACCCTGATGATTTCGGAATAGGCAAACTTCAGGTCGTCGACCCGGAAGCGGGCGGTGTGGCCGGAAAAGGAATTGGTGAAATCGCCCTGTTTGATAGCAGAAAGGAAATTGTAGAGCTCCCTCCGGTAGATTTCCACATAGCGAAACAAGGATACCGTGGCAATGGCAGTAAACAACATCAGCCAGCAGCCAGCCAGCCAGAAATCGGTGCTGATAATGATGTACATGCCTGCGTAGCCCAGCACCAGGATCAGTGCAATACGGACGATGACCTGCCAGCGAAACCTGTCAAAAACCATACTTCTTCATTTTGCGGTACAGCGTGGTGCGGCCCATGCCCATTTCGTCGGCGGCTTTGGTCAGGTTACCTTCCCATTTTTTGATGGCTTTTTGGATAAGCTGCTTTTCCATTTCATCTTTCTGAAGCACTTCGTTGATCATGGCGGGCTGAGGCTTTTTGTCGAGCGGGAAATCATCGGCAGTCAGCTCAGTGGTGTCGGCCATGATCACCGCTCTTTCCATCGTATGTTGCAGCTCACGGATGTTGCCCGGCCAGGGATATTGGTCTAGTTTTTTTAACGCTGACTTGTTCAGTGACAGCTGCCGCTTGTTGTATTTACTGGCGTACGAGTTAAGATAGTGCTCCGCCAGTAATGCCACGTCGCCGATCCGTGACCGAAGAGGAGGCAGCGTAATCTCTACCGTGTTGATCCGATACAACAGATCTTGTCGAAAATCACCACTTTCAATCATTTCATCTATTCGGATATTGGTGGCTGAAATTAGCCTTATATCAATATCGACCGGACGATTCGAGCCGATCGGTGTCACCTGCCGGGCCTGTAGTACCGTGAGTAGCTTGGACTGCTGGGTGGTGGTCAGGTTGCCAATTTCATCCAAAAACAGCGTGCCTCCCGACGCTATTTCCAGCCGTCCCTGCCTGTCTTCTTTGGCATCGGTAAAGGCACCCTTTTTGTGCCCAAACAGCTCCGATTCGAAGAGGCTTTCTGCCAACGAGCCCAGGTCTACTTTAATGAAAGGCTCCTTTGCCCGGAGCGACTGACGGTAGACCTCCCTGGCTACCAGCTCTTTACCTGTTCCGTTTTCGCCAAGAATAAGCACGTTGGCGTCTGTTTTTGCCACTTTTTCTATCGCTTCAAACACAGGAGCCATCACATCGGAACGACTGATCATATCTGGGAATGACCTGGCAATATCGCCTGTGATGACCTTCTCTCTCGATTTTAGCTTCTGCACCTCCTTTTTGGAGCGGGAAAGCTGAAAGACGTTTTCGACGGTAGCTATCAGCTTTTCCCTTTCCCAGGGCTTCACCAGAAAATCGATGGCACCAATTTTCATGGCTTCAACCGCCAGCTGGATGTCGCCGTAGGCGGTGTTCATAATGACGTGCGCCTGCGGATCAAGCTTAAGTATTTCTCTCAGCCAAAAGAGCCCTTCGTTCCCGCTTGTTTGCCCATGGGAGAAGTTCATATCGAGCAGAATCACGTCGAAGGCAGTTTTCTCCAATAGCCTTGGCAGTCGTTTCGGGTCTGTCTCAGTATGCACCTCACCAAATCGCTGCTTGAGCACCAGCTTAGCAGTGTAGAGCACGTCCTCGTCGTCTTCAATGATCAGTATATTGGCGTTGAGCTTCGGCATTACCAGTAATTCGTTTGTAGATAACCCTCCAAGGGCTGATCTTCAGCATAGCAAGAGCCCTTGGAAGGTTTAAAGCAGAAATATATCAACTGTTCCACAATGAAACGAAAAATTGTTTCAATGTGAAACAATTCGAATGGTGTTAAGTAAGTTTTTATTTTGCAATTATTTGATATTCAGAACTTTAAATATTATGGCATTCTGTTTGGCGTATAATGGTTCCGTCACCATAAGCGAATAAGGTTATGCTCAAAAACTATCTAATTCTAGCCTTCCGTCATCTAAAGAGAAAAAAGGGTTTTGCTTTCATCAATATCGCTGGCATGGGTGTTAGCCTGACTGTGGTACTGGTCATTCTGCAATATGTGGTGCAGGAAACCAGCTACGATAGCTTTCATGAAAAGCTCGACAGAACATATCGTGTTGTTGGTACTATGACCCAGGCCGGCAAAGAGTCGGCGGCGAATCCCGGCAGCCATGCCCCGCTTTCGGTAGCGGTGGCAGCGCAAGTACCTGAGATTGAGACTTACGCCAGGTTTGACCGAATTGATTATACCAATGTTTCGTTAACAAACAAGTCTGAAGCCACTCCCCGTCAGGTATTTCAGGGTAACTTCTATATTGTAGATTCTACTTTTTTTGAGGTGCTAAGCTTCGACCTGATCAGTGGCGACAAACGCTCTGCCCTTACGAAACCGGAAAACATGGTCATCACCGAGAGCGTGGCAAAGAAGCTTTTTGGCGCTCAGGATCCCATGGGCAGAGAGGTTGAAATGGGAAACAATTGGGGAAAATACACCTTTCAGGTGTCAGGAGTGATGAAAGACCCACCATTCAATAGTCACCTCTCTCCACAAGTACTTATCCCGCTGACGTTTTATGACAAGATCAATGTGAAGATCAACGACTGGGAGAATAGCTACCTGGGTAGCTATGTGGTACTTAACAGCCCGCAGTCGCTAGACCTTGTTACAAGTGCATACAACTCTATTTATCAGGAGCACCGCCCGGAGAGCCAGAAGAATCAGGGCGTCGATTACGAGTATTCGCTTCAGCCAATGGCTGACGTATATCTTCACTCTTCTTTCGAATTCGAATCGGCCAAAACTGGCAACTTTACCTATGTGGTGTTTATAAGTATAGTTGGTGCGCTGGTGCTGATTATATCCTGGGTCAACTACGTAAACCTTGCCACTGCGCAGTCGGTGGAGCGGGCCAGGGAAGTGGGTATCAGAAAGGTGTTTGGTTCGTTAAAGAGGCAGCTAATCAGCCAATTCCTTTTTGAATCGATGTTGATCAATGCTATCAGCGTTGTGCTGGCACTTACGCTGGCCCAAAGCCTGCTCGGGAGGATTGGCAACTGGACGGGCATAGAAATCCACTCGACCCTGATTGCGGAGCCGCTGTTTTGGGTCTGCGTTGTGTTGTTTTGGCTAACCGCCTCATTTTTTGCCGGGTTTTATCCTGCCTTTATATTGTCAGGCTACAGGCCTTCAAGAGTGCTCGGCGGCAGGTTTAAAAGCGATAGCAAAGGTGTTTTTCTGCGCAGGTCGCTGGTGATTTTTCAATTTGCTGTATCCGCTTTGCTCATAGCGGGCACTATCACAGTATACCGGCAGATCAGCTATATGCGCAGCCAGGATTTGGGGATTAATATCAATGATGTGGTGGTGTTAAAGTCGCCTCCCTCTGCCCTGAGCAGTGTAGAGTTCAACAAGAAGGTCAACTATTTTAAAACGGAGCTGCTGAGAAATCCGCAGTTTGCGGCGATGACAACGGCCAGTACCATGCCCGGACATAAAATTGGCTGGACATCAACAAAGATGAGGAGAAAGGGCGAGGCCGAAGGCGAGGGGGCGTCGTTCAGTTTGATTGCTTGCGACAAAGATTATCTTAAAGCTTTGTCAATTAGCTTGATGGCAGGGGAGTTCTTCCAGGGACATGAGCAGCCCTGGGTTACCGGAGAAATTGTGATCAATAAACGGGCAGCCGAAATGTTGGGATATCAGTCGCCAGAGGAGGCACTGTATCAGCACCTGGTGTGTCCGGTTTTTGGCGGTGCCGACCTTAGGATTATTGGTGTGACCGACGACTACCATCACCAGGCTTTGCAGTCTTCCATTGAGCCGGTGATCTATGTCCTCTCCAACTGGAGCAACTACTACCTGGTAAAGCTGAACCTTAAGGGAACCGCTGAAGAAAAAACAACTGCGCTGGCACCAGTGCTGTCCAGCCTGGAGTCGTCCTGGAAAGAGGCATTTCCCGAGAGCACTTTCAACTATTCATTTTTAGATGAGCAGTTCAACCAACAATATAAAGCCGACCAGCAATTCGGTGCCCTGTTTACTCTTTTCTCTGCCTTTGCGATCTTCATTGGATGTATGGGCCTTTTTGGTCTGGCTTCCTACACGCTTTACCAAAAGACCAAAGAGATTGGTATCAGGAAAGTGTTGGGCGCCAGGTACGGCGACATCATGGTACTGGTATCAAAGGAATTTCTATTGCTGGTTCTTATGGGAAACCTGGTAGCCATACCTGCGGGCTGGTGGCTGGTGAGCAACTGGCTGGAGGGATATGCCTACAGAATTGAGATCGGCTGGTGGTTTGTTGCCATCCCGGTAACGAGCCTGCTGGTGCTGACCTTTTTGACTATCCTGTTTCAGGTGTTGAAGGCAGTTAGGCTGAATCCGGTGGAGAGCTTGAGGTATGAGTAGTGGAGTAAACAGTAAGAAGTTGGAGAGTGGCCCACCAACGCTTGAGGCTACGGCGGGCAAAGGAGAGCGATAGGCGTCGGTACGGTAGCGTGGGGCAGTGCTAGGAAACCGTCAGCCGCCGGAAGATGAAATCGAACCTTAGCGGGCTTTGCTCCTTTGCGTGATCGATTTGTGGGTTGAATAGTAATGCAAAGGGCTGATTGATAACAATTGACTTTTACTAAACAGAAACATCAAAATATGTTTTTTAACTACATCAAAATCGCCTGGCGCAACATCCTTCGCAAAAAGATGTTCGCTTTTATCAACGTGCTCGGTTTGGCTATAGGCATCAGCACCTGTTTCGTTATGCTGCTGATGATTGAGTTCGAAAATGGTTTTGATACGCAGCACAGCAATGGTGACAGAATTTACCGCCTTTATACCACCTTCAGCGGTGCCTTCAGCGGCTCTAATAGAGGAACGGCCTCGGGTGCAGGTCCTGCCATCAAAGAGAGTTCTACTAATGTTGAAAGAGTGGCTCAGTTTTTTGAAGTTGGGGGCAACAAAGTGACAATATCCCAACCAGACGCCGACCCAGCCATATTCAGAGAAGGATTGAAGGCCATATTGGCGGACAGCTCCTATTTTAACATGCTTCCAGCCTATGAATGGATCGTTGGCGATCCCTCTGTTTCACTTTCCAGTATCAACCAGGTTGTGTTGACCGCAACTACTTTCAAAAAGTACTTTGGAGATAAGGCCTCTCCTCAGGACATGCTGGGAACAACGATCACCTACCGTGACTCGATCCAGACCACGCTAACGGGGGTTGTCAATGAAATTCCATTCAGAACCGATTTTCGTTTTACTGAGTTTGTGTCGGTGGCGACAGCAAAACGTTTTGGGGTGAACCTCAATGATTGGAGAAGTACAAACAGCGGCTCTCAAACATTTGTTGAATTGATGCCCGGTGTTAAGGTTGAAGACTTCGAGAGCCAGGTGTCACTGCTGAAGGAGAAATACATGGCAGAGCATTTGGACAGCGACTACGAGGCGGATTTTATGCTCCAGCCGTTGTCGGAGCTTCATTTTAATCCGGAGTTGGGGATTTTCAATTCAGTTGGCGACGTGGCCAACAGGTCCACCCTGAAGATTTTGGCCCTTGTTGCTGTGCTGATTCTTCTTATTGCTGCCATTAACTATATTAATCTTGAAACTGCACAGGCCACCAGAAGGGCGAAGGAAATAGGCATCAGAAAGGTGCTCGGTAGCTCGAGGTCGACGCTGGTCTTTCAATTTCTGGCGGAAAGCATCTTGCTCACATCAATAGCCACAGCATTTGCCTTGCCGCTTTGTCAGTTTGCGCTGATCTATTTCGATGAATTTTTGTCTCCTGATATGTCGCTAAGCCTGAACGACCCCGCCACCATCGGGTATTTGATTGCGCTGGTGCTTTTCGTGGGGACGCTGGCAGGCATGTATCCGGCATTGGTGCTAAGTAAGTTTTTGCCAGTAAAGGCACTGAAGAGCCAGATTTATACCGAAAAAGGGAAGAATTTCTCTGCGCTGCTCCGCAGAGGTTTGACCATTTTTCAGTTTACATTTTCTCAAATACTTATTGCTTGCTGCTTGCTGATGATTTGGCAGGTTGATTTTTTAACGAAAAGAGACCTGGGTTTTAAGAAAGACGAGATACTGGTGGTAGGGACTCCCTGGCGGGAAACTGCCCAGAAAAGAGAGCGACTTGCCGCTGAGCTGGCTTCAATACCTGAAATTTCTGCCATCTCCTTGCACGATAATCCGCCGTCCAGTAACAACTGGAGCTCTGATTTGCTGAAGTCGTATGACGAAAGTGGAAATGAGGTAATTCATGATGTGCATATAAAAAGGGGCCAGGTGGACTATTTCTCCTTCTATGAGATTGATTTCCTGGCTGGCCGACCGTTTCTGCCCAACGATTCGCTGAAGGAAGTGGTGATTAATGAAAAATTTGCCAGGGAATTGGGCTACGAAACCCCCAATGATGCCATTAGCGAACAAGTAAATTGGGGAACAGAAAAGCACACGATTGTGGGTGTTGTCAACGACTTCCACAACAGGTCACTACATAGTGAAATTGACCCGCTGGTTCTTGTATACGACGAAGAGGGCAGCGATATAGGGGTGAAGCTGAACCTGGAAGGTGGTAGCCATGCCAGTGCCGACGCAGTGGTTGACAAAGTGAAAGCTGCGTGGGATGAAGTATATCCGAACCACCCCATCCGATATGAGTTTCTTGATGAATCGATCAATAAAACCTATGAATCTGACCGCCGGACGGTGAAGCTTGCCTCTACAGCGACCCTTATTGCCATTCTGATCTCTTGCCTTGGGCTGTTCGGATTGGTGTCATTTAGCACGATTCAGCGAACCAAAGAAATTGGCATCAGGAAAGTGCTGGGAGCCACGGTGGGCAATATTGTGTCGCTCATGTCGAGAGACTTCCTTGGACTGGTGTTGATTGCCTCCGTGGTGGCTGCTCCCATCGCTTACTGGCTAGGCTTAATGTGGTTGGAGGATTTTGCTTATAGTGTTGAGCCCGGAGTTTTGTTATTTCTCCTCACAGGCGCATTTGCGCTGCTGATCGCCTTTCTCACTGTGGCGCAGCAGGCATTCAAAGCAGCCACTGACAATCCGGTGAAGGCTTTGAGGTATGAGTAAGAATGGTCTACGAGGCCAACTAAACAAAACCACCTCGCCATGCTAAGAAACTATTTCATCATCGCCCTTCGCCACCTGAGCAGAAACAAGGTTTTCTCGCTTATCAATCTGGCAGGTCTTTCAATAGGTCTGGCTACTTTTCTTGTTATTTTCACGTTTGTGTCTTTCCACAGAGGATTTGACACCTACCACGCAGATGCAGACAGGATCGTTAGGGTAGGTACCAGGATAAAGCTTGGAGGTGAAGTGATTATTTCTCCCACGGTAGGTGCTCCGGCTGCAAAGGCTTTTAAAGAAGAGCTTCCCGGAATCGACGAAATTGCGACAATATTCAGCCGGCCCTATTTCAGGTTCAACATTTCCGTTGGCGATAAGAGTTTTCCCAGCGAGCAAGGTGTGTATGCGGACTCTCTCTTTTTCAGCATGTTCTCCATACCGGTTGTAGCCGGAAACCCTTCCACTGCCCTCACGGAGCCAAAATCGATTGTGCTTACTGAAAGTATGGTAAAAAAGTATTTTGGCGATCAGGCATCACCTGAGTCTGTGATAGGAGAATTGGTGGAAATAGAGGATCAGGCAGTTGTGCGGGTAACTGCGGTATGCGCCGATGTGCCTCAGCAAACGCATTTTACCTTCAATGTTTTAATTTCCTCTGATCTAAATCCTCGTGACAGACAATATTGGTTGGGAGAAGGTGTATTCACCTATGTGAAGCTGGCAAAGGGACAAACGGCTGAGCAACTGCACGACATATTCCCGGCATTAACGGAAAAGTACATCGGCCCCGAGATAAAAGAATTCCTCGGTGTCAACCTATCAGAGTTTTTGGCGACCGGGGGCGAATTCGAGTTTACAACTACGCCTATAGAGGATATACATTTAAAATCTCACGCCGAAACCGAAATCGCTGTCAACGCCAATGGTACTTATGTCAATATTTTCTTTGGCGTAGGGGTACTCATCCTGCTACTTGCAGTCATTAATTTTATCAATCTTTCCGCAGCTTCCAATATCCAAAGACTGAAAGAAGTGGGCGTAAGGAAAGTGATGGGTGCCAGGAGAGAAGGGCTTGTCCTGCAGTTCATGACAGAAGCTATCCTGATCACGGTAGTGGCCTTTGGCCTGGCGCTGACCCTTCAGCAGGGAGTGACACCTCTTGTAGGTCAGTATTTTGGCGTCAATATGGGAGATGGCGTGGTGTCAGTTGGCTGGTATGTGTCTGTTGCGCTCGCCGGTAGCATTGTCATTGGCGCTGCTGCGGGCATCTATCCGGCTTTTTTACTTTCTAATGCTAAAACAATAAATGCACTTAAAGGGCAGACATCAGTTAGCAGCAAGAAGAGCAGCACCCGAAATGCCCTGATGGTGGTTCAGTTTGCTATTACGATTGGATTGCTGTCGTGTGTAATGGTGATCATGGCTCAGGTGCATTACCTCCAGACAAAACCATTGGGATACAACAAAGATCAGGTAATGCTGATCAATAGTATCGACCACTTGTCTGCCAGCAGAAGCGCAGTTCGCCAGGAACTTGAGGCACTGCCAGGTGTGGAGGCTGTATCAATTGCCAGTTACGTGCCTTCCGGCCCCAGCGATTTTGACCGAAACGCCATGCAGGACCTGACTGCTGAAGCACCGGAAACCTTTAGAGTGACTCACGCTGCCGTGGACGAACACTTCCTGGAAGCGATGCAAATGAAGCTTTTGTACGGAAGGAATTTCTCTGAGGCCTACGGCGATGAGTCCTCCAATGTGATTATCAATGCTGCCATGAGTCGTGCTTTTGGCTGGGACGTAGCAACCGGAGAGGCCATCGGAAAGACCGTAACAGACGTTGATTTTAACCGGGGCTTCACCGTTATCGGCATCGTCGATGACTTTCATGTTTTCAATATGCAGGACCCTATCACTCCGTTCTTTTTTCGGTACTCAAAGGAGGGCTTCGTTGCTGTGATCCGCTTCAATACTAATGAGCTCCCGGCGTTGAATGCAGCATTTCCTGACATGTGGAAGCAGTTTTCTGAAAAGCCCGCCAATAAGTCTTACCTCAATGAGTTTTTTCTGAAGACTTTTGAAGAAGAAAAAAAGATAGGTAGTCTGTTCGAGATGTTCACAGCTTTGGCCGTTATTCTTTCAGGCATGGGGCTTTTTGCCATGACGGCGTTTAACACCCACCAGCGAACCAAGGAGATAGGCATCAGAAAGGTACTGGGTGCTGAAGGCTTTGGGTTGTTTATCATGCTTTCAAAAGGAGTGGTGTTCATGCTACTGATCGCTGCTGTCATTTGTATTCCAATGGTTTATTACGGAATGAGCGAATGGCTGCAAAGCTATCCGTACAGAATTGCCCTGCCCATCTGGGCTTTGGTTGCACCGCTGGCAGGCATTGTGCTATTTGCCTTGTCCGTTAGTGGATGGCATATTTTGAAAGTGATAAGGATCAATCCTGTTGAGTCGCTGAGAGATGAATGAACTGCGGCAATGTTCCATTGTCCCATTGGGGTCTCTCGCAGAGAACCCTGATGGGGCAAGTGGACGCCACGTTGATTTCTCATCTTCCCATTTTCCCATTCAACCCATTGGGGTCTCTCGCAGAGGACCCTGATGGGTTCATACCGTTGCTCCTCTTACACCACCTCCCTTTTCCCAAGGCATCTTCCAAACAAGCCCCTGAAAGACTATTTCCTGCTAATTTTCTGGTCTTAAAAAGCATCCCGGCAGACCTTGTTTTACATTGAAGCTTCCACTGGAAACGCAACATACTTGAACCTCAAACGCAACAAGCTTGATGAGCAAGCCATCGAAGCTTCAATGGCACCCGACGCAGGCTTCAGCCGAAATGAGTGGAAGCTTCCACAGGGGTTGATCGAAGCTTCCATCGGACACCGGATGTTTTTGATAGGATATATTGCGTAAAAAATATATGTTTATTACAGGGCAAAGATCGGTTAAATCTACGCAAGACCCCACCTGTGGCTATAGGGAATATAAACGCTAGTACCCGGGCTGACTGGGGTTTATACAATCGTTGGGCACCATTAAAACATGACTAAAAAACATTTCAAATACGACTCTGAGTATTCAATCGGAATGTATCTGAGTAAGTACCAGTTTTTGCAACAAACTGAATTGGAATTGTTTGCCAAAAATCAAAATACATTCACAGATGCAACACCTTGTCATATCTACTTTATTCTTAAAAGGTCTAAACTTTCTCTCGACAGCACCTACTTTAAAGAAGAGCCAAACTATGTTGAAGTAAAGTATTTCATTCATGAGCAAGAAAAAAAGCACGAAAGACTGTTGAGAATACCAAAGCCGACTGAACTTAAAAACCTTGAATTAGGTACTGAATACCCGTTTGACTTTTTCAAAGTAACTGACAATGGGGAGAACAATGCGAATTTTAAGCTTTCTGCAATTCTTGACATATTACACCCAAAACAATACCAAGCCGAACCCCTATTAGACTATGAAGTTCTATATGTAGGACAAGCATTTGGAACAGACGGAAAGCGAACCGCTATTGACCGAATAGGCTCTCATTCAACCCTTCAGAAAATCTATTCAGAAGCTATGCAAAGAAATCCTGATTCGGAGATATGGCTAATGTTATCTCACTTCGAAGAACAGCGTTTTGGGGCCATGAATGGTAACATAATTATGCCTGTTGAAAATGAAAAAGAACAAATGGAAAGGTTTGCCAAATTCATGAACCCTAGTTCTTCTAATTTTTCAGAAGATCAAAAAATAAACTTTACAGAAGCGGCTTTGATTCAAGCTTTTTTACCAAAATATAATAAAGAGTTTAAGGGAACCTTTCCAAGTCCAAATCACACCTCATATAAAGAATGCTATGACTTGGATGTAAATGGAATTGTTGTAGAACTCGACACAACAAATGTCGCAAGGTGGTTATACTCTGACAAACTTCCTAGAAGACCAGAAGGACAAATTGGAATACCTTATTGGCAACATAGTGAATTCCATTTCACCACAGACAAAGAAAGGTTTAAGATGTTTAACAACGAGTATTTTTAAAACAAAAACGGTGCCCAACAAAACCTATAAGCAATAGCGCCCTGCGGGACGCTACTGCTCATAGCTAAAACGTTATCTCATGAACCAGCGAATAAAAATAGCACTGATACCCAGCATGCTTTTTTGTGTGCAAACTTCCTTCGGCATGGGTGAAGCATACCTGGTAAAGGAACAAACGGTAGCTTTTGAAAATAAGATCATCAAAGTCCCTCAGGTCTATTCGGTCACTCAGGGTGACACTGCCAGTTTGAAATAGATAAAGCAGTTCGGTTGATGAGAGAGTATTTTGACAGCAAAAGATGAACTAATGAAAGACTATAAGAACATCAAGACATTTGAAGAGTTGATTGAACTCGAACACGGAAAAATCGGAACGGAAAGCCGAAACAAATATGAAGAGGGGGCGCAGATGTTCATTGTGAGTGAAATGCTAAAAGCAGCCCGCAAGGAAGCAAAACTGACACAGGAGCAACTGGCCGAAAGATCAGGAACAAAGAAGAGTTACATTTCTAAGCTTGAAAACGGGAAAGTAAATATCCAGCTCTCAACGTTGATCAGAATTTTTGAGCAAGGATTGAACAGAAGAATTGGACTGACTTTCTTGTAAATCACATGTGAGTGGATCTGCCAAGTATGGCCCATGCGTCAGGTACGGATCTGGGTTAGCTCGACGAGGGAAGTGAGGCTGGCGTAACGCTTACACAACCATTCTGGATTTAATAAGCTTGATATTATCTTCCTTCACACCGAAGGTTCCTGCCAGCTCCCGCCAATGAGAAAGTGCGTCAGCTGTCTGATCGATGATGGCTGCTACGTCAGCGCCGGAGAGGTGGGTTTGTTTCCCAAGCTGGATTAAATGAGGAATAGAAGGGGCCTGGCCTTCACCCATCGCCATCGTGCTTTGCTGCCCTCCCGGGCCGGAAGAGAAGGTCAGGTCATAGGCAGGGGCGAGCGTCCAGTCGCCATTTTGATCCATCAAAAACGAGAAGTTTTTTCCATGATCATCTCTGTTGTGAGCAAGCACATTGAAAACGACCAGCCTAAACATTTTCTCCACTTCTCTGGCGTCTTTTGTGAGGGCCAGCGTTAGCTCAAGCAGGTTTTCATAATCCAGCGCTGGCACCCTGAAATTGGCATGCAGCAACCCGCTGGCGGTGTGCATATGCCAGCGCCGGCCTGGCGAGCAGTCGAAACGTTTGACAGCAAAATGTCCAGGGCCTTTATCAGCAGGAAAGAGGTAAGTGGCTGGCATGGCTAGCCCGGCCTGTCGTGCCATCAGGGAGTAAACGAACTCAATGCCTCCGGCGTCATCACCATCATTGGCGTTGGGAAACTTCACCATCCAGTGCTCGTAGCCTTCAGGCAGCTGGTGTTTTCCATGGATGATATTTTTTTTCTCCCCATCCAAGCCCACCAATACTTTTGGCCGTGCACCTGCCGAGGAGCCACCTAAGTCAATCAATTCCTTTAAAACCTCACTGGCTTCCCCATTCAGCACGTCCCGGGTCTGGTTGGCCAGTTTATTCAGGTCAAGAGGGCTATCGGAAGCCTGGCTGCTGTGATCTGGTGCATATACCAAAGCGCCTGGACCGGTGGTGCCAACAAGGGCCAGCCGGTCTAAAGGTGAAAATTCAGCAGGCAGTATGCCCTGGCCTTTTAAAAAGCGATCGATGAGCAGCCGCCCCCAGCCGTCAGGCAGGCTGTCGTCAAACACGCCGGGCAATCCCTCAAAAAGAAATGGGTCGAAGCTGTGAAGCCCTGTTTGAAGTGGTAGTTTGAAAGGAGAAATGGGCAAGTCAAGCCCAAGAAACGACTGGTCGTACCCGAAGTAAATTCTATTGTCCCGGCTGGCCAGTCGCCCTACCGGAACCGTGTCGTTGGCAAACTGAAGACCAACTTTGATTTCCTTCACTGGTGTGTATCCATTCATTTTTTCCAGCCTCGTTTTGGTGTGGCAGCCTTTTGGCCCTTCAGCACATCATCAATGGAAGAAAATTGAGGCTGACTGACAGCGGTTGCTTCCAATACTTTCTCCAGGCAACCAAGGGCCATGCAAAGCTTAACAAATGAAAGGAGGGACAGTACACCTTTTTGCTCAAACTTTCGAAGTGTTGGTAAACTCACGTCTGCCCTTTCCGCTAAACCTTCCTGGGTCAGTCCCTGCGCCAACCGCAGCGCCTTGATGTTCGCAGCAAGCTTTTGCTGTGCTTTTGGAATCGATATAAGTAACATTATTGTATTAATTAATAGATAAATATACTAATTAATAATATAATAGGATTAGTTAGAGATCGCTAAATTGATTGAGGTCTCCGGGAACCCGCTCAAGTCACTAAATAATTAGCTCCAATCGTTTCAAAATGAAACACTCCACCGTTTCATTTTGGTGCACAATGCTTTTGATTATTATTGTAAATACCTGACTTTTAGGGTTTTGATGTTTGGCATATCTTATGGCTTAGTATTGTCAACCGATGAAACACCAAACATAAGGTTCTCATGCTTTTCAACTACCTCAAAATAGCCTGGCGCAATATCTCCAGAAACAAGCTACTCACCTTCATCAACGTCGGCGGATTGGCAGTGGGCATCGCCACCAGTTTGCTGATCATGCAATATGTAGCTTTTGAGCAAAGCTACGACCAGTTTTTAGACAACAAAGAGCGGATATTCAGGGTAGACTGGAGCTTCAATCAGGAAGGTGAGACGGCGTTGGCACTCCCAAAGGCAGCATCAGGTGCGGGTCCTAAACTTGTTACCGATTTTCCGGAAGTGGAAACAATGACCAGGATTTACAAAACCTTTAGCCCTGTAAATGTCAGCTATCAGGACAAGGTTTTTAACGAGGCTAAAATCCTGTTTGCCAGTCAGGACTTCTTTCAAGTGTTTTCCTTACCACTGACGTCTGGGGAAAGGGAAAGTGTGCTGGACGCACCCAACAAGGTAGTGCTGAGCCGGTCGGCAGCTGATCGCTATTTTCCGGACGCCGACCCACTGGGCAAAATTCTCCGCCTCAAGGAGGGCGACGATTGGGACATGAGCCTGCAAGTGACAGGCGTTATGGAAGATATGCCGGCCAATACCCATATGGAGGGAGTCCTGGTTATTTCCTTTGACACCTATATCAAGCCAGGCTCTTATGCCGACGGAAGCTTTTACTGGGTAAACTTTTACACCTACCTGCTCACCGCTCCGGGCACTACAAAAGAGCAACTGGATGCCAAACTGAACCCATGGCTGGCTGCCAACGAGGCCTTCAACGACTGGAGCGAAGGAGACAAGCCCACCGCAAGCGTGATGCCACTGGAGGATATTCACCTGCACTCGCACTATACGCAGGAAATGAAGCCCAACGGCAGCTACCTGGTGGTTTCCATCCTGATGGTGGCTGCGCTGGTGATATTGGTAATAGCCTGGCTCAATTATATCAACCTGAGCACTGCCAAGGGCCTGGAACGGGCCCGTGAAGTCGGCATCAAGAAAGTGGTGGGGGCTGGCAAGCACCAGCTGATGGGGCAGTTTTTGTTGGAGGCGCTACTTATTAACCTGATGGGCCTTATCCTTGCGGTTACCTTGTTTCAATTTGCCCAGCCCCTGCTTCAGTCGGTGATGCCCACCACTGTAAGTTGGAAGGTGATCCTCGATAGCGACCTGTTGCTTCCCATGGCTGCTGTCATCGTCTTCGGATCGTTTTTGGCAGGCTACTATCCTGCCCGGGTCATCTCATCCTACCAGCCAGTGGCTATTCTAAAGGGCCGGGTGGCGCATTCTACCGGAGGCGTGCTTCTTCGCCGAGTCATGGTGGCCGTGCAGTTTGGGCTGTCGTTGTCGCTTTTGGTGACCACGTTTACTGTTAAAAACCAGGTAGATTTCATGTTTTCGCAGGACCTGGGTATCAACCTGGACCAGGTAGTGGTGGCACTTGCCCCCGACGCTGTTTCGGGTGATCAGGAGGAGAAGTTTCGATTATTTCGCAATGAACTGATGTCGGGCAGAAGTATTGTGAACGCTTCCAGGAGTGTAGTGGTGCCGGGAGAATCAATATTTTACAACTATGCGAGGCAGTTAGCGGAGGGGAAAGGTGCCAGCGACAAATATGGGCAGGGTGCTATTGATCCTTATTTTCTTTCACTTGTAGATATGGAGTTCGTAGCAGGCCGTGATTTCAACCCTGACCTTGAGACTGACAAGCGGGCCGTAGTTGTCAACGAATCGGCGCTGAAGCTGCTCCAGTATGCCGATGCCGAAGAAGCATTAGGAGAGACGATTCGCTACATGGATGACGACTTTGGCGCCTGGACTATCGTGGGTGTAGTGAAGGACCACCATCAGTATGGGTTGGGTAGTGAGATTGAGGCAATGATCTACTACCTGGAGCAGCAGGCTCCTTCGTACTTTCTCTTTAAGATCGCCCCAGACGCAACACAGCAGGCTGTGGCCGAAATCCGGGAAGCGTATCAGGAGTTTTTTCCCGGCAATCCTTTCGACCACTATTTTCTTGATGAGTCGTTCGAGCAGCAGTATGCCGCCGACCAGCAAATTCAGCAGGCTTTCAGCGGTTTTTCTTTCATCGCCATTGTTATTGCCTGTTTGGGGCTATTTGGCCTGGCGTCTTTTGAAGCTATTCAGCGAACGAAAGAAATAGGGATCAGGAAAGTATTGGGAGCCTCTTTTTCAGGGCTTGCGGTGCTGTTCTCAAGTCGCTTTCTTGCGTTGCTGCTGATAAGCGCAGCGGTAGCCCTTCCCGTGTGTTACTTCCTGATGGAGGAATGGCTCAATGGCTATGCCTACCGAATGGAGCTGGGCTGGAGGGAATTTGCACTGCCGCTCGGGATACTGTTGGGCATAGCTATGGTCACCTTGCTTTATCATACGCTTAAGACAGTGAGGGTGAATCCCGTGGATGCATTGAGAAGTGAATGATTTAAATTTCAGAAAGAAAAAGACTGTTAGCATGTTACAAAACTACTTTTTAATCGCCTGGCGCAATTTGCTTCGCCACAAGGGTTATTCGTTTATTAATATCCTTGGACTGACGGTTGGCATTGCCGCCAATGTTTTCATCCTTCTTTGGGTGGCTGATGAATTGTCATTTGACCGGTTTCATGCCAATGGTGACCGAATTTTCCAGGTGCTGATCAATGGCGAATATCCGGACGGGAGTATTAAGACTTATGCCGCCACTCCTGCATTATTGAAAGACGTCATCGTAAGTGAAATACCGGAGGTGGAATTGGCCACCCAGCACAGCATGGAAACGGAGCTGTTGGTGAAATATGAAGCCAATGCTTTCAATGAAAGTGGAATCTATGCCGACCCTGCACTTTTCAAGGTATTTAGTTTCCCCATCGTAAGTGGTAATGCCGTCCAACCCCTGACGGGCATTAAAGCAATTGCTATTTCTGAAAATCTTGCCAAAAAACTGTTTGAAAAGGAAGATCCAATTGGTAAAACCTTGCACCTGGGAGCATCCGGTGAACTTACCGTCACCAGCGTTTTTGCTAATATTCCGCCAAACTCATCTCTTCAGTTTGACTTTGTTATTCCTTTCGAACTTTTCACAAAGGAAAATCCATGGACACAACATTGGAAAAGTGGCGGAACAAAAACAGTGGTGATGCTGAAATCCGATGACTTTACGGACGCCGCCAACCAAAAACTTTCTGGCATAATCAAAAAGAACTGCTCCGATTGCTCAACCACACCCATTTTGTTTCCCTACCTGAAGTCGAGGTTGTACGCTGAATTTGAGAATGGGAAAAACACCGGCGGAAGAATACAGCAGGTTTTCCTTTTTGGCGCTGTGGCCCTCTTAATCCTTGTTATGGCGTGTATTAATTTCATGAACCTTTCAACGGCCCGATCAGCCAATAGAAGTCGTGAAGTAGGCGTGAGAAAATCGATAGGTGCTCACAAATCGGACCTGGTTATTCAGTTTATGACCGAATCGTTGCTGTTATCTTTCATTGCGCTGCTTTTTGCCATGGGGGTTGTTCAGCTGCTGCTACCCTTCTTTAACGAGATCACGGCCAAGTCTATTGAATTAGACTTTACCAATCCTGTGCTCGCTTTTGGTGTGTTGGGAGTGGCGGCTACTTGTGGATTATTGGCAGGAAGTTACCCGGCTTTTATTTTGTCGAGATTCCATCCAGCCAGGGTTTTAAAGGGAAATGCACAACCAGGCCTGACCGGAAACACGCTTCGTAAAGCACTTGTCATCGTTCAATTTACTACGTCATTAATACTTGTCGTGGGGAGTATTGCGGTATACAAGCAGATAATGTTCATCAGCGAAAGAAACCTTGGTTTTGATAAAGAGAATGTCATAGTAGTGGATCGGAACGAAGGCACGGACAAAAACTATTCGGCCATTAAAAATGATTTGAATCAGCTGGCTGCGGTGAAAAGCATAGCCTTTGGGGGCAGCAATATATTTACAGTACCCATCACTACTACAGATCCTGTATGGTCTGGAAAGCCTGCGAACTCTTCCATCTTTTTCAAAATATACCGCTGCGATGCTGAGTTCATTCCCACGATGAATATCAAAATGCTAAATGGTCGGAACTTCATCGGGGGTCAGGATGCGTCCAATTACATTATCAACAGGAAAGCTGCCGAGGTGATGGGACTGGATCTTGAAAATACGGTAGGAGCAGACCTCGAAATGTGGAATGGAAAAGGGAAAGTAGTTGGAGTGACAGATGATTTTCACAATAACAATTTGAAGTTTGGCATCGAGCCGATGATTTTCATGTATACTGAAAATAACGGTTCTCACTACTTTATAAAGTTGGGCGGGCAGGGGCCAGTGGTGGAAACCGTTGCCCAGGTTCAAAATATCTTTGAGCAGCACAACCCGGATTACCCTTTCGAATACACTTTTCTCGACGAAGTTTTCGACAGGGAATACCGAACGGAGGCAGTTGTGGGAAAGCTGTCATTGAGTTTTACTGTGATTGCTATCCTGATTTCCTGTTTGGGCCTTGTGGGCCTGGCGTCTTTCACTGCTGAAAGAAGAACCAAAGAATTGGGCATCCGAAAAGTGATGGGAGCTTCCGTTTGGGGGCTTGTTGTCATGCTGGGCAATGATTTTGTGGCCCTCTTCAGCTTTAGCTTACTCGCTGGTATCCCGATTGCCTGGTTTTTAGTCAACGAGTATTTATCAGACTATGCCTTCCGGACGCAGGTCGGTGGGGGCACTTATATCGCCATCTCACTTTTTATGTTAGTTGTCACATTGCTTTCCGTAGGCTATCAGTCAATCAAAGCAGCTTCGGCCAATCCAGTCGACTCTCTGCGAAATGAATAAGTTGACCAACTGCAAAACCAACAACGGATGCTAAAAAATCACATTCTCCTCGCTTTCCGCCATTTGAAAAAGGAAAAGGGGTATGCCCTTGTAAGTATCATGGGCCTTGCCATCGCTTTTACTGTGGCTTTTTTCGCAGTGGCTTTTCTTCTGCACGAAATGGTTCCGGACCAAAACTTCGTGGAAAAGGAAACACTGTATCGAATGAATTCCTACTTCACAAAAACCGAAGAGAGAATTGATATACCAAGTGTTTCCTTTGGTGCGGCCGAAGAGTTGATGGAGAAAATACCTGAGTTGGAGGCAATGGTTCCTATAGAACCAATGCGGGGAGCTTTTGATGTGTCTGTTGGAGGTAGAACCTTTAAAGTGGATAATTGTGTTTTGACCAGCCCTGGCTTTTTGGGCCTTTTTAAGCAGGATTTATTCTCCGTGAAGTTGCCATTTGAAGAAGGAACAATTCTGTTAAGCAATGCCATTTCTAAATCCATCTTTGGCGACATCGACCCCACAGGCCAAATAGTAAATACGAGCCGAGGAGATTTTATAGTCGCCGGTACATTTGAAGACTTTCCGTCAAATTCTCACTTGCAGATCAATGCCGCCGCCATGTCGCTGCCATCTCAGGATGACAAAATAGGAGGAGGGTATGTTTATGTCAGGCTTCAGCAAGGTACTGTACGAGAAAAGGTAGAGGAAAAATTAGCGCAATTCTCTAACGACCTAAATGAACGATATGGCCCCTTTGCTTATTCGGTGGAGAGTGCCGATCGGATTTACTTCAGCGACATACGTGTCGGTTCGACTACGAAAGTCATCAATAAAAATACGCTTCAGCTTCTGCTTATTGTTTCGGCCATCATCTTATTGATTTCGACCACTAACATCATCAATCACACGCAATTAAAGGCACTGTTTCGTGGGAGAGAAGTTGGGGTGAAAAAGGTGCTGGGCATTAAGAAGGCTCAGCTCGTTTATCAGTTTTTTGTGGAGTCTTTTTTGATTGTTGCTGTATCGTTTCTGTTGGCAATGTCGATGGCACAGGTGTTTGCCAGCGAGGTTTATATGTACCTCAAGGCAGTGTCGGTTAATCAGCCTGTAGCCATAGCCATCGTTGCTGGAGTAGCGTTGGTGGTTACAATGCTCATGACGCTGTCTCAACTCTATTTGTTTGCGGGCATTATGCCCAGAAGGGTCATTTCCGGTAACTATCACATCGGCACCAGGAAGCACCTTTCAAAAGCTATGATTGGCTTTCAGTTTTTGATCACGACTGTGCTGGTGGGGGGAGCGTTGCTGGTAAGAAGCCAGATGAGTTATATCGCCAATAAACCACTGGGGTTTGATGAGGACGGGTTATGGTATGTCTACAGTGGTCGGGACTCTCTCAATCTTCAGCTCCTGAAAAACGAAATTAGAAGCATCCCCGAAATTACTTCCGCTACCGTTTCCAGCTCCATTCCCGGCAAACCGGACGGATACTTTCTCTACTCTTTTCACTATGCTAAGAATGAAGATAACCTATTGCAGTGTCAGGTAGATCAGGACTATTTTGACACCTATCGAATGAGTTTCATAGAAAAGCCGACTGTGCTTACCAGCTCGGGTTATCTTCTCAATGAGCAGGCTGTACTGCTGGAAGAAAAGATGGATGGGGCATTCAAGGCGGAAGGAGAACTACTGGGAGTGGTTACCGATTTTCATACTTCTTCGTTCTTGCAACCTATTTATAATGTCAGGTTCAGGATTAGCGATGAAACTCAGGGCTTTCTGACAGTTAGGATAGTGGAAGGCAAAGAAAAGGAAGCAAAGCAGTATTTAGCTGCCAAATGGAAGCAGCTTTATCCTGACACCCCTTTTGAACTATTCAACCTGAAAGACCAGTTTGTTGCTTCTCATGCCTCGGTTACTGACTTCCTAAGGGTAGTCAATGCCCTCACACTTATATCGGTTTTTATCTCTTGTGTTGGGTTAAGCGCTTTATCTGCCTTCTCCATCAAAAAGAAAATCAAGGAAGTAGCCATTAGAAAGGTGCTTGGTGCTACAGTTTACCAGATAGCCAAAAGTGTTAATCTTGGGTTTGTTTTGATCATTGTTGGCTGTGCACTGGCGGCCATTCCGATAGTAAACAAATTTGGCAATGACTGGCTGGATCGATTCGCTTACCATACCCAGTTTGATTTATGGATTCAGATATTGCCAGGTTTTCTCGTGGTGTTTGTTGCTGTGGCTATTGTCACGTTCAAAACATGGGCTACCGCCAAATCGAACCCCATTGAAGCATTAAGAACTGAATAAACCAACCCATTATGCTCAAAAACCACATTCTCCTCGCTTTTCGCCATTTGAAAAAGGAAAAAGGCTACACGCTGTCAAGCATTGTCGGGCTGGCGCTGGCCTTTGCTGCCTGTTTTTTCACGTTCAGCTTCGTGTTTCATGAGTACACAGCCGACAGGCAGTTTGCTGATCGAGACTTGACTTACAAGCTGCAAGCCAACGATACCATCGATAGCCCGGTGAAATTCAACTCCATGCCTATTTCCAATGCGCAGTACATGGAAGACCATTTTCCCGAAGTGAGCCTTGCCGTGCCGATTTATCAGGAAGGCAGTGAAGTGACAGCGGAAATACAGGGCAAGTACTTCGTTGAGAAGCTATGGGCTTACACCGAACCGGAAGTATTGCAGCTGTTCGAAACGGAGTTGTTTGACGTCAGACAAACTGTAAAGGAAGGCACAGTGTTGCTTAGCGAAACCGCTGCCCAAAGGTTTTTCGGAAACGAAGACCCTGTGGGTAAAGTAATCGGCACCGAAGAAGGTGACTATGTGGTAGCTGGCACTTTTCAGGATTTCCCTTCCAATGCTCAGCTGCAAATTAACGTATTCTGCATACCACTACCCTCGAAGGAAATGCAGTATCGTCAGGGGCTGGTTTATTTAAAAGTCCTTCCTGATGTCAACATACCTGAGCTCCTTGTCAAAGTTGATAAGGAATCCGACGATATGGATCGGTTTCTTGATGTGATCAGATACACCCTTGTTAGCGTAAACGACGTGTATTTGACGTCCTCAGATAATACAGGTATCCAAAAAAGCGCCAACAAAGATATGGTAGAAGATATGGCTGCCATCTCTCTAATCATACTATTTATCGCTGCGTTCAATATTGTCAATTTAACCCAGGTGAAGACTCTCTTTAGGGGAAGGGAAGTGGGTGTAAAGAAAGTGCTTGGAATTTCCACTGGGCAGCTTATGACGCAATTTTTGGCGGAGGCAGCCCTAGTCGTTCTCCTTTCGGGGTTGCTGGCCATATCTTTTATTCAACTCGGGAGGCAGGAGCTACTTGGGTACCTCCAAATGAACAAGCTTTCCATTGCTTCGGGCGGATCATTTCTTCTTTCACTGATGGTGGTTATAGTGCTGCTGTTGGGCATTATGCAGACGCTGCTCTTCAGAAAAGTAATGCCAAGGGATGTAATAGCGGGTAAGCTGAAGCTGGGAGAAAAAAAGTGGTTGCTGAAAGGTTTCGTGGGAGTACAGTTTTTGATCGCCTGTACCCTTGTGGGGGGCGCCCTGTTGGTAAATAAGCAGAAGCAATACATGTTGTCCAGGCCAGTAGGTTTTGATGTCGACGACTTGTGGTATGTAAGAATGTATTCCTCTGAAGATCTCAGACTACTGCGAGTGAAGACGGATGAGATGCCAGGTGTTCAAAACTCCACTATTTCAAGCGGACTTCCTTTCGTGACCTATGGTGGAATGGTGCACGAGGACGATGGTAAGATGGAATTTATTCCTTTTATCAGTATTGATGAACACTTTACGTCTACCCTCGGAATCAGTTTTGTCAATGAGCCTACGGTGTTTCCTGATTCGGGCGTGTTTGTGAACCAGACGTTAATGGCAAGGGAAGACCTTGACTTAAAAAAGGCTTTAGGTGAGAGCGTGGTGGGTGAGGTAGCTGATTTCCATTTTGGAAAGTTAAGCAATCCAATAAGGGCCATGGCTCTTGAGCCTGACAAAGATGTATCGAAAGGGTTTATGACGATGCGCATTACCTCATCAGCAGTAAATGAGGTAAAGAGTCAACTTAAAGAGGAATGGGAAGCCCTATATCCTGCCTACCCTTTCGAGCTCTTTTCTCTTAAGGAAAACTATGTCGATGCTCACAAAAAGGAAGTTGAATTGGCCAATGTGCTGACTATGCTATCGATGATCGCTGTTTGCATTTCCGGCATTGGCCTTGCCTCTCTCACAGGCTTCTTTGTGAGGAAACGTTTCAAAGAAATCGCTATTCGTAAAGTATTGGGTGCCACCATCGAACAGGTCATTCGCCAGGTAAATGCTGGCTACCTGGGATGGATAGGCGGGGCCATTGTGCTATCGATGGGTGTGATCTACTATTTCGGGAGCGAATGGCTGGCAAGTTATTCCTACGCTACGGAGATAGGTTTTTGGGTGCTGGCTGGGCCGTCTGTGATGCTCGTGGTCATTGCAGCTGCCATTATGATCTTGCAAAGCTGGAAGACCGCCCGAACTAATCCTGTGGAGGCGTTGAGGACGGAATAAAAACCTGCTATGCTCACTAACTACTTCAAAATCGCCCTCCGTAACCTGCTCCGGCATAAGACGACCTCGGCGATAGCCATTTGTGGCCTGGGGCTGGCTTTGGCTACCGCTCTTCTCATCGGGCAGTACGTTCGTTTCGAACTGGGCTACGACCGGTTCCATGGTGCAGGCATTCATCGAACCTATCGCATTTTCTCCAGAGACTTTTCCAGTGGCGCCTTGCAGTACGAAGCCGCCACCTCTCCGGCTGTGCTTGCCACTTCTTTGCTCAGTACTCCACAGGTGGAAGCCATCACCAGGCTTTGCGGGAGCTCCAGCTTTTCCAATGTGCTGTCGTACGACAACGGGGAAGAAGCCAGGAGCTTCAACTCTAGTCATGCCTATTTTGCTGAATCATCGTTCTTCGATTTTTTTGCCTTTCCACTGCTCAAAGGAAGCAAGGAAGCATTGGATCAGCCTTTTCAGGTAATCATCTCCAAGGCGATGGCTTTGAAGTTTTTTGGTGCTGATGACCCCATGGGCAAAACACTGAAGCGGCATACCAGCATGGATGACGTCGAATATACGGTGGCAGGTGTTTTGAAGGACCTGCCAGCTAACACCCACATGGCTGTCAACTTTTTGTTTTCTTTTCCTACTCTGGCACAAACGGAAAGAGGAAGAGAGGATTTGAAGGTCTGGAATTCGGAATATTTTTATTCTTATGTGACACTACGTGAAGGTGTTCATCCGGACGATCTTTCGGAACAGTTGCTTGCATTTGAAGGAGAATGGCTTGGTAAGTATGGCATGGCGCCAGATCCAGCACACCCACGCTGGCACATGCAGCCCGTCGTTGATATTCACTTGAAATCACAGTTGATGGAAGAAATGAAAACCAATAACTCGGCCGCTGATGTTTACTTTCTGATCGCCATCGCCGTGTTTGTGTTGTTGATCGCCTGGGTCAACCATATCAACTTGTCTATGTTCTCGGCGCTCAGCCGGGGAAAAGAAGTAGGTGTGAGGAGGCTGATCGGTGCTGGCAAGTGGCAGCTTATTCAGCAGTTTGTAGCGGAGGCTTTCGTAGTCAACCTGTTAGCGCTGATAGTTGCTTTTACCGTGGTGCAGGTGAGCTCCGGCTGGTTTCAGCAGGTGGCTGGTAGTCCGTTTGGGCTGTTCTGGAGAGACGACACTATGCTGGCGGTGTGCGCCCTACTTTTCGTGGTGAGCGGAGCCATCTCGTCGCTGGTACCCTTTTTTTTGCTGCAAAATAAACAGCTCGCCTCGATGTTGAAAGGAAACATGAGCAACGTGGCGGGCGGTGGTTTGCGGTCCGCCTTGATGGTGGTGCAGTTTGCTGCCAGCCTTTTTATCATTGTGGGCACGGCGGCGGTATACGGTCAGCTGCGGTTCATGCACAACATGAAGCTCGGGATTGACATTGAGAATACGTTGGTGCTAACAACCCCTTCCTTGGTCGACTCGACTTACCTGTCGCAACTCGATGTGTTTAAAAACGAGCTCCAGCGATATCCCGGCATTCGGTCTGTCTCCACCTCGGCGTTTTTACCAGGTAGCGAGAATGCCTGGCAGCAGCGATTTTGGAAGCCAGAAAGTGGTAGCGATGAGGCTGTCCTAATGACATTCAATGTGGTGGACGATAGTTTTGTCGATGTATTTGGCGTGGAAATAGTGGAAGGCAGGGGCTTTCTGCCTACGGAGCAACGGAAAGGAGACTTCGGAGACGCATTGGAAAGCATCCTGATCAACGAAAAGGCAGCTCAAGCTCATGGTTTTGCCAGTGCAAGGGAAGCAGTAGGTAGTGAGCTGGCCTCGAAAGGTGTTCGTTGCAAAATAGTGGGCGTAGTGAAGGACTTCCATCAGGAATCGCCAAAGGCTGCCATTCCCCCGTCCATGTTTGTCCTGGACAATGTCAACAGCACTTTTTATGCTGTCAAACTGAATTTTTCAGCCGGTGACCTCAATGGCGAATCACTGACAGCCGCACTTGCATTTATTGAAGGAAAGTGGGACGAGGTATTCCCTAACAACCCCTTCGACTACTTTTTGCTGGAAAAAAGGTACGAGCAGCAATATGCCTCTGAAGACCGGCTGTCAACACTGCTGGGGGTTTTCTCCGGCCTTTCGATTTTCATTTCCTGCCTTGGGCTCTTTGCCCTGGTGTCGCTCACCATTGCCCAACGAACCAAAGAAATAGGCATTAGAAAGGTGCTGGGTGCCTCGGTTAGCAGCTTATTAGTGCTACTGTCCTCTCGTTTTGTGAGCCTCGTTGTGTTGGCGATTGTTGTCACGCTGCCGCTCACCTATTTCCTGGTGAGCGAATGGTTGCAAAACTATGCCTACGCCATGCGTTTGGAGTGGTGGTTCTTTGTGCTGCCGGGAGCGGGATTGATATTGCTTGCGTTGGCTGTGGTGGTAGTCGAGGCCATCCCAAAGGCACAAGCCAATCCCGTGGATTCGTTGCGGATGGAGTGAGTGAACGTTGATTGATTGAAATTGTGGCGCTCATGGATTCATTACCTGATATTGCGCTTACTTGTTTCCAGTAAAGCGCTTTACCGATTTCCGCTAAGGCCTTAGTGAACGTCCGTTAAGCGCTTAGCCGAATTCCATAAAGCGCTTAGTGAGAATCCGTTAAGCGCTTAGTGGGAAACGATGGGAAGTGTTTCATATTGAATCCCTGTTGTCGCTGTAGGTAATTTCTGTTAATTTGACGTAACGTTTAGTCACCGACCGTCATTCTTATGATCACCCGCCGTCTTTTTCTCAAATCCACCCTGGTTACGTTGCCCGCCGTCGGCCTTATAGGCAGTACTATGGCTGCCCGAAAGCCGAAAGTGCGTTTTGGTGTGGTCACCGACTCCCATTATGCTAACAGAGAGCCAGGTGGCATTCGGTACTACCGGGAGTCGCTGGAAAAGATGGCCGAGTTTACCGAGGTGATGAACAGGGAAAAGGTCGATTTCGTGATTCATTTAGGCGACTTTAAGGATGAGGACACCAACAGGAGGGAGGCTGACACTTTGAAATACCTACAGAACCTGGAGGCGGTGTATGCACAATTCAAAGGCCCCCGCTTCCATGTCATAGGCAACCATGATGTAGACAGCATCAGCAAAGCACAGTTTATAGCTAATGTGGAGAATACAGGCATCGACTCGGGCCTTGGCTACTATTCGTTTGACAAGAAGGGGTTCCACTTTATAGTGCTCGACCCCAACTTCCATCCTGACGGCACTGACCACAACAAAGGCGATTTTGAGTGGTTTGAGTCGACTGTTCCCCAACCTCAGATGGATTGGTTGAAGGCTGACCTCGCAGCGACCAGGCTACCCACGGTGGTGTTTGTTCACCACTCACTTTATGAGCTACCCGATGAGACTATGCATGTAGAGAATTCAGCGGCTGTGAGGAGCATGTTAGAGCATTCCGGTAAAGTGACGGCAGTCTTTCATGGCCATTGCCACAGGGAGGGTTATTCCAGTATCAATGGTATTCACTACACGCTTTTGCCTGCCATGGTCGACAACAGCGGGCCGGAAAACAATGCCTATGCCATCATTGAAGGGTTTGGCAATGGTGACCTGGAGTTGACAGGATACAGGAAGACGAGAAGCAGGTGTTATCCGGCTAGCTGAGGTTGGGTGAAAAGGGAAGGCACCCTCACAGGTTATTGCGAGGCTACGGTGAAATGATTTTCTATGTCTTTAAACTCAAATAGCAGCGGCAGTCTGCAGGCTTAGGCAGTGAATCCGGCAGATTGCCACGCCACATAGTGATTCTTCACACAATTCAAATATCGTTTTGTGGCTCGCAATTACCGGTTCTGGGGAGTTCGGCTGCAATCCAAACTTTCAATAAACCGCCGAAATCCGACTCACCGGTTATTGCGAGGCTGGAAGTAAATGGTTATCTATGTTTTAAAACTCAAACAGCCGTGGCAATCTGTTGGAAAGTGCGGCTGAGGGATCAATCGAAATATTCTCATGGGAAAAGGAGGTGTTATTTATATTCTAACCAACAAGAATCGCACAACCCTTTATGTTGGTTTGACTTCTGATTTGATCACCAGACTACACGATCATAAGACAAAGAAATACACTAATAGTTTTACTGCGAGATACAATCTGGATAGACTGGTTTATTATGAGATTTTCCATTCCATAACTGAGGCAGTAGCGAGGGAAAAACAACTAAAAGCCGGGAAACGGCAAACCAAGATTGACCTGATAGAAGGCTTCAACCCTGAATGGAAGGATCTTACGGATGAGGTTTTGAAGTGGTAGCAGCGGTCAAGTAGATTGTCGCCTCACCAGCTGTTGTAGCCCGTCCGCCATACCGGTTATTGCGAGGCTGAACATACTCATCATCGATAAGCACTTTATTAACAGCCGTGGCAATCCGTCGGCCTAGGCAGCGAATCAGGCAGATTGCCACGCCATTTAGTGATTCTTCACACAATTTAAATATCGTTTTGTGGCTCGCAATAACCGGTCGGAATAACTTTGCGGTTCGGATGCTCAACCAACATGCTTCTTCCTGAACCCCGACGGACTCAGTCCGGTGATTCGCTTGAACTGCTTGTTAAAATGGGGAATGGTGCTGTAGCCCGACTGCAGACAGACTTCGGTGATGCTGAGTTCAGTATCGATCAAAAGCCTGCTGGCGTGGCCTATCCTGAACTCATTCACAAACTCGATGAAAGTCTTCTTAGCCCTTTTCTTGAAATACCGACAAAAAGCCTGAGGCGTTTGGTGAAGTAAGTTGGCAACAGGGTCAAGTCGAATCACTTCCGAGAAATGTTGCCTTACGTACTCAAACACAATCGTCATTTTTTCCGCATCTTTTGCCGTTGTGTGGTGCGCATAACCAACGCTGGCAAGCGTTCTCGCCTCGTTAGAAGTAGCCAGGAGTTGAAGTGTTTCCATGAGGCCAAGTACTTTGCTAAATGGGTCGGCATTTACCATGTGTGCCAATTTTTGTCCAACCCTTTTGGAGAGCTCCAATGGAAATGCCACACCGTAGCTGGCTTTTTCGAAAAGTTGCCGGATGGTGGCAAACTCAGGAGAGCTGAGCAAGCTGTTGTTGAGCATCCCTTCGGAAAAATGTACGACTATTGCCTCACTTCTGCCGGACTGATTAGAAGGGTTCTGCCAAATATGTGGAAGGTTCGACCCCAGCAGCACCAGATCGTTTTCTACGAACTCCTCAATACTGTTGCCCACAAACCTTGTTCCCCGGCTTTTGATAATATAAGTGAGCTCCATTTCGGGATGGAAGTGCCATGGAGCATCGAACTCCGGGAGGTTCAGCGCACGAATTATCAGTGACTGACCTTCTTCCAGGTCTACTTTTTCAAAGATGGCTTTCATCCGTTATCGATGCAATGCTTGTTTATATTACCAATAATACGACTCTGTATCAATATATAGGTTAAAATAAGTTAATTAAATGCAAAAATTGACGTAGAGGGCTGTCGGAAAAGGTGGTACTTTTAAATGAGCATTAGTAATTTATAGTATATGAGTAGTGTTGCAGATTTGGCCGGGGTTCATGAATTGGTAAGTCGTCTGTTTGAGTGGCCCGAAACTGAAAAGGAGTGGGAACAATACAAACTCAGCGACGAACAGGTAGCCTTTTTTAAGGAGAATGGCTATTTGGCCAACGTGAAATTACTCAACAGTATGCAGGTAGAGTCACTCCGCAATGAACTTGAGGAGATTGCCGACCCCAACCACCCCGGCCACCATCTGTTCTACGAATTCCATTCCAACGAATCCGCCGACCCTTCGAAGGTACTTTTCCATGCCCTGGGTGCATGGCGGGTGACCCCTGGTTTTCACGACGTGCTGTGGAACCCCGCTTTCGTGATGGCCGCCAGTCAGCTACTGGGTGGGTCAGTTCGCTTCTGGCACGACCAGCTTTTTTGCAAACCAGCCAAACATGGCGGTGTGGTAGCCTGGCATCAGGACTACTCGTACTGGACACGCACCAAACCTATGGAACATCTCACTTGCTGGGTAGGACTCGACGATGCCGATGTGGACAACGGCTGCCTGTACTATGTGCCCGGCAGCCATAGGTGGGGTTTGCTCGACAAGCCTGACCTGGCAGGGGATATGAACGGTTTGGATCAGTACCTGACCGAAGAGCAGAAGGCGCAGTTCAATCCGATTCCCATTGAAATGAAAATGGGGCATGGTACTTTCCATCACCCCTTGCTGGTGCATGGGTCGTACGAAAACAAAACAGACAGGCAGCGTAGGGCATACGTCACCAATGTGTTCAAAGACGGAACAAGATCGGATGCTGACACACCGTTGCTTGCAGGCGCCGATGTTGTGCCACGGGGACAAAAGATGCAGGGGAAGTTTTATCCGCTTCTTTATCAGGCCTGATAGCCAAACTGGCGAATCACTTCACTTCCTGAAGTTGGGTCTCTTCATCCTCTTGTTTTTTAACCACTTGCTCGGTTTTCACGCCCTCCTCATTTTCTATCCTTTTCGGTTTGAAAATATTGGGATCTATGCCCATGCCAAATCCGCTGAGCAATATGAACAGCACCAGCCCGGCTGTTCGCAGGTATTTTTTGAACTTCTTCATGAAGTGTAGCAGTAAAATGATAGGCCAATCAGGCGCAATCAATCAGTAAATAATTGAGAAATGGGTGGCGCAGAGGCCGTGGGGGAAATTCTCAGGAATGGGCGATTGCTTCCTGACTGTAGGTGAAATAGAACTGGTGACGTTCCCGTGAAAGCTGCTTAGCTCTTACTTCGAGAAAGCGACTGACAGATAGGCTGTACTGTCTCTTAGATGCGACATCTTCCAGTCTGGAAATAGCCAGGAAGCTGATTTTGCCACAATTGGATCGCAAAAAGTTTTGATGGTAATCGGCTACCGCTTGTTTGTAGGAATGGTAGCGGGTGGCAGAAGTATGCGATACCAGCTCGGTTTTTGGTGAGAATGGCAGGCTCTGATCGCTAACTCCATCCAATCCAGATAGGCCAAAAATTGCTATCAGCACGGATAGTGCCAGTAGACAAGTGTCGGAGAGCCTTTTGGAGAGTTGTTTTATTTGAGCATCCATTTCAGCGTAAATATAACTCAGTTTCGCAAATCTACCTATTTTGTTGCGGGTACTAGAAATCAAACAAATCCTCCAGGTTTGTCGCAATGCCGATTCTCACGCCAAAGTTCTTGTATTGGCCATCCTCGAAAGCCGCAACGGCCTCCAGCCTGAATACCCTCATGATGTAGTCCAGGCCATAACCTACTTCCGTGTAGTTATTTGAATTGGGTGCGCCCAGGTAGTTAATGAACATGTTTTCTTTGATGCCCATCATCCTCACGAATGCCAGTTGTGTTACCACTAACTTGCGCCATTGGTTGTGCACAAAGGCGGTAACGTATTCATCATTGGTGCTGTAGTAGTAGTAATCAAGCAAACGGAAGTTCTCCACCGGATCGAGGGTGGCAAACAGTGTTTGGTTGCCGGGGAAGTGCTTAAAGTCAGGGAAGTAAATGGCCTTGTCGTTGATGAACTTGCCTGCATTTACCCGCACATCCAGCTTCGAGCGGATGCCCCACTCAAAGCTGTGTTTTACCCCTACGTCTAACAAGTCGTAGTTAACATCGCTTTCAGCCCAGGGCATGCCTTTCCGGTACTCAAGAGTGAAGGTGGGCGTCGACTTCCTGATTTCCTCTTTCGACCCGTTCTTCATCCTGTACTTCAGCCATGGTTTGTACTCTCCTGAAATGTTAAATGTCAGTGCCTGGTGCTCAAAAAAGCCTGTTATTTCAGTATTGGCATTGAGAGGGTTGTTAGCTGTATACTCTTTGCCAGGGTGTTTGAAAAAAGTAAAGTCGGAATTGTTGGCCAGGCTTCTTCGCTGCGCATATTCCAGCCCTGCTTTTGCTGAAAACTTGTCGCTGTAGCGCTTCTCGTTTTGAAATCGCACAAAGTCCTTCTCGTACAGTTTTAGGTAGCTTTCCTTGAAGAGGAGGGCGTAGGCAGTGTTGATATAGGGGTGGATGGGCTCAACGGCACTTAACTGCTGCACATAACTGCCTGCTTCCAGCCGGGCGGTGCCTCTTGTGCCACTTTCCCCGTATTGGAAATCAACATAACCCTTCGGCAAGAGCTTTTCTCTGGCAAAAGAATAGCGCAGTATAGGGCCAAACTGGAGCTTATTGCCATTCTCAAACCGCCTGGAGTAATTGATGTCATAAAAGAAGTTGAAGCCCTCCACTGTGTTGAAACCGATGGTTTCAAGTGGTGACTCAATGTTGAGTCGGCTTTTCTCTCCCAGTTTGTAGGAGTTGCCCACAATCGGGTCGGTGATCCTTACCTTCCTGTCTCTTTTGTTTTTTCCCTTTTTTGTTGTATCCGACTTGTATTCGGCTTCTTCCGCCTTGTCGAGGCTGTCGATCTTTGTATAGCCCCTTATTTCATAGGCAGTAAGCGGCACAGGTCTCATGCTTGTCCAGAAGGTGGAGTCGTTGTTGTAGCTTGTGGTTGAGTCTCGTTGTATGGAGATGTTAGAAACAATCTCAGGGAATTCAAGATCCTCCATCTCTTCCTTTTCGTATTCCTTCACCAGCTTGCGCAGGTCTTTTCTGGTTACTTCCTTGTTCTGAGCCAGCTTTTCCAGGGTCTCCTGGCCCTTTGTCTTTTGCTTCACTTCAGCGGCGACTTCTTTGTCTATTTTTTCATCAATCACTGTCACCGGAATATCGAGATCGGGGTTGAGGGTGATTTTATATTCGCTGAGCGTGGCCAGGTAGTTGTACTGGAAGTCGAACCCGAAAAAAGACCCGTTGATGACAAACTTATGACTTACCGGGAGCCAGGCTTTGTCCTCGATGGGATTGTATACCTGCTCAACGTTGAATTTGATCCCCAACTTATACATGGTAAAGTCGAGGCTGTGAATGCTCCAGAGGTCGTCAACGATGTAGATTGTTCCCTCAAAAATGTCGTCTCCTTTGCTGCGGGGCGTGACAAGAATTTTATTGATCACATAGCCATCTTCTCTAAAATAGCCATCGTAGGTAAACCGGTAGTAGGCGAATGCCTTGGGCGAAAGCGGAGAAATGGCATCCACAACCTTTGGCTCGTAGAAACTGGCAGTGAGAAACTCTCCCGGGCCCGTGCCGTTGTCTTCCCCTTGCGAGAACACCGCCACCACCTTTTGCGAGTAGGTACTCGGCCGTTCGTAGTGCAATTCGCTCACCGACTCTGATGTAAAAGCCATGGTACTGTCAATGCCCTCTTCGGCTATTTTGTTGCGGAGAAAAAAGGGTGAGTCGAGCAATCGGCCGGATCCCTTCATGTAGACTTTGGCATCGTAGGCATCGAGCTGGTTGGCATGGAAGCTGGCCTTGCCGATTGCTTTGCGCATGATGGTGTAGGCAGGGTCTTCTTTGCCGCTGCGTACTTCCACTTCTTTGAGGAGAAATATTCTGGGCTTAAGGGTGAGGTTGTACGTTTCGAAGCCGGTAGTCACTTCAAAGAAATGCACGTTCGATTCGTAGCCAATGTACTGAAACACCACGTCATACTTACCAGGAGCAAGCCGCACCTCATAGTCGCCTTCGACATTGGAGGTAGTGCCGGTGTTGATGTTGCGAATGAAGATAGTGGCAAAGGGGAGAGGCTCATTATTCTCTCCAAGCACTTTGCCTTTAATACCAGTATTTTGGGCTAAAGCGGTGAAAGACACCAGCAGTAGCAGGGATAAAGAGTAAAAACAACGCATCTAAAAAATTTGAGTTTTGATTGACCTTGTAGCCTAGATGTAATAATCAGTGCTGAGGTTGCGTAAGTAATTACAATATTAATTTTTTTTCGACTGCTAGGGCAGGCCGAATGCAGTAGAAAAGATGAGAAATTGATGTCTTACGGGGAAATGGGTGGGTGCACTGAAGGAGGTGTTTTTTTCAGGAAGTCCATCACTTGGGCAAATGGACTTCCTGTGCTTAGTCGCTCAATTAAGTATTGGGTTTTGAGGATGCCTATTCACTTTGAGGGTGCCAGAAGCAAAAATCAGTGCCTGGATGATCAGTGCAATGACAAGTAAAATGGCACTTTCCAGTTGGGACGACAAAGTGCTTGCACTAAACAGTGCTTTAGCGTCTGTCATTAGAGATGCTCCTTCAGTTACCTGGATGGAAGAAAGTGTTTTCAGGGACAACGCCGCCTCCTTTGCGTATGCTTTTGCAGCCGTCAGGTCACCCTGTTCTGCCTTCGCACCCATTTTTTTGCTGAGGTCGTTGAACCCGCCAAAGACTCTTTCTTCTTCCTCAGTAAGCACTGTTTCCAGGTACGACTCGTTCAAGACCATTATTTGCTGGAAGGCCGCCTCCACCTGCTGTTGTTTGTCGGCATGTTCAATGTTCTCGGAATCAATAATTCTCTCGATCAAGTGGAGGTGCTCTGCATGCTGAAAAATATAGCTTTCCACCACCAACCGATCCTGAAATATCGAATGGATCGTTTCGCTGATTTTCACCGAGTTTTTCCTTTCTTTCAGGTTATTGAATAACACTAACAAAAAAACAGTCAGGAGTAGTGCTGCCGCTGTTGTTTTGTTTCGAATGCTGTATGTCCATTTCATAGCGTCTGAATTTTAGCCTCTTCCATGGCTTGTTCAACTTTCAATATCTTGAGTTTTTTTGGGCCGCCAGGTAGCGTCCACTGAACAGTCATGCCTTTCCTGAAGCCAATTAGGGCAATGCCAAGTGGCGACAGTATGGATACCCTTTTCTCAGCAATATTTGCTTTATTCGGAAGAGTGACTGTGAAGTTGATTTGTTGTTTTGAATTGATCTCCTCAATTTCAAAATAGGAGTTTAGTCGAATAACATCTTCCGGTATTTTGTCGTTTGCAACAACCCGAGCACGATTAAGCTCATTCGTCAGTTGTCTTATCTCAGCAGTCTTTAAATGATCCGGTAGATTAGCTATCAGGGATTTAATTGTATTGTGGTCTGCTTTTGTTATAATAGGATTCATCGTTACGTCGTATTTTAATTGAACATGACACCAAGCGAATGCCACTGAGTGAATAGGGCATCCGTATGGTGGTATTATGCCGGAAAGTGAAATGCTAGGTTGAATAACGTGCTCCGGGTAGTCAGAGCAAGAAGTCTGCAGGAACAGTACTACCGGCCTCCTTACTTCTTTGATGAAATGGGAGGCCTATTTTACAAAGGCTTTGTTGTGCGTACAAAGCAACACACAGCTATCGATTCCGCCATCTGGCGAAAAGGGCAATTTGAGTATGTCCTTTGGTTTGCGCACGTTGTAATCTTTTTGCTATTAACAAGATACAACTTAAAATGGTTTGGCAAGCCAATTTCTGTAATATCGGTTGTTAAAGATCGACTTTTCTCTTCATATGCCTCACCCTTTCTCATAAACCGAACGCTATTTGCAGGAATGAAGAGAGTGGATAGGATGCAAATGGCAGGATTTGCAGTGTATCAGCATTTTGATTCCGCTACCGCTGAATTGATATCAAATTGTCAACACCTGTTAAACGGATAATAACATTTTCATTTTCCGCCGTTGAAGAAAATACCTCTCCATTAACTTGAATTGTGGAGGTTTTTTCACCCTTTAGTTTTAATAATACTGTCCAGCCAGGGTTTCGTTGTGTTATCTGATAAGTGATCAAGCTGTCTTTTGTATTTTTTGTGAAGCCAATGACGTTGTCCCCCATCAACACATCGCTGATAGAAACATTGTCCCAGCCCTCGGGCATATCGGGGGCTATCGTCACCAGCTTTTTGTGCGCTTCCGGCTGAATACCGAAAAAATAGTTGACAATAGGCACAGCCACAGCATAGATGTTCCATGCCTGCACAATCATGCCATAATCAGGGCTCACCTCGTACATGGAGCCGGGCAGGGCGTAGCTAAATGAGTTGTGCAGCTTTTTCAGGTAGCCAAGTGCCTCGTTGGGGTGCCCGTATCTGGCTTCAGATATCGCTTGCACTCCTGTGGGCAGCGTCATAACAGCGCCCACATAGCTGAACGACTTCCATTTGCTGGAGGCGTCATTGGCTTCATCTCTGTCCATCCCAGTTACGTACATGCCGAAACGGTTGCTGTACTTTCTGGCAGTAGCTAACGCCTTTTCCGCCTTGATTGAATCTGCTATCCCCATTTCTGTTGGCGTATTCACGACCCAGTTGTGGTGAACCACGTAGCCGCTGGTGGTGTTCGCAGCCTTGCCGATCAGTTCTTTTTTTGTTTGCTCCAGCTCTTTGATCGACCATGGTTTATTGATGGTGTCAGCTCGCACAATCGCCGCATCAATCAGCTCAAGTGCCTGCGCCTTTGTGGAGCGGAAGTCAGCGAACGATTGGGCACTTTCCACCCACCATTCACTATTGATTTTCTTTTTCAGTGCATCGGCCTTCTTCTGGTATTCAGCGCCAAGATCAGGCTCGTCCATTTCCATTGCCATTTGCGCAGCAGCTTCATAGGCTTGTTGGGTGTACACCACTACATCCACCATCTCGCTATGTAGCCCATGAATTTCCATCATGCCGGGGCCGTCCGGATATCCGTTGCCATCTTTGTCCTGTTCTTCGATCCACTTGATGCCCTTCTTCACTTCCGGGTAGTATTTTTCGATTGTCTCTTTGTGACCAGTCCATTGATAGAACGTCCAAAGCAGTGAGATAAACTGTGGGGTCTCGTTGAGGTTACCTGGATTATAGGTTTCTCCGTTGGTGGAGGTTTCATGAATGATCCGGCCATTGCCGTTTAATTCCATCGAGAGCTTTTCAATCAGGTTGATGGTCGAGTTCACTTCAGCCGGGGAGCCAGTAGCCAGCATACCCTGCAGGGTATAGCAGTTGTCGGCACCAAACCACCACGGATAGTCGGGTAGCCCGGCGGAAACACCTCTCCCTATTTCCGGCACATCTCTGATAAGCCAGGCGGTATTGTACTTCACCCAGCGGTACATGGTTTCAATGTCTTTGTCAGGGATGGAGATGGATGATGCCTGAGCTATTTGCTTATACCGATTCATTTTGTTCTTCAGCGTAACCGAGGCTGTTCCTTTTAGCTGATCATAGGTGGCATGGGCGTCGTCGGCTGATGTGTATGAGCCGGCGATATAGTACTGAACCGGATAGGTTTCGTTGGGCTGTAAAGTCACCCTCGAAACAATGGTGCCGTCGGTGCCCAGCCCTTTTCTTTCCTGAGGGCAAGGGCTTTCATCGATTCTGTATCCGACAACAGGCTCGCTGCTGCCAAATATCGTGTACCAGTCGTTGTTCAGGTCTTTTCCTAAATAAGTCTCGGAAAGCTCCTGCAAAAAGAGGGTGTCTCTGCCATTCTCAATGTTTTTTCTTTCCGCCAACCACACAGGCCTGAGGTCGACCATGCCTGTGAACGCAAGCTCCAGCGACTTTTCCTCTTCGCTTTGGTTGGTGATAGCATATTCTACAATGAGCCCTTCCATGCCGCCGTCAGGCACAAACTGAGTTCTTTGCACAAGTAAATCACCCTTTCGAAAAATATGCTTGTTGGCAAAAGGGTAGTTGATGAATTCATCGGCCTTATCCAGACACCAGGGAGCCTCTTTGCCAACCTCTCCGATATTCATTGAAAAACCATCCATTAATTTAATCGGGTGATCCCAGAGACCGCCCATTTCTCCATCTACATGCCAGCCGAGGTCGGGGAAGCTACCATCCTGATGGCCAATCATATAAACCCGGTCGCCGGCCGTCACAAATGGGCTGCCCAGGTACTCCGGTTTACCGCTGATATGTTCTACGCTGTCCAGGCTGACAAGAAGGCTGGTTGGTTTGGTGTCCGTATCGCAGGACACAAAGGTCAATGATATCAATAAAAAGCAAAGGAGTTGTTTCATCAAAAACGCAGCATTTTAGATAGTTAAAAGTACCGATTCCTTTACTTGGAAGCAAAGGTGAAATGACTACCGCCGAAGAGCCTGAAGCTCATCGCAGGACCTCAAATCCCTGCTTTAACTCATTGCCCTCCTCATCCACAAGTGTAAGCATGTGGGGGCCAGGTTCCGGGTGGAAGCCCATTTGATGGATGAAATTCGTTGAGCCAACGTAGACTTCATCCAGGTGCCAGTAGATGGTTGAAGCCGGGTTACGGTGCGCCGCTTCAAATATGGCCAAGCCCGGTTTGCCATCCTGCTCAACCGGCACATATACTTTGGTGAACTCTCTGGGGTAAATTAATTCCATGAAGCCGTTAGCGTTTTGCTCTGCGCATGAGGACAGAAAAGGTGGTGGCTCTTTGTAGTTGGAATGATACTGCTTGTAGTACCATGCCTGCACAGCCGGTAGCACAAACCAGGGTTTGGAATGCATTTTGTCGACAGCGTAGCAGGTGCTGCTTACCTGGTTTTTTTCAGCCTGATCCAGATGGAGAAGATGATGGTAGGTGCATCGTTTACCCTGAAGCATATAGTCAGGTAAATTTGAGTCGGTTGTTTCCGTGCAATACTCGCCTGCCAAAAGTCCGCTTTCTTTGCAGATGCTGACCATCTTTCCGAACGGCTCATCGAAGGTGGCGTCGCCATCCAACAGTTCGAATATGCTGAACATCAGCGGCGAGGCAGAGCGAATGCCAGTCAACCCCGGCCGACCCTCACTATCGGCATTGCCTACCCAAACACCTACTAAATAACGGTCGTTGAGGCCAATGGCCCAGGCATCACGAAAGCCGTGGCTGGTGCCTGTTTTCCACGCAATGGGCCGGTACGAGCCATACATTTCTGCACCTGACATTTCTTCAGGACGCCTCAACTGCTGCATTGCCTGAAAGGCATAGAGGATGGAGGGTGCTGCCAGTAACCCATGAGATTCCAGGTCACTTTCTTGTTCGGTTGTTTTTAGTGCAAGGTAGGTGTTTGGCCTATAGTCAGCGGTTGAGTAGCCTCTGTTGTAAGGGCGATCCTGAAAGTTGTTGAGCGCTCTCGCCATGCCAGCAAACATTCCGGACAGTTCCCAAAGAGTCGATTCAGCGCCGCCAAGAATTAAAGAAAGGCCATAATGATTGGCGGGCTTGTCGAGGGAACACATCCCTATTTGTTGCAGCTTTTGATGCAGCTTTTCGTAGCCATATTCCCGCAATAGAAAAACGAAAGGGACATTGAGACTGCTGGCAAGCGCTTCATCGGCTGCAACAGCCCCCCGGTATTTTTTATCAAAGTTTTGCGGAGCAAAACCCCGATAAAAGAGTGGGATGTCAGGAAGCAGCTCCTTTGGTAAGAGAATTCCATCATCCAGCGCTGCGGCGTACAGAAATGGCTTTAGCAGGCTTCCGGGGCTTCTGCGGGCGGTGATCACGTCCACAAACTGACCATGGTTGTTGGTTTCGTCACCATTGGGAAAGGAATTGCCTACGTAGGCGAGGGTTTCTCCTGAAGCAATATCGATAACAATGGCGGCGGCGTTGTGGATTTCATTGTAGGCCAGTTGCTCTGAATAGCGATCCGTTTTTTCTTTCACCTGGCGTTGCAGAGCAAAGTCCAGGGTCGATTGCACAATGGTACCGGCCAGACCGTCTTTTTCAGCTCGTTGCAAAAGGTGGAAAGCATCGTTTGGCAGGGGCTTTACTTTGCCGGGCAGAGGTTCAGCTTTTGCCAGCAGGGCCTCGTCGCTGGTGAGGTAGCCGTTTGCGCTGAGTTTATCTAAAAGGGCGTCTCTTTTGTGTCTGAAGGTGATTTCATTTTTCCCCGGGAATACTGAGGAGGGGCTGTTGGGCAGTACTGCCAGCGCCGCAGTTTCTGCCCACGAAAGCTGATAAGGCGGGCGACCGAAATACCTCCAGGAAGCTGCCGACAGCCCGACGACATTGCCGCCAAAGGGTGCGTGGTAAGTATATAGCTGCAGTATCTCCTCTTTGGAATAGAAGAGTTCCAACTTGATGGAAAGCAGGAGCTCCCAGATTTTTTGACTGTAGGTTCTCTCCTGGTTTTCCAGGGCCATTCTCACGGTTTGCATGGTCAGGGTGCTGCCGCCGCTTACTATTTTTCCCGACCGAATATTTTGCCAAACTGCCCTGCCAAGCGACACAGGGTTGATACCCGGATGGTAGTGGAAGTACTCATCTTCGAAGAGGAGAATGGCGGCCTCGAACTTTTGCGGCACCGAGTCAGAAGGAGGGAAGCGCCATTGTCCGTCGGAAGAGATGCGGGCTCCCAGCAACTGTCCATCGGAAGACTGAAGAAGTGTGGCGTATTTCTTAGGAAAAAGGGGAGACGGCAGGGGGTAAAACAGGACGAGCATTAAAGGAATGGCGAACAAGGCTACCATCCATTTGAACCACTTCCTTTGGAATAAATTTATGAGGACTGAACCAGCCACGTTTATTACTAAAAGTCAGAGCGATTAATTGGATACAGAGTTGAGGTAGGTCAAAGAAAGCAAAGTTTAGCTGATATAAGAAAAACAGATGGCCTCTATTAAAATAGGAGAGGCCATCTGTTTGCTACTCGTTTCCCCTATTTATCGGTGATCACCTCTACCCACCTTCCGGCCTTGTGGGCGTAGATGGTGTCATCGTACATGGCTTCGACAGAGGTGGCAGGCATATAGAATTTCCCCTGGTAAGATGCATTGAGCAACACCCTGATTACTATTTGTTTGCTTGCCTGCAAGTCGAAGTAATTCATGACCCTGTCATCACGAATGTCAGTATAGTCGGGTTTTTGCCCATTGCTCGCATCTTCTGTGCCTTCCAGTCGGGTGTTGATGATTTCCCAACCTGAAGGGAACAGTTGAGTGAGCGCCATGTCTTTGTACAGTCCCTTTTCTCCCGGGTTTCGAACGACAACCTCTGCCATGAAGTTGGTCCCTTGCTTTAGCCTGCTAACGTCGAGCCCGTCGCCGTCCATGGTTTTGTAGCTAACGATCATACTCAGGTTTTTCTCACCTGCAATTTCACCTCCTTCAATGGGAACACCCTTGCGGATGACTCTTGCGAAGATGGGAGCACTTCCGTTGTTGGTTATCTTGATGGGCTGCTGTTTGTCAGGTGTTTGAAGGTATACCTGGGTCACATAGTCCTTTCCTCCCGCTGGAGAAAGCTTTCCGCCTACCTCCAAAGCGACAGTGAGCGATTCATCCAAAGGAAAGTCCTGCACATATTTGGCAATAGAAATAAAGCAATAAGCCGTTGTTTGTGTGCTCATCCATTTGTCTTTATCTCCCATTTCTTTGGCTATTTTCTGTAGTATCCCAAAGGCATCTTCTTTCCTTTTGAGCTGTAGGAGTGTTTCCATTATCATCGCCTGATCACGCATGGGTGAGCCATAGGTGTAGTAGTATCGCCTGTTATTGTCAGGTTCAACATCTGACGAAAGCCCTTCGACAAGCCCGGTTGCCTGCTGATCAAATCCAGCCAATGCATAAGTCAGTGCAAGTCTCCAGCGGGCTTCTCTTTGCAGGTTTACTTTCTCCTTCATCCTGTTCATAGCGCCCACTGCAGGGCTGCCAGCCAGTGCCAGGGTATACAGCCTGTAGGCCTGGATGAGGTCGTTGTCGTCTTCACCGCTAAGGCTTCCCCATGCGTCTGCTTTCTGGGTCTGGAAATTGATCCAGGAAGCCAGCATGCCTTCGGGCACACTGTAGCCTTTTTTACGGGCCTCAACCAGGAAATGACCAGCATAATTGGTGCCCCAGAAGTTGGCATAGCTGTTGCCGGGCCAGTACGAGAAGCCGCCGCTGCTCAACTGGAAGCTTTTCAGCCGGTTGATGGCAGCATCGATATTTTTTTGTATCTGCATTTTCTTGTCATCTGGCAGGGTAGTCAGGTTATCAAGATAGAGCTGCGCAAATACCGACGAGGTGGTTTGTTCGATACAGCCATGTGGGTACTGGATCAGGTAACCCAGACGCTGTTCAATATTCAACGGTGGTAGAGTACTTAGCTCGATGGCCCCTTCGTTTCTTCCTGCCAGTCCAATTGGCGTGTAGTCGAGGCTCCAGTTTTCGCTCGCACCAAGCACCCTTTCCACGACCTGCGTTACCGGTGGGTTGCGTGGAATGATGTTCATCTCAATGTCGTAGCTGGCAGTAAGGCTGCCCGACGTGGCCGTTACTTTCACTTTGCCTACACCCAATACCTCTTTCGCTTTCAGGTCAAAGTAAATAACCTTGTCGCCTTGCCCTGTGAAAGTCACAGACTGCTCGGCGGCACCATCGAGAGCCAGAGTGCCTGTTGCCTCTACTTTTATTTTGGCGTTCTTAACATTGTTGTCCAACGCAAAGACGTTAACAGGCAGTTTCATGGTTTCTGTTGGCCCGGCTACTCTCGGTAAGGTAGCCAATATCATCAGCGGCTGCTTCACAGGCGTCGCCTTGTCGGCGAATCCGTATGCTCCGTTGTTGGCAGCGATGACCATGGTTTTTACACTGCCGATGTATTGGGGCAACTTGAGATTGTGCTTGGCCGACTTGCCCGCTTCAAGGTAAAACGGCCCCAGGTACATAACGACCGGCTTAAACCTGTTGGCTTCGGTTTCTTCTTTGGCTTCAATCTCCCCGTCACCTCCTACAGCCAGCAGGCGCTCAATTTTGCCCGCAAAAGCGCCCATCACATCGTCATACACGTCCCAGGTTTTGATGCCCAATGCCTCTCTGGCGTAAAAGGAGTTCCAGGGGTCAGGGGTTTTGAAGTTCGTAATATCCAGCAATCCTTCATCGACAACGGCAATGGAATAGGCCATGGCTTTGCCACCCTTTTCTGATACTCCGATGGTGAAAGACTGCTCAGGGCGTAAATCGTCCGGCATGGCTATCACTGGCTCAAGCCTGGTGCCGGGGTCAACAACTTTCACAGACTGCACCCCATATAATCTGATGGGCAAGTCATTAGAAGTTTGCCCGTGAGGTTGCAGCATGGTGAGGCTCACGTAAAAGTTGGGTGCCATGTCGCTGGTGGCTTCAAAGTCAATGGCCGTGTTGCCTTCCTTGGCTTCCACCCAAAAGGTTTGAAGTACTTTGCTCCCCGACTCCAGGCTGACAAGTATGCGATTGCCAGCTGTAGAGGGTATAGACAAAGCGATTTTTTCCCCTACCTTATATTCTTCTTTTTCGATGCCAAAGTCGAGCATGGACGAGCCGCCCAACTCACCTCTTTTGCCTTTGCCGGCCCAGCCTGGCCAGTCGATGTACACCACCTGACCAGCCGAGTGCCCTGAGATAGGATCTTCCACCCGCACGAAATACCGGCCCCATTGTGGATAGTCTATCCGAAGGTTCCAGGAGCCCTCACCGTTGTTGGTGTCTATAAAGCCTTCTTTGATAGGGTCACGGTACGAACGGCCCACATAGTTGCTAATGGCGTCATAGGAATTGTCCCACCACCATTTCCAGTCCAGCTTAAAGAGCTGTACCTTCACATTGCGTCGGTTGATGGGATTGCCGTCGGCATCGACCGATGCGATGCGGATGGCGTGGTCTTTATCGGTAAGGATAATGCCTCTTTTGTCGCCTTCAGGAGTTTTCACGCCCACAAAGGTTGAGTACGGATAGTAAGGCATGCTGACATTGCTGATACTGAAATCGCCCCCTTCTTCATATACCTTGCCGAGGAACCTGGCATTGAGAGCACCAGGCGCATTGTTCGGCTCTCCCAAATTGATGTTGATCCGGGAATATCCTTCAGCATTCACCCTGCCTTCGTACACCATTTCCCGCTCTGAGTAGAAATCCTTGGAGAGGTCGTCGAAGCTGTAGTTAGGGTATTTTTTGAAAGTGGTTTTAATAGGAGACAAAACCAGTTCGAATTCCGCCTTCAGGTTGCCTGCCTTGGCACCGCTCAACCAGCGCACGTTCAGGTCGCCGGATGCTTGCTGGTCGGAGGAGGTGAACACGCTTTTGTTGAAATTAAGCTCTATTTTAAGCCTGTTGGGCTTGATGGTTTCTATTTTTATCTGTTTGCTGAAGGTGGCACCGCCTACTTTGGCTTTGGCTAACCAGTTTCCCGTAGGGGCGTCCTTGTCTGTGAGCAGGTCAAAGCGATACATGTCACCCACCGGCTGAGAGCTCACCTTGCGGGAGTAAAGCTGCCCCATGGGATTCCACAGCTCCATAATCACAGGATGCGCCGAGGGGAGCGTCTCCTCAATGTCTTCCAGAATAAACCCAAGATGCAGGGTGTCGGCCGGTCGCCAAACACCACGTTCGCCATATATGAAACCTTTGAGTCCGTTTTGAATCCGCTCGCCAGTGACATCAAAATTACTGAGTGACAGGGAGCTGCCATCGTCAATTTTCAGGTAGCCTACCTGATTGTCTTTTTTGGCGATAATAACGAAAGGATTCCCCTTGCCTTGTAAGATCACTTTGCCATCTCCATCAGTTTGGCCTGAGCTAAGCAGCTGCTGCTGGTAATCATAGGCTTTCACGTCGACGCCGGACATGGGCTGAACGTTCACCAGGTTAGTAGCAAACACATGCAGGTTACCATCGTCTCTTTTCTTGGCAATCAGCCCCAGGTCTGAAGAGAAAAGCACCTTTCTGATGGAACGGCGATCTCCGTAGTACGAACTGGTGCATGGGTTATCCCGGTCTTCATAGCGGTAGTCGTCGTTGTAATAGTCCTCATAGCCGTCCCAATACGACTCTTCCTCTTCCGCTCCCCAGTCTTCCTCTATATCATCCATTTCTTCAATAGCGCCACCTTCAGCAGTACAGAAGTAGAGAGAATATTTTTTGCGGAAGCCTATCTTTATTTCATAAACCGCCCCGGGAGCAGTCTTAATAATTTCCTCAAGATTAAGTGTGAACCGGTTCCATTTGTTGAGGTTTGTTACGCCAGAGTTGTTGAGCTGGATAACAGTTTGGGTGACGGGGCGGCCTACTCTTCGAAGCTCGTAGCGGCCACCCATGTTGTTTGTTTGCAGGTATTGCAGCATGTTGTCCTCAAACACCCGGGTAACGGTGACGTCGACGGCGCTTAGCCCAACCGCTTCAAAAGGCAGTATGACTCCATTTGTACTGGGCAGAATGGATTTTCCAGAGTCGTCGACCAGTCGAATCTCTGGTTTGACCTGCACCATTTCCAGGCTTGTGCTGTAGTCTTGCTTCAGGTTGTAACCAGCTATGTTTTTGAGGGAGCTGTGAACGGTGACTTCTACTGACCCCTGAAGAGTAGAGGTAGGGTAAATTTTTAGTTCATTCAAGCTGATAACTGTCCGATGTCTGTTGCTGTTGCCAGCTAGTTGGATCAGCCCCTGAAGTGCTTGCTTGTCATCCAGTGGATCCGAAAACAAGATGGAGATGTAGTCCTCAGCTCCGGTCACAAATTTACTCGACTGTACTGAGAAATCGCTCAGCGAAGGCACCTTCACCTCCTGTTCTTCCGACTTTTCAGCACCAATCGAGGCACCATTGAAAGCCAGGGTTACAGCACTTTCCTTTTCAGATCGGACAACTTCTTCTACAACAAAACTGTGTGTGTTGTTATCGCCGTGTTTCCAGGTAATCTTCAGGTCTTTACCACCCTGGGTGGCTTTCAACACTTTCTCTACGTTCTCAATATCGGCAAAATCAGCGGTTTGCACCTGGCCGTCGATCCTCATTCTCTTAAGATCTTTTTTGTCGTAGGGCTGGAGGTTGTTAACTATTCCATCAAAATTTTGGATGAGTGTTTGAAAGGTGAACTTAAACTCACTTCTGTCGCCGGGCACATCCTTGAGCACTTTGCCCAAACTGAAAACAGCCTCGTATTTGGTGTTGCTGGGGAGATATTCAGATGGAGTGTACACAATTGTACGGTTATCTTCCCAAAGGGCCGTCCCCTTCATAGACGGCGAGAACTTAAAGAAGGAATCTTCAACTGCCTTGCCTGCCAGCGAATCTCCAGCGGATTTGGCGAGTCGGATTCGGATAGATGAGGTGCGTGAAATCACGCCACCCGTGAAAGAGGAAATATAATCTACATAGAGATTCTTGGGGCTGCTAAAGTCGTCTTTTCTGGCGGCAGGGCCTGAGCCCCCGCAGGCAGTCAAAAGGTAAAAAATAGCAGAGCAAGCAAAAAATTGTTTTAATAAACGTTGCATAATGATGAAGTTTTTCGGTTGGTAAATTAGCTACTGAAAATCAATTTGAGAGTGATCTTGTTGTGAATTAATTATTCAGTACAGTATATTTTTTAGAGAAATATAGTATTTCGCTACCGAACATATTCCTTTTTGTGTAAATAAATCTATTGTATTGAAATGGCCAGCCAAACCATATAAGGCACAGGGATTACCTCATCTGGGCTTCTGCCCAGCTCTTTTAGTTTTTCGTTAGTCACGAATCCATGCTTTTCCGTCGAAAGATCAGTCAGCGTATAGCCGTAGTCGGAAAGTAAATCTTCAAACGGGCCATAAACATGATGATCGATCATGACCTGTCTGATCAATTTATAATCCAGCTTCTTTCCATTTTTGTTCACATGCGCTTTCCACTCACTGGAAGCATTGAAGGCGGCTATTTGGTTTTGGAGCACGTCGTCGTATTCCAGCGGATAGCCAATGTTTGCCGATGTTAAGCGAATAGGGATGAGCTGTGCAGCACTGTCCCAAAGTGTGCGGATGTTAGGTATTTCGTCGGACAGGTTTGTCTTGCCCTGGGTGTTTTTACTAACGAAGTAATTTAGAAAAATTGCCGTGTCTGACTCACCGTTTTTCCGAAAGGTCAAGGACCTGTATCCATCACCCAATGTTAGCTTCAGTGAAATGGACCTAAAAGAAGTGTCGACTTCAATCTGCCCCCGGCATAAATGCGAAAAGGGTAGTAATAAGATGAGAAGATATACTTTTAAAGGCACAGTCTATTCTTTGTAATAAGCTCCAAACAGAATCATCATTTCATCGGTGCTTCTGAGTCCGAAATGCAGGCTACGATTTTCCTGGTTGTCATAAGTAGTCACAAGTTTCAGGCCACCTTTAGCCGGAATCACCAGCGGCGGATCCAGTTGCAGAATTGGTGGATGCTCCCAGTCGTAGGAGATGTAAACCAGCTTGCCGTCGTTTTCGCCGCCTATGGCATACACCCGGAACTCGGTCATGTGGCTGTGTGCGTGCGACCAAAGCTGGAAGATTGTTCTCTCCTCATCAAAGCGAAACTCTTTGGTAAGGCTCGTTTTCGTCTTTGCAGGTATATTGATGTTGTCGTTGTTCAGGTTGAGGATTTCGGCTATGTGCACCACCTCTTCCTCTTTTGTTGTGTGAATATTGGCATACACCTCGCCAACAACCACGTCATTAGTTTTGTTGGCGTAGTGGCTGTTCATATCGAAGCCGGAGTTGGCGGGCACCTTCAAAGCCACTCCCTCCGGAAATGCATAACGCATGCGGGGCCACTGCGTGCCGGTGACGAACTGATGATAGGCCATGACCAGCAAAGTTGAGATAACATATTCTCCTTTGGCATCATACACGTCCCGGATATAATCGGACTTGGGCACGAAGAGCTCCGGGATGTTGTTCGTGTAGTTGTAAAGGATAAAATGGTGGCTGCCAGGCCTCATGCTGAACTCCACCTCTTTGATGAAAATGGGTTCCGGGTTGTTGAGCAGCTTATAAGAGAACATTTCCCTGTCTGTATTAGCTGGCACATCAAAAGGCCCGAGATGGAACTGAATGCCTTCCGTAGGCAATGCCAGCGGCTCAAAAGGAAGCACTTCAAAAGTAGTGGTGTCGTTGAGAATCGACCGGTCAACGATTTCTCCGTCTTTCGGAGCGCCATTAATGATCCACTGCCTGATAAACTCAAGCTCACCGTTGGTCAGCACACCTCCAAGTGGCATAAGAGATCCATATTGCGGGTGATCCTGGTAAAAATGCTCCTGATCATGCACATTGATTTTTTCCCAAAGGAAGCTCTTGTACAGACTTTCAATGCCTTTGTCGCCAACTAGTTGCAAACCATCGGCTTTGGCTGCTGCATTGTTAGGGGCTCTGTTGATGAGCTGTTCGTACGACTCCTCTGCCGAAAGGATCAGATCCGATTGCTTGGCAAAGGTGGTGCCGGGCGAGTGACAGCTTACGCAGGATGCGTCCCAGATTTCTCCCTGAATAATTTCGTAGGTCGACGTATAGCCAGCCAATGGGTCTTTTGGTGGTTCCTCCGTTCTGTTGCAGCCGACGCTGGTAACGAGGACAACAAAACCGATGAACAAACTTTTCCTTTTCATACCATTGAGGGTGTTTTATAAAAATAAGGAATATCACTGACTTTATCCTGTGCGTGGCGGGACTTCACCCATTTACTCGTTTGAATTCATTCGAATAATAGTTATAATCACCCCTTTTAAAACCTACTTTTCCATGAAAAATAAACTACTCTTACGCATTTCTATTGCCCTGCTAGTCCTTTTTGTCGGACTTCACCACCTCCATGCGCAAACGCTGCCGACTGCCAAACCCGAAGAGGTGGGCATGTCATCGGACAGACTCCAGCGCCTCAGTGCTGTTTTCAGGCAGTATGCAGACGATAAAAAGATGTCTGGCAATGTTATTTTGGTGATGCGCAAGGGAAAAGTGGTGTACCATGAAGCGTTTGGCTTGAGGGACATCGAGTCCAAATCTGTGATGCCTAAGGATGCTATTTTTCGAATCGCATCGCAAACCAAGGCCCTTGTTAGCGTTTCGATCATGATGCTTCAGGAGGAAGGAAAGCTTTTGATAAACGATAACGTAAGCAAATACATACCCGAGTTTGAAGAGACCACGGTTGCTGTGGCCAAAGAAGATGGTGTGTATGAGATTGTGCCGGCAAAAAGGCAAATCACGCTGAGGGATTTGCTCACTCACACAGCAGGCATTGGTTATGGTGGCGGGCCTGCCAAAGATAAATGGGAAGAGGCAGGCATCACGGGATGGTATTTTGCCCACAGGGAAGAGTCTGTTGGTGCCACTATTGCCAAAATGGCTTCACTGCCTATGGATGCTCAGCCAGGGGAGAAATTTGTTTACGGCTACAACACAGATATCCTTGGTGCAGTGGTGGAAAAGGCTTCGGGAATGCCGCTGGATCAGTTTATCAAGACAAGGATTACCGATCCGCTGGGAATGAATGATACGCACTTTTATCTACCGAAGAACAAGGTGGGCAAGCTCGCAACGGCTTATTCAGCGTCTCAGGACAAGCCAATAGAGAAGTCACCGGTAACCGGCACCATGGTAAGCCAGGGAGCCTATGTGGACGGGCCCAGAACAAGCTTTTCGGGAGGAGCCGGTTTGTTGAGCACAGCCGACAACTATGCGAAGTTTCTTCAAATGACGCTGAATGGAGGTGAGCTCGATGGCACACGAATTCTTTCACCAAAAACCGTTGAGCTGATGACGGTGAGTCATACAGGCGATATTGAGTTTCGGGACGGGCAAGGGTTTGGTCTCGGGTTTTACGTCGTGGAAGATTTAGGCGAAAGAGGTATCCCCGGGTCGGTTGGCGAATATGGTTGGGGTGGTGCCTATGGCTCAACTTACTGGGTCGACCCCAAAGAGGAGTTGGTAGTGGTTTACTTCAAGCAACTTATTCCGACTGCTGGACTGGACGATCAGGCCAAGCTGAGAGCGCTGGTGTATCAGGCGATTTTGGAGTAATTTGTTAGGTCAGGTTTCAATGTTTTCCAGTGGTGTAACCTTGGTTGGAGAAGGGGCATAGTTTGTAGTTATTTGATGTTATGATGAAAAGAATACACCTGAACCACATCCTCGCTACCTTTACAATTGTATCGATTTTAACTTCTTGTCAGCCATCGTTGGATGCCGATATCGGAAAGACAGAAGTTGCCAAATGGTACCAAGACAAAACCGGAGCTGTTTCTCTCACATTCGATGATGGCACCATCCACCAGTTCACTATAGCCATGCCTATGCTCGACTCGCTTGGCATGAAGGGCACGTTTTACATCATCACTGGCAAAATACCTGAGTCGCAGTACCGGGGCACCTTTATCGGCAGGCCGGGAGAGGAGATCATTGCGGAAACTGCCAAAATACCAACCAACAAGGACAATCTGCTTGAACGAGCTTCTGCCATTGGCTTTCTGGGTTATGAGGGCGGCCTCGATTATCACACCAGAGCTGGAGCGGCAGTCGACGCCGAAAACGTAGACAAGTCCATTGAAATCATCGAAGAAGGGTATGCGAAGATCAGAGCTGGTGAGCTCAGGAAGGTAGGGCCACCTACCAGCTATAGAGAGGGTAACGATACTACCACCTGGGAACTGTACCGTCAATACGCCGCCAATGGGCATGAGATTGCCAGCCATACGGTTACCCATCCCCGGTTGGCCATCCTCGATGAGGCCAACATATTGTACGAGTTGGAAAAGAGTAAGGAAGAGATTGAAAATCAGATAGGTGAAGACTACATTTTTTCAGCTGAAGGGCCTTATGGCACTGAGAATGAGCACGCCATGGAATATGTGCTTAGCGTATACGAATCGGCCCGTAACCGGATGCCTGAGCCCTTTCTGGCTGAGCTCAACAGGGGTGCGAAGGAGTCGCCGGCTGAAGGAAAAGACGGGAAGGAGTATGTGCAGTGGCAGCGGGGGCCTTTGTCTAAAACGCCCATGGAGCTGATGAAGTCGTGGGTGGACACTACCGCCGCCCGCAATGACACCTGGCTGGTGCTGGTGTTTCACGGCGTAGAGGGTGTTGGCTGGGAGGCCAAACCTAAAGAGCAGCTACGGGAATACTTTGAGTACGTGGCGGCTAAAAAAGACTACGTATGGGTGGCTCCGTTTGTGGAGGTAACGCAATACATAAGAGAACGCATGGCTGCGAAAGTGAGCACAAAGATTGATGGCAGCACTATCGTAGTGAACCTTACACATACCCTTGATCCGAAGTGGTATGGGCATAACCTGACTCTCAAAACACTGGTGCCTGACTGGAAAAAGGTGCAGGTGAAACAGGGCGACACTATACTCGCTGTGCGAATGACGGAGGAAGATGGGAAGAAGTATGTGATGTATGAGGCTTTGCCCAACGGCGAACCGGTAACGGTCAGGGAAATGGAATAGCTGGCAAAGTCTGTTAAGCTTTTTTAATCCCGACCATTTCAGCCAGCACATTCACTGTCTTCCAGTTTCTGGTAGTAGCCCCAACCTTCAGTTTAGATTCAAAAAAGGTAATGTTGATCTTTGTTCGGCCATAGCCGTTGGGGCAGTATACGTACACTTCTTTTCCCGTCAACACGAAGCGATCCGGGGCGTAGTCGTAGGTCAGCAGTTTATCCACGTTCTCCTGCTTTGGCAACTGGTCAAGGAAGGTCACATGTAGTTTGTCAAGTTCGATGCCTTTCTCATTAAGAAAAGGATTTTCTTCAATCACTTTTTGTACGTCCGCTTTGGTTCGAACAAGGACGGGTACATCGAAACCAAAGTGTTGGCTGATGGCTTTTTCGATATTTCCTTTGACCAGCGTTTGTTGTTGTTCGCTTGTTGCAAAAGCCACGTTGCCGCTCTGTATATAGGTCTTCACTTGTTCGTATCCCAATGACTCATACAGCGTCTGCAGCTCTTTCATGGGCACCGGCTTGTGCCCGCTGACGTTGATGCCTCTGAGGATGGAGATGTAGGTGGTCATGTTCGAAAGGTAGCAGGTATTTCCGAAGAAAACCGTGAAATAGGAAATCCTCATGCACAATCAAGTGCACTTGGAAATGCCTCTGTTTAGTGCTTGTGGCCCAAATAGTGCGCCTTGAGAATGTCCTCCCCAAAATCGGCTCCTTTTTCCCTCCAGATGGCATGGATATGGTTGCCGTCGTTGTCAAAACCCACGTTGTCGTACTCGATCATGAAGTCGGGGCCATTGATGATATAGTAATGCGGGCTTCTCGCCTCATAGCTTCCTATCCAGGCGAAGTAGATATTATCGATCCCAGTCTTAAGCAGCTTGTCATAAGCCCTCTTTGCACCGTCATGCTCCAGGTTATCGACATATTCTTTGATAAGCCATTCAAGTAGCCCTTTTTGTTCCTTGTTCATGTCGGAGGCTTTTATACCGTAGTAGTCGTCAATTCTTTTCGGCCCGCTGGGGCTGGTGATAATGTCGCCGGGTACCTTTTGGCTTAATGTAGCCACTTTCTTTTGCTGTTCAGTCAAAGCGTTGATCAGCAGAAAGCCATAGTCTTCTTCTTTGCTCAATACCCGCAAACCGGCGTATTTGGTAATACGTACCTCGGCAGGATCAGTGCCGATAAAGAGCGGGGTAAGTGAATATCTACCATCGGCCATCGACAGGCTGATGGCGATGTGATGACCACCCAAATTGAGCCCCCAGGGTTCTTTTATGTCGGGAGTGCCCCACACAGAAATATAGTAATTGCCGTATTCCCAATCGAGTTTCTTGATTTGCGCCAGCCCTTCTTTGGATATTTTCCCCCTGCTGAAAGTGGAGTCGTATACCATATTCAGGACATCGTCCAGCTTCATAATGCTGGTGACTTTGAGGTAGCCCTGCGAGCTGAACAAGGTCGTTAACACCCGGTGAAACTGAAGCATACTTGCCTCTGAGAGGTCGCCATATCGCTTGCCTGGCCTCGGCACCAGGCCAACAGGCAGATTCGTCCATTTTTCCCGGCCCGGATCGTCGAACGGTAAGCTAATCTGCTCCAGCTCTTCTGCGCTCAGCGTTTTCAGAAATACTTTGGTAACGTCTACAATTTCGTCGGCCGTTTGGCTGAACAGGGGAGCTGATGTGATGGCAAGAAAGGCGATAAAGGTGAGAGCAAATTTCATTGGGGGTGTTTAGATAGTTGATAAAAGCCGACTCAATATAGCTCAATAAATATTCAAACCAACTGATTTAGCCGCTGCTGGCCGGGAGCCAAACTGGCATGAATAATGCATAATACATTTCTGTTCGTACAACTTTTTAGACTTATGAAAACTGATTTTTTTAATGCTGCTATTTGGTGGGCTATGCACCGGATGTGTGAGTACAGGTGTGCTCTTTCAGGATGGAAAAACGGCTGGGAAGAAAGAATTCGATGGTGCCATTGGCATTTCCTACAATGTGGTTCCCTCTTACACCACCGACTCAGCCTCACAAACAGTTAAGCTAAATCCCTTCAAAGTGCCTGCGCCGTGGATCAATATTCAGGCACAGTATGGCCTGGCAGAGCGGCTGGATGTGGGTGGTTCTTTTGGCCTGGGCCTTTTTAGTGCCGGACTCAGCGGTTTCGCCAAGTATGCGCTTTTACCTAATGAAGGTGTTTTTCATCTGTCACTTTATGGTGGTGCGGGCTTTGCCGCCTCCACCGACAAAGTAGAAAATGGCACAGCCACATTTGCCCAGCTGGTCGGCGGTATTCCTTTTAGTTTTGACGTTACTGAAACAAATACGCTCGTTATCCAGCCGTTGTACAGCCACGATTTCTACAAGGTGAAAGTTTCAGACGACACAGTATATGACGACCGATTTGATGCACACCTTGTACATTTGGGGTTTGGGGTGATTCGAAAAAATTTGGACAAAGATAGGTCTGTGTTTTACAATGTCACGATGAACTATTCGCCATCAGAAAAGAAGGCTTATCCTACTTTTGGTGTGGCGATAAGGCTGTGATCGATAAATGAAGGAGGCTTATTAGACCATTTTTGAAGCATTAAGCTTTTTGGAAATTGAGCTATCAACCAAATGGCCAACACAAGCAACGATACCGTTATCGCCGGAGGTGCCAGGCAAATTTGCTCCATACTCAAAAATAAACAGAAAATGCGGTTTGTGACTTTCGGCGTGGGGTCGTAATGTCAGGCTTCGCAATTTTTTTTAAATCCAATTGACTAGTTTAGAAGATCATTGAAACCCAACCTGACAAGTCTCAAAAGAAGATATGGTGTCATACGATAATGCCATTTCAGGAAGTAACTGGATAAAGCCGGTATTGATAATCGCTGGAATTATAGCTGCGCTTATCGTTTTCGAGGGTGCGCAGCAATATTATTACCTTCAGAGGTATAACCTTTTCCCTAACGCTAATATTACGCTGCTTGATTTGACCATTGGCCACCTTAAAAGCTGGCTGATCTGGGCGCTGGCTGGAATCCCATTGATTGTATTCGCCCTGCGGCATCCATTTGACAAAGGGGGAGACTACAAAAGTCAGACACTTATCTATCTTGGGTGGGTGTTTGGTATTCTTTTGGTCTGCATTGTTCTCATAGCGCTGGAAGAAGTGTTCTTTCAAGGTGGGGCCGCCACAATCGATCGATTTATTGGCGGGCTTACGTTCTACACTTTCCAAAAAGGCCCCATTTTTCTTTTGGCTTACACCTCCCTGATTATAACGCTTCATTTTTTTGTGAACATACAGACGCTGGAGCTAACGGTGAAAGAGCTAAGCTCCATGAAGGTTAGCAATCAGTCGTTGTATGAGGAGCTGAAAGCCCAACAATACGACGATGCTACTCAGTTCATTATTGTCAAAACTGGCAACCGCAGCAGGGTCGTGGCACTCGACGATATTCGCTGGGTAGAGGCCGACGACTACTGCGTGAGGCTCCACACGAGAACCCAGGAATCGTACGTGCTTAGAGGTTCCATGAAAGCGATGGAGCAGGCCTTGCCTGGAAAGAAGTTTATCCGTATCCACAGGAAGTGCATCGTGAATCTCAATGATGTGGACGAGTTTCTTTTCTCAGACACGCCGGAAGTTGTACTCACTGGCGGGATGAAACTGCCCGTGGCTAGTTCGAGAGTGGGGCAGATTAAGAAGCACTTGAGCCTATCGTAACCACCATAAGAGACTTCATTTACCGGTTTCACTTTTACCAGCCAGGCTAGCCTGTCTCCGCAAACCCACCCCCTGCCTTTCTCTTTTTTCGCCGCAATAACCTGGTCTTGACTGAATATTGACAGAAGATGACGCAAAATCGACAGTAGAAGTAGCTAGTATTGAGCACTTTTGGATGTCTGACGGATGTCACTGGTAACAGGCGTTCGATTTCTGACAACAGCTATGGGACTAGTTTTGAATCACCACCTTCAATAGCTATGATCCAACAACTTCCAAAGTCATTCAAGCGTTGTCAACCGCCTCATATGTCTGGCATGATGACTGGTTCATCCGCAAAGCGGGTGGTCAGTTTCTTGTTGGGTAACTTATTCACTGTTTTTACTTCAAACGCTCAGGACGTTGTCATCACTCAAATGGCCCTGCAGCCCGATGGCAAAGTGGTGCTCAGGTACAACCTGAACGACGACCGGCTGGATAGGAAGTATTCCCTTTACCTGTACGCTTCTTCCGATAACTACATACAGCCACTGGCGCAGGTGAGTGGCGATGTGGGTGTTGACCTGGCCGTCGGCGGTAACAAAACCATCACCTGGAATGCCAAAGAAGAGTTGGGCGACGGCTTTGCAGGGGATATAAGCCTCGAGCTAAAAGGCAATATCTATGTGCCCTTCATTGCCCTCGACAACTTCGACGATTACAAAGTGCTGAAGCGGGGCAAGCCCTACGACGTCACCTGGACAGGCGGGCGTGGCGACAATGTGCTGCTGTTCGAACTCTACGAAGAGGATAACAAGATCAAGGTGTTTGACGAACGCCCCAATGTGGGCAACACCACCATCATCATTCCAAACGACGTAAAGCCTGGCCGCTACCGCTTTAAAATCAGCGACAGCCGGAACAGGGATGAGGTGGTTTATACGATGGATTTTATTGTGAAGCGTAAAGTGCCACTGATCATGAAGGCAGGATTGGGCTTGGCTTTGCTGGGAGGGGTGGGGTATATAGTGTCGCAAAGTGGGGCCGAGGCTCCTGAAGAGAAGATAGGGGATCCAATTTCACCGACCAGGTAAAAAAAGAATGAGATATAGATTTACTTACAAATGATCAAGACAAAGTACATAGCCCTTCTTCTTTTGTTTTTCATCGTCAAATCCGCTTTCGGACAGGCACCTGAAAATTTTAGCTATCAGGCAGTCGTGCGGAATTCATCAAACCAGATTATCACCAATTCTCAAGTAGGAGTCCGAATGAAGATTTTGCAAGGGACAGCCACGGGCACTGTTGTCTATACCGAAACCCACACAGTAAGCACCGATGCCAACGGGCTGATTAGCTTAAAAGTAGGTGGTGGCAGCAGCTCTGATGATTTCTCTGCGATAAATTGGCAGGTTGGCCCATTTTTTCTGGAAAGAGCGATTGATCCAGGTGGTGGCGCCACGTATTCCATGTCTGGTGTAGACCAACTCCTCAGTGTTCCATACGCATTACATTCCAAAGCAGCCAAAAATATTCCTCTCACTGATGGAAAATTATTTATAGGAAACACCAGCGGGAAAGGCGCAGAAGTAACGCTTTCTGGTGACGCTACTATTACCAATGCAGGATACCTAAGCATCAGCGACGGTGCTATTGGAAGCAACGAAGTTGTTGACAATAGCCTTACAGCAGATGACCTTGCACCAGGTTCCGTGACCACAGATGAAATAGCCGATGGCACAGTTGGCAATATAGACCTCAATAAAGCAGCCATTCCACTTAGTGGATTTGGTCCTGCAACATCGGCAGTAGATCTGGGGGGTAAAACTTTCACCAATGTAAAGGACCCTGTTTCCACTCAGGATGCTGCTACGAAGGCTTATGTGGATGCCTTAGAGCTGAGGTTGATGCAGTTGGAAAATGAATTAATATCTGCTGGCAGCTATATACTAACCGATTTTGAAGGTAACAAATACAGCGTGGTTGAAATTGGCAGTCAAGCCTGGATGGCGGAAAATTTAAGATCCACTAAGTATAACGATGGATCAGATATCACGCTGATTACTGAAGATGCTGATTGGGGGACGTATGATAATCCTGGTTATTGCTGGTACGACAATAACGAAGGCACAAACGGGGACCCTTATGGAGCTCTGTACAATTGGTATGCGGTCGCTTCCGAAAAACTTTGCCCTACTGGATGGCATATCCCTACAGATCTTGAGTTTTCAATATTAGAGGAAAGTTTGGGAGGCCTGGATGTGGCAGGAGGGAAGCTTAAAGAACAAGGTACAACCAATTGGTCAAGTCCAAATACAGGAGCAACTAATTCTTCTGGATTTGGCTATACTCCTGGCGGGCTAAGGGTGGGTTCTGGCGCTTTTCAAAACATAGGAATAGCTGGAAGCTTACATTCCAATACTGAAAGTTTGCACATCAGTGGAAACTGGGCATGGGGCATGGATACGAATAGTGATGATCTCGTCCGTTCAAATGGCAACAAGCGACTGGGTAGGAATGTGCGATGTCTAAAGGATAACGAGCCAGAAATCATTGCTCCTGGTACTTATGCTGTTGGCGATTTGGCTCTTGGAGGAGTGATAGCTTATGTGCTCCAAACCGGTGACCCTGGTTACGATCCTGATTCAGAACACGGTTTAGTCGTAGCGCTTTCAGATCAAAGTTCGGGTGCAGAATGGGGTTGCAGCGGCACAGGGATCAGAGGAGCGGAAAGATCCGATATTGGCACTGGCAGCCAAAATACCCTTGATATTATTTACGATTGTGCAACTCCAGGAATTGCTGCTAGACTTTGTCATGATTTGACTTTGAACGGATATTCAGACTGGTATCTTCCAAGTAAAGAGGAGTTGAACATACTATATCTCAATAAAATGGCAATAGCTAGTGGTGGAGCCACCTTAGCAGATGAATACTACTGGAGCTCCACTGAAAACGGAGGGCTGCTAGCCTGGGGTCAGGACCTTAGCAATGGTCAAGCGGTAGCCCCAGATAAAAGTGTAACTAATCTTAACGTACGGGCTGTTCGAGCTTTTTGATAATTAAGGTATAAGAGTTAAATAATGGTCAGAAGATTTTTATATATCATCATTTTATTATCAGGGTATGGCCTTCGAGCTCAAACCCCTGAGAAGTTCCCTTATCAGATGGTGGTGCGGGATGCCGGTAATAACATTCTCAGTAATGCCAACCTTGGTTTGAGAATAAGTATTGTGCAGGGCAATGAATCAGGAAGCATAACCTACACTGAAACACATTCGACGTCGACAAGCAAAAGTGGATTTGTATCAGTGGTCATAGGTAGTGGGGCCACAACGGATAATCTCTCTGATATTGATTGGTCGATGGGGCCATTTTTTGTGAAGGCAGAGATTGATCCAACCGGTGCAACCAGTTACTCGCTCACCAGCATAAACGAGTTACAAAGCGTGCCCTTTGCCTTTTATGCGAAAACAACCGAAACGTTAGTAGTGTCTGATGGCCATTTGCTCGTTGGCAACAGTTCAAATCAAGCAACATCAGTAGTGATGACAGGGGATGCAACCATAACCAATACGGGCAGCATAGTCATTGGGAGTGACATAGTAAACAGTGCTCAAGTGATAGACAACAGCCTTTTGGCGGATGACCTGGCCACCGGATCCGTGACAAGTGACGAGATTTTAGACGGTACAATACGTAACGAAGACCTGAACAAAAGTGCTATTCCTCTAAGTGGTTTCGGTGACCCAACAGCCTCAATGGATTTTGGTAATCAGCAGATCAGCAATTTGAGAGAGCAGGTTGGAGATCAGGAAGTTGCAACTAAAGCATATGTAGATGCCTTAGAGGAAAAGTTAATTTCATTGAAGTTGGCACAGGGGTATGCTACCAAAGACGTTGATGGCAACGTTTATAGTAGTGTTACTATAGGTACCCAAACCTGGTTTGATCGAAATCTCGCCACTACAAAATACAACGATGGGACTGAAATCACCTTAGTTTCCGAAAATAACGCTTGGCAGAATTTAAGCTCTCCGGGATATAGCTGGTATGAAAATGACCAGGCATCCTATGCAAATTATGGGGCGCTTTACAATTGGTTTGCTATCGATCCTTCCAGCAATGGTAACAAGAACGTCTGCCCAACTGGTTGGCATGTTCCAAGTTTGTCCGATTGGAACACACTAATTTCTTTCTTGGGAGGTACCGAAGTTGAGCGATCAAATAAGCTAAGGCAAAAGGGCACCAATTATTGGCCAGCTCCAAACGCTGGCGCTACTGATGAGTTTAGATTCAGAGGGTTGCCTGGTGGGTCAAGAAATAGCAATGGATCCTTTTCTGGGATTGGTAGCAGTGGCAATTTTAGTATGTCCGATGATTTAGGTGGATTTGTAAAGACTATGTCTTTGACAAGCACTGGTTTTTCTGCTTCTGCTAGTATCACAAAAAATTATGGCAACTCAGTTAGGTGTTTGAAGGATTGACGAATTCTAATTTTTTATTGATGAAAAAAATAAGTGTCAGCGTGTTACTAATGTTTGCTTTAGTTACTATCCAAGCTCAAGTACCCGGTGCAATTAGTTATCAGGGTTTGGTACGTAACGCAAACAATGTAGTTGTTGCCAATAGTACTATAAGCTTGCGTATTAGTATCATCAAAACTACAGCGACCGGAAGCATCGTCTATGTTGAGACCCATAATGCAACAACAGACGGCAACGGAATTTTTACGGTCAAAATTGGCACAGGAAGCAGTTCAGATAATTTCACAGCAATCAATTGGCTGGGTGATAAGTATTTCCTTAAAAGAGAAATTGATCCAGCAGGAGGCAGTAATTATACCATTTCTGGCACAACCCAATTCTTAAGTGTACCCTATGCGCTTTATACCAATAATGCGGAGGGAGTGTTGCTGGAAGACGGTAAAGTATTAATTGGTAATTCTTCAGGAGCATCTTCCAATAAAATAGTGGGCGACGATATGACTATTTCCAATAGTGGCTTGGTTACTATTTCTTCCGGTGCAGTAGGAAGCCCGGAAATTTTGGATAACAGTTTAACAGCATCTGATCTGGCCATGAGCGCTGTTGGCAGTGATGAAATAGCCAATGGATCGATTATGGACGCAGATTTGGACAAAGTAAATATTCCCCTCAGCGGATTTTCTGCGCCAGCTAATGACTTGAATGGTAATAATCAATTACTGGGTAATATAGCTGATCCTTTAAATGATCAAGATGCCGCTACTAGAGCTTATGTGGACGACCTGGAAGATCAACTTAATTATCTTATTAAGAGCTTAAAGGAGGCTGGGTCAATTCCTATTCAAATAGGAGATTACGTTTTTGGAGGTGTGGTGGCCTATGTTCTCCAGTCAGGCGATCCAGGCTATGATGCTAATCAGCAGCACGGCATTATTGTAGCTGTTACTGACCAGTCCAATCTTGCTTTGTGGGGTTGTTTGGGGACAACTATTGCTGGAGCCGATGGTGTTGCTATTGGAACCGGTATGCAAAATACATTAGATATTGTAGCCGGGTGTGCGACTGCTGGAATTGCCGCCAGGCTTTGTGTTGACTTGAATTTGAACGGCTATACTGACTGGTATCTGCCAAGTAAAGATGAACTCAACCTACTGTACCTAAGTAGATCTTTAATTAATGCTTCCGCTTTAGAGAACGGAGGAACTGCCTTTGTAAATGATAGACGCTACTGGAGTTCGACTGAGAAAAATAGCTTTGAAGCATGGATTCAAAATATGTCTAATGGGGAACAGCTTTCTACGATGAAGACGATTTCAGCAAGTACTCCTGAGGCTGTGCGAGCCGTGAGGTCTTTTTAAAGGGAAGAATTATGAATTTCTATAAGCAGGAAGTAACAAATAGACGTAAGGAACAAGAATGATACGCATAAGGAATATAGCTATCTATACTTTTATCTTGGTCATGCTGGGAATGAACCAAAACTATGCACAACAATCTACTACCTCAACCGGAGGCACGATAACCGGGACAGGTGGGATCGTATCGGATGCCGTTGGTCTGTCCATCTACACTTCTATTTCCGGCGCTGGTGGAAAAGCCAATGAAGGCATAGTCGTTCCTGTTAATTTCTCTCCGCAACTGGCTGCTATAGGGGCAAAAAGCATTGACGAAGAAATTGAACTTGCTTTTACTGCTGTCGGCTCCGATGTTGACCTGCAAGCCTTAGATTACAGCCTGGATGCTACATCGACAGGGAAAGGAATGAGCATCAATTCCACTACCGGGGTTTTTAGCTGGACGCCTGCGGAAGACCAGGATGGTTCCCATAGCGTGGTGATTTCGATCTCCGATGGCACTTTTTCTGTTTCGGAGACTTTTACTATCACCGTAACGGATATAAACAAAGCGCCAGTTGTAGCAGCTTTGACTTCCAAAGCTGTAGATGAGCTAGTGCCCTTGTCTTTTACCGCCTCGGCAACGGATGCAGATTTGCCAGCTCAGGCGTTAAGCTATTCCCTGGATGCTACATCGTTGGGTCATGGAATGACAATTGATGCCATCACTGGGATTTTCACTTGGACACCTTCAGAATCACAGGATGGACAATACACGGTGGACGTGCTCGTGAGCGACGGAGTTGCCACCGATGTTGAAACAATTACGATCACCGTGGCCAACATCAACGTGGCGCCCGTACTTCAAACCATCGGTGAAAAAAGTGCGGACGAACTGGTGTCGCTCGCCTTTACGGTAGCGGCCTCAGACTCTGATTTGCCTGCGCAGAATTTAACCTATAGTTTGGATCAGCCCTCGCTTGATAAGGGGATGACCATCAATGCCACTACTGGTGCATATGCTTGGACACCATCAGAGTCTCAGGATGGTAGCCATGATGTTGTTTTTACTGTAAGCGATGGCCTACTGTCGGCTTCAGAAACTGTAGCCGTCACGGTGGCTGATGTCAACGTCGCTCCTGTACTGGCGTCTATTGGTGCGAAAAGTGTTGATGAATTAGCAACACTTTCCTTTACAGTATCCGCCACGGATTCAGATATCTCAGCGCAAAGCCTTATTTTCAGCCTCGATCAGCCCTCGCTGGATGCTGGAATGGCCCTGGATGCAGCTACAGGTACTTTCAGCTGGACACCAGGTGAGTCACAGGATGGAACTTATACCGTAATTTTCACTGTATCGGATGGTTTGGTGACTGATTCTGAAACAATTACTATTACAGTAAATGATATTCCTGATAATCCGTTAGCGTTTGAGCCAACGAGTGCAGACATTACCCCGGGCACTTTCAAGGCAAGCTGGGGGGCGGTGGCTGGCGCCACCGAATATCAATTGGAGGTTACCTCCAATGAATTTGTAAACCTGCTTCCAGGATACAACCCATTTGTTTTAACAACTACAGAAGTGGTTGTTACAGGATTACAGCCGACCACCAACTACCAATTCAGGGTGAGGGCCAGGAGTGCGCTAGGTGTTTCCGGGTATTCCAACATAGTAAACGTTACAACATTTGATGATGCAACAGTAAGTCCTCTGGCTATTGGAGCAATAGACTTTGCGACCCGTCAAGACAACACCACCTCCCAAACACTAAGCATTTCTGTCACAGGTGGGACAGCGCCTTATGTTGTCACGGCTACACACCGTGGGTTGCTGGAAAGTGAATTCAACATTGAAACACTTTCTGAAACATCCCCAGGTAACTACTCCTTCACAGTCAGTCCTGAAATGCTCGATGAAATGGGCGTGCAGTTTGAAATTACCGCCACTGATGCCAAAGGCGATCAGCAGTCGAGGGCCGGAAGTATTGCACGATCCTTTGGTGAGGCAGCCAGCCCTGCCCTTCCTTTTGAACGCTTTGGTGGCACCACCCTGACCTGGAACTTATTCACTATTCCTTATGATCTCGATAATAAACTGGTGAGCAATATCTTTGCCGACCTTGACCAGAGTCGCCATGAATTCGACTGGAGAATAGTGCGCTACCGCAATTCCACCAATGATTATGTCAACTTCAACACAGGGCAGGTCAGGGTAGGAGAAGCCTATTGGTTCAATTCCAAAACCGCAGTGAGCATCAATGTGGGTGCGGGCCAAACTACTGCTTCAATACCGTTTCCCATGACCCTGCTGAAGGGCTGGAACCTGATCGGGAATCCCTACACGGTGGCCATTTCCTGGGAACAGGTACTGGCAGCCAATCCTGACAAGACGGGTATTGACCCTATCCGGCTTTTTAATGGCACGGCATTGGTCATTGCAGATGTCGTTCAGCCATTTTCTGGCGGCTTTGTCTTCGCCGAAGAAGCCACTTCAGTGGACATTGACCCCATCGCTTCTAAGCCCAATGGTAGAATTCTGGCCGGTAAGGGCAGGATCGAAAGTACAGATATCGACGAGATGGCCTGGCTCTTTCCGCTACAACTAAGTGATGGACAAACGACTACGGTGTTAGGCGGTGTGGGCATGCACCCAGATGCCCTGGAGTTGAAAGACCAATTCGACGGTATGGTACCCCCTCGTTTTATCCACTACAGCGAGATGTATACCACACACGAGGCTTATTTCTACCCTTACTTCTCCACCGACGTGGTCCCCACCAAAAGCGACCACACCTGGAGCTTTACAATGTCATCCAATAAAGTAGCAGGACCATCCAACCTGACCTGGGACATGGGGGCTTTGCAAAACAAAGCCTCCAGTCTCTACCTGCTCGATCAGCAAAGCGGCAAGTTGGTGGATATGAAAACCACAGATAGCCACACCGTTGACCTGAGCAAAGGTGATTTTAGGTTTGAAGTCTACTTTGCGGGCAGTGGCAACCAGGTAATCCCCAATCAACTGCTGTTGGGTGATGCGTACCCTAATCCTGCAAGCACACAGGCGACGATTCCCGTACTGCTGCCTGGCGATGCCAACGAGTTGGTGGATATTGATCTTTCTGTTTTCGATATCAATGGCAATCGTATTAGCACCCTGGCCAGCGGCAAGTACAAACCAGGTGTGTATGAATTTACCTGGAACGTCGGGGTTGAGCAAAAGAGATCAGTTAGTGGTATGTTCTTTTACCGATTGAGCTTTAACGACAACAACAGAGCACCACTTTACAAAAAACTAATTCTGCGATGAGGAAGACAAAGCAAATTTTGGCTGTCATTGGATTTGTTCTTTTTGCTGTAGCGCAAGTCAATGGCCAGGTGGTGGTTGACAGAACCAACAAAGTATCGCTGGATTTTACAAAACCCGTCAAGGCCACGGTACTGCCCGAGGTAAATTGGGTACTGCCCCGCCTGGAGTACACCAACAGTGAGGCGAACAAGGTGGATATCAAGGCCAACGTTCAAAGCAAAGTGCCGTTGAAAAGGGTGACGCTTTCGGTACTAACTTCGCTGGATGAAGCCCCTATGGCTACCATGGATATTCCATTGCTTAGCCCGACTTCAGCTGAATTTGAGAAGAACATGTACCTCGCCGATGGTCAAAACTATGTCAGGATCACTGCGGAAAACGTGGATGGAGGCATTGTGTCGGACGACAGGTCGGTGATTGTGGGTATGGATGCGCTCAAAGATGCCATCGCCATCGACAGGAAGGACTACGCTGTGTTATTTGCTACCGATAAGTACGACAATTGGAGTGATCTTACCAATCCGATTTACGATGCCAAAGCGATCGGTCAGGAGCTCGAGGAACGTTACGGCTTTGAAGTAAGAATTGTCGAAAACGCCAGTCAGGATCTTGTGTTCAATACGTTGAGGGAGTACGCCCAGAAGAGCTACAAGCCTCAGGACCAGCTTTTTGTGTTTTTTGCAGGTCATGGGCAGTACGACGAAACCTTTGGTGAAGGATTTGTGGTGGCCCGTAATTCTATCGCCAATGACCCAGGCAAGAACAGTTATATCAGCCATAGCCGACTCCGAAATATCATCGACAATGTGAAGTGTCAGCACATTATGCTGGTGATGGATGTGTGCTTTGGTGGCACGTTCGATCCGGTGCTGGCTTCATCGAGAAGTATTTACGAGGAAATGGACAACTCCGAATTCATCGTCAAAAAGCTATCGCTGAGAACCAGAAAGTACCTAACCAGTGGCAGCAAGGAGTACGTGCCCGATGGCACGCCTGGTAGTCACTCGCCTTTTGCTGTGAGGATGCTTGAGGCGCTTAAGACCAGCGGGGGAGGCGACCGGCTGCTGACTATTTCGGAAGTAAATGTGTACATGCAGAAACTACAGACCACGCCCAGGTTTGGCTCTTTTGGAGCAGATGACCAGGGGAGTGAGTTTATGTTTATCGCCAGGTAATAGGCATTTTTCTGGTGCTCATATGATTTTGATATCAAGCAGCAAGCTGTTTAACAAGTAGGGTAGTAGATTGATTTTTTGGTGTGCAGTTGACAAGCGGGGCAGATTTGGAAAAACACCAACTGCTATTTTTTTCGCCTTGCCACCTTTTTTCCTGCACCAGCCCCCCCCCATCGCAAGCCTCCCACAAAGGTCAGCTTTTCGACTGATAAGAGTCAGTATACGCCATCTGTGCGAGCAGTACCTTAGTATCACTGACCACCAAAAAAGAGTAAGTCATGAAAAATCTTCTCATACTCGGCGCAGGATCTGCTGGCACAATGATGGCTAATCACTTGTCGAAGAAAATGTCTTTAAAGAATTGGGCCATCACAATTGTGGATCAATTCGACAAGCACTACTACCAGCCAGGCTTCTTATTTCTTCCTTTTGATATTTACAAAGAAGAGGACGTATACAGAGAGAGAACAGACTATTTGCCTGCCAGCGTCAGCTATATTCAGAAAGCAATTGACGTTATCAAGCCTGAAAACAATCAGGTACTACTGGCAGACGGTACGGTTCTTCCCTATGACCTATTGATTGTAGCCACGGGGTCACAGATTGCACCTGGTGAGGTAGAAGGAATGCTGGGCAGCGAGTGGTATAAGTCTGTCTTCGACTTTTATACCTTCGAAGGATCCCGCAACTTACGTGACAAACTACGTGACTGGAAGGGTGGGGATATGGTCATCCATATTACAGAAATGCCCATTAAATGCCCGGTGGCACCTCTTGAGTTTGCCTTCCTTGCCGATTGGTATTTCCACGAAAAAGGAATACGAGACAAGGTGAACATTTATTATGTGACACCGCTCGACGGTGCCTTCACAAAGCCGGTGGCGTCTTCCAAACTAGGTCATTTGCTGGAAGAAAAAGGCATCAACATCGTGCCCGATTTTGCCATAGCCAAGGTAGACAACGAAAATAGAAAGATTGTATCCTGGGACGATAAAGAGGTTGCCTTCGACTTGCTGGTGACAGTTCCTACCAACATGGGCGACGAAGTGATTGCCAGGTCAGGTATGGGAGATGATCTCAATTTTGTACCAACAAACAAACACACGCTACAGTCCAGCAATTTTGAAAATGTGTTTGTGATTGGAGATGCAACCAATGTACCGGCGTCAAAAGCGGGTTCTGTTGCCCACTTCCAGGCTGAGGTGCTCACCGACAATATCCTGAGGTATTTAGAAGGCGAGCCGCTCAAAGAGGACTTCGATGGTCACGCCAACTGTTTTGTGGAAACAGGCTACGGCAAAGCTATGCTGATAGACTTCAACTATACTACCCAGCCAGTTCCCGGAAATTTTCCTTTCGCTGGAGTCGGGCCAATGAAGCTCCTTAAGGAAAACAAGGTCAACCACTGGGGAAAACTAGGATTCCGCTGGGTTTACTGGAACATGTTGATGAAAGGGTATAGTATCCCTTTCATTACCGCTCAGATGCAAAAAGCAGGAAAAGAGCTGGAAGAAGAAAAATTAGAAACTGTATAATCATCATAAAACCAAAAATGATCATGGAAGCTGTAATTGCAAACCGTCCCGTAGAAGTTAATGAGCAAGGTTATTTGCTGGATATGAACCAGTGGGATAAAGAAATAGCACGTGGTATTGCTCTTGAAGAGGATATTGAGTTGACCGATCGTCATTTTGAAGTACTCAATTATTTGAGGAAGGAACAGGAGAATGGCACAGCGTTGTCTATTCGCAGAATCGGTAAATCAGGAGTGGTAGATATCAAAGAGTTCTACGCTCTGTTTCCGGAAGGGCCATTAAAAAAAGCCTCCCGTATAGCCGGTATTCCCAAGCCAGCAAGCTGTATTTAATCACTTAAAAATCTGAACCATGGAAACTGTAGAAGCACCCGTAAAAGCCCCGGCAAAAAAGGAAAAGAAGCTGAGGAAGATAATGATCATCAATTCTAAGGCAACTATCGATTCTGTGTATGCTGCCCTTATCCTGGCCAACGGCGCAAGGATGGAAGGTATCGAGTCAGAGATTTTCTGCACATTCTTTGGGCTGGAAATGTTGCAAAAAGATAAGATGGATCATTTGCATGTGGCCACCGTGGGCAACCCCGGGTTGCACATACCTACTATGATAGGTGGGCTGCCTGGTATGGAGACACTGGCCAGTACAATGATGCGTAAAGAAATGGACAAGCTGGATATTCCTCCTGTGAGCGAATTCCTGGAAATCTATAAGGCGTCTGGCGGAAAAGTGTTTGCCTGCAAACTAGCCATGGAAATGTTCCACCTGGAGAAAAAAGATCTTTGGGATGAACTGGATGACGTGTTAACTGTCGGTGATTTTTACAATAGAGCCGACGAAGATGGCACGCAGATTATTTTCGTTTAGCAGTTCCAAGTCGTCTGAAGGGAGCACGGGTTATTCGAACCCGGGGCTTTTTTCGTTTTGTGTTTGGCAGCCCAGGGGCTATTTTAACTTCCCTTTGTAAGTGCGTTTAAACTTCTCGTACCTGGGAATTGATACTCCCCGCACATAACCACTGCCCGGATTGTGCTCGATATAATCCTGGTGATATTCCTCTGCTCTGTAGAAAGCTTTCAGCTCCATGATTTCAGACACAATGGGCTTGCTGAACATGCCTGAGTTGTCGAAGGTCTTTAGCGATTTTTCTGCAATGGCTTTCTCCTCCGGTGTCATATAGAACAAAATGGAGCGGTATGAATTGCCGACGTCAGGACCCTGGCGGTCTTTGGTAGTTGGATCCTGCGACGTAAAGAATACTTTGGTCAGCTCTTCGTAGTTTATTTTGGACGGGTCGTAGTAAACCAATACTGTCTCGGCATGGCCGGTTGTTTCAGTATTCACCAGCTCGTAGGTTGGGTTTTTGGTATGGCCGCCTGCATAGCCTGATACTGCCGAGTCGACACCCACTACTGCCTCAAAGATATGTTCTGAACACCAGAAGCAGCCTTCTGCAAAAGCAGCGATGGCTTTTCCGGCAGGAGCCTTTAATTCAACCTGCCTTGCGCCACCGTCATTTTTTGATTTTTGGGCATCGCAGGAATAGAAGCCTAATACAGCTATAAGTAGTGATGATTTGGCAAGAGTATTTCTCATGATGTTGATAACTTGGTAAATAGCCGATAAGTTTCAAAAAATACTATTAATTAAAAGTCCCGACCAAGACAGAATGGATGCTAAACCATCATCAACGGGTTATCTGGTTAACCTGTAGAGCAGGATCGCAGCTCTTTTCGTCTGCATCGGCAATGTCTTTAAATTCCCTGTTTCATTCACAGTGTGGTCATTTTTGCCGCCCATACCCAGACCATCAAGGCCCATTTTAATATACGGAGATGTAAACGAAATATCTGCCGCTCCGGCATTGCTCGGGTTGACCGGCTCCACAGTCATAAAACCCAGATCGGTGCTTACTTTGCTGAGTTGTTTCAATAACTCATAGTTGCCTTCGGTAGGGGCAAAGGGTGGGTAGCCTTCATCAAAACTGATGGTAGCATTGGTCTTGGGCAGGTGTTTCGCCACAATCTCTGTCATGGTTTTTTGAGTGCGCTGAAGTTGCTCAGGTGAAATGGTGCGAATATCACCTGTTACCACGGCATCCTTGGCTACCACGTTGCTTTTGCCGGTAGCTCTTCCTCCGTCTATAGATTCCTCGTAGGCGACGTTGGTGCCGCCAAGAATCATTCCCGGATTGAAAGTGAGGTACTCTTCTGTGCTTAGCGCTTCGTAAAACCCTGTCAGAATTCTGGCGGTTTCATAAATGGCCCCAGCACCTACCTCAGGTTTGAACACCTGAGAAGAATGGGCGGCATTGCCTGTTACTTTTAGCGTCCAACCTGATGAGCTTCTGCGGGCAACATTCGCTGTGCCTGGATTGCCGTCCCCATTTTCAAAACCAAGAGCGATGTCAGCCCACTTAGCTGCTTCTACCAATTCTTGCTTTGAAAGAGACAGCGGATCGCCACTCAGTTCCTCATCACCCGTCATTACCACAGTGATGCTCATATCCTTCAATAAACCGGCATCGTGCAGTGCAGACAAGGCCTGGAGAATGATAATATCGCCACCCTTCATGTCAGCAATGCCGGGACCACTGGCCGTGGTATCGTTCAGTACTTTGTATTTTTGAAATGGGCTTTCCAATTCAAATACCGTGTCGAGATGGCCGATGAGTAGAATTTTCTTTCCTTTTCCTGCCGTAGTTTTGGCTACCAGATGACCTGCCCTGTTCCAGGCACTTCCGTCTTTCCATTCTACTTCCATGCCAAGGGCTTTGAACTTGGGCATGAGTACGTCGGCAACGGCTTTCACACCATCGAAATTCATCGTACCGCTGTTGATGTTAATGATTTCCTCAAGTAGCTGAAGGGCCTCGTTGTTGTGTTGGTCGATGTATTTTGTAAGGCGTGTCTCTGTTTTGGAAACCTGGCCTTGTAGTGAGGTAGCAACAAAAAGTAACATGAGGAACACGATGGGCGAGAATGATTTCATAGCTACAATCTATTATTGGATAATATTACAGAATATTGCCCAATCGCCGAAGGCTTATCAAATGAACAACTCTTCCTCACTACGGGTTAATAAATGTTGTTACTATTTATTTTCCACGGTGAAATCGTAAGGGATGCCAAGTTCTTTGTAGAGTTTTCTCCTTTGTTCTTTATCGATCAGCAATTCTTCTCTGGCCGCATCAGCTACGTCAATAGCGATATCCCTTGGAACGACTATTACACCATCTCCATCAGCTACAATCACATCACCCGGCCTGATGTAAACACCGCCAACAACGACTGGCTCGTTATAAGAGTCAAGCTCATTCCGTCCCGGGCGGATACCTCGTCCTCTCTTTTCGTAGTTCATGTAAACAGGGATGCCTTGTTTTATCACTTCGTCCGTATCTCTGACACCGCCTGCCGAAACAATGCCGATTGCGCCTTTCGATTTCCAAATCATGCTGTTGTTCGATCCGGTCGATCCGGTATCACCATCATTGGCATTATCTATCACTATCACATGGCCTTCTTTTATGTCTTTAATAAATGGCTCTGCCGACACGTTGGTATACCACATATCTCTCCAATGTTTATAGTCGTCACGGCTCACATTGCCAGGATGCGGACGTCTTGTAGTAGGAACATACCTTACCGTAAAGGCGATGCCAACGAATTGGTGTTTGAACCCTTCAATGTCTTTCCAAAGAGGGGCTATTTTTGGGTCCATCAGTCCTACATCTGGCATGCCCAACATGTCCATGCCATCGGAAACGTCGGCAACCCGCAGGCCAGCGTAAAGTTTTATCAACTGATTGTCGGTTACCTCCCTGGTAGTTTGAGCGAAAATACCTGCTGGAGTAAGGAGGACGCATATAACTAAATGTGTAAGGTTTTTCATAGCAAACGTATTTTTCATTAGGGTATTGTCAAATTTAGCAAATCAGAGCTTTCTCGTAGCCTTTTTTTCTTCAAAAATGAGCTGAATTGTTGAGTAAAAAAAAGTCACTGCCTTGCGACAGTGACTTCGTCAATATATGATTTAGAGTAGGTTACAATCCCTGCATTTTCCAGCCATCACGGTAGTCTCTGCGAACAAACTGGTTGGCATCATCGAAGTTAGTGATTTTCATGTTGGGGCCATCCCACATGAGTTTGATGAAGCGGCCCGGGTAATCGAACTGGTCGTCTCTGCCACCTGGTCTCTTCTTCTGAATATCATAGCTTCTTATGGCCAGGTTACCCATCAGGATACTCTCTGTCATAGGGCCTGCAATATCAAACGGTGAGCTCACTTCCATTTTGCCATACCCTGCGATACAAGCCTCCACCCACTGGAAGTAGTGGCCTGTGTCGGATCCACCAGGGACTCTGGCAAGTGTTTGCGGCACTTTTACCTCGTTCGTTCTTGAAGTTGGAAGCAACTTAGGGTCTCTGCCATAGGTGCTGCACATCATTTTGCCTTTGCTGCCGACCATGATGACTCCGTTGCCGCCATCCCCCATCATCTCATTAGGGCCAAGCTCTTTAGGTCTTTCAGGCTGGATGCCGCCATCCATCCAATGGAACTTAACGTCTGGTTTTCCTCCTGGGCCGGGGAAATTCATGATGACGTGAGAGGAAGGAGGACAGCTATCGGGGAAGTAGCCTCTCTTAAACTCGTCTACATATACGCTACCCACACTGCACTCTACAGAGCTTGGATAACCAAGCCCAAGCGTGCGGAAAGGAGGTTCAATAATATGGCAAGCCATGTCGCCAAGGGCACCAGTGCCGTAGTCCCACCAGCCACGCCAGTTGAAGGGCACCAGTTTATCTACGTAATCTTTTTTCGGTGCAGTGCCGAGCCATAATTCCCAGTCGAGTTCTTTTGGTATCGGAGCGCTTTGCGTTGGCCATGGAATGCCTTGCGGCCACACCGGACGGTTTGTCCAGCAAAATACTTCAGTTACATCACCAATAATGCCTGCATCATACCATTCTCTCATTTGACGTACGCCATCACCAGAGGCGCCCTGGTTCCCCATTTGTGTCACCACTTTGTATTTTTCTGCCGCCTGGGTAAGCATTCTGGCTTCATAAATATCATGGGTCAATGGCTTTTGCACGTACACGTGCTTGCCCATTTGCATGGCGGCAAGCGCCTGAACTGCGTGCTGGTGGTCAGGAGTTGATACCGACACTGCATCGAAGTTCTTGCCTTCCTTGTCGAGCATCTCTCTGTAGTCTTTATAGTATTTTGCTTTGGGGAAGTTCTTTCGTGAAGTCTCCGCTCTCCTGTCATCTACGTCACAAAGGAAGGCGATTTCGGCCTTGCCACTTTTTGCAAAATTGGCGATGTCGCTTGTGCCTTTGCCGCCGGCACCGATGCCTGCTACGAGCAGTTTGTCACTTGGGGCAAGGTATCCTTTGCCGCCTATTACGTATCGTGGTACTATGGTGAACGCAGCACCTGCGATAGCCGCATTTTTCATAAACGTTCTTCTAGAAGTGCTTCCTGAAGCTGGGGGTGTTATTTTTTTGTGGGGCATTTGAGTATAATTAGAGATATCACATTTAATTCAGTCCTTAATATAATCAAAAATGCTTCTTCACAACGGTTTTATTACAACCGGGGCGTTATGAAATAATGAAGGGATCATTAAAGAGATTATTGAAGCTGGGTTGAGAGGCTGTTGTAATTAAAGGTAGAGAAATGAACAATTTTAGGACAAAATACGTTATATTAGTGGACAAATTACCCGAATATGAAAAAGCCAGGATACGAGCTCAAAGATGACAAGCCAATGGAAGTGCGTGAAGCTGCTCTCGCATACTATGCCCTGCCGGGTAAATTTTCTCCCGGAGCTATTCTGGGCTTAGCTAATGATCAACTTATGGAGCCACTTCAGAGAGTTGCTACCTTCAGGAAGGGATTGAGCAAAGGTTCTTTTGACAGGCTGAAGCAAGTGACAGGTCTCGATTACGAAAATATGGCAAGGGCTTTGTCGGTCTCTTCAAAAACACTTCAAAGAAAGGATGTTTTCGATATAGTGCAATCTGAAAAAATGTATGAACTGGCTACTCTTTACGCCAGTGGCATTTCTTATTTTGGCCAGGAGGGCTTCCGGCGATGGATGGAAAGGCCACTTTTTAGCCTGGGAAATATAAAGCCTATTGACCTCATAGATGTATCAGAAGGAGTTGATCTGCTCAAAAATGAGATAATGCGAGTTCAGCACGGCATTGCTATATGACAATTTATAGAATTGCCAGGACTGAATTTTGTGATTTGTCAGGGCAGGGTGCCAAGATTTACGGGGGACGGTGGAATCGACAGGGCTTTCCAGCGCTATATGGTAGCAGCTCTGTTTCATCTGCCTTGCTGGAAAGGCTCACGGTAGATACTGAGCTCTTTTCCTCGGAGCGCTATGTCTTATACTCGGTGATGGAGCTTGATTGCCCTGATGCGATGGTTAAAAAGTATGCAGCCAACGATTTGCCTGAAGGATGGGATGCCATTCCTCACGGGAGTGTTTCAGAGGAGTTTGGTAGCCAACTATTAGCTAGTGGTTTGCTGTGTTTCGGCGTGCCATCAGTTGTGGACAAAAGCTCTCTAAATTTTTTAATCAATCCAATGTCGGGAGATTTTGATATGATTGATGCAAGGATTCTTCCACTAAGCCTTGACCAAAGGATTGTTCGTGGCTAATGACAGGTAGTACGCCTTGCTAAACTCCTCTGAAAATAGGCCTTGTCAAACAAGTAGGCCCGCCACCGCCCTTTACGCTGATTTCCTGACCTTTGTAGGTGATTACTTCGCAGCCAGCATCTCTGAGCCTTTTCTCTGTTATTGGATTTCCCTCCACCATCAGGCATCGACGGGGAGCCAGAGCCAGCACATTGCAGCCCATGGAGTCAAACTCTTCTTCCGGCACTTCCACTAACTTAAAGCCCCTTTCTAAAAGCAGATTTCGGAACGCAATAGGCATCAATGGCGAATACACAACCGCCAGGTCCTTATTAACCGGGCTCAATATCGACATCAGGTGAAATACGTCGGAAGGCCCTCTGTAATGCGGCAGTTCGGCTACTATCACCTCCACACCTTTTGGTTCAAGCAGGGCTTTTAGCTGAGCAATGCCTTCCAGGTTGGTTCGGTAGGTGTGGCCAACGGCCAGGGTTTTGTTGTCGAGCCAGGCCACGTCCCCACCTTCCAGCGTGCCTGGGGCAACGATTTCTCCCATAATGGTTATTTCGTTGTCTGCAAAGAATCTTTTTTGTGCTTCAGGCTCCCTGGCACGGGCTTCTTTGCCCATCCGGCAAATGATCATTCCAAAGTCGGTGGACACAGAGGCATCCCGACAGTAGAGGGAATCGATGGACAGCTCTTCGTTTTCAGGAAGGTGAAGGAGTTGGACGCCAGTGGCTTTCAGCATTCTTTCAAACTTCTCATATTCTTCGTTGGCAAGAGCAAAGTCCGGCTTTTGCAGATAGTTTAATGCCTGCCATTCTCTGGCGACTTTTTCCTCACTGATAAATGCTTGAGAAGATGGTTTGATGACCAGCTTCGTGAGTTTGCCGAATTCTGAATGGGTTGTTTGGCTCATATTGTTTATTTTTTGCCAGGCGCTGGGTATTTTTTGTCGGCATCATCAATCACAATGACCCAGTCAGGCCCAGGTTGATTCTCTTTTATGAAAACGTTCCAGGTAGATATCTTGAACACTCCTGTGTTTTTTACTTTTCCATAGGGTATCGCTTCTCCGGTAACGGGGCTATACCACCACACGAACAAATTTCCTCCGGCGATTGCATCCGTTTTGATAGAGACATCCCGACTCATAGGCAAGTACGCCATTATGTAAGTAGCGTCTTTCTTTCCTGGTTGGCCGTTTCTTGTAGCTTGCATGTGATCGGAGGCATATTCATAATTTTCCTGGTTAATCAACGACTGATCTGGAATTCGGGTCAAAAATGGGCGTGATTCCATCAGGTTTCTAAGGTGCTTCATCTGGCTTGCTCCGGGTTGCTCAAGCGCTTCATTCCAGGGCATGTTGGCATAAATAATCGGGCTTACGTCAGCTGTGTACATTTGCCAGATATTATTGTTTCCATAGGTGTGTCCAAAGGCTCCTGCAAAGACTGACCAGTAAGCATATTTTCTTATCTCGTAATCGTTGTAGCGGGGGTTGGCTGGATTGAACCACTCGTTGATGTCTTCATAGGCTGGTTCACCGTTGAGTACAGGCTTGGGCGGGGTGAGGTTGTAGTCGTTTGCCACCCTGGTGTACACATTGTCGGAAAAACGCTGGTGCCCCGACTGCAGGATGTTGAAGTCCAGCCAGTTGGTTTTTTGAAACCATTCTGAACTGGTTTGCTGGCCAGATGGGTGATAGCTGATGAGGTGGGCATTGCCAGCTCCTTTCTTCAATCCCTCTGCCATAGCATTCCAAATATTTTCCTTGTCGGTTGGAACCCTATCGCCGCCTAGTATCCATAACACATTCCACTGGTCTTTATACCTTTTCCCTAAAAACTCACCGTAGGTTCGTGCGTTGGATTCCGTGAAGATCATTTTATTGTCAAACAAAGGGTGGGGTTGATCCTCTGCATGGGCTCCCCAGGTAGGAAGGAGTGCCATATACAAACCGAACTCTTCAGCTTTTTGCACGACATGATCCACTAGCTCAAAGTACTTTTCGTTGGGTTGCGAAGGATCGAAATCAACGAGTGGAAGATTTCCTTCAGCGTTGGGCACCGTCAGCCCGTTTATCTCACTGAGAATTACAGCCTGAATAGCCGTAAATCCCTTGCTGGCTCTGTTTTTTAGGTAGTAGTCAGCCTCGTTTCGGTCAAGTCTGTGAAACAGCTCCCATCCGGTGTCTGCCAGGTAAAAGAACGGCGAGCCGTCTTCCTTTACTAAAAAGCGTTTGTTGTCGCTCACCTTCAAAGGCTGCGATTTGGCAGCTACTCCGAAAATAAGCAGTAGGCCCGTGATGCTTAAGGCGACGTTTAAATATTTCATTCGTTCGAAGTCAGTCTAGTTGGTTTAGTTTTTCCGAAAACATACAGCGGTATGCCGAGCAGCAGTGATACAAAACCCCAGGCAATGCTCTCCTGGCCTGCGCCGATCATCGCCCACATTCCGTAACCAAATGCGAGCAGACCCAAGCAAATATCCCAAAGCCGTTTTGCCGGGGGAATATTCTGGTTTCGGTTGACAATCAAAAAAGACGCTGCCGAGAAAAGATATGGTACAAGGACGGTAGTGGCTGTTAACAGGATGAGGAACTCAAAGGCACCGGCCATTCCCCGGGAGTAGTTCATTACCAACAATATTGAAACAATGACACTTCCGATGATGAGGCCAAACGCCGGCGTGCCGTTTTTATTTACTTTGGCAAATACTCTGGGGAAATCGCCATTTTTTGCTGCAGCATAGGGCGTTTGTCCCTGGAGCAGAATCCATCCGTTCAGCGCTCCAAAAGTGGATATCAGGGCACCAATGGTGATAAGGTAACGGCCGGTATCTCCCCAAATCAACCCTGCGGCATCGGCGAACGGGGCGTTGGAATGCTGAAGTTCGGAGGGGTGGATCATTCCCATGAGGGCAACCGAGCTCAAAATATAAACCCCGGTGGTAATCAACGTGCCAAGCATGGTGGCTTTTGGAACTGTGGTCTCCGGGTTCCGGATGCTTTTTCCGGGGATAGTTGCTACTTCCAGCCCCATGAAAGCAAAAAGAGTGATAGTGGCGGTGGCGGTGACTGCGCTGAAATTACTTACTTCACTAATATTGAAAGGACGAAAATTGCCAAAATCGACATAGAACAACCCGGCAATAGTTACCAATAATAAGGGAGCAAGCTTTAATACAGTAGTGGTTAGTTGCACATAGCCAGCTTCTTTTATGCCAAGTGTATTTACCCAGGTGAGTAGCCATACCACGGCCAGGCTCACTGCCAGGGAGTAGCCGGAGTTTTCGGCTAGTTGAGGGATGAGCACGGACAAATAGCTAACGAAGGCCACCACTATAGCTGCATTGGTCGCCAGTATGGAGATTTGGTAGCCCCATGATGAGATGAAGCCGGCAAAATGTCCCAGTCCTTTAGTGGCATAAGTGTAGGGCCCGCCATCCTCATTAGGAAACCGCCGACTGAGCCTAACAAAAACGAGGGCAAGAAAAAGTGCACCAACGGATGAAACCACCCACCCAAGCAGGCTGATAGCCCCATAGGCAGCCAGGGCTACAGGCAGGAAGAAAATACCCGAGCCTATCATATTGCCAACAACGAGGGAAGTAGAAGTCCAGAGCCCTATTTTCTTTTCTTGCGACATAAGTGGATCATATTGTTGGGCAAGTTAGTTGAATAGGATGCATAGCCTTGGATTCCGTCGAAATTAGTAAAGGATGAAGGTTAACCAAACCCATATTGAGTAGGCGAGGCCGGCAACAAGGAAGCCCACACCCAGCCATCTGTATTTTACGAAGCTCAGCCACATGTACAGGCCAGTTAGTACGAATATGAGCAGAGCCAGGCTGGCGAGATCCATCAGCAGGATATACAAGCTGTAGGCAGGCGGACCACCATATTTGTGCAGCCTATGGTAAGCCGTGATGCTTCCCATAGTGTTTCTGTCAGATACTTTGACGGTTGCTGTGGTATGGGTGCTGTCAAAGTAAACGATCGATTGCCGCAGCATGCTTTGGTATTCGTAGTAAGTGGTGCCTTTGTTTGTCCAGGAATTGTGGAAGCGGCCGCTTATTTCCAGTTTATTTTTTAGTTGTTTGTACAGCTCCTCATTGCTCACGTCTGGCTTTTTCATGGAAATGGTCTTGATTTCAGGCGCAGGCTTCTCCTGATCAAACCATTGCGGGTTGTTCATGAGGTAGCCCGTGACAAAATACATCACCAGAAACGTGATGGTGATGAAGGCAGCATACATATGGATCTGCCTGATAAGTTGATAGAGGTTTACCCGGCGAGCCATAAATAGATCATTAGTAGAACCGACATAGTAAAACTTCCGATGAGCCAAAACGCCGAAGACTTCGACCTCGATTTGCTGACCCACCAAAGGTAGATGCCACTCAGTGCCCAAAAGAGCAGGGAATAAACTGTTAAGTCCTGATAAAGCCACCAGCCGTTGATCCACCAGGGTGCTCCTGGGATTTCTTCATGAAGGCCATGAAGTCCCTTTAGCATCGATATGAACCTTGTGGAATTAGTGGTAAACTCAATTTCCGGGATGCCCCAGGTGCCGGTCATTCGGAAATCCCTGCCGAGATTGCGCACATTCACGAGAAAGCTTGAGGAGTCTATGTGAGACTCCCACGGAATGAACCAGCCCATGAGGTGCAGAGAGTCTCGAAGTGCCTCACCTAGCGCTCGAGGGCTATCAAAGCTGTCCTCATTTAGGGTGATGGCTATACGCTCGGATTTGACCGGGGTAAACTCCTCTTTTAATGAGACATGGTTAAAACTGAGAGAGGACAGGGCGAAAATAAGCAGGTAAGGTGTGCAAAAAAGTCCCAGGTAGATATGAAACTGCAAGAGGTAATTTTTCACCTTCATAACTACAGCTTAAAGAAAATCTTCCTTTGATACAGCCAATAGCACAGATACCAGGTGAAGACCCAGGCCGCCAAAGCCGCAAATAAGGCTTGCCAATGTTCACCTGCGCCGAGCAAACCGGTGAAGCCGCCAGCGAAGACCGCCAGGGTCTTATTGAACCATTGGTGGCCAACAGTTTCGAAAAACAGGTATATGAATATGGAGTTCATTCCCACTACTGTGGCTATTAGTACCCCTCGTTGTTTTTTTCTGATATCGACCCACCAAAATAGAAGTGCCACCAAAAGAATTACCCAGCCAGCCGATGCAATAGTGAAAGAGCTGGTGGCGATTCTCTTGATGATAGGAGTGATACCAGCTAAATCCATCGCAAACCCGACAACCAAAAAGCCGACTCCAGCTATTGATAGCCATTTTAGCTTCGCCGACGATGGCTTGTCCTCCATTAGCCATTTGCCGATTAACACTCCCCAGATGGTGTGCGCTGCAGTAGGAATAAAGTTGATGGTGACCCAGCCTCCCCCGTTGATTTTGCCCATCAGCACCATGTCCATGTAGTTGCCAAAGTTGTGCTGATCAACGAATGGTTGGTCGAAGCCGGGCATTAAAATGAAACGATACATAAGTTCTGTGAGCATCAGCAATCCAATTGAAACTGCGAATTGGAATGCAAATGATTTCCGAATGATCAGGTAAGCAATAAGTGTGGTTACCGACAGTTGTGTCAGCACATTCCAAAGCTCCCAAACCAGTTTGCCGCTGTACACACAATGCAGTGCTGTGCCTGCTATCAGCAACTTGAGGCACCTGATAAGTATGTGCTTCCAATTGTCTTCCCAGCTAATGCCCTTCTTTTCTTTCTGTAAATAGGAAAGATACATGGCCGTGCCTGCCATGGTCATGAAGGCCGGTTGTATCAAGTCCCAGAAGCGGAGGCCATTCCAGGGGTGGTGGAAAAACTGGATCATGACATAACTTCCAAAAAAACTCTCTGGGCTTAGTTCGTGGATGGAGTCCCACACCCGACAAGCCTCGCCTGCCAACAAAATCATGATCAGACCTCTCATGACATCAAGAGATACGAGTCGCTGGTTCGAAAGTGCTGGGGTAGTCATTGGCCTACTTTAACCTGTCCAGGATGTGATTGACAGCTTTTGGTGTCTCGCTGATGGCCTGCCCTACACTGTCGGCAAGCGATTGTTCGAGAGCTTGCTTTGCAGGAAGCGCATCCATTCCAAACTCTTCAAGCACGTTGGCTGCATACACCCGGGTAATCGCTCTGGGAGATTGCAGTTCGGAGACGCAGATATCAAGCGCTTCTTTCTTAATTCCCGATTTGTAAAGGGCTTCAGCGACAGCCAGCCGCACACTTGCCGAGGGATCTTTAGCCATTTTAAGCAGAACGGCTTTTGTTTCGGGTGATTTGTCCTCTAGTATCATGGTGCCGGTAACTGCCCAATACCTTACGGCTGCGTTGGGGTCATCAAGTCTCTTGATCAACTCCGGCAGTGCAGAAGGATCACGCATACTCGCCAGGTCGGCAGTTTCAATCACGTAATCCATCCGGAAGTCTTTGCCTCTCACATAGTCGAATACAGGCTGCACTTCCGATATTTCAGCTGTCATTGGCTCTGGCAGGAAGTTGGCATCCCTGATCTCTTTTACCCACCTAAGGTTCTCATTTCGAAGCTCCAGCAAGGTATTAGCGTATGCTGCGTCGGTCGCCAGGTTGTTGATATTGTCCGGGTCTTTCGCAACATCGTAGAGCTCTTCGGCAGGCCTTGGCAGCCAAAACCTTGATTGCACGTCATTCAACTCACCATTTTTAAAAGCCTTTTCCCAGGAAGGCATAGAGCGAGCCAGCCATAGGTAGTAAAGGTGCTGGCCATTGGGCTTGTGAGGCATGTAGTTCCTGATGTACCTGAACTGTTTGTCTCTTACACCTCTTACCAGATCAATTCTCTCATCCATTCGTCCCCGGTAGGCATGGGCATATTGCTTCGGCTCGGCCTGCTGGCTACCTAAAAACGGTTTGCCCTGCATATAGTCAGGCACTGTTACGCCTGCCAGACTTAGTACGGTTGGGCCGAAGTCGGCAAAGTTAACCAAACGATCACTTTTAGAGCCCGCTGCTGATGGTGCCAGGTGCTTGTACTTCTCCGGGAAGTTGATAATCAAAGGGATGTGAAGCCCTGATTCGTACATAAACCTCTTGCTTCTGCCCAGCACTCCGCCATGGTCGGAATAGTAAAAGACAATGGTATTTTCTGCCTCTCCGCTTTTTTTCAAATCGGCCAAAATACCAGCCACTTGAGAATCCATTTGCTGCACCCGGTCGTAGTACTGTGCCCAGTCGTGCTCCATGTCTTTGGTGCGGGGATGGTATGCAGGCATGGGTACTTTGGTCGGATCGTGTTTCAGGTCTCCCCAGGGAATTGAATCGTGAATCTGACTTTCATGAGTAATGAAAATATTCTGAACATGGAAGAACGGTTGACCAGGCTGCCGGTTCAGGTAAGTCGCTTTGTTGCTGGATTCGTCCCAACATTCAGGTTGATCAACCGTATTGTAATCTTTCTTGGAGTTGTTGGTAGTGTAGTAGCCAGCATCCCTGAGGTAATTGGGAAAGAAACGCATGTAGTCCGGGATGGGGTAGGGGCTGCGCATGGGCAGGGTGCCCAGCGAGGCGCTGTACATGCCTGTGATGAGTGTAGATCGGGAAGGGGCACACACTGGTGTGGTAGCAAAGGCGTTGGTGTAGAGAACACTGAGGGCGGCCAGGGAATCGAGAGTGGGGGTAGTAGCGAAATCGTCGCCATAAGCACCAAGAAAGGGGCTGTTGTCTTCGCTGACTATCCATAGTATGTTGGGTGGAGTTAGTTCTTCTTTTTGCTCGCAGGACCAAAAAAGACTAGTCAACAGGAGTGTGGCAATAAGGCTGCCTGGTTTTGCTTTATCAGCTAACATAGAGGTGCAGGTATGGTTACAACCCAAAAGATAGCAAAAAGAAATTACAGGGTTGTCCGAAGATTTAGCAGCGGCAAACAGGGATGGTGGCACGGGATCGCACCGGTAAAACAGAAAAAGCCGGGCAAACATGCCACGGCCTTTATCCCTACCAAACTTAAATTATTCCCTTGCGCCTGAATCTGGCTTAATTTCCTCTACCTCTTCTCGGTGCAGAAGCAGGAGCCGCAGCACCGCCTCCGTTGCTGTCACCACCGTCACCGCCATCTTTCAGGTCGTCATTTTGAATGGACTTTCTTCTGCGCTGAGGGCCATCCGTGCTTATCTTACCAATTCGATAGCTGAAGTTCAAAGAAAAGCTAAGGTTGTTTCTGATATCAATGCTGTTTTGTACGATAACAGGGGTAATGGTTTCACTCTTAACCTTCAGCTTTGGGTTGAGGAAGTTCTGAACCCCCAGACCAATGCTTCCACGCCTTTCGTTAAAGTCTTTCTTGATGCCAAGGTTGTACATGCCAAACCCACCTCTGTAGCCCTGCAGCTCGGTCCTTCTCAGGCGGAAAAAGCTGAACATTTGTAGGCCATATCCATTGCCCAGGTCATAGTTTCCAAAAAACCTACCACTGATAACAATGCCGGTATTGCTGGCATTGTAAATGGGATCAGGGTTGTTGTTTGAAAGCACAGCATAGTACACATCTGAACCACCATTGAGCATTAGCTTCCCAAAGTTGATGTTAGCCGAAAGGTTAATGCCGTAGGCATCTTCCTGGCCAATATTTTGGTAGGTGGTTCTGATTGTGTCGCCTCTTACATCACGCACGCTGCTGATGGCGCCAGTGGTATTGCGGACGAAAAGGGCTGTTTGTATAGAAGACCTTTTGAAGTAGGAGCTGTAGCCCAGCTCATAGTTGTTAGTGTATTCAGGGTCTAGTTCTGGGTTTCCAACTGAAATATTCAATGGATTAGAAGCTTGTATGTTAGGGTTCAGAAACCTGATGGATGGGCGTTGTATTCTTCTGTTATAACCCAGTTTTATCATGTTGCCGTTTTCCAGTTTCTTCGATAGGTTAACGCTTGGTACAATTACACCGTAGGATGGGATGTCAATATCGCTTTCTGTTTTTGTAAAAGCGTCAATCGTCGTATACTCGTATCTGGCACCTGCTTTTACGCTGTAGTCTTTTGGAAGGGAGGCAGTGTAGGATAAATATCCTGAAGTAATTCCCTGTCTGTAATCAAGATTGTTGTTGAGCGTCGTGCCTGTCAGCTGCACATAGCTACCATTGGCACCATCAGCCGTGAGGTAGGTAAACTCACTAATGGCGGTTCTCATAATTTGCTTGGCACCATATTCCACTAGCTGCTTATCACCGATGGGGCTGGTGTAGTCAATTTGTAAAGTAGTTTCTTCATCGTAGCTGTCGTTCAGGTTCTTCAACCTGTTCAATAACGTTTCGTCATCTACGTCGTAGTTGTAGTTGCTGAAATCATTGGTTCTATTGTTTTTGCTCCACATACCCATGATGGTCAACTCTTTCTGGGGCTTATCAAACACATGGGTGTAGGCCAGACTTACGTCAATGTTATTGGATAAATCTTTTGTTTCGACGTCCATTAATGTTTCGCTCACCAGAACATCATCTCGAAATGACCGACGTGTTAGATCATCCTGGGTACCCTTGCCATTTCTGGCTCCTAGCTGTACTGATCCAGTCAGGTAGTTTTTCTCGTTGAAGTCATAGTCAAGTCCAAAGGTGTAACGTCCAAATAGCCTGTTGGAAGTGGTACTTGCTTCTTGAGTGGTAAAGGTTTCTACCCCATTACTGATTGTAGTTTGCCTGTTTTCAAAGCTACCTGTGGTATTGTACTCAGACCTGCCGAAGCCGCCCAGCGACAGTCCCAGTTTCTTGGTTTGTAGGGCGCCATTTAGCCCAAGGTTCGATCCCCGGAGGCCTACACCTGTATTGACGTTCAGTGTAGCGCCCTGCAGGTTATTCTTCTTGGTGATAATGTTAATAATCCCTGATGTTCCTTCGGCGTCATATTTGGCCGATGGCGAGGTGATTACCTCTACAGACTTTATTTCGTCTGCAGGAATTTGCTTCAGGGCATCCGCAATATTGGCTGCCATGATCGCCGAAGGCTTGTTATTGATCAGCACCCTGATATTTTCGTTACCTCTTAAACTCACGTTTCCATCCATGTCAACCGAAAGCATCGGTACACGTCTAAGCACATCTGTAGCATTGCCGCCTCTGGTGGTAGCATCAAGCTCGGCATTGTAAATGGTTCTGTCTACTTTCTCTTCCACCATATCACGCTGACTGACAACTGACACTTCCTGAAGAACCTCAGTGGCAGACCCCAGCTTGATAACGCCAAGGTTTACTTTGTCTTTTTTATCTTCGACAGTAATCCCTTCGATCACTTGTCTTTCATAACCAATGAAAGAAATAGCCACGTTGTATGTGCCCGCCTCAACTTTTGAAATTTTGAATTGGCCTTTGTTGTCGCAAACGGCGCCGTCGATGGGCTTGTCTGTTGCAGGGTCGATAAGAGAAACCGTGGCAAACTCTACTGGCTGATTTGTTTCGGCGTCCAGTACAACTCCCTCAATTTCGCCGTTTCCGGCATCAGTGGTGGCTGTAGGCACGCTTCTGTAGCTGGCTTCGCCAGGAGCTTGCATCGGGGTGTTGCTTATCGCTGCCGACTGGGCTACGGCAAGTCCTACGCTGCCAATTGTAAACATGATGGTAAGAAGCTTTTTCATGCTAAGGATCCTATTTGACTTTATGTTGTATGTTAGTTTCATTACTTCACTGATTTTTTGTTCAGGTATGCCTGAAATGTTTCTTTGTATGCGTCTGCAATCGTGATGCCCACCTGTCCAATGACCACCTTGTTTCTTTCTATCAGGTCAATGCGGTCTAGTCTCACAATAAAAGACCGGTGTATTCTCATGAATTGTTGAGATGGAAGCTGCTCTTCTAATGATTTCAAGCTCATCAATGTCATGACGGGCCTTGTTTGATCCTGAAGGAATATTTTTGCGTAGTCCTTCAGCCCTTCGATGTAAAGCACCTTCTGCAAGTCGATTTTTACCAGTTTATATTCTGATTTGACAAAAAGGGCATTGGGATCGGTTTCCGAGCTACCGCCTGAAGTCACCGATATCCATTCTCTGGCCTTATTTGCTGATTTCAGAAACTCCTCGTAGTTAAATGGCTTAAGCAAGTAGTCTATTGCGTCGACTTTGAAGCCTTCCAGAGCGTATTCTTCGAACGCTGTTGTGAAAACGACCTTGGGGCCATTTTTCAAAGATCTCGAAAGTTCCATGCCAGTAAGCCCAGGCATTTGAATATCGAGAAACAGTAAATCTATTTTTTCAGCGGCTATTTTTTCCAAGGCCTCATACGCACTACTGCATTTTCCAGCCAGCTCGAGAAAAGGCGTTTTTTCCACGTAGCCCTCAATAAGGTTGAGTGCTAATGGCTCATCGTCGACAATCAGGCAGCGAATCTTTTTCATAGCTTAATTTTTAGCTCTGTTTTATAAATGTCATCCGCTATGTCATGGCTAATGCTGTATTTTCCAGCATACATCAAATCCAGCCTTTTTTCAAGATTGACCAACCCTATGCCAGAACCACTTTTGTCGTCCATAGTTTTTGGTAGGTTAGGGTTTGCTACTGTAAATGTCACTTCGCCATTTGCCATTACCAGCTCAAATTCAATGGTTCCCTTTGCCGATCCGCTGGCTCCGTGTTTGAAAGCGTTTTCCACGAGTGGAAGGAAAAGAAGTGGGGTGATTGTAATTCCCTCCTGCACTTTCCCAAAACTCTTTTTCACTTTGATGTTGGCTGGAAGCCTTATCTCCATCAGGTCGATAAACTTTTCCAGAAACTCCACTTCTTTTGCTAGTGATACTTTACCTTCCTTCGCTTCGTAAAGCATGTATCTCATCAGTTTTGCCAGGCTGTGGATAGTTTCCTTTGCCTTTTCTGGAGCGCTGTCTACCAGTGAGTAGATGTTGTTAAGCGAGTTGAAGAAAAAATGAGGCTGCAACTGGTATTGCAGGTAGGTGAGTTCGGAATGTAATTGTGCATTTTCGGAGTTTCTCCTTAAGTTTTCAGATTCAATCCACCGCTGTGTCATCCTCACTGCCAGGCTCAGTCCAATGGTAATAATGGCCGTGATTGACTCCCAGTAAACTGAAAATATTTTGAAGCTTGACGAGTGGGGCTTGTCGTGGCTTTCAAAAAAGATTTCTCTGATTTGACTGTGCAGAAAAATGCAGACTGCCACCAGCAGAATATTAGAAACAATAAAACGAAGCCCTTTTCTATCGAAAATGAATTTTTCAATAAAGATGAAGTAATTCACATAGAAAATGATGACGGAAAATCCCATTGGCGCCCAGGTTCTGCGTGCCACAATGCTAATGTCGAGTGTGTCGCCATAAAAAACGAAGACGGGAAAGAAAAACAGAATGAACCAAACTCCAAAATGGAGGAGTATTCTTAAGTTCTTTCCGTTGGTTTCTATAATTGCCATGCGATGAATTTTACACTGAAGACAGTGTCAACAGCCTATTAAACATACAAAGATGGCTTAGAGTTAACCCTCAGCAGTCACTAATGGACGTAAGGAGAGAATTTGAGGAAGAATGGCTGATTTTTGAGGATGGTTTTTAAGCAATTTCCCTAAAAAACAAAAGTGAAGCCCGTTTCCAGACTTCACTTATCAGATTTTTCAGGACGGGAAATGTGGGAATGTTAGTACACTCTGCCTATCATCTCATGTTCTACAATGGCTCTTTTTAGTTCCAGGAAGTCGACTTCACCCTGGTGCTCGTACACCACCTTGCCTCCCGGCTCTACCAGTGCTGTGTAAGGCAATGCGCCGTCCCAGCCGTCACCAAACGCCTCAACCATAGCATAGTTGTCGCCGCCCGTAAATATATAGTTGGGTACTCCCGATTCCTTTTTATCAAGAAACTCGAGCACTTTATCTCTCTTTTCCAGCTTATCAGCCGAGATGGATACAAATTCGAAATCACGGGCACCGTACATACGTTGGATGGCGATAAACTCGGGATACTCCAGCATGCATGGGCCGCACCAGGTAGCCCACACATTGATAAGTCTTAGTTTTTTCGAGTCGTCGTTTTTTAGCAAAGTTTTGATGCCTGCCAAATCGATGTCTTCAACCTTCACCTCTCTGCTGTTCCAGTCTTTGTCTACCCGGTCTCTCATGTCTGTTTTCCATCCCCACTTTGTGGAGCAGCCAAAGACTTTTGTTACCGGCTCAGCTATAGGTTTTCCTTCAAGGGTGGCGTCTATTGCAGCTCTCAAATCCTCTGAGTTGGTTGTGCCGGGTTTTTCCACTTTGTCAAGACGACCATTGTAGGTCAATGCTCTGTTGCTGTCGAAAACAAAAGCGTGAGGAGTAGCGACCGGGCCATATTGCAGAGAGGCTTCTTCAGTGTCGCCGTCGTACAGGTAAGGAAAATTGTAGTCCATATAGTCGGCTCTGAGTTGCATGGCCGTATAGTCGTCGTTCAGGTCGGTGTACCCTAGTTCTTCGTAGAGTAGTCCCATAGGGCTGTTGGGTGAAATGGCTATCAGCTTCACACTTTTGCCTTTGTAATCGTTCACAACAGCTTTGATGCGGTCTTCGTAGGCCTGGGCAGTAGGGCAGTGGTTGCATGTGAAAATGATCACAAGCACACTGGCATCGCTGAAGTCGTCAAGGGTGTAGAACTTTCCATCAACACCTGGTAGGTTGAAGTCTGGTGCTTTTGCTCCTATTTCAAGCGTAGTCACTTCTCTTTTGGCAATGAACTGCGGATTGGCAACAAAAGCGGGCTTCATTTCACCGGATGTTTCCGTTTCACTGGCTTCGGCACTTTGGCTTTCATTTTTATTGCTTTGGCACGCAGAGAATATTGTGGCAAATACAATAATGGCAGCAAATGAATTCTTTAGAATTTTCATAGTTTCAATAGTAACAATATTAGCACGGTTTCGTGTCTGTCGGTTTTTCGAACTTATCAATAACTTTCGCCAAAGGCAATGAAATGTATTGTTAGGAAGAGAAATTCATTGGGGAATGGGCGAAATACCCCCTAAACAGAAAGAGTGGACGTTTGTCCACTCTTCATTTTGATTATGTGCTAGTCTTCTGATTTATTAGCTCTCTTCTTTTTTGAACACGTCGTTGAACTCCTTTTTTACATTGTTGACAACTGTGGTTGCATCTTCTTTGATGCCATTCCAATTGTCTTTGGTAGCCTCTTTCACGTCTTCCAGTTTGGACTGAAGCTGCTCCTTTTGATCATTGAGTTTTTCTTTGAGCGTTTCGCTTTCCTCGTCCATTTTGTCCTTCAAACCTTCGAGCTTCTCATCCAACTCGTCAATCTGATTTTCAATTTTGGCGGTAAGCTTCGCCTTTTCAACTTTGATCTTATCAGTCGCATTTTCTACAGCTTCTGTTGCATTCTCTTTCATGTCCTCAGCCTCTTTTTTTGAGTCCTGGGTACAACTAAATAACAACATCGACAGCATAGCTGACATCAATACACCTCTTAGAATTTTCATAGTTTTTAATTTAAAATTTATAACTGGTTACAACTAGTTATAGCGTTTTTAAAACTATTTTGTTTCATTCGTAAGTGTAAGTGTCTGATTTTAAGAGGTTAACAAATGGCTGGTTTATAGCTTTTTCCAGCGTTCCACTGTGTTCGGTACGGGATCAATTGTTTGCAAATATTCGTAAATGGCTCCCAAGTCCTGCTCGGTCATGCCAGCGTACATGGTCCATGGCATCACAGTTTGGAATTCACCTTTTGCCATGTCCACATCAGGTAGTACGTAGGTGGAGTCGGTGTAAAGCTTGAACCGTTGGATAAAGGCTGCTTTTGTCCATTTGCCGATGCCCGTTTCGTGTGGGGTAATGTTCATGGACGATACCATATAGCCGTTGCCCATGTTGAATTCAAATCCGCCTGCAAACAGCTCGCCCACCACTTGCCCGTTTTCCTGCTTGGTGTGGCATTCGGCACAGCCTGCGGCATTTGCCACATAGGCGCCGTACTCGACTACATTTTTCGGGTCTGGTATTTTCTTCGGACTGGCCGCTGCTGGCATAGTATTGATGATGAAATTGACGGGAAAATCGGCGGCGGAAGACTCGGGATCAAATGCTAAGGGAGTGAGTGATCGGACATAAGCGATAATAGACTTAATATCCTCAGTGTCCATTTTGCCATAGTACTTGTAGGGCATTACGGGGAAGAAGGCTGTTCCCTGTTTGCTAACGCCTGTTGTAATGGCTCTGTAAATTTCTCCGTCCGTCCAGCTTTCCAGGTGATAAGGCGTGATATTTTTCGAAACAAACCGACCCGGGAAGCCAAAGCTCTGATCAAAAAGTTCACCGCCTCTGCCTTCAGTACCAGGTATAGGAGGTCCGGCAAACTTGCTCCAGTCACGTGTGGAGTGGCAATCGATGCAAACGCTTACGTGGTTAGCGAGGTAGCGGCCTCGTTCAATTTGCTGTTCGGTACCTTCAACTGATATCTCGGGGGCAGGCCCCACGTCAGGAAGTGCAAATTTCAGGTAGGACAAGCCTGACGCAATTATCAGGATTAACACACTGATGACGATAATCGTCACCTTTAGAATCTTATTCATATTAGATAGAGTTGGTTAGCTTACAAAAATGTCCAAGGCTGGAAAAAGCTTAAAAAAAACTGTCACCAAAATACAATATCAGAAATTAAAAACGAAAGGATTTCGAGCCGATTGCTAGCCGAGGAACATCTCCTGCATGGCTTTCCAAAGCTTTCCTTTTAGCGCAATGGCTTGTTCGAGGGCAGCCAGGCTGTCGGAGGCCAGGTACTGCTGTCCATCCCTTTTGATGACTAAGTATTTTGAGGTGGAGACTGGTAACTCCACGCCGAACGAGAGTACCTTGCTGAAGGAAACTGTTTGTGCTGGATTGGCTTTGTAATCCGATTCGCTGATGAGCACAGCACTGCTCAGGTCTATGCTAACTGCCCCTGTGATTTTGGTCAGTAGCTCTTTCTGCGACGCTTCGAGTGCCTGAAAGGGTTGTTTGAGAATGATTAGCGTGTTTTGTTTGGGGGCGGCTGGTTCAGCCATTGGGGGTTTTGTGGCCTCCGGTTTTGTAGCTTCAACAGGGGCCGGCTTTTCTGCTGGTGCCTGAGCACTTTGCTTTTCACCAATCAGGTAAAGCTCTTCAGTAAACAAAGCTTTCAACGAAGCCGGATGGAGATCAGCGCCCATAGTGATTTAGCTCAGGTCTTCGGGTTTTAACTTAAAAATAGACTTCAACTCTACGGCATCCTCAGGCTTCATCCTTTTTGCCAACACCAGCCTCAGCTGACGGCGGCGAAGTGCACCTTCGTAGAGCTCTTTTTCAAATTCTGTTTCAGGAGTTAGTTCCGGCACATCAATTGGTCGGCCGGTTTGGTCTACTGCCACAAAAGTAAAAAAGGCGGTGTTGCTGTCTATTTTTTTATTGCCTGGAATGTCTTCGGCTGTCACCTGAATATATACTTCCATGGAGGAACTGAATGCACGTGTCACCCGGGCCTTGAGTGTTACAACATTTCCCAGCCGTATGGGCTTCCCAAAAGAAACGTTGTCAACGGAGGCTGTTACCACGATGCGGTTTGAATGCTTCTGTGCAGCAATGGCGCTTACGATGTCCATCCAGTGCATCAGCCGACCTCCCATGAGGTTGTTGAGCGTGTTGGTGTCGTTGGGCAACACCAGCTCTGTCATGACTACTTCCGATTCCTTTGCACTTTTTGCTTTTTTTGCCATCTTCTTATTTTTTGCCCCAGCCATGCTCGCCCAGTAATGGCACAAAGCTAAAATTATCGAAAGTTTCTTTCACCAGTTTGTTGCCTTCTTTTTTGGTTATTCGGATCATTTTTTGGCTTTTGTCATCACCCACCGGTATCACCAGCCTGCCTCCTGGCTTTAGCTGCTCAACAAGTGCGGTGGGAATTGTGGGCGCTCCGGCAGTGACTAAAATAGCGTCGAATGGAGCAAAGTTAGGCATACCCTTCGATCCGTCTCCCTGAAAAAAATGGGCCTTGTACCCCATGGACGGTAGAAATTTACGGGTTCTTTCATAAAGCACTTTGTTGTACTCAATGGTGTAGACTTCAGCGCCAAGCTCCAATAAAATACAACACTGATAGCCAGATCCGGTGCCGATTTCCAGAATTTTACTCCCCGGTCCTGCGCCTGTTAGCTGTGTTTGAAACGCCACAGTGTAGGGCTGAGAAATGGTTTGATCTTCCCCAATGGGAAAGGCCTTGTCCTGATAGGCGTGTTCTACAAAGGCATTGTCGAAGAAAAAGTGACGAGGTACTTTGCCAATGGCATCGAGCACCATTTTGCTCTTGATCCCTTTTTCAATTAACGTATTTACAAGTCCTCTTCTTAGCCCTTTATGCCTGTAGCTGTCTTCCATTCTGACGGCAATTTAATTGAATTGACACTACTGGTCACAGAAGGAGATGGGTTTTGTTCATTACTTTTGAAAGATATTGGAAAAGGCTACCGTGGGGAGGTTCTGCCAATTAAATTCGCTGGATAATTACTAGAAAAGATGTTTACAGGGATTGTTGAAACTACGGGGAAAGTAGAGAAGATAGAAAAGTCAGGAACCAACTATACTTTCACAATCGAAAGTGAGATTAGCGCCGAGCTAAAGATAGATCAGAGTGTGTCTCATAATGGTGTTTGCCTGACGGTAGTTGGCGTAGACGGTGGAGCGCATCAGGTCACTGCCATCCACGAAACCTTGGAGAAGACCTCGCTGGGGTTGCTGGGCGAAGGCGATCTTGTTAACCTTGAAAGATGCATGCTGGCCAACGGTCGGTTCGATGGCCATATCGTACAAGGGCATGTTGATCAGGTTGGCGTTTGTATAAGCAGAACGGAAGAAGACGGCAGTTGGCTGTTCGACTTTAAGTATGATGACGCATTGGGCAATGTCACTGTCGAAAAAGGCTCCATTTGTGTCAATGGTGTAAGCCTGACTTGTTTTAACTCAAGAAAAGGGGAGTTTAGGGTGGCCATTATTCCCTATACTTTTGAGCATACAAATTTCAAAAATATCAGCAAGGGTACTAATGTTAATCTTGAATTTGATATTTTGGGGAAATATATTCAGAGAATAATAAAAGGATACTAATCGACCTGAACCTTCAACCTTAAGAATTTACTATGGAAGTTAAATGTATGGTAGTGGATGATGACCCGCTGGCAAGGAAGCTGGTTAAGCACTATATTGAAAAAACGGAGTTTCTAACGTTGAGCTATGAGCTTGCTAATCCCATTGAGGCCAAGAACATATTAGTAAAGGAGGATGCTGACGTCGATCTGCTGTTTCTGGATATCCAAATGCCAGAAATGTCGGGGCTTGAGTTAATGGAGTCGTTGGATAAATCTTATCAGATTGTATTCATCACTTCCGAAGAGCAATATGCAGTGCAGGCATTTGAAAATAGCGTGGTCGACTACCTGGTAAAGCCTTTCGAGTATCCACGGTTTTTGAAGGCTGCTACCAAAGGCAAAGAGAATATTGAGACACTTCGTAGGTTTGTAGAAAAACAAACCCATGTTTTTGTGAAGTGCGACGGAAGGCTTGTGAGGATTCAGCTAAGTGACCTGCTATTTGTGGAGGCGCTGGCTGATTACGTGATCTTCAACACCAAAAAAGGTAAGTACATTGTTCATTACACAATGAAAGGGATAGAAAAGCGACTCCCTACCACTTCCTTTGCCAGGGTGCACAGGTCGTACATTATTAATATCGACAATGTTGACCACCTCGAGGAATCGAATATCATGATTGGTGATAAGAGTGTGCCAGTAGGAGCTTCTTACAAAGAGAAATTTATCAAGAAGCTAAACATGCTTTAGTCTGCCTGTTTTTCTTCCAACCAGATAAATGGTATAGGCTGCGGCAATACCCACAAGGGCTCCCACAAGTAAATCGCCGGGATAGTGTACACCAACATAAATCCGGCTATAGGTTACTAAGGCAGCCCAGGCGAACCACACAAAGTGCCAGTAGGATTTGCCTTTGTGCAACAAACTGATGAATGCGGCCAACGCAAAAGTGTTGGCTGCATGTGAGGAGGCAAAACCAAATTTGCCGCCGCATCCGCCGACAAGGTGTACCAGCGAGGAAATGCCTGGGTCATGACATGGTCTCAGCCTTTCAAAAAATGGCTTCATTAAACCAGACGTGAGTTGATCTGCAATTGCAATGGTAAGTACGATGGCAAGTATTGACCAGATCGCTTCCTTTTTTTGCTTGTAGATAAGCCAGATAATGAGAACGAGGTAAAGCGGAATCCAGGTATTCCTTCCTGTTATCAGCAGCATGGGGCCGTCGAGCCAAATGGCGTGGTGTGCATTGAGCCACAGAAAAAATTGTTGATCTAATTCAACCAACCAGTTCATACGCTCAACCAGTTAATTCCTTTCTTGAGAAAGGACAGTGTGTCGTGTTCGGGAGTGCCTGCTTCAGGCTGGTGGTTGTACTCCCAGCCAGCCAAGGGGGGAAGACTCATCAGAATCGATTCAATGCGTCCATCTGTTTCCAATCCAAATTTTGTGCCCCGATCCAGCACCAGATTGAACTCCACATAGCGGCCTCTTCGCAGCATCTGCCAGTTTTTCTGCTGCTCGCCAAAAGGCAGGTCATGGTTCTTTTTCATCAGGTGCGTGTAGGTAGGTGCAAAAGTGTTGCCTACGTCCTGTACAAACTTCCAACGGTCGTCCATTGAAATTTCACCTTCCGCTTTCAGGTGGTCGAAGAATATTCCCCCAACGCCACGGGTTTCCTGACGATGCTGTACGTAGAAATAGTTGTCAGCCCATTCCTTGAATTTTGGGTAGTAGGCCGGATTGTGCTTGTCGCAAGTGTCTTTGAGTGCCTGGTGGAAATAGACGGCGTCGTCGGGATTTACGTAGTGTGGTGTAAGATCAATGCCGCCGCCAAACCAGCATACGCCATTGCTCATTTCAAAGTACCGCACGTTCATGTGAATGATAGGCACGAAGGGATTGGAGGGGTGGAGTACGATGGAAACGCCGGTAGCGTAGAAATCTGCCTTGTCGAGGCCAAAGGATTGAAGGACTTTTTCCGGTGTTGGGCCCCACACGGCAGAAAAGTTGACTCCTCCTTTTTCAATTACTTTTCCATTTCTTATTACACGTGAGCGGCCACCGCCGCCGCCGGGCCTGTCCCAGGCATCCTCTTCAAAGGAACCAATGCCGTCGGCCGCTTCCAATGACACACAGATATTGTCCTGTAAGCTCTTAAACCAATTTGTAATTTCTTCTTTTCCAGGCATAGCTTCAACGATGTCAATTCAAGAGCAAATATAGAAGAACCAGAAAACTAGAAAGGGTACCCGATTCCAATATTCAGAATAGTTTGTTCTTTTTCGCCAAAGGGAAAGTTGGTCAGCAGCTTATCGAAGACCCACCTTTGCCCGGGAGGCCTTGCAGGATCATGTATCTTGGCTCCTGCATCAAGTCTGAGGATGAGGAACGAAAAATCGAACCTCAGGCCAAAACCCGAGCCAACTGCGATTTCTTTAGCAAATGTGTCAACTTTGAACTGGCTTCCGGGCCTGGTGGCGTCATCTCTGAGCGTCCATACATTACCGGCATCGATAAAGAACGCCCAGGATACAAAGCTGAAAAGCCTCCTGCGATATTCTACACTTGTTTCGAATAGTATTTCACCAGGTTGTTCGAAGCTGTAGTCGTAAAGTCCGTCTTTTTCTGGATTATCGTTGAGTGGTGGCGTGTAAGAGCCCGGACCAAGCCGCCGGGGGCGCCAGGCTCTGATGCCATTGCTACCACCAGCAAAGAAGTACTTTTCATAAGGCAGTACCGTGTTTATGCCGTAGGGCACAGCCACCCCAACGTTAAAGCGGTAGGCTAGGTCGTGCTTCGAGGAAAGGTTGGTTACCTTTCTGAAGTCGAAATTAGCTTTGGAAAATTGGTAGTACTCCAGCCGGTCGTTCATCAGATTGTCCTCATTGAAAAACCAGAGAGTGTTTCCGCTGGTCTCGACAAAAACCCTGAAAAAGCTGGCGTTCCCTTTAGTGATGCCATAGCTGTTGTTGTTGACAGCCACTGAGAAGCTTGTGCTGCCAACATAAGATGGATTGAAAGAATTGATCAGTAGATTACCTCTGCTTGCATAGTCTTCCAGCAAATCCCGGAAGGCATCGTTTCTCAGTTCAGAGTCGATAAAGCTGACATCGGCAAGCGTCAGGTTGAACAGGTGCTTATTGTCCTTTTGCCAGATATATGCCCAGGTCGAGTTGAAGTTGGTTCGTTTGTATTCACGCCTGTCGGTAACGGTTGTACCTACCAGCCACCGTGTCCTTGGGTTGAGTCGACCCTGGTCTCTTCGCCTGCTCCAGGAGGCCGGAGTGATAAACTGTGGAAAGGTTAAAGCAAGATTTCCTCCATACTCCTTGCTGGAATAGACGTCCTTGACGTTAGTGGGCGAAGCGACGCCTTCGATGCCAAACCGGCCGGATAGTTCAAGTATTTCCAGCCCTTTGAATACATTCCTGTCCTTTATGTTGGCGTTGAGAAACGGGCCGGGAAGTCCCTGACTTACATTGACGCCAAACTCTGTTGAGGTTTGGAACTTCTGAAGAGGGCTGGTGTAGATGTTGGCGATGAAATGAGTGCCTATAGTGTCGTAGTTGATGTTGACAAACTTGAAGATATCAAGGTTAGCCAATTGCTTTTGTGTCTCGAACGTGTTGGCCCTGCTATACATACTATCCGGATAGATGAACACCCTCCAGTCAAGTATTTTTTTGTTGTATCGCTCCTCATAAAAGCTATAGTTGACATCATGATACATCTTGTTACTTCGCTTCTCACCAGGGATATTGATGTTGGCGTCAGTAATGAAGTTTACCGAGTCGATGACAAATCTTTTATGATCATTTTCCTTTACCAGTGATTTTACTCCAATTTCAATGAGAACCTTTTTGTCGCCCAGGCTTGCTGTGTCCACCTGAAAAGAAATGAGTTGCTTATTGAATCTGTAGTAACCCTTGTTCACAAGAGATTCGTAGACTCTCTCCCGTTCACTGGCCAGCTCCCGTTGGCGATATCTGTCGCCCTTGACTAACAGCGATTTATTCTCTGAGTTAACTACAATGTCCTTGATCTCGTCGTCGGGTATGCCGTAAAATATAGAATCAATAACATAGGGTTTCTTTCTGTCAAGCTCATATGTCACCGAAACAAGTTTCCCCTTTTCCTTCAGCGATGAGCTAACACCGGCATTGAAATACCCCTCCGACTGGAGGTAGGATACAAGTTGCTGTTCGGTTTGTTCTCGCAACTCCGGCTTGAAAACAGCGACCTCTTCACCCCACCGCATGAATAAATTGCCTTCTTTCAGGGTTTTGTCAATTTTAGCGACCTTCTTGAGCTTTCTTGATTTAAGAAGCTCTGCTTTTTTTGGCTTTTTTTTATCGATTGCTTTGGCAATCTTAGCGTCGTACCTGGCAATGGCGCTTTCTTTTTTACTTTGGTATTTTGCTGAATCGTATCTGTGTTGTCCCCAATAGTAGACATTTACATAAAGTGACCAGGGAAAAATCGGTGTACGCCGATTGGGCTTTTGCTGAAACTGAGCTTCGAGTTCATCTATATTCAGGCCCTTGGCATTTTCTATAGATTCTTTGTAAAGCAGCTTCTCATCCTCCTTCAGGTACCGCACTCCCAGACAGCCGGATAAAGTGCCCGAAAAAGCAGCAGCAATAATGGTTATTAATACTAATTTGCGGATTGAAGCCGTCACGGGAATGATTTCGAAAAACAGGGCAAAATTCATTAAATCACTGCAATTAAAAAAATTCAGAAAGCAGGAGGGGCTTTTTGTGGTAGAAGGTGGCAAAAGTGTGCTTGAAGTTTTACAGTCGGATTTCAATCTCATAGAACTGTATGTAACCGCTTCCTTTTACGCAGAAAACGAATTTATTCTAAAATCGGCACCCATTCAGGCAGAAATAGTTTCGGAGCGGGAGCTGGAAATGGCCAGTGGCTTGCAGTCCAACAATGCCGCATTGGCAGTTGTTCAAATGCCTACATATCAGTTTGAAACACCCGCTGTTTCGGAGTTTGCTCTTGCATTGGACGACGTGAGGGATCCTGGTAACCTTGGTACAATCATCAGAATAGCCGACTGGTACGGCATCGGCAAGGTGTATTGCTCTCCGGAAACAACTGACCTGTTCGCAGGGAAAGTGGTGCAGGCATGCATGGGCTCGCTGACGAGGGTGAAGGTATTTTATACGGAACTGTATGCGCTGTTGAAGGCGTATGACGGGCCTGTGTATGGTGCTCTTTTGAATGGGAAGAATATCTACGATGAGAGGTTTGATGAAGGTGGGCTTATAGTGATGGGCAATGAGTCAAATGGTATTTCTGCTGACTTGCTGCCGCTGGTGAGCCACCCGATAACCATTCCGGGTCATGGTGGCGCTGAGTCGCTTAACGTAGCTGTGGCCACAGCCATAGTTTGTGATAATGTGCGCAGGCCAAAGGGCTAGTTGGCTGTTTTTATTTTGATAGCAAAGGCCCGAGCCGGGTTGATCCGGAGCAGTTGGTCTATGTCTTTTTCTGAAAAATCGTTTTGCTTCAAAAGGGGAATGAGCTCATCAAAAATGGCTGTGAATGCCTTGAAGTCACCTCCGTTCAATTCACCTGGGCTGTACCAGCCGGCGTCGTGCGAAATAAGCACTTTGTTTAAAAGGCCATTTTTCTTGCAATAGGTGAGTCGCTTCAAGTGTTCTTCCACACCCCAAACTACCCCGTCAAGACTGATCCATGCACCTAAGTCATAAGCTTTGTTGTAGTAAGTGAAATCAGTCTCGATCTGGGCATGCACCCAAATGAACGCAGACGGATCAACACCTTCGGCCTCTAGCAGGGCAATTTCTTCCAGGGCAGGCAGTGCCGGGCCAGTATGGGAAGCAATGGTCAATCCCGTGGCGATATGGGTGAGAGCAGCTGCACGAACAAGCTTTTGATCTACAACGGAGAGTGGAACGTCACTATTTACGCTGATTTTTATAAGACCCGGCCTGACTCCGGATTCCTCAATGCCGTTTTGAAATTCGTCGATCCATCTTGCCGCTAGTTGCTCCGCTGTTTCTGTGAAAGCGTGTTCAGGTAAGTACTTGTTGTCGACCGCTCCATAGTAACCTGTGTTGGTTATGATCGTCAGCCCCGATAGCTCACTGAGCTCCTTTAGCAGCCAGGGATCCCGTCCCAGATAAGCTGGAGTGCAATCAATAAAGGTGTCGACGCCTCTTTCTTTGGCATCTACGAGAAAAGGCAGCACTCGGGCAATCACGCTGTCCCGGTTCCAGCGATGGTAGCCAACACTGTCGGCTCCGATAAAGTCGACCAGAATGTGTTCGTGGATGAGCGTGGTTCCCATTTCGCTGGTGGGCATTTTGCCGTTGACGGAAATGACTTCGTGTTGTTGAGTCGCCGGACTACAATATGATAAGGCACTTAATGCGGTGATCGATAAAAGGGAATAAATTCTCATCAGAAAAAACCTTTGCTTTTGGCAGCTGCATCGTCAATCAGCTCTTCTGACTCTTTTTTGCCCAGGTATCGGTCGATGAAATAGTGAGCAACATAGAGCAGCGGAGTGAGCAGGATGGCCACACTGAATTTGTAGATGTAATTGATAGTTCCTACAGCGGCAAGCTGAGAAAGACTCCAACGACCGCCTTCAGGGGCGAGGACATAGAAAGCTATGCCAAGCACTACGAAGCTGTCGATGAACTGACTGACCAGCGTTGACCCGGTGGCCCTGAGCCAAATCATTTTTGAGCCAGTTACTTTGCGAAGCTGATGAAACACATAGACATCGAGCAACTGGCCGATAAGGAACGCCACCAGTGACCCAATGATAATGCCAAGCCCCTGCCTGAAAATGACTTTGAAGGCATAGTTGATGTTGAATGGATGACCTTCGTTGTCGGTGCCGTTGACGTCGAGCCAGAAAGCGGCGGGGTCGAGCAACGTTACGAGGTAGATCACCAGAAAAACGTAGGCAATGAAGCCAGCCGTCATGTAGCTGATCCTTTTTACACCTTGCTTGCCGAAGTATTCATTGATAATGTCGGTGGTGATGAAAACGACAGGCCAGATGACGGCACCAGCCGTGAGGTTGAAATCGAGGACAAAGTCGCCAAAGAGATGAATTTGAGCAGGAGGCAGTCCAAAAGTGCCTTCTGCTGAGAAGATTTTGACCCCAATCATCTCTGCAACAACGGCATTGGTGAGGAAAATGCCGCTCAGAACGATGAATAGGTTGGTTCGTTTGTTGTTGAGTGTTGGCTCCATCTGTTTGTCAGGCGGGGGAAAAGTCAGTCCCCTCAATACCAAGATACGATTCTTTAAACACAGTCAATGCTTCTTCCAGCAAAGGATTTAGTTCTTTGTAGCGGGTGCTAAAGTGCCCCAGAATCAACTTGCCTACGCCTGCTTTCAGCGCCAGGGTAGCTGCCTGCCCTGCCGTGGAGTGAAAAGTCAGCTCAGCTCTCTCTTTCATGTCCTCCAGAAAGGTACCCTCGTGATAGAGCATGTCGACGCCGCCGATGTATTGGATGAGCGACTCATCGTATTTGGTGTCGGCACAGTAGGCGTACGAATAGGAGGGGCGGGGAGGAAGTGTTACTTCGCTATTCTTGTATTTGATGTTCCCCTTTTCATCCAGCAGGTCTTCTCCGTTTTTTAGCTTAATGATCAGGGTTGGTGTAACGTTAGGGGGCAGTAAGGATTTCTCAATCCGCCTGTTTTTTGGTTTCTCCCGAAAAAGAAACCCACTACAGGCGATTCGGTGATTGACTGGGAAACTGCTGACTATGATTTTCTGGTTTTCCAGAAGCACCTCACTGGTGCCTGGCATCCATTCTTTGAACTGTATAGGAAAGTTGAGTGTGGTGTTGGAGTATTTGAATTGCAGACTGAGAATTTCGGATAGCCCCGGCGGGCCATATAGAAAAAGCCTGGCCTTTCTGCCGTACAAATGCATGGTAGACAACAAGCCTATGAGGCCGTAGTAGTGGTCGCCATGCAGGTGGCTGATGAAAATATGATTGATTTTGGTGGCCTTTACTTTGTATTTCTTTAGCTGTAGCTGAGTAGCCTCTCCGCAATCGATGAGAAAATGCTCATCGTCAACCACCAGCACTTGCGAGGTTTGGTTTCTGTTGTGCGCCGGAGCGGCGGAGTTTGATCCCAGGATTTTTAATACAAAGCTCAATGGAGGCTATTCTTCTTCCTCTTCGAGTCCGCTCTCAATTTCATGTAGAAATACGGTATCGATGGCTTCTTCCTTGGTGGGTACAATGTTCAACACCTTGTCAAGCTGCGATATTTTAATCAGCTTCACTACGTGGTCGTTCATGCCTATCATAACAAAAATACCACCGGCTTCTGAAAAGCAGCGATTGCCAACAAGTAAAGCACTTAAGCCAGATGAATCGACATATTTTACGTCGGAAAGATCGAGGATCATGTTGGAGCTGCCTTCTGCTTGCAGCTTTACAAATTCAGATTTGTAGTCAGGGGCAGTAGAGGTATCCAGTTTTTCCTGCGTAATTTTTAAGATGCTGTATTTCTCGCTCTTGTCTAACGAATACTTCATGTGTGTGTATGATTTACTTCTACTTACTAATTTCTTTAAGGCTTTCTAAAACGTTCGACTCTATGGTTGATTCGATACCAGAGTAGCTACGTTTTTCAAATTTCTCGCCAGTTACTTTCTCAAAAAGCTCAATATAGCGATGTGAGATCGAGTTTACTACCTCATCTGACATTTCCGGTACATTTTGACCTTCTTTGCCCTGAAATCCATTTTCAATCAGCCATTGCCTGACAAACTCCTTCGAGAGTTGCTTTTGAGGTTCTCCCTTTGCCTGGATGGCTGCGTAGGTGTCGGCGTAAAAATACCGTGATGAGTCCGGTGTGTGTATTTCGTCAATTAAATATATGGTGCCGTCGTGCTTCCCAAACTCATATTTAGTGTCAACCAAGATGAGTCCCTGCGAAGCGGCATATTCTGAGCCCTTTTTATAAAGTGCCTGTGTATACTTTTCCAGTTGCACGTAGTCAGCTTCCGAAACGATCCCCTGTGCTATGATTTCCTCCCTGGAAATGTCCATATCGTGGCCCTGTGAAGCTTTGGTCGTAGGAGTGATAATCGGGGAGGGGAGCTTGTCATTTTCTTTCAGCCCTTCTGGAAGCGGCACTCCGCAAACCTGACGCTTCCCTGATTTATATTCTCGCCAGGCATGCCCTGCCAAGTACCCCCTGATAACCATTTCTACTTTGAAGGGTTCGCATTTTACACCAATCGTTACATTGGGGTCGGGTACTGCCGTTACCCAATTGGGAACCACATCTTTGGTCAGTGCCAGAAACTTGGCGGCAATTTGGTTGAGTATTTGGCCTTTGAACGGAATGGCCCTTGGAAGGATGACATCAAAAGCTGAAATACGATCGCTGGCCACCACTATCATCAGCTGGTCGAGGTAGTATACGTCCCGCACTTTGCCTTTGTATTTGCCAGTGACGCCGGGAAATTGAAATTGGGTTTCCTTGAGGGCTTTCATAAGGGTGACAAATTTATGGATGGGTGGCGTATTAAAAAATTTTCTTTTTTGAAATGTAGTGGAGAAGAGATGGCGAGCTATTGCTCCTTGATTACCTTGCCTAGTTTATAGGTAACCGACTTTTCCAGCCTTCCTTTGCGGTCGTAATGTTTCCACGTGCCATTTTTGAGGTTTCTCACATATGCTCCTTCTTCAACGAGATCTCCCGATTTGTCAAACGCTTTGTGTGAGCCATGCTTCCGGTCGTATTCATAGTAAGTTTCGTAAGCAGTTTTTTTATTGGGATAATAGCCAACAGTCAGACCGTGCTGTTTGCCATTCTTGAAGTCGGCCTCTTCCGTAACTACTTCTTTCGAACTATAGGTTGTCCTTTTTCCGTCAAGTTTGTCGTCGACGTAGTTTTCTTTGACGATTGAACCATCGGCAATATTGTAAAGTGTCCACTGCCCTGAGCGCATATCCTCCTTGTAGGTTTTGGTGGAGAGAAGCTGACCTGAGGCATTGAACTCTTCAATGGTGCGGTCTTTCTCGTTGTTGGAGTAGTCAGTTGCCGTTTTCACAGCGCCGTTGGGATGGTAGGTGTAATTTTTTCCAACCCTGGATCCTTCTTTATATACCAGCTTTTGGGAAGGCGTCCCATCTTCAAAAAAAGCGTCGGCGGCACCACTTAGCTTGCCCTGGACATAGGTGCCAACATACTCCAGCTGTTCATTGGCGTAGTAGGTTTTGTACGTGCCGTTTTGCAGCCCGGCCTCATTGTAGGCTTCAGTTTTTAGCGTGCCTGAGGGATAGTATGTTTTGAAATGTCCATCCAGTTTTCCTTTTTTATAGTAGGCCTCCGTTTCCTTGGTTCCGTTTTCGTAGAAGGTTTCGGTGGCACCGTCCTGCAGCCCGCTTTGATAGTGGATAACCTCTTTCTTCACGCCGCTGGGATAGTAATTTACTACTTCACCGTCTGGCTTCCCGCTTTTGAATTCAGTGGAAGACTTAACGACCTCGTCGTCGTAATATGAAATGATTTGCCCTGAAAGCGTGTCGTTTTTGAAAACTGCAATCTGAAGAAGGTTGCCGTTCGGGTGATATACTTTAGTTTCTCCCTGCCTTAAACCGTCGGTGTAGAGGGTTTCTCTTTGCAGCTTGCCGTTGTCGTAATAGTTGAAAAACGTGCCGTTTCGTTTTCCTTTTGTATAGTCGCCTTCGATAATGACAACGCCCTCCTGATTGTATTTGAGGTACTTGCCGTCAATTTGGCTGCTGTCGGCATTCAGCACAAAGTATTCCTCGTTTTTAATGCCTTTTATTCGGTCGTGATAAGTGGTGATTTTGGTTTGGCTGGCCACAACCAAAGGAAGGAGAAGCATGGTAAATAGAAGGCAATTTTTCATCATGCATCAGAAGAGGTTAAAATTGAGCGCCGGTTGATAACGCCCGAGCGCTCTTTTCATTTTTTGGTTGCTATATCTTTTCTATGACAATGGCCGACGCTCCGCCGCCACCGTTGCAAATACCTGCCACGCCAATGGTGCCACCTTCCTGATGTAGCACACTGTTAAGCGTGGTGATAATCCGAGCGCCGGAGCAGCCAAGTGGATGCCCCAGGGCCACAGCGCCACCAAATACATTTACTTTGGCTGGATCAAGCTCCAGTTTTCTATTGTTGGCAATCGCCACTGCAGCAAAGGCTTCATTAATTTCGTAGAAATCGACATCTTTTTTACTAACGCCAGCCATTTTCATCGCTTTAGGGATGGCCAGCGATGGAGAAGTGGTGAACCATATGGGGTCTTGCGCTGCGTCTCCAAAGCCTCTGACCTTTGCGATAGGAATGAGTCCCAGTTCTTTTGCTTTTGCTGCGCTCATAATGATCAGTGCAGAGGCACCGTCATTGATGGTGGATGCGTTGGCAGCGGTTACCGTGCCGTCTTTTTCAAACACAGGCCGCAGGCCAGGTATCTTGTCGAAGTTCACATTTTTAAACTCCTCATCTTCTTTCATCAAAATTGGATCTCCTTTTCGTTGTGGAATTTCAACGGGAATAATCTCATCTTTGAAATAGCCAGCCTCTGTGGCGGCAGCTACTCGTTTGTAACTATTGATGGCGTAGGCGTCCTGCTCTTCCCGGCTGATTTTCATTTCTTTGGCCGTGTTTTCAGCGCAGTTGCCCATCGGGAAGCCATTGTATATTTCCCATAGGCCGTCATGCATGAGGCCGTCAATGAGTTGGCCGTGGCCATATTTGTAGCCATAGCGTGCTTTTGGGATATAATAGGGCACGTTTGTCATGCTTTCCATGCCGCCTGCCACAACTACTTGGTTCTGCCCGGTCATAATAGACTGCGCACCTATCATCACTGCCTTCATGCCTGACGAGCACACTTTGTTGATGGTGGTGCAGGGCACATTTTGCCCGATGCCCGCACCCAATGATGCCTGGCGGGCAGGAGCCTGGCCCAGGTTGGCCGAAATCACATTGCCCATTAATACTTCATCAATCTCTTTTGCACCAACACCTGCCTTCTCCAGTGCGCCTTTAATGGCGATGGAGCCAAGCTGAGTGGCAGACAAGCCCGCCAAAGCGCCTCCAAAACTTCCGATGGGCGTTCGTACTGCTGAAACAATAACTACTTCCTGCATAATGATATAATTTTCGGGTTAATGAATTGGGGTGTATTGGTCGGCTTTTCTTATAACAATGTCAGCCTGGCTGTTGACTACAGCCTGGGCTTTACCAGTCAGGTTTTCCGCTTTCAGGCTTTTTAACGCCTTTCCGCTTGTTTTGCTGAATATACTGAATCTCACTGTTTCTCATCGCTTCAAGTATCATTTTGGCCTTTTCTTCTGAGATGTTCATCTCCTTCAGCTTATCAGGGTTGATCTGAGGAGGCTGCTTTTCACCGTCTTTGTTCTCTTTGTCCTGTTGTTCGGCGTCTTGTTGCTCTTTTTTCTTTTGCTCCTGATCCTTCTTTTCCTGTTCTTTCTTTTGCTCTTCGCTCTGCTGCTCCTGGTCTTTTTGCTCTTTGTTCTCGCTCTCCTGATCTTTCTTTTCCTGGTCTTGCTTCTTCTGCTCTTCGTTCTTTTGATCGTTGTTCTGATCTTTATCCTGTTGGTTCTGCTGGTCTTTCTTCTCGTCTTCTTTTTCTTCGTTCTTCTCCTTGTCCTGCTGCTGGTCGTCCTGGTTTTTTTCGTTGTCTTCGGCTATCTGGCGTTTCACCAGCTGGTAGTTGTACCTGGCTTCTTCATTGGTAGGGTCGGCCTTCAGCGCTTCCTTAAAGAAGCTTAGCGCAGTGTTTCTATCGCCTGGCTTGTTGCTGATAATGCCCATTTGGTTATAAGCCAGCGACTTCAGGTCTTTCTCCTTGGTGTTGATGAGGCGCTGGTACTGACTGAACGCCTGGGCTGAGTCGCCCTGCTGAAAAAGGGAATGACCGAGGTTAAGAAATAGCTTGTCTTCCAGCACTCCCAACGAATCGGTAAGCATGGTGTAGGCCTGAGTGGCCTTTGCATAGTCCCCTGCCAGATAGGCTTTCTCGGCGTCTTTCTTCAGTTTGTTAACAGTGGCGATGTCATTCACTCCTGGAATGATGGCCGCTATCACCAATAAAATGCCTGCTAATGCCTTCATATTTTCATGGTTTTCACTGAAATGAGGTAATCAAGAGCGAAAAGGGCCAATCCGATGGCAAGGAAGTAATAGTACCTGTTGGCCGTAACGTCGACTTGCCGGGCATCTCTCATTTCGCCTTCGATCTCATTGATTGTATTTATTAATCTCGAAACGTCGTTTTTAGTTTCATTGATCTCAAAGTACTTACCGCCAGTTTTTGTGGCCACGTCTTTTAATGAATTGCTGTTAAGCCGGGTCACTACGTCGTTTCCCTGATTGTCTTTTTTGAAGCCTCTTCGGCTGAGTATTTTGCTGCCCTTGTCGGTACCAACGCCCAAAGTGAACAGTTTAATGCCTGTTTGCTCTATTTCTTGTGCAATCTGGTCGGTCTCTTCTCCAAAATCTTCTCCATCGCTGATCAGGATAATGATCTTTGATTTCTGCTGCGTAAGCGGCGACTCGTCGTCGTTCAGCTTGCTCAACGCCATTCTCAGGGGAGGGCCAAAGTCCGTGCCGGTGTTGGGCACAAGGCTGGTGTTGAGCGTTTCGATGAAGATGTTGAGTGCCGACTGATCATAAGTGAGCGGGCACTGCATAAAAGCTTCGTTCGAAAACATGACGATGCCCATACGATCCGAGTTGAAGGCATCGGTGATGTTTTTTAGCTCAAACTTTATTTTCTCAAGCCTGGTGGGTTGTACGTCAAATGCATCCATGGATACAGAGAGGTCGACGCAGAAGAAGATGTCTTTGCCAACTGACTTGATTTCCTTTTTGCTGTCGCCGAAGGAAGGCCCCATGAGAGCGACGATGAAGAGCAGAAAGTAGCTTGACCGGAGGATGACTTTACTTAGCACTATTTTGGAGGAGCTTCCCACTGCCTTGGCGACATAAAGTACCCGGGCCAGGTAGGCCAGGTAGAGGATGCCAAAAACGAGGCAAAACGTTAATTCAAGTAATCCAAACGACTGATACCAACTCATACAACACTATTTGGGCAATGCCACAGCTTTTATAACACCGGAAGTGGGGACAAATATATAAAATGAACGCTGGCAGGCTAGCAATTCACATTTTTTAACAGGGTAAAAAGAATATCATTTTTTTAGGGCTGAGGTTTGCTTCCGTCAGAAAATGTCCGTTATCTTTGCAACTCTTTTTCAGAACAGACCTATGGAGAGATGGGTGAGTGGCTGAAACCAACAGTTTGCTAAACTGTCGTACTGGGTAACCGGTACCCCGGGTTCGAATCCCGGTCTCTCCGCATTGATTGAGGTCCCATAGCTCAGCTGGATAGAGCAACTGCCTTCTAAGCAGTAGGTCTCAGGTTCGAATCCTGATGGGATCACGAAGAAAATTCAGAGCCTTCAGTTGACACTGGAGGCTTTTTTTATGTCCGTACTTTATCTTTTCTAGAATAATCGTGAGAGCTTAGCTGGATAGAGCCACTGTCGGGGACGCCCAGTCTTCTAAGCAGTAGGTCTCAAGGCTGGGCGCCCCCGATCCAATCCTGACGGGATCACGAGTATAATTGGAAGCCTCTAGTTGACACTGGAGGCTTTTTTGTTTACATCGGCTTTAGTCCCTCAGCGTGCAAGTCCAGATAGGGCAATCTATGTGATTGACGATGTCCTCTGCCAGGCTGCCGGAAACCAGATGAGCCAGCCCCCGCCGACTGTGGGTGGCCATCGCCAGCATGTCTGCTTTTGTCTGTTCCACAAATCGGATAATACCTTCCTCTTCAAAAGGAGCATTTCGGATATTCAGCGTGTAATTCTCAAGTTTATAGTGCTTTACAAAATCTTCCAGTAAAAGTTGTGCTTCCTCCTCGGGCTTGAAGCGAGCAAGCGAGTTGATATAGAGTATGTGAAGTTTGGCTCCAAAAAATGCCTGAAGATCTTTTACTTTTTCCACAAACTTCCTCTGGTTAAGTTCAAGAGAGTTGGCCAATACAATGTTTTTTATGTCGGAAGCTTCGTGACCTTCTCTTAGAGAAAGCACTGGGACTGGCGAAAACCGAACTACTTTTTCGGTGTTGGAGCCAATCAAAACCTCGCTGAGTCCGCTGGCTCCTGTTGTGCCCATTACTACCAGATCAATGTTCTTCTCACGAATCTGGTCGAGAATTGAACCGGTAATGCTGCCATACAAGGCCTCGAAATGCTGGTTTTCTGCTGCTTTGCCTACAGCTTTTCTCATTTTATTGAAGTTTTCTTCTGCCTTGTCTTCTATAGATTTCAGAAGCTCCATGTCGAAAATATAGGGTTGTACTCCAAAGGTCGATTCGTAGGAAAACGGAAGCTCGAAGGCGTGCATGACAAACACCTCACCTTGTGCTTCTTTTGCCATTTGGCAAGCGAAACTATAAGCGTGAACTGCTGGTGTCGAAAAATCGCAGGGAACAAGTATCTTTTTCATGGCTTTGTCTTTAGTCCTCAAGATATCTATTGCCGACCGGGCATGAAATGACCAACGTCCGTCGGTCAGGTGATGTTGGTCATGAATCGGTATGGTTGGAAAATTAAGCCACCTTGGTTCAGGAAGTGACTGTGGGCAGAAGATGAATACTGAGCAATGTCTTTTTGGCAACTGATGGCTGTCATAAGCGATTTTGACAGATGATCGTTAATTGGTGATCGATACAAAGCCTGTGGATCAGGAGGCCTTTTTACTATTGAAATGATGCTGAGATCAATACAAGACATTGACTTGTCGCCTAAACCCAACAAAACGTATTGGGCCAATTGCGACCGTGAATGGAGAGAAGAATTCATCTACTTTCTGCTGATTGACAGGTTTCATGATGACCAGTTGCGAAAGCCTGAGCTCCAGGCTGGAAAGCGAAGTGGCTTTGGAAATGCCGATCAACTACAAACGTTTTGCGGAGGCACCATCAGGGGCATTACCAAACATCTCGACTATATACACGACCTGGGATGCACAGCGCTTTGGCTCAGCCCGCTTTTTGAAAACAACGAAGCTGCCTATCATGGGTATGCCATTCAAAATTACCTTGAGGTGGACAAGCGCTTTGGTACCAAAGAGGACCTGGCTGAATTGGTAGATAAGGCACATGCGATGAATATGAGGGTGTTTCTCGATATCGTGCTGCATCATTCCGGGGATAACTGGTCCTACAAGGATGATATAGAACCTGGCTATTACAACGGCAACGTTTATCCCTTTGGGGGCTGGCGGTTTGAAGATCGTCCTCTGCCTGTAGAGCTTAGGGACACAGAAGTTTATTGGAAAAAAGGGCGTATTAGGAACTTTGATACCTACCCCGAAACACGGGAGGGCGATTTTTTTGGATTAAAGTCGTTTAAAAATGACGAATCGCCTGAAGCAATGTATGTGCAGGACATCCTCACCAAGATACATTGTTACTGGATCAGAGAAACTGATATCGACGGCTTTCGGCTCGATGCAGTCAAACACATGGGAGAGAAAAACATCGGGCAGTTTTGCTCCCTCCTGCGTGAATATGCTTACAGGCTAGGCAAAAAGAACTTTTTTCTTTTCGGAGAGTTGGTAGGTTCAGAGGAGTTGTACAACAAGTATATTGGGCCCAAAACCTCCATAGAGGTCGAGGACAAGGCGATTTACTATGGACTCAATTCGGTGCTGGACTTTCCTCTGTATTATGTGTTGGCCAATGTTATCAAAGGGCATGCTACTCCTGAGAAGCTCATTGAGCGATATGAGTCGCTGAGACGAAATGCCATGGCACGTGGGGAGTTTGGGGAGTTTTTGGTTACGTTTCTTGACAACCATGATCAGGTGGGACAGGGGATTAAAAGGCGTTTTGGTAAAGATGCTACCGATGGTCAAATCATTGCAGGAGTGGGATTTCTACTTTGTGCGCTTGGCACACCGTGCATCTACTATGGTACCGAGCAGGGTTTCGACGGCGCTGGAGAAGGCGACTGGAATATCCGGGAAGCGATGTTTGACTTGAGCGGCAACACCACCAATGCGCTGAACAAGGAGAGCGGTATTTATCAGGAAATAGCTAAAATTGCTGCTATCCGAAAGAAAAGTTCGGTATTAAAGTTTGGACGGATGTATATAAGGAAGCTTTCCAAAGATGGAAAAGATTTCCATTTGCCGGTGTTTACTGACAGCCTGATTGCTTTTAGTAGAATGCTGTACGATGCAGAGTGCGTGGTGGCATACAATCACTCTCTTGAACATGAGGTGGAGCAATACGTAACAGTGGACAAATACTTCAATAAGGATGGTAGTTCATTTCACTATTTATATGGCGGCGAGGGAGAGGTTCATATGCTGAAAAGCAAAGACAACGACCGCTATTTTATAAAGCTTAAGCTACAGCCTGCTCAGTTTGTGGTTTTGACCAACCGCTGATAAAGTGCTTAAGACCAGATTAAGCTTTTAAGCACACTTCAACTCGATTGAGCAAGTGCTTTTTTGCGTGTTTGAAAAGCTCTACACCCCAAAGAACTGTTGATGACAAGGCCGCCAGGATAAAAAAGCTTGTAGCTTCCAATGCGCCGAAGCCAAAGACTTCCTGAAAATAGGGTACGAAAATGATTGCCATGGTGATTAAAGAGGAAGAAATCACGGTGATGGTGATGTAGACATTAGAGAAAAAGCCAATTTCAATGATAGATTTTTCAAGCGAACGCATATTGTAGAGGTTGAAAAGCTGAGTGAAAGACATTGTTACAAAAGCAGCACTCCTGGCGGTGGCGGTTCCCTGTGGGCTAAAATATATATATGCCGCCAGCGTAAGCCCTGTCATGATGATCACATTCATGATCAGGAAGGGGATAATGCTTTTATTCAAGATTCTCTCGTCCTTTTTTAATGGCTGCTGATTGAGTACGTCGTCGTGCCCTTTTTCAAGGGCAAGTGCCATGTCGCCAATGCCATCGGTTACCAAATTAAGCCACAGAATCTGGATGGCGGTCAGTGGAATTGGCAAACTGAGTGCGACAGCCATGATCAGCGTGGCTATCTCAGCAAAGTTGGTTGTGATAAGGAAAAAGCTGGCCTGCCGGGCGTTGGCGAAGACGATGCGCCCCTCTTCAATGGCATTGACAATGGACGCAAAGTTGTCATCTGCCAATACTACTTTGGCCGCATCACGAGCCACATCGGTACCCATAATCCCCATAGCAATGCCCACATCGGCTCTTTTTAGTGCAGGGGCGTCGTTCACCCCATCCCCTGTCATGGCGACCAGCTCACCCATTTCCTGAAGTCTCCCCACAAGTTTGAGTTTGGTTTTAGGTGTTAATCTGGCAAACACATTCACAGTGCGAATGGCCTCATCAAACGCTGACGGAGACAAGCTAAGCAGTTGCTCTTCGGTCAAAGCCAGCCGTTCGTCATTGTCATGTACTCCAATGATGCCCACTGACCTGGCGATGGCTAGTGCTGTGCTAATATGGTCGCCAGTTGCCATAATTACCCGTATCCCGGCTCTTTTGCAGTTTTGAATAGCCTTTGGTACTTCTACCCGGGGTGGATCTATCATGCCCACCAGCCCCACGAAGGTGAGGTCGGCTATGTCGCCCTCTTCCAATTTTTGTTTCCGCAGCGGCTTATAAGCAAGCCCGATCACTCTCATCGTCTGAGCACTCCACTCGTCGATTTTATGCACTACTTTCGCCGCCGTTTGCACATCTATGGCTCTTGCAGCCGCCGACCCAAGAACTTTTGAGGAAAGTGTCAAAATTTTTTCAGGCGCACCTACAACCAGCAGGCTATAGGTGCCATCGTTCTCGCTGACGATTGTGGCTCTCAGCTTTAAGTCCGAATTGAATGGTTGGTCGTCTGTTTTCTTTTTACTAACAGGTGTTATTCCACCTTTTTGGGCAAGCACAGCTAACGCTCCTTCAGTGGGGTCGCCGGTCAGCTCGTAACGGTTGCTCTCTTCTACTTTTCGGATGGATGCGTTGTTGGAGTAGGCAGCAATTTGCAGCAGACGTTGTAGTGCAGACACACTCGAGAGGTCTTCTACCATAGGGTCGCCAATGATTTCACCGTCCGACGACCAGCCTTCTCCAGTCACATCAAAATTGAGGCCCGTTGCGGGTTCATCAGGTATGAACAGTTTGCGAGCCGTAAGGGCATTTTGGGTGAGTGTACCTGTTTTGTCGGTGATAATGGTCGACACTGCCCCGAGCGTTTCAGTGGACGTGAACTCTCTTACGATAGCATTTTTTTTGGCCATTCTTCTGGTTCCTATGGCCAGCACAATTGCGATGATGGATGGCAGGCCCTCTGGTATTACCGACACCATGGCGGCCACTGAGATCAACAGGAGCTCACGGACAGGCACGTTCAACGTGAAATAGCTAATTATGAAAAGTACCAGGGCGAAGAAAATGCTCGCTGCACCCATCTGAGAGGCTAGCTTGTTTATTTTCTTTTGAAAATGTGATATAGAGGGTTTTATCTCATAAAGAGCTTCTGCTACTTTTCCAATTTCCGTTCTCACTCCTGTGTGCACTACCAATGCAGTGCCATAGCCTCCTACTATGAAAGTGCCTTTCCATAGCATGTTTTTTTGATCCGCCATTACGGTGGGGCCGGACAAAACGTCTGCTGTTTTGGACTCGGGCAACGACTCTCCCGTGAGCGATGACTCCTGTGTTCGAACGTTTTTTCCTTCAAGGAGGCGGCTGTCCGCTGGAATGCTATCGCCTTCCTCCACAATAATAATGTCGCCAGGTACCAGCTCCCGGGCGGCAATAGTCATTGTTTGGTTGGCTCTGACCACCTTCGCCAGTGGATTTAGGATTTTTTTAAGGGAGGATACGGCGCTCTCCGCTTTCAGTTCCATAAAAAAACCGATACAGGCATCTACAATCACTACGATGATGATGATGTAGACGTCAGCAATGTTTCCTGTTATGTATGACAGGATAGCTGCCATAAACAAGACAGCTATCAGAAGGCTTTTAAACTGCTTGAGAAAAAGGAACAGCAGCGGCTGCCTCTTTTTCTCCTGAATTTCGTTTGGCCCAAATGCAATCAGGCGTTTGGCAACCTCATCCTGATCCAACCCCTTTCTGGTAGCACCCAGTGCAGCAAGAGATTCTTCTGCAGTGAGTTGCGAAAAATCAGTGTGTCCGGCACTGGCGTCTGTTGTTGTGGCCGAAGCACTATCGTTCGTGGTTGTGGTTTGGCTGTTCATGTTGGTTTACATGTGCTGTCGTTGCCGGTAATGTTAGGGCTTTTCCTGAACGTGAAATATGACGTGGGTCAAGACAGGTTGAGATAGAAATCACTCAAAGAGTGCCAGGGGAGGAAATTATATGATCGGGACACAAACATTTTTGGTGCCGACGATGGTGTAAGCAGGTTATGCTTTTGGGCGGGCAGCAACAATGAAACTTAATGTGGAGTCAGGATTTTTGTAAGAAATGCGACCGAGTGGATTGGGAGGGCCAGCCAGAAATTACCACTCCAGGCAATCCGGTGAGGAGGAAAAACCAGTTGAGTAACGGCTGGTTGCACAAGGTGCTACTGAAGCTGTCCGCATTATAGAAAAAGGTTACAAGTATTCCATTTTTATCATGCGGTCGCCCGACTGATTTTTGTCGCCCGGTGCCGCTCGCTTGGAGAGCAACTCTCGCCCTCTTGCCATTAGCTTCCTTTCTTCATAACGAATCCTGCCTTTTATTTCATGGAAGAAGCGTGCGGCGTCGGCAATTGGGGTAAGTGTATTCTTGCTATAATTCATGGCTGGCAATGCTTTTAGAGTTGTACTTATTCGAAGCTAATATGTCCAATGAAATGACAAAAACCACTGACGCTGGTCATTGTGCCCTCAGGATTTTTATCATCATTTTCAATCATGCCGGTTGGGTAGCTATTTTTTCGCCACTGACAAACTCGTGACCATTGTCAGGCCGGGGGTTGATGCCTGTCATGGCAGCGGCGGTTTTTCTGAGGTAGGTTTAGCTGATCAATACTGTTAAAATCAGCCTATGAAAAACTTCATTCTTCCGTTTCAAAGCATCTCCATGGCTGACCTGGCCAAAGTGGGTGGTAAAAATGCGTCACTTGGCGAAATGATTAGCCAATTGGCGGGGCAAGGCATCAACGTGCCCGATGGGTTTGCTATTACTGTTGCTGGCTGGGACGAGTTTCTTCGGGCTAATCAACTGACCAGCAAATTGCAGGCACTTTGTGAATCCGTTGATGTGAAAACGCTCGACAACCTGCCCGACGTAGGGAGCAAATGCAGGTCGCTCGTAGCCGGGGCTGCATTGCCGGGAGAATTGCAAGCTTCCATATCAAAAGCCTATCAGGCACTGGCGGCCACTCACGGTGGTAATCTTTCGGTTGCGGTACGTAGCAGTGCAACTGCCGAGGATTCTCCAACGGCCAGTTTTGCCGGACAGCATGAGTCGTTTCTTAACGTGCATTCCGAAGGCGACCTTTTGGAGGCTGTGAAAAAGTGTTACCGCTCTCTTTTCAACGACAGGGCTATCAAATACAGGATTGACAACGGATTTGATCACATGCAGGTGGGCCTGTCGGTGGGGGTGCAGGTAATGGTGCGATCCGACAAGAGCAGTGCCGGCGTGGCTTTTACCATAGAACCTGAGAGCGGAAATAAAAACCTCATATACGTGACGGGCGCCTGGGGACTGGGCGAGAGCGTGGTGCAGGGAGCGGTAAATACCGATGAGTTTTATCTGTTTAAACCAGCCATAGAAAAAGGAATGGACAGTATTGTGTTCAGGCGAATGGGGGGTAAACAGCAAATGATGGTGTATGGAACAAAAGGCGACAACACGATTTGGAAGGAAACGCCTCAGCGGCTGAGGGATCAGTACGTGCTGTCGGATGAGGAGGTGGCGCAGTTGGGTAAGTGGTGCCACGCCATTGAAAAGCACTACAAGCTACCTATGGACATTGAATGGGCAAAAGACGGAATGAACGACCAGTTGTATATCATACAGGCCAGGCCGGAGACAGTGCATGGCCAAAACAAGCAAATTGAACTAAAGGAATATTCAATAAAAGCAGCGGAAGAGCCGGTTCTAATGGGCAAAGCGGTTGGGCATTCCGTTGTCAGTGGCAGAGCTTGTATAGTTCGTTCTCTGGCTGATGCCGGCAAAGTTCAGGAGGGAGATATTCTTGTGGCAGATATTACCAACCCCGACTGGAATGCGCTTCTACGCAAAGCTGTGTGCATTGTTACTAATAAAGGAGGCCGGACTAGCCATGCCAGCATCATCGCCAGGGAGCTTGGTATTCCTGCCGTAGTAGGCACTCTGCTAGCGACGGAAGAGCTATCCGACGGGCAGGTGATCACTGTGTCGTGTGCCGGGGGAGATGTCGGGAAAGTGTACGATGGCAAGCTTGACTGGCAGGAGAAGGTGATTCCGATGGAAAAGATCAAGGAGACAAAAACCAAGCGAATGCTCATTCTGGCGGATCCTGAGAAAGCCCTGCTTTACGCCTCTTACCCTAACGACGGCGTCGGCTTGCTACGAATGGAGTTTATCATCAGCAATACACTGCAGGTTCACCCTATGGCGTTGGTGAAGTTTGATGAGCTACCATCGTCTGCCGAAAAGAAACAGATTGAAGCTGTCACGAGGCACTACACTGACAAGAAGAAGTTTTTTGTGGAGCAACTGGCCGAATCCATTGGCATGGTGGCAGCGGCGTTTTACCCCAGAGAGGTAATCGTGCGGATGAGTGACTTCAAGACCAATGAATACGCCAAACTGCTTGGAGGTCGACAGTTTGAACCCGACGAAGAAAACCCAATGCTTGGATTCAGAGGGGCAAGCCGATACTACAACGAGCGTTATCGGGAAGGTTTTGGATTGGAGTGTCAAGCCATCAAAAAAGTGCGTGATCATATGGGGCTAACCAATGTGAAGGTAATGATCCCATTTTGCCGAACCGTGGAGGAAGGTAAGCAGGTGCTGGGAGTAATGAGAGACTTTGGGCTGGAAAGCAGCAAAAATGGCCTGGAGGTTTATGTAATGGCCGAGATCCCTAGCAACATCCTTCTGGCCGATCAATTTGCAGACCTGTTTGATGGTTTTTCGATTGGTTCGAACGATCTCACCCAACTCACACTGGGTATCGACCGTGACTCAGCCATTATCAGTGATCTGTTCAATGAAAGAAATGAAGCAGTCACTTTTTTGATCAGGCAGCTGATCGTTGCAGCTCACAGAAAGGGCGTGAAAGTTGGCTTGTGCGGACAGGCACCGAGCGACTACCCTGACTTTGCCAGGTTCCTGGTTTCCTCTGGCATTGACTCAATTTCCTTCAATCCGGATGCGCTGATCAAAGGAATAGAGAATATTATGGTGGCAGAAAGGGAAATACCTCTGGTGCAGGCTGATCTTTGATTAGGGTGGTGTGGTAGGCGCCAATCCCGGTGCAATAGCCTTCGGGGTGCTAATATTTCAAGTGGGGGATGCCAGCGTGAGCAATCGTAGCACATCTGCCGCACTAATGACCAATGTCACTTGAATGACCGTTGCGGGTCATTCATTCTTGTTTGTATGGGGAGTATCTTAATGAAAGCAATTTGAGAGAGGGACTATTAAAACTAAAAAAGACAAGCCATGGAAACCAGCAAAAAAGACCTCGACAGCCTCTGGCGCAAGCTGATTCCGCTGCGCAACTATGAGGAGGACAGCCATCTCGCTTTTACCGGGTTCGATGGCTTTGTGGACAAAATACAACGAGTAGTCGCTAAAAAGAAGGGCAATAATGCTACCTATTTTGACACCGTGGGTGAGTTTACTGACCACTTGGGATCAATGCGAGTCGGTGGGGGGGATATAGAAACCTCCACTACTAAGATTCGAATTGGCGGCGATGCACCCATTTTATCCAATACGCTCGGAAGCCTCGGCATTCAAACACATTGCCTCGGAGCCATGGGACATCCGGCTCTGCATCCTGTGTTTATGAAAATGCACAAGTTGTGCGAGATAACATCAGTGATGGATCCTGGAGAGAACCAGATTCTGGAGTTCAATGATGCAAAGATAGTTTTGTCTGACCAGGCCATGTTCAACAACTACGACTGGGAGTATATAAAAACTCATACTGAAGTATTCGACCAGTTGAAAAGAGTGGTGAAAATGGCAGAGCTTTTTGCGCTGGTGGACTGGGTCAGGCTACCTTTTGCTTCCTCTATCTGGAAAGGATTTTTGGAGGATATGATCAAGGCGACTGGTAAAAAAGATGCGCTATTTTTCTTTCATATCGGAGATCCTTACAAGATACCCCGCAAGAAGATAGGGCAGATGGTTGAGTTGATTGATGAGTTTGCCGCCTTTGGCAAAGTTACGGTAAGCTTGAATCAACAGGAGGCATCTAAGCTGTGGCTGGTACTCAATGGCTATGAGCCTTCACAAGATCAGACAGAGGTGAAAATACCAGCTATGAGTGAGATGGCGAGGTTCATTTTCAGGGTTTTTGATATTGATACTGTAATTGTTCGCAACCGGGAGAGCACGTTTGTGGCTTCAGAAAAGGAAATGATCGAGGTAAGTGGAAGCAAGGTGGAAAACCCCAGGGTTCTGATGGGCGGCGGCGATAATTTTGATGCGGGTTATTGTCTGGGGCTGCTAGAGGGTATGAGCCGACGCCAATGCGCATTGCTGGGTACTGCCGCTTCCGGTGCCTTCATACAGAATGGTTACAGCCCTTGTATTGAAGACGTGATTGAATACCTGAAGACTTGGGCCGACAAAATGAAACCTAATCACAAGCAGTCAGTAAAACTAAAGCATTAACACAATGAGAAAGCCTAAGATAACTGATCTGAAGGATGCACTGTCATATCAGGTCAATCAGCTCTATGTAGCTGAGAAGCAGCTAAAAAAGGAATTGACGGACTGTGTCAGTAAAGTGGCTTCAAAGGAAATGAAAGCTGAGCTGACAAAATACACCAGTCTGGCAGAAGACAAGGTGCTGAAGCTGGAAAGAGTGTTTAACTATCTTATGGAAGAACCGTCGGCAAACAGCAATAAGGTGATAGATAAAATGGTGGATGAAACTCACCAATTGATAAGCAGGGCGCTAAGCGACAACATAAGGGACGTGGTGATTATGGCCTGTCTTCGTAGCATAATTCATTATAAAATTGCCCGTTATCAAATAGCTTCTACGTTTGCTTTGGAGTTAGAAATGGAAGTAGTGGCCGATTTGATTGACGAGATAGTAGACTGGGAGAAGCAAGCTGAGTTGAGGCTGGAGAGTATGTCAGTCGGGCATTTGAACGTAAAGGCAAAATAGCTGGTGTGATTTCTTGTCTGCAAGAAGGCAGAAGTTGTCAAGCCATGCTTACTGCTTTTTGCCTTCTATCTCTTGCTGCTTTTCTTTTTCAAGCTTTTTGAAATACCTTCGAAAAAGGAAATTTGATTTCAGGGCTTCCATATTCTCATTAAATCTGTCGGTTCCCTGTTCAAGGCTGAGTGCGCTGTTCATCAACTTCTCCCTGAACGCTGAGTCGGCCAGTATCAGGCCAGCCGCCCCTTCTCCTTCCTTCATCTGAGCCGTTAGCTGCCTGATGTTTTCCATCGTCAGGAGGGTTTCGTTGCTGACATTTTCAATATTCAGAAGCGAACTGTTGAGATCCTTCACCATTGAGGTATCGGTAAAAAGTGTTGAAACAAGGCCGTCTCCCTGCTGAAATGAAAAAGCTAGTTCTTTGCCAATTCTGGTTATTTCAACTGCGTTGCCCGTTGCTTTTTCGAGTGCCCCAACAGACCTTTTGAAGTCCATGGCAATAAGCGTGTCGGAAAGCAAAGTCCATAGGCTGTTGCTTCGGTTAAGCCGTTCGCTTATTTCGTATAGGTTTTGAGTGATCTTTTCGATGTTTTGATTGGTAGTGTTCAGGGTACGCAGCATGGCGTTGGTTTCCACAGGTGCCTCTGACGAAATAATGTCACCCTCTGCCACTGCCTCAGCATAGGCCGACTGGGAGGTGATGTTGATGAGCTTGTTTCCCATGAGTCCATCGGTGCCAACAGAAGCAACTGCGTTCTTTTTAATATACGGTTTTACCTCGTTGTCAATCACCATAGTTACGTATATAGCTGTGTCGTTGGCGATAGTGACCGACTTTACCGTGCCCACGTCGATGCCCATGAAACGAACATTGTTGCCTGGCAACAAGCCGCTGACATTGCTAACGACGGCCACTACTGAAAAAGTGGAACCGAACAGGTTGCGGTTACGGCCGATCATGTACAACATTATGACGAGAAAGGCCATACCTGCAATGACAAAGAGACCGACCTTGGCGTTATGGATTGTGTTGTTTTTCATAGTTAGTGAAAATATTCCCGAATCACCGGATCGTCCGATTTCAGGAGGTTAGCATAAGTATCTTTGGCGTAACATGTGCCGTTTATTAGCATAATCACTTTGTTGGAGGTGGTGCTTATGCAATTCATGTCGTGAGAGATGATCACAGCCGACGTGTTGTATTTTTTCTGTACTTTCAGGATCAGCTCGTTGATCTCCCTGGCTGTAATAGGATCGAGGCCGGTGGTGGGTTCGTCGTATAAAATAATGGAAGGGTGGAGGATCAACGTCCTGGCAAGCGCCACCCTTTTTCTCATGCCGCCCGATAGCTCTGCCGGCATCATATCCACCGTGTGAGCCAGCCCTACATCAGCCAAGGCATCCATTACGGCTACATCTGCGCCCTTTTCCCGCTGTCTTTTATCCCAATGCCGGCGCAGTGGAAACTCGAGATTTTCCCTCACTGTCATAGAATCGTACAAAGCATTGCTTTGAAACAGGAAGCCAATCCGGGCCCTCAGCCTATCCAGTGCTTCCGGGCTAAGGGTGTCAATTTCTTCCCCTAAGACCTTTATTTTACCACTATCTGCCTGAATCAGGCTGATAATACATTTTATCAATACTGACTTGCCCGAGCCTGACTTGCCAAGAATCACCAGGTTTTCTCCCTCATTCAATTCCATAGAAAAATTCTGCAACACATGATTGTTGCCGAACGACTTACAAAGATTTTCAACTTCTATGACTGGCTTAGCGCTCATGATGATTTAGGTCAGACCCAGTAAATCGGTGATTTGCACGGCGATCAGGTCAAGAATAAATACCAGCAGGGAGGCAACTACCACCGCCGAGTTGGCGGATCTTCCCACGCCCTCCGTTCCCTTTTTTGAGTTGTAGCCCATGTAGCATCCTATGATGCCAATGGCAAATCCGAAAAAGAAGGTTTTGATGATGGCAGGGACGACATCTCCAAAGCTGAGAGCATCGAACACCTGTGTCCAGTAAAGGTGCCAGCTTACCTGCCCACGGATATTCACTCCCAAATAGCCACCATAAAGCGACACGGCATTGGACAGACTGGAGAGCACGGGAAGCATGAGTGTGGTGGCCAGCACCCGGGTCACAATCAGGTATTTGAATGGGTTGGTACCCGAGACGTCCATGGCATCGATCTGCTCTGTTACTTTCATAGAACCCAGCTCAGCACCCATGCCAGAGCCAATCTTGCCAGCACATATCAGCGCAGTAATTACCGGGGATATTTCCCGAATCAAAGAAACGGATACCATTGCGGGCAGCAAGGCTTCCGCTCCAAACTCAACGAGCGTTGGGCGTGATTGAATAGTCATTACCAGTCCCATGATGAAAGCAGTAATAGCTACCAGGGGCAACGATTTGTAACCCACCCAGTAACATTGCCGCAGGAACTCCTCCCATTCCTGTCGCCGCTTGAATAGCTCTCTGAAAAACCGAGCCGTAAAGCGACTAATGCTACCAGTTTCGGTTAAAAACTTATTGTTAAAGACATTGGGTACTTTCATAGGGACTTACTTTCTGTCCAATATGATCACTATATCTTCAGCAAAGAGTGACTTGCATCAAGGGAATTGATAATTGATGTCAGGTTTTGTAGGGCCCCAAATCTGATTTTGATAACCAGCTTACATAGCGTAACCTGGCTGGAACCAATTCAAGACCCGCAGGGCCCGGAGCGTATTCCAACGGCTTGGGCTGCCTGTTTTTTCCATGTCAAAGTGTACGTTGCCTTTGTGTTTCTCCTGAAGCCGCCAGGCTCCGTCTTTTTTTCTCTTGCTTTTCAAAACGTCCAAAGCGCTCTTCATTCTTGGCTCATAGGGCACGGCAGCATTTCGGAGATGATCCAGTGCCCTGAGTATATCGTACCGCCAGCGACCTGGGAATGATAACCGCAGCATTCGCTGGTCGATTATCTCACCTGTTCTGTGCGATTGGTAAAGGTGGTGGCGAAGCAGGAATTCGACTGCCTTTTGTTCGGCTTGTATAATCTCAGGAGTCCTGTAACCTTCCGGCGGCTTTCTGAACTCCAACAAGCCTTCGAGTACACTGAGGGTGGAATGCAAGGAGCTGTGTGTGGTGTCTTTGTGCAGATAGCGACAATTCCAGCCTCCGTCAGTCATTTGCACTTTAAGAAGATAGTCAACCACCTCTTTCAACCGCTGATGGCCTGGAAGAAAATAGGAGCCGTAGTTCAGGATCATTCCATTTACACAAACATCGGTCACTTTTGACGTGTGAGAGCATCGCAGCCCTCCGTTCTCCCCTGAGGGCATTGCCAAAGCCAATTTGCAACCCCTCTGCGCCTGCGCATTCGGGGGCCGCAACCCGATGGTTTTCAAATCTAGCAGCGTGTAGTGAGTGGAGGCCCATTTTGGCTGGTAAAAGGCTTGCCCCCAATGGCCATTGGCAAGCTGGTTTTGGAGAAACTGAGCACCCCAACCTTCCGATTCAATGCGTTTTTGAAGAGCATCAGCTGCCTTTTTGTCCGCACCCAGCAGATCACGACTCACCTGGTATTGAATGGCTACGTCTCCCTCCATCAGCCATTGGATAACTGGGCTTTTGTTCATTGTGAATCGGTTAGTTCAAGAAATCCAAGATAAGCAGGAAAACCCGTCGTAATAATGTCTTTTAGCAGGAGTTCGCAATGAGAAATGTCATTGTAACAAGAATCATCAGAAGGTGGTGACGACCGTCATGGTAGCTTTTCCAGAAAAGTAATTCCTTGGGCGGAAATCAGAAAAGCTATGAAAAAGTCAAATTCAATTCTTGCAATGGCAACGATTATTGCGCTAATGCTGGGAGGATGTGCTTCTACCGGAGTTACCACCTCAGGCCACCTCACCAATGTAGAGTTAAGCAGCCCCAACTTCCGAATAGTGGCCACAAATGTTTCTGGTGAGGCATCCAATAAAGGGGTGTTTGGCGTGAGTTACGGGTTTGGAATGGCTGCTAGTCAGCTTGCCCTGATACCCTTGGGCAACGACCGACTGCTATACAAAAATGCCATGAAGCAGCTCTGGGACAACTTCGAAGCTGCTAACGGCCCGGTAACAAACAGAAAACTGGCCCTTGTCAATGTCAGGTATGACTCGGAATCGTTGAATGTATTCTTTTACACAAAAGTGACCGCTGTGGTGGTGGCCGATGTGGTTGAGTTTCAGTAGGCGGCCTATCGGAGGGCAGCCGTAGAAGAAGACGACAATTGCTCCGGGGAAAATCGCCAAAAGCTTTCTCCGGAGTTAGTCGTACATGGAGAAATGAAAGCAGGTTTTAGGGCTGTGTTCTTTTGTAAGTCCCCATGAGTTCGCCATAGGCTATAATATGGTCTCGCATAGCTTCTTCCACCTGAATTTTGGATGGGCTGTGAACAAGGTCAGGCAGGATGTCCAATGCATAAACCTTAAAAAAATACCGATGCGTTCCGGAAGGCGGACAGGGCCCACCATAAGCTGTGCTTTTTTTGAAGTCGTTGGTTCCCTCCATGCCAGGCACTGAGTTTTCCTCAATTTGATGCGTAATGGGTATGTTCCATACCAGCCAGTGGAGCCACGTTTTGCCTGGTGCATCCGGGTCTTCTACCATCAGCACCAGGCTTTTAGCCTCCCAGGGTATCTCCTGTATGTGGAGAGGTGGGTTAATGTTCTCACCATCGCAGGTGAACCGTGCGGGGATGACCCCGCCCGAATCAAACGCACTGCTCGTAACAAGCAGAGCTTTGAAGTCTGTTGGCTTTTCAGATAAAAGCATAAGCCTGCATTAGTTTGCAGCTTCAGCCTTTGACATATCGTTCACCAACTTTCCCTTCATTATTTTGCCGGTAAACGAGCCCATCAGCTCATTGAATTTTTTCTCAACAGTTTCGTTGAGGGCCTCGGCCAGGTCTTCACCCTTTTCAACAATATCCCTCCTTGTTCTTGCTCCTTTTTGGGGGGCAAAAAGTACTCCCAATAAGGCACCAGCGGCCATCCCGGCCACCACGCCCAAAAGTGCTTTTCCAGTTGTCATAATTTTGTTGATTTATTAATCACACCTAAGGTAAACCTGAGACTTATCCCAGTCGATGACCAATGTCATCGACAGAATATGAGATTTATCTCATTGAATTGCTGACCTTATTAGGGGCACGAAGACCCCGCAGCCATGTAGTGGTTCATCAGCTTGAAGTATTTTTCTGCTTCGGCAAGGTGATGTGCCAGCTCCTGATCATCGTCGGCCTGCGTCGCACTCATCAGGTTCACCTTGGCCCTGACGTTCGCTCTCAGGCACTTGAAGTAGTTGAAAATATGCTCGTCCTCCTTGACCTCAATGCAGGGGAAAAGGCGATTGTATTCAGCGAGAAAGCTGTCTGCAAGGCGCTTTTCTCCGAAGGACTCAAGGTCCATGCATAGAAACGCTATTTCATACAGCAGATCAATTTGCCTGAACGCATCGTTGAATTCTATGCAGTCGAACAGCACTGGCTTTTTGTAGAGAAAAATGTTGCCGCTGTGCAGGTCACCGTGCACATCCCGTTTAAAACCATGGGCGATACGTCGCTGCATTCTCTTTTTGTGTGCCTCAAGAAAGTCATTGCTCCATTCAATTGACTTTGTGAGTGTGTTGGTATGCTCCTGTCCCAGTTTCTGCACGACGAACGGTTTTGCCTTGACAATGTCGTTGAACAACCCGATAGCCACAGGGAGGCTGAAAGGGCTGCGTATTTTTCTGGCTTTTTGATGGAAAGAGGCAATTACTTTTGCTAGTGCCCTGATGTTGTTCTCCGTCGCACCTGATCCCAGCAGTACCTTGTCCATCCGTTTGGTACTGGCCATGCGCTTCATGAGCACGGCGTAATCGACAAGCTTTCCCTTCTCTCCACCTATGTACCAGGAGTTTTTTTGAAACCGGATGGGTAGGGTCGATAAATAGATGTCGGTGTACTGCTCGTTTAATTTGATTTCTCTTTCGCAGAAGTGTTTTCTTTTTGTCAGGGTAGAGAAATCAAGGAAAGAGAGCTTCAGAGGCTTTTTAATTTTGAATACATGCTTCCTGCTAAGGATGACCCACGAGATGTGAGTTTCTTCAATTTTGCCCTTTACAGGCTCACCCTGGTAGGTGCCATGGGTGGCTAGCTCAAGTATTTCAGCCTGTTTCATTCACGCTGTTTATGTATTCTATTGACTTACTGAGCATTGAATCAATATTAGTGTCTAACGATTCGAGCCGGAGGTGGGGTTGTGTTATTTCATCAAATGCGGCCTTTATCCTTTCATAAGTTTCAACACCGGCCTCGCTGTCCTCACGGTGCTTGCTCACTCGTTGCCTAGCCAGTTTTTCGTTGGCCCACACCTCTATAACAGCCACCGGAGTAGCAAGTTCAGTCGCTAGTTTTGCGAACGAATCCCGCATCTTCTGCTGATAAAAAGTTGCGTCTACCAATACCGTTTCCCCATTGCGGAGCGCTTTTTCTGTCAGCTTGATCATTTCACTGTAAACGTTGAGTTTCTCTTTGGGAGAATATTTCCCCAATGCCCCCATAGTTTTTCTTACCCGATCACTGCTAATGTGCACTGCACCCAGCCTGGCTGCAAGCCGTGTTGCCAGGTAAGTTTTGCCCGAGCCGGGTAAGCCTGCTATAATCACCATCATGTTTTGCGGGTAGTTGAAGTTTAGCCGGCCGACTCAAGAAGTCGCCTGGCTTTGTTAGAATCCATTACATGTTCTGCCAGCCGAAAGATTTCCTTTTTCACAGCCCGTAACTCAATCTGTAGGTCTGCCAAAGCCTTTTTAAGCGTGTTATGCTCGTTTTCACAGGCCGATACATTAGGAAGCGAAGGGTTTTCGATAAGCGCTGCCAAATGATGCATGTGCCTAGCTACTTTCGATTCCGTTGCTAGTATATTTTTCTCAAAATGGGAGAGCCTGTTAGCCACTTGTTGTGTGGTTTCTAGGTGCTTTTCGTCAATCAGCCACAAGAAATATTTGTCAATTAGTTTCTTAAGGAACCGCAATTCATCCTTGTCGAACTTCAGGTCGGATTGCCAGCGCTCAGCCATTACATATTGCTCACTCCAAAAATCTTTACCGGTATTTTGTGTGGAGCCCTTTGCTGATTCTTTTACTGTAGTGCTCATAATATTGGTTTTTTAGTCATTGAATTTGCTTGACTAAAGGTTCTCATTCTCTTTCACAATTGATATGACCTAGGTCTTATGGGAGGCAAATTTTTGTCACTTTTGCCTTTGTGATGGCAATGTGGTGACGAGGTAGTTTAATGAGCAATCGTTGGTCGGGGTTGGGGGTAGAAGAGGTGTTGTGTTTCCGTGGATTTGGGGTTGTCCAGGAGTAGTTTACCAGGTGCTGAGGGATGAGCAATGGGAGGCAATACGCTTCCTCAAAAAGATAGCTATCTTTTACCCTAAACATAGCTATAATTCATTCCAAACATAGCCATCTTTGGGTCGAAACATAGCTATGTTTGAGATGAATTATAGTTACAATTGAAGTGGATTATAGCTATGATTTTGAAAGAGGTGGTTTTGGGTGTTTTCTGACTAGCAAATGGCCAAAATAGCTGAGAGGATTTCCTCGCAATTCAAGAGATATCAGGGTGGAGGTGAACGAAAAATTTGAGAGGCCCAATCCTTCGTTTATATGTTCTTTTTACATTTTCCTTTTTTTGCCAATACCACTTCGAGAAATTAACACATCCATAAGCTCAGAGCCTTAAGGTTGCACTAGTCCGATAACGCCCTTTAATTAGATTTCTTTTATTGCCGCTCCTATAATTGTGTCCGCACACAAGATCATTTTAGAATGTTTTTTACTATATTGAACAAACACTCTACCTGAACTAGTATGGCAAAACTGTGCTTGTCGCCTCAACCTGGATGGTTTCATCCATTAATCACTTTTATCAGCCGATCGGCCTGGGCTGTTACAGTCATTGTCTCGATGTCGTGCGACAGTCGCCCGCAGCTGCCGCCCGGCGACCCCGGCAATGGAGGGCTTGTTCTCCCCGGCGGCTTTGAGGCAGTGGTGGTGGTCGACAGTTTGAAGGGCAGAACCCGCCACATGGCCGTGAACGACAATGGCGATATCTACGTGAAGCTCCGCTTTCCACAAGAGGAGGGAGGCAATATGGCGCTTCGGGATAACGACGGCGATGGCAAGGCAGACGAGCTGCAGGTATTTGGAAACTATAAAAACGACGGTAGCTACGGAGCAGCCATGAGAATCTATAATGGCTATTTGTACTATGGCGCTCAGCTCGCAGTGTACCGCCAGAAGTTGGTGCCCGGTAAACTCGTTCCGGATACTGAGCTTGAAACGATTTTAATCGACGATCACGAGCATGGCAGCCATGAGCACATCGCCAAAGTGGTCTCATTTGATGATAAGGGAAATATGTATGTCCCATTTGGCACGCCTTCGAATGCCTGCATGCCTGTAAAACGGACGCCCAATATGCCAGGGATGGATCCGTGCCCGCAACTGGAGGATCATGGGGGCATCTGGAAGTTTGATGCTAACAAGCAAAACCAGACTCAGAAAGATGGCAGCATGTTCGCCACAGGTATCCGAAGCGTTGTAGCCATGGACTGGAATACTGAGGACAATCATCTTTACGTGGTGATGCATGGCAGGGACGATTTGCTCCGACTTTGGGCGCAGAAATACAGTCCATGGGAAAGCGCCATGCTGCCCGCCGAAGAGTTTTTACGGGTGACAGAAGGCACGAATGCCGGTTGGCCTTATTGCTACTACGATCAAATCAAGGCTAAAAAAGTCCTGGGCCCCGAATATGGTGGCGACGGCGATAGCATTGGTCGCTGTGCTGACTTTGAAATGCCTTTGATGGGCTTTCCAGGTCACTGGGCGCCCAACGATCTGTTTTTCTACACAGGCGATCAATTCCCAGAACATTACAAAAATGGGGCATTTATCGCTTTTCATGGTTCTACCAACCGGGCACCTTATCCGCAGGCGGGCTACTTCATTGGCTTTGTGCCTTTTAAAAACGGCCAGCCCTCCGGCGATTGGGAAGTGTTTGCCGATGGCTTCGCCGGTGTCGATCCTGTTGTCAATGTGAGCGATGCGCACTACAGACCTATGGGCATCGCCATGGGGCCTGACGGCTCACTCTATTTCTCTGACACAGAAAAAGGGAAAATCTGGCGGGTGATGTATAAAGGAGACAAAGGTGGGTTTGGTACAGAGCAGCTAGCCAAAATGGAGGAGCGGAAGAATGCATCGAATATCAGAACGCCCGATGAAATAGAAGACAACCTGGAAAAAGGAGTGAAAGTGGCAGGGGAGAAGACTTACCTGACCTACTGCGGCTCTTGCCATCAGAATAATGGCAAGGGTGCTTCGGGCCGGTTTCCTCCATTGGCTGGGGCGCCCTGGGTGGTTGGCGACAAGGGCTTGCTGATCAGCATTGTGCTCAACGGCATGGAGGGCAGCATTACTGTGAATGGAGAAGAATACAATAATGTGATGCCACAACACAGCTTTTTGAGTGATGAGGAGGTGGCCGGGGTGCTCACCTATATCCGGCAAAGCTTTGGAAATACTGCCAGCGAGGTGTCGGCAGAAGATGTAGAGAAAATAAGACGTTCATTATAACAATCAGATCATGTTAAGCAGAAGAAAACTTGTTAAACGCTTGGCCAGCCTCCCTTTTATAGGAGGCATTGTGGGAAGCGGTATTTCTATCCAATCCGCTGCTGCTTCACCGGCTGCGCCAACAGCCGCTCAAAATTTATTCAAAGAGCTGGGAATACGCCCCCTGATCAATGCCCGTGGTACCATGACCTTTCTGTCCGGTTCTTTGATGGAGCCAGAGGTGGTGGCTGCCATTAATGCAACGGCAACAGATTTTGCGAACATGCATGAGCTGACTGACAAGGTGGGGGAGCGCATTGCAGAGATGCTGGAATGTGAAGCGGCTATGGTTACTTCCGGCGCTGCTTGTGCCCTAACGATAGGAACCGCTGCTGCCATTACTGGAATGGATATGGATAAAATCAAACAAATCCCTAACCTGCCTGGCCCTAAACCGGAAGTGATTATTCAGAAAAAGCATCGTTATGTGTTTGATCAGGCCGTACGTACTGCCGGAGTGAAGTTGATAGAAGTAGAAAATGCTGCGGAAATGGAGGCGGCCTTCAATGAGCGCACAGTCATGACACTTTTCTTCAACGGCGCCGTCGATTGGTATGGCATTGAAGATAGTATCAATCACGAGGATTTTGTAGCCATCTCCAAACGTCATAATATTCCTTCTTTTATAGATGCAGCAGCGGATGTGCCACCTGTGGAGAATCTTTTCAAGTATCAAAAAATGGGATTTGACATGGTCACCTTCTCCGGAGGAAAAATGATTCGTGGCCCTCAAAGTGCCGGGCTGCTGTTCGGACGCAAAGACCTGATTGAGGCGGCTAAGCTCAACTTCTCACCACATGAAAGCCCTATTGGTCGTTCGATGAAAGTCAACAAGGAAGAAATTTTTGGTATGTACGCCGCTTTGAAACTCTATCTTGAAAAGGATCATGAAAAAGAATGGAAGGAGTGGGAGGGACGTGTAGCCGATATCACCAAAACAGTAGAAACCGTGCCCGGCGTGAAAGGAGAGATGCACATGCCTAAAGGCCGGGCCAATGTATTCCCTGGTCTGCTGGTGAAGTGGGATCAGAACAAGGTAAAGATTAAGCCAAAGGACGTGGTAGAAGAGCTGCGAGCTGGTGAGCCCAGGATTGAGACGTCTGCCGGAGATGATGCACTTCGCATTACCGTGGTTACTTTGTTGCCCGAGCAGGTGGCGATTGTAGGAAGGCGAATCAAAGAAGTGCTTCAGGCAGCAGTGTGATGTTACCTGAAACTACAGTAGTTTTTAGTTGAGACCTATTTAAAAGACAAACCTATGCTAAGTAGAAGAAAACTCATTAAACGCTTGTCGGCTGTCCCTTTCGTTGGAGGAATAATAGGTGCTGGTGTACCGCTATCAGCCATTGCCGCTGCACCTGTAGCTCCCTATCGGGACTACTTTGCTGAGTTAGGCGTGCGTACCTTCATCAACGCTGCGGGTACTTATACAGCAATGACTGGCTCTTTGCTAAGAGATGAAATGAAAGACGCTTACAACTACGCCTCGGAGCATTATGTAATGCTCGACGAGTTGCAGGATAAAGTAGGCGAAAGAATTGCTCAGATGCTCAAATGCGAGGCCGCAACGGTCACCTCGGGTGCCTTTTCAGCGATGACGTTGGGGATGGCTGGAGTGCTCACCGGTATGGATTCCAAAAAAGCGGAGCAGGTTCCTCACCTGGAAGGAACAGGGATGAAAACGGAAGTGATCATTCAGAAATCTCATAATATAGGTTATGCCCACGCTGTGCGCAATTGCGGAGTGAAAGTGATTGAGGTGGAGACCAAAGAACAGTTGAAAAAGGCCATCAATAAAAACACGGCTTTGATGCTTTTTATCAATGCCTATGAGCCTAATGGACAGATCAATGCAGAAGAATGGCTGAAGACGGGCAAGGAGAATAATATCCCCTGCATGAACGACTGTGCGGCTGATGTGCCACCGGTGGAGAATCTGTGGAAGTTCACCCAAATGGGCTATGACCTGGTTTGTTTTTCAGGAGGCAAAGGACTGAGAGGCCCCCAGAGCGCAGGTTTGCTACTCGGTAAAAAAGAACTGATAGCGGCAGCCCGGTTGAGCGCTCCGCCAAGAGGAAATACTGTCGGCAGGGGAATGAAAGTGAATAAGGAAGAGGTGCTCGGTATGTGGGCAGCATTGGAGGCCTTTGTAAATGGAGACCATGAAAAAGAATGGAGGTTGTGGGAAGGCCAGATCAACCTGATTGCTGACGCCGTAAAGGGTATTGATGGACTCACCATCAAAATTCACGTGCCTCCCATTGCCAATCATATCCCTACCCTGGATCTTTCATGGGATACAAAAAAGGTAAAAATATCAGGCAACGGCCTTAAAGATGTGCTTCGAAGCGGTCACCCGTCGATAGAGGTTGCGGGTGGTGGCGAAAACTCCGTCAGTATTACCACCTGGATGATGCGCCCCGGACAGGAAAGAATTGTTGCGGGCCGAATCCGTGAGGGCCTTGAGAAGGCAGCAGCGGGTTAAGGCTTTGTTTGTAGGTGTCGGCACGGCAAATTGCCCCTGAGCAAGAGCCGTCAGACACCGGATTCTATTCAGAAATGATGTCGGGCGGGTGTGAAGACACACCCTACGATATGGTATGTCCACACCCGCCTTACATGTAGTTATCTCGGCAGCACCACCGGATTAGCAATGCCATTTAAGTCGTAGACGATTCTTCCTCCCTTGATCGTCATTTCGCATTCAAACTTTTGTGTGCCCGTTTCTTTATGCCCCCGATAGTCGAAGAAGCCAAAGTTGCCCTTGCGCATATTCAGAATAGCCACGTCGGCAATCGCTCCCTCGGTGAGGTGTCCCAGTTCTGGACGCTGGATAACCTGCGCCGGCTTCCAGGTAGAGGCATTGATGACCAGTTCCAAATCCATTCCCATCTGTAGGAATTTCGACATCACACTGAGCTGATCTTTCATGGCATTGTTGAAGCTGCCCGCATGGATGTCGGTGCTGATGGTGGTAGGATAGAAACCTGCTTTGATAGCCGGAATGGCCTGGGAATAGGAAAAGCTGATGCCGCCATACCCCACATCAAACACGATTCCTCTTTTTTGCGCATCCCAAACAAACGGTTTCAATTTTTTGGTCGCCGGATCGACAATAGGCTCCCGAGTGTCGAGTTCTCCAAAAGTGTGGGTGAAAATGTCGCCAGGTCTTAGGTGCTTCATGAAAAGGTCTTCGATCGAAAGAGGAGGGTTGTTCCCGCCAAAATCAACTATCACAGGCATTTTTGCCAAATTACCTGCTTCTACGGCATTGTCTACCGGCGTCCATTCGGGGCCATTGAAATGAGCCACTTTAAAGCCTACTACATGTTCCTTGTTTGACCTTGCCACAGCGGCAGCCATGCGGGCATCCATGTCATTCAGGTTCTGCTCGTACACGCCGCCTCTCATGCCCTCACCAACAATGTTGAGAAACGACAGTACCCTGGTTTGAGAGTTATCAATGATGTTCTCTTTGAATGTAGGGAACGACTTCCAACCCGCACCCCCAGCATCTACAATCGTAGTAACACCCACCCGAAAAGTGAACCCGTCCGGCATAATGGCAACCAATCCATCGCTCAGGTAATGGTCAGGCTGCGTGCCGAAGAAGACGTGGCCATGCATGTCGATCAGCCCGGGGGTGATGTACATGCCTTTCGCATCTACCACCTGTTTGGCTCCGGTAGCATCGATGGTTTTGGCTACCCTGGCAATCTTTCCGTCCTGGATGGCGACGTCCATCGGTTCATTGATATTGTTTTTCGGGTCGATGACATGCCCCCCTTTAATGACAATTTGGTAGGGCTGTGCTACGACGCTGGCAGTGACAAAGAAAAAGGCAATAATAGATAAGAAACGTTTCATTGTAGTGGATTCAGGGTGTGAAGTGGAAGCCCGGCGCCCTAAGGCGCCGGGCCTTCATAGATAGTATTTTAAACGTAAGCGATGCAATCAATCTCCACCAGGGAGTCGCCGGGTACGCCACCATAGGTTGCCACAGTGGTTCTCACTGGAGGCTTCGCACCAAACCTGCCTTTGTACACCTCATTCATGGCTTTATAGTCGTTCAAGTCCGCAAGGAACACGCTCACCTTCAATACTTTTTCCATGGAGGATCCGGCTTTGATGAGTTCTTTTTCCAATTCCTTTAGCACATGATCGGTGTGTGCTTTGATGTCGCCTTCGAAATGAGCTCCCTTGCCGGCAATAAATACCAGGTTGCCCATTTGCGTGGAGCCGGAGAACAGCGGCATGTCCTGAAAGGTGGTGATGTTATTGGCTTTCTTTTCAAGTGTTGCCGGTGCAGCGTTGGCTGATGAAACGGCTCCAAAACCTGCGAAGCCAGCTATACCGGCAAAAAGCTTTTTCAGGGTAGATCTGCGTTCTAGTTTTTCCATGACAAAAGTAAGTTAAGCGTTGAATGTTTGAGAATGGTAGCAATGTGCTCTGCACTTTCAATTTGAGAAAAAATAATGAGAGTTGAAACTCTTTTTATTTGATAAATAGGAGATGTGTGCGCAAACATCTCTGATTTTTATCTTGTGTATTTGGTATACCTTGGGTGATCGCTGTCAATGATAAGGCTGGCTCATTACTTCGACAAAGAGATTAAAATTGATTGCATCGTGTCATTCCACAGTTTAAAACAGGTTGAATGAAATTGTGCTATAATCTTAGCTCGGTATCGGCATACAAAATGAAGGGTGCTTGGTAATAGTTTCAAATGAAATGCCCGTTTGAAGGTGAACCTAAAAATTATATAGAAATATTAACCGGTTAACACCCAATTGCCTTATCATTATGTATTTTGAAAATTAAAAGAACCCTTGGTCATACTTTTAAAAAGATGAATCAACTTAAACAGCTTTTTTCTGAAATTTTTCAAATAGGCGTAGGCATTCTTTTAGCAAGTGTTGGTTTGAAAGGATTTCTTCTTCCAAATAGTTTTCTGGACGGCGGAGCGACTGGCATAGCTATTTTGCTCAGCAAACTCTACGACATTGATATTTCTTTGATTTTGGTGGTAGTGAGTTTGCCATTCCTGGTGTTGGCCTGGTTCATTTTATCCCGAAGGAAACTAATTAAATCAATTGTATCAATCATCGTTTTGGCAATCGTTATTCACTTTGAAAATTTTGACTCTGTTACAGAGGATAAACTCCTGATCGCAATATTCGGAGGTTTGTTTTTGGGCGCTGGCATAGGTTTGACGATTAGAAATGGTGCAGTGCTCGACGGGTCAGAAATTTTGGGAATTTTTGTTAATGAGCGCCTGGGGGTAAGTATTGGAAAGACCATTTTGTTTTTTAATATCGTTCTTTTTGCAATTACCTCCTTGCTGATTTCTACTGAAGTAGCGATGTATTCGATTCTAACTTTCCTTGTAACCGGAAAGGTAATTGACCTAACGATTGAGGGATTTGAAGATTATGTTGGCTTGATGATAGTGTCTGAACGAATCAGTGATATCGAGGAAGCACTCATTAATAAGGTGGGAGTTGGCTTGACAGCCTATAAAGGATCGAAGGGCATTGGAAAGAGGGGAATGCAAGTCCAGGGCGATATCATTCATACGGTTATCAACAGAATTGATATCAGAAGCACTTACTTCTTGATAGACAATATTGACAAAAATGCTTTCATTATTGAATTTGATGTCAATAACGTAAGTGGTGGCATTCTCAGAAAGTACCTCACCAGGGATGGCGTCAAAAAGACATGGGCCAATCTTACTTAACGAATATTAATCTTTTTTCAAACCGATTGGTCGAAATCTAAAGATTTACGACCGGAAGCTCTCACTCCTCTGTTTCTGTCCGCCGGTTTTAGTTTTTGGGAAAGCCACCGAGTGACCTTCCCAATGAAATATTCTAGTTGTTTTTGCACCGAATTTCTGTTTCAGTAATATGGAGCGACTCATTGCCTCTTCTCCAGTGAAGAACACCGAATATGCCTTTTCTTCGATATTTAATTGATCCACCTCGTTGGCCACCATAATGGCTATGTAATCGTCAGGCTTTGGATTTTCTTCAATTACGATCCATTTCATGCCTTTTTATTATTCTTTGTCACCATTGATCAACATTGGGGCTTCACCATTTGTCATGATGATTTTTGAATTTGGCGACTTGGCCAATTCCCTGAAAGCCTCAATGCTTTGCCATTTTATGATTTGATCGTTCAAACCCTCAGAGATTATTTTTTGAGCATCCCTAATGCCCTGCGCCTCAATCATTTTACGCTGAGCCTCCTGCTGTTCACGATCAAGCACGAATTCCATTCTTTGGGCATTTTGCTCAGCCTCGAGTTTTTCTTCAACAGCACGGGCTAACCCCTGAGGCAGCTGTATATTTTTCATAAGAACAGCTTGCACATCGAAGCCTCGAGGCTCAAGTATTTTAGCCATTTGGATTGTGATTTCACGTTCAATAGCCGCTCGTTGAGCCGAGTGCATATCTTTCGCAAAAAAGCGAGAACATACGTCGGCCGCTGCCGACCGGAAAACACTACCTATTAGCACATCTTCATAGTTGATACCAATGTTCTCAAGTATTTCGGGTGTTTTTTCTGGTTCGACTCTATATAGAATTGAGATAACTGCCGCCACATTTAAGCCCTCCTTTGAGGGTAGATTGGACATGATTTCTATATTGACCGTGCGTATCGGCAGTTTTATCACCCGAGATACAAACGGATTGTACAACACAGGACCCGGTTGAATAATCTCCTGGTTTAGTCGACCAAGCTTTCGTTTTACACCTACTTCACCCTGCTTTACAATTGCGCAACCAGAAGAAAATAATATTACGATGACAATGATAAACGTTGATATCGATTTCATGATAAAGATGTTTAAAATGTTTCTACAGCATTTAACTATGATTGCCGGGCCAATATAAGCCCGTTGTTTTTCGCCCAGTCTTTGAGCTCTTTAGCCTCACCTTTACTTAGTCTGGCCAGGGATTTCCTGTACTCTTTTCTCAGAAGTTTACGATCGAAACTTACCTTGCCTAGTATGATCTTAAAATATTCAAGCATCGATGTTTTCATTGCAGTAAAGTTTTTGTGTTAAAAATTGATGCTGACGTTCGGCGACAGTACGTATTCATGCGTGAAATAGTCATTAGGCAATGCATGGCTTTGCCGATTGTCCGTCAATCGCAGCTTTTTCGTGGAACCTTGCCAGTCATTTTCGAACAGCGAGAGCTCACTTTGCTTCTCAAATGCCGCAAACTGTCTCATTTCAGCCGAGCTTGGTAAAGACTCAGTGAAGTGACTGTCTGAAAAGTGTAGGGTTTTAAGGTTTGGTAACCGACTCAAAACCGCCATATTTTTCTCTAATGTGAATGTTTCAGCCCCGGTTACTGAAAGTATGTGTAGGTTTTTCAGGCCGGAGAATTCCCCCGGAAGTCGCTCAATTGGATTGTTTGACAATTCCAGGAAACGTAGGTTACTCAGCTTGCCGATTGTGGACGGCAGGTGTTGAATCCGGTTACCAGTCAAATCAAGCACCCGGAGGTTGGGAAGTTTGGATAGTACCTCAAGCCCTTGCGAAAGGTCGAAGGGCCAATTGTGGCCCAGATATACATTACTCAGCTGCGCTAATTCGGAAAACCCATGGGGCAATGCTTCGATTCGGTTGCCCGAGAGGTCAATGAACCTCAAATCCTGAAGCGAACCAATCTCGTCGGGAATTGACGAAATGTTGTTAAGGCTCAAGTCGATGTATTTGAGATGTGGCATAGAAAGGATTTGCGGTGGGAACTCGACGAGGCCCTGATCCCTCAGCGTAAGCCACTCAACTGTCGTGGAGTTTTCAAGTGCCTCGTTGAGGCTCATTACATTTTTTGGGTGGATTTGACCAGCTACAGTCGATATCTGTAGGGACAAAAAGGTACTGAAAGCCATTATTACAGTTTTCATAGTATTTTGCTTTAGAAATAATCGATATGATGACAGAAACGTATAGGATTACAGGGATGACGCTTTACAGCTCATGTGAAATCATATTTTAAGGTTTTATCCTGTGACCGGCTGCAAGCTTTTGACCCGATGTCGATCCTGAAAACTAGCGTACTAATTGCCTTTGGGTAATTGGCTATCAGTAGAGCGCTCAGGCTGATGTTGGTTATATAGTTTTTCTCTGAAATGGCCAACGTTAACAGCCATCAAGGTAAGCCCTGCAAATAGGGATGCAATAATTGACCACACAATGAGATTGTGCTTCAAGGTGTTTTTGGGTTTCATAACTCTTTGATTTAAAGTACTATTTGAATATGTCACTTCCAGTGACTACCGGATTGGGAAAAACGGCGAGATTAAATCAGAAGTACCTTCAATCTTATATGAAGGGGAGTTATTTTTTGATGGGGATGGATACTTGAATAGCGGGGTAGATATACCTTTTTTGTGTCGAAACAGTGTTTTTTCTGACTAGGTTCGCTAGATTTTCTTTTGGCTGTTATTGCCTGGGAAGACTCATGCCTGGCTTCAATTTGTTCGTATTTTTCACCAGTCACCTCTTCTGAGTAGCCACTAAAGCTTTGTGCTGAAAGCAGAACGGAGAGCAATATGATGAAAAACCTAGGTAACATGACAGCAATACTTTTTTATTTGAGAGTATTACTCTTAAAAACGCAATCGTACAAAAATTGTTTCAGCAGAAATAATTTTATTCTTTGTTCAAAAGCGAGGACATGATCAGGTGGCGCAAGAAGTCAATAATTTTTTGCTCTTTTCTTGTGTCACCAAAGTCGGTAAGCCTAGGTAGGTGGTGCATGAAGAAATATTGGTGATGGGCCATTTCCAGGACGGTGCTGGTAAGTGATCGGCTAAACGGGTAATTAGGATTGACCTCAAGAAAAATCTCTGCAATTAGTGCACATAAGTCTTTGTAGGGTTTAAATAGCTGCTGCTCATTGTCTTTTGTAACGTGGTGGGTGAGGTATGATTTAGAACCTTCATTGATAACAAGATGGTGAAGGTTGTGCAAATCGATTTTGGTATCGGCCATTTTTTCCTGTTCAATTCTATGCATAAGCACTTGAAGGACGATATCAATCTTTTTGATAGGGTCATTTATGTTAGTAGTATTCACGACTAACTGATACTCTATCAACCTCCAATACAAGTCCACCAAATAGATTAAAAGGCGGTGTTTGTTTTCAAAGTATCTGTATACACTTGATTCAGTTGTATTTAGATTTTTTGCCAGCTTTTTGAATGTAAACTGTTCAAAGCCCATGCTTTGTATCATGGTGGAACTGTGTTGAAGAATATTCCTTCCCAATTCGGACGTTGCTGGATTTCGAACGTAAAGTTTTTCGTTCAGTTGTATTTGTATTTGCCAGTTCATACACTACTTTCTGATCAGCAAAGGTAAGACTTATTGCGGGTTGGTGCATAGCAAGGAGTAAAGGCCAGGGTTCTGAAGTAAGGGAAATGGCTTTCAATTGTGATGCTATACTAACCAGCGCCGTCATTTTTGACCGTTCGTTTTGGCAGTAAGTGATACTCACAGGAAAGCCTGATGTATCAATACTTCAGTGGTCATTATTTCACTTCGCGACATGTTCGGGCAGCTAGTATTCGAGACTTATTCGCAAAAAATTCTTTTTTTCTCGCTTTCAGTCAAAACAAGCACCTTTCAATCCCAACAAAGCATCAGGCCATAACGGCCCGTGGCTTTTCTCACCTGGGTTCTTTCTCCTTTATTCATTACAGCCAAAATTTGGACATTTTTTCTGTTATTGGCAATATTATCGTTTGAACCTATCTACACTACACCCTTTACATATATGCTACTCACCGTTTTATCATTTCTGGCTTTTACCGGTTTCGTTGCCCTCTTTTCGTGGTACAAGCTCCGTAAAGACAAGCTGGACACACAGGATGGTTATTTTCTCGGTGGCCGGAGTTTGACGGGCGTCGTCATTGCGGGCTCCATGTTGTTGACCAATATTTCTACAGAGCACCTGATAGGAATGAATGGGTCGGCCTACAAAAACGGCTTCATCATCATAGCCTGGGAGGTTACTTCGGCAGTAGCGCTGGTCATTGGTGCGCTCTACTTTATTCCGACGTTCCTCAAAATGGGATTGACAACAATCCCGCAATACCTTGAGTACCGCTTTGATCGGATCACCAGAACACTGGTGGCTCTTTTCCTGATTGTATCGTTTGTAGTTACCCTGTTGCCGATTGTGCTTTACACTGGTGCTATCAATCTGGAAAGCATTTTTAATGTATCGGAGACTCTGGGTGTTACTCAGGGACAGGGGCTTTGGCTGACGGTCATCATTATAGGGGTGATAGGCTCTATTTATGCTATTTTTGGCGGATTAAAGGCTGTGGCTTTTTCCGACACGATCAATGGTATTGGGCTGTTTGCAGGAGGCTTGCTGGTGCTTGGATTTGCATTGTGGGATATTGGCGATGGTAATGTGATTGAGGGGCTTAGCAAAGTGTACAAGGCTGCTCCCGAAAAATTCAATGTGATCGGAGCAAAGGACTCTGTGTTGCCGTTTGAAGTGCTTTTTACAGGACTCATGATCAATCAGTTGTATTTCTGGAGCATGAACCAAACAATTATTCAAAGGGCTTTTGGTGCCAAAAATCTTGCTGAAGCTCAAAAGGGGTTGCTGTATACCGGAGTATTAAAGCTGTTTGTGCCGCTCATTATTGTGCTTCCAGGTGTGATCGGCTTTTACTATTTCGGCGACTCACTTTACGATAACCAGGACCTAATTTATCCTGAGCTGATCAAAAAAGTGTTGCCTGTCGGTCTGACTGGGTTCTTTGCTGCAGTGGTGCTGGGGGCTGTGTTAAGCACTTTCAACAGTGTGCTCAACAGTACCGCTACCATCTTTAGCCTTGGTATCTACAAAAGGCATTTAAACAAGGACGCTTCCGAGAAGCAGCTGGTTTGGATAGGGAAGTTGACTTCCATTATTCTGGCGGTGTGTGCTATCGCAGCGGCTCCTATGGTGGCTGGAGCCCCCGAGGGCTTGTACCAACTGCTACAGCAACTCAACGGTATCTTCTTTATTCCTATAGCTTCGATACTTATAGCGGGATTGTTCCTACCCAGAGTATCTGCTGTGGGGGCAAAGGCAGCGCTATTTATCGGCCTGGCTTTTTATATACTCACCAGCTTCGTGTTTAAGGTCGATATCCATTTTGTACACTTATGGGGCATTGAGTTCGTTCTCAATATGCTGGTAATGTTCGGAGTGTCTTATTTTTACCCAAATACCAATACATTTAAGCCTGCCGATATTGAGTCGATACAAATGCACCCGTGGAAGTATGCCCGACATCTTGGGCTGCTTTTGGTAGTGCTTACGGTCGCTATTTACATTTGGCTGGGGCAGTGAAATGGTTTAGAATCTCAGTTTGAATTATTATCTTAGTAAAAATTTAAGCACCCATGAAGGACGTTACACCGCATCAGATGGAAGAGCTTTGGGAGGAAGATCTTCTGGAAAGATATCCGGAAGAAGGAAAGCCTGCCAAAGCAAAAGACGAATTCAGAAACTACGATGACCCCGCCAGAGACACGGTAAGGGAATTTTACCGGGTCAACCACATCAATCAGACCTATGACTTTGTGATGGCGAAGGAAAAGGAGTTTCTCAAATTTGACAAGCGGGAAATGAAGCTCTGGGATGCAGTAGAGTTTCTGAATACCCTGGTGGATGATTCCGACCCGGATACGGATTTGGATCAGACCCAGCACCTGCTGCAAACTTCAGAAGCCATCCGTGCCGATGGGCACCCCGACTGGTTTGTGCTTACAGGCTTTCTTCACGACCTGGGCAAAGTGCTTTGCCTTTTTGGTGAGCCTCAGTGGTGTGTGGTGGGTGATACGTTTCCAGTGGGCTGCAAGCATTCAGACAAGATTGTATACCCGGAGTTTTTCAAAGACAATGCCGACACGTACAACGAGCGCTTTAATACCAAGTATGGCGTTTACGAACCAAATTGCGGACTGGACAATGTACACCTTTCATGGGGGCACGATGAATACATCTACCAAATTATGAAAGACTACCTGCCTGCTGAAGGGCTGGCAATGCTGCGGTATCATAGCTTCTATTCGCAGCACAGAGAAAATGCTTACGAGCATTTGATGAACAAGGACGACCACAAGCTGTTTGAGTGGGTCAACAAGTTTAATCCATACGATCTTTACTCCAAGGCGGCTCAACCACCCAATGTGAAAGAGCTAAGACCATTCTACGAAGACCTGGCTTCCAAATACCTGCCAGACACTTTGAAGTTTTGATCTGCGAAAACAATAACAGTTATGACCGGAAGAACCTCTTCCGGTTTTTTTAATTTTAGCTCATGAGAAATCTACTATTATCTTTTATTGCCGTGTTTTCTATCGGATGCCTTTCAGGTTGTGAAGAGCCAGAACTGAAGCGGCCTAATATTCTCCTTGTGCTTACCGACGACCAGGGTTGGGGCGACCTGGCTTTTCATGGAAATGATAGTGTGAGTACTCCACACCTTGATTGGCTGGCACAACATGCTACGGAGTTTACAAGGTTCTACGTTTCTCCAGTTTGTGCACCCACCAGGGCGAGTATCCTCACCGGGCGCTACCACCTGGCCACTGGCACCTCGTGGGTAACGCACCGAATGGAAGTGATGCGTGAGGGAGAAGTGACAATGGCTGAGGTAATGAAAGCTGCCGGTTACCGTACAGGGCTGTTTGGGAAGTGGCACAATGGCAAGCAGTACCCACATGATCCTGTTGGGCAGGGTTTTCAGGAGTTTTTTGGCTTCAAAGAAGGCCACTTTAATAACTACTTCGACGCTACACTCACGCACAATTTTGAGGAGGTAAAGACGCAGGGATACATGGCCAACGTGCTGGCTGACAAAGCCATGGAGTTTATGGCCAACGACGGCCCTTTCTTGTGCATGCTAACACTCAACACCCCTCATGGACCTTTTCAGGTGCCTGATGAATATTTTGATAAGTATGCGGCGATGGGATTGAGCAACAAGGATGCAGCCGTCTATGGAATGGTCGAGAACATTGATGACATTATGGGGCGTTTGCTTGATCATTTGAATGCCATTCAGAAAGAGGAAGAAACCATCGTCATTTTCATGACAGACAACGGCCCCAACGGCGTGCGTTACAATGGCGGCTTTAAAGGTATTAAAGCCCATGTCGACGAGGGTGGGGTGAGAGTACCTTTTTTGATCCGCTACCCCCGACTTGGCTGGGACAAGGGGGCGAAGATTGAAAAGATGGCGGCGCATATTGATATCCTACCGACGCTGGCTGAGCTGACAGGGATTGTGCTGCCCGATAGCCTGAATATCCATGGAAAGAGTTTGCTTCCAATGACTGAATCGGCACCTGGCTGGCCCAATCGAAAGTTTTACACACACCAGGTGATTCGTGAAGTGGATACTATTCCGTCGGCTGTTCGGAGCGATCAGTACTTGCTGACAATGAAGCCTAATGAAACGGCTCTTTATGACCTGCTGGCCGACCCATTCCAAAAGCAGAACATTATTGATTCGCTGCCAGAGCTGGCGGCAAGTATGCAGGCCGACTATCGAAAATGGTTTGCTGAAGTAACCAAAAAAGGAACAACGCCGGAACCCATCCAAATAGGTCATGCCCAAGTGCCCGAAATAGAGCTGCCTGCTCCAGATGTGTTTGCTAAAGAAGCGATAGCATTTAAAGGAGGTATTGGTTGGGCAAACGATTGGTTTACCAGCATGAGCAACGATTCAAAAGCAGCCTGGGACTTGCAGGTTGTTGATACAGCCACTTATGCGGTGTATGTGGAAATGGCATGTGAAACAGCGACACCTTTTAATGTTCGCATTTCACTTGGAAGAGAGGTTGTTCAAAAGGAGATTTCCGCAAGTCTTTCGGCTCCGCAACTTGAAAGCCCTGATCGTGATGACCGTGGAGAGGTATATGAAAGAAAATGGCCATTGGTATTTGTCGGCAACCTGAAAGTAAACCCGGGAAGTGGCGAACTAAGTGTCAGTGTTAACGGTTTTTCTGGAAACAGTTTGGAGATTAAGTCAATCAGGTTGAGGATGTTATAATGATTGATGAATTAAAGTGAAAAAAGTATTGTGTGGAAATGGAAGATTCCGCATCTTTGCAGCCTCGTTTGAGAATCAGGGCACACGGAACCTGATTGATTGAAGTACGGGATGTAGCGCAGTCCGGTAGCGCATCTGGTTTGGGACCAGAGGGTCCCAGGTTCGAATCCTGGTATCCCGACAACAAAGGTTCATCTGAACCCAAAAGCCTGCAAATCTTACGATTTGCGGGCTTTTTTATTTTTTATGTATCAGTTCGATTTAGACAATTTCAGCAAAAATGAGACCTATCCGGTGAACCAAATGAATGGTTTATTTTAGTTCACCAGATTGATGCAAATAGCTGTAAAACAGATAGTTGCATCACACATTTTGAACTGCTTTAGGTCTGTTTGAGTGGCCTTGTGGAAGCAGTTCACCACGAGAGGAATCATTTTAACACAAACACTCAAAAGCTGAATTATCATGAGAACTACAAACACCTTCGGAGTTCAGTTCATCACAAGAACTAACAAGGCCAAAGATGGCCTCCTCCCAATCTATGCCAGGGTCACCGTTGATGGCCGCAGAGTTGAAATATCATTGAAGCGCTGGATCAAACCAGGCGACTGGAATGGCAGCAAAGGCATGGCCAAGGGCAGCCGGGAAGAAATCAAATCGCTCAATCATTATTTGGATGAGGTTCAGGCCCGTATCATGGAATGCTACCAGGAGATGCAAGTGCAAAAGCGGTTGATCACCGCAGATGCCATCAAGAGCATGTTCCTGGGTACAGACCAAAAGGATTTCACCTTGTGTAAGCTGGTGGATTATCATAACCAGGCCATGAGGGATACACTGACTTGGGGCACGATGAAAAACTACTTCACCACACAGAAGTACATCCACCGATTTTTGAAAGAGCGCTTTGGAACTACCGACATGTTTCTATCCGAGCTCTCCTATAAGTTCATCACTGATTTTGAATTCTACCTCCGCAATTACAAGCCCAAAGACCACCAGAAGCCGCTTGGCAATAATGGAGTGATGAAGCACCTGGAGCGTTTCCGGAAAATGGTGACCATGGCTGTAAAAATGGAATGGGTAAGCCGGGATCCATTTGATAAGTACCAACTCAAATTTCATCGGGTGGATAGGGATTTCCTCAATCAAGAAGAGCTGGAGGCAGTAGAAAACAAAGACTTCAAAATTGTGCGTTTGCAGTGGGTAAGAGATCTGTTTGTATTCAGTTGCTATACCGGACTGGCCTACATCGATGCAATGAACCTGACGCCATCCAACATTACGATTGGCATTGATGGAGAATACTGGCTTTCGACCTGTAGGCAAAAGACTGACCAGCCAGTAAGGGTTCCTATCCTTCCCAAAGCCTGGGAAATAATAGAGAAATACAAGACCCATCCAAGGGCATTGCAGAAAGGATCTGTATTCCCTATGATCTCTAACCAAAAGCTTAACTCCTACTTGAAAGAAATTGCCGACCTCTGCGGAATTGAAAAAAACCTCACCTTTCACCTGGCCAGACATACATTTGCCACCACCGTTACCCTTTGTAATGGCGTCCCGTTGGAGACCGTCAGCAAAATGCTCGGCCATTCAAAGATTACTACCACCCAGGTTTATGCTAAGGTCGTAGAGAAGAAGGTAAGCGAGGATATGCAGGCTCTCCGTGAAAGGCTGGCAGCACCGAAATTAATGAGAAGGGCGAAGTAGCCCTTTTTTTGTATTTAAGTACTTGCTTAAATACATTTAATTTCTTAGCTTTGTTAAGCAAATGCTTAAATACGAAGTTATGAATACATGTATTCGTGTCTTTGCCGATAGCGACCAGATCAATAGGTGCAGGGAAGACTTGAAAAGCAAGGAGGAAGGACTTTTAGAACTGGCAGATGTACTGAATCTTGCCGGTAATGCGGTCCGCCTCAAAATCCTGTACCTCTTGAAGCAGGAAAATGAACTTTGTCCGTGCGACTTGTCAGACATCCTGGGCATGACCGTGCCGGCCGTCTCACAGCATTTGAAAAAACTGAAGGATGCAAGAATCGTGACGACTAAAAAATCGGGACAAACCATATTCTATTCAGTAGAAGCGCAAAGTCAGCGAATCATTTCATCTGTGCTCGATTTGTTTAAGCTCCCAAATTCAATTCCTACCTTATGATACCCCATGATCTCACTCAAAGCATAAAGGTTTCACTAAAAACAGCAACAGGTCAGCTGGGATACATCCTTAGCAAAATAGATGATGTGGACCAGGTTGAAAATATCCTTTTGCAGCTAAAAGCTGTGCAATCCATGCTTGCTAAGACTACTTACGAGTTATTGGATGATGCCTACAGGAAAGCACTAGCAGAAAGGATCTCGTCAGCTTACCAGAGCTGCCCTGGCGACTGTGGCAATGAAGAAACAATAGAAAAGCTGAGAAAACTATTTCCAGAGCTTAAACTCGAAGAAGTGCCTAAAAAACTACGAGAAGCCCGCATGGTGGAAGAAGAATTGAAGAAATTTTTATCCGAACGTTTGGATACCCCCTCCCCCCGTGACTGACCTTTGGAGAGATGTTTCATTAAAATAGATTGATATGAAAAGTAAACTCATGATTTTCGCAACAGCGAGTATTCTCGCAATTGGTGGCCTTGCCTACGGGATCAACTCATCTCCAAAAGCTTGTCCTTTGGAAGGTACTCCAGATTGTCCAAAAGTTACCTGCCCTTTGGCAGGCACTCCTGAATGTCCTTATGACATGAAAGTGGCGGAAGTACCCGCCTGCTGTAAGAAAAAGTAACTGGGAGGGCGCAGAGCCCTTCTTTTTTTGAAAATTAAGTATATGAAAAATTCCCTTTTAACCAGCGGCCTTTTAGCCGCTTTAGTAAGCTCCCTTTGCTGCATCAGCCCGGTGCTTGCATTAGTGGCCGGTGCAAGCGGGATTGCGTCCACTTTCTCATGGCTCGATCCGGCAAGGCCTTTTTTTGTCGGCATCACAGTGGTTGTATTAGGCTTTGCCTGGTATCAGAAACTCAAACCAAAGGCCAAAAAGGAAAAAGAATGTGCCTGTGAGGAGAACCTTCAGCCCTCCTTTTGGCAAACAAGAAAGTTCCTTTCAATAATCACGGTCTTTGCTGCCCTGATGTTGGCGTTCCCGCTTTATGCTCACATTTTCTACCCTAAATCTGAAAAGCAAGTGATCATCGTTGATAAGTCAGACATTCAGACCGTAAATTTTCAAATCAAAGGCATGACTTGTCAGGGGTGCGCAGCGCATGTAGTGCATGAAGTAAATAAGCTCAGCGGCATCCTGAATGTAACCGCCTCCTACGACCAGGGCAATGCCATCGTAGAATTTGATAAATCCAAAACGGACGTCCTTGAAATTGAACAAGCCATCAACTCAACCGGATATTCAGTGACCAATAAAACAGAGAAATAAATGGAAATCATCTTAGAATCTACCATCACTTGCCCCAACTGCGGACATCAGAAAGAAGAAACTATGCCGACTGACGCCTGTCAGTATTTCTATGAATGTGAAAACTGCCACCAGGTGCTAAAACCAAAGGAAGGGGATTGCTGCGTGTATTGCAGCTATGGTTCAGCACCTTGTCCACCAGTACAATTGGATTCTGATCAAGCATGTTGCTAGGGTAGACAATGCTTTATGTGACATACATCATGTTTTGACATGTGCAATGTCATAGCCCTCTCAATAACCGTTGCGTACTTTTGGGTCATATTGAAGGGAATACTAAATAGATACCCTTTCAATGAATGGCATTTTACATCAAAAGGCTCATGAAGCGCAACTTATATATCGTCCTGCTCATTGTAATGCTTCTCCCTGGCAAAGGGATGGCAGTGTTTCAGCACTTTTGCGGGGGCGAACTGATCAGCTTCGAGCTTTTTCTAAAACACCACGAACCATGCTGTGACGATCACAGCAACCCTTGTGATGGTTGTGAGGATCAGGAAACCATCTTCTCTCTCGATGATTTCAGGACACCTCATTCTGACATTCCGGTCATTGCTTCTTCACCAGCGGCATTGGCTCAGCCATCTTTTCATTTGCCTTCTACACAATTTTTCGAGTCAAGAAACTACACAACTTCTAAAAAGGCTCCCCCCGGCTGGTCAGGGCGGTATCGCTCTATCCTGTTCCAGTCATTTCTTCTTTAGCTAACATCTGATTATCAGTTAGTTGTCCGGGTTACAAAACCTTCGGGCAATGTTGGAAATGGTTCTGTGAAATATAGCTGTTCCGGGATATTTAAACAGCATTAGACACCATCTATCCGACAAAACTATCATCAAGTTTCTTTAATCAGACTTTCAACAAAATGTTAAAATCATGAAAACATTTCATAAAATTCAATTGGTATTCATTGCCTTGACACTGATGGTGATCAATACCACATATGCCCAACAACCAGGCTTGCAGTATTTCAGGCCAAACGATAAAAACGGCCTGAATGTATTCGAGCCCTCAAAAGAGGATACAATCATCTTTGATGGCCTCAAAGTAAGAGTAGGCGGTGATTTCGCCATGCAATTTCAGGGCCTCAACCAAAGTAATGATGCAGGTACCTTGGTTGAGCTTGGTTCCGATTTCAATTTACCTTCAGCTAACCTCAACCTTGATGTACAGGTAATGGAAGGTGTTCGGATGCACCTCAGAACCTATCTTTCTTCCAGAGCACACAACGAAGCATGGATTAAGGGTGGATACATGAGAGTGGATAATCTTGACTTTGTTAAACCCGGGTTTCTGGAGGGAGTCATGAAATATACAAGCATCACCATAGGGCTAGATGAGTTTAACTATGGGGACGCACATTTCAGGAGAACAGACAATGCCAGAGGTATTTTCAACCCTTTTGTGGGAAACTATCTTATGGATGCATTCTCCACCGAAGCATTCGGAGAGATTACCGTTCAAAAGAATGGCTTATTGGCAGTGGTTGGGTTGACAAACGGTAAGCTCAATCAAAATGTAACGGTGAATGACAATACGGACAATAAGCCTTCTTTCTTCGGAAAGTTGGGATACGATAAACAACTGAACGAGGATCTGAGAGTACGATTGACCGGATCTTGGTACATCAATAAAGGAACCTCAACAGGCACATATCTGTATGGTGGTGACCGAGGAGGCTCCAGGTATTACAATGTGCTTTTTACAGTACCGGATGTGGATGGCAATACAGAAGGTGGCCCTCGTGATGGGCAGTTCAATGCCAGGTTCACAAAACTCACAGCCTTGCAGATTAACCCATTCATCAAGTACAAAGGCTTGGAGTTCTTTGGTATTTATGAGCTGGCTGATGGAAGCAATGAATTCACAACACCTCAAGCCGACACAGAGGGTGCATTCACACAAATAGCCGCAGAGGTATTGTATAGGTTTGGAGCTGATGAACGTTTCTATCTTGGTGGCAGATACAATACAGTGAGTGGTAAGATGCGTGAAAGTGCCACGGAAGATTTGGAAATCAGCAGGGTCAATTTTGGTGGAGGCTGGTATCTTTCAAAGAACGTTTTAACGAAAGTTGAGTACATGAAGCAGCAGTATGAAGGGAATGCCTGGACAGGGCGTTTTGCCGGGGCTGAGTTCAGTGGAGTCGTGGTTGAAGCGGTGATTAGTTTCTGACGGAACTCCCGTGTGGGTGACTCATCCACACGGGATTCTTTTTACTGCTGTGTAAAAGATAATGACTCCAAAAATAAGCATCAGCAAACTATGATTTTCCAATAGAAATAAAGCATGAACATCCACATGTTGAATTATTTGAAATGCAAACCGTCATTTTTGACGTTAAAATCGAACATTCTGAACTAAATTCCGTAAATTCGCATTAGACTTTCTCCAAAGTGCAACGTTTTAGAAAAATATCGGCCATTATGCTTTCAGCCTTGGTGCTGCTCAGTTCCATGAGCTTCACCTTTGGCATGCATTTCTGTATGGGCCAGCTAGAGAGCATTGCACTTTTTGCCGGGGCTGAGCCCTGCGAAATGGCCACTCAAAAATCCCCTTGTGCCAATGATAAGCATGATCCGGATTGTGAACACCAGCAGGTGACTAAAAAAGGTTGCTGTGAAGACCAAACTTTAGTAATTGAGGGTCATGAAGACCTTACGCAAGTGACCAAAGTTGCGGTTCCTGATTTTCAAATGATCGCAGTTATCTACGCTGTGGTTTCGTTTCTTTTTAGTGACACTACCGTTGATCACTATACGTTTAACGACTATTCCCCCCCTCTGATTGAGCGTGACATACCTGTGCTCGTTCAGTCCTTCCTTATTTAAGCATTTCATTCAAATTTTTCTCTGAGTCGTAGTGTGTTGCTACGTCCCAAGTGCATGCTTTGGCGTGCGCTTTTCTCAAAACAGTTTCAAAGAAAATTGAATGAAATCATGCTTAATAAAATCATTAAATACTTTCTTGAGAACAAGTTAGTTACTGTTCTTATCCTCATAGGTTTTATTGCCTGGGGCATTGTAACGGCACCATTTGGCTGGCAGGTGGGTGCATTGCCCTCCGATCCTGTACCGGTTGATGCCATTCCTGATATTGGCGAAAACCAGCAGATCGTCTTTACCCAGTGGCAAGGCCGGTCGCCACAAGACATAGAAGACCAAATTTCGTATCCGTTGACTACCTATTTACTAGGTATCCCGGGCGTAAAATCCATCCGAAGCACTTCGATTTTTGGCTTCTCCAGCATCTTTATCATTTTTAGTGAAGATGTAGAGTTTTACTGGTCTCGCTCACGAATTATCGAGAAGCTCAATGCCCTACCCAGGGATTTGTTACCCGAAGGGGTGCAGCCCGCCCTTGGCCCTGATGCAACAGCCCTTGGTCAGGTGTACTGGTACACCATTGAAGGCCGGGACAAACAAGGCAACCCTACAGGTGGTTGGGATTTGCACGAAATACGCACCGTCCAGGATTTCTACGTGAAATATGGATTGAACGCCACAGAAGGTGTATCGGAGGTAGCATCCATTGGTGGGTTTATACAGGAGTATCAGATTGACGTCAATCCCGATGCTCTGAAGGCTTACAATATCCCGCTACATAAAGTGATGCAGGCCGTACTTAAATCCAACCGGGATGTAGGTGCCAAAACCATCGAAATCAACCAGGCAGAGTACCTAGTCCGGGGATTGGGCTATATCAAAAAAGTAGAAGACATTGAAAAGGCGGTAGTGGCCGTTCATGATAATGTACCCATCCGTATTAAAGACATTGGTGTAGTTACGTTGGGTCCTGCTACCCGAAGGGGGTTACTGGACAAAGGAGGAGCCGAGGTAGTAGGTGGTGTCGTTGTGGCCCGTTTTGGAGCCAATCCTTTGCAGGTCATCAACAATGTAAAGGCGAAAATCGATGAAATCGCTCCTGGGTTACCAAAAAAGACCCTGGCCAATGGCGTGGAAAGCCAACTTACCATTGTCCCCTTCTACGATCGCTCCGAACTTATTTACGAGACCCTGGGCACGCTTGAAGAAGCCCTGTCGCTGGAAATTCTGATTTCCATTCTAGTAGTGATCGTGATGGTGTATAACCTGCGGGCATCTTTCCTTATTTCCAGTCTTTTGCCGATAGCTGTGCTCATGGTCTTTATTGCCATGCGCTACTTTGGTGTAGATGCCAATATTGTAGCCTTGTCGGGTATCGCCATTGCCATCGGTACAATGGTGGATCTGGGTATTATCCTATCAGAAAATATTATCAAACACCTGGATGAAGCACCCCCCGGCCAAAAACTGATCGATACCATTTACAACGGTGCTTCAGAAGTCAGTTCTGCCATTCTAACCGCAGTATCTACCACCATAGTGAGTTTCATTCCCGTATTTACTATGCAAGCTGCCGAAGGGAAACTTTTTGGCCCCCTCGCTTTCACCAAAACGTTTGCCCTCGTGGCGGCACTTATTGTTTCCTTATTGATTTTGCCCACACTAGCCCATTGGTTTTTCGGAGCAAGGATCAAAAGTAAAAAGATTCAAAAATGGCTGAATATCGTACTGCTACCTGTAGGTGTTGCCTGCCTTTTTCTCGGACAGGTATGGGCAGGAATGATGCTGTTGGCCTTTGGCATTGCCGGAACTTTGAAGTCACTCAGAAGGGAACCAGGCAAAGATGTCGGAACTATCGAACCATCAACAAATCAGCCCGTCAAACCATTGTTCTTTCAGACCATTAGCAAATCCGCAAATTGGGTTTTAAATCATGCTGAAATTTTTATAGTCGTTATTGGTGTGGTATGGCTACTGGCCAAATACTGGTTGCCACTGGGCGCAAGTAAAAGCCTCCTGCTCAATGTTATTTTTGTCACTATGCTGGTCGGCCTTATTTTGGGGGCATTCTCCCTGCTGGAGCATTTTTACAAACCCATACTCAAGTGGTGTCTGGATCATAAAGGCACTTTCCTCACCATCCCTTCCTTTCTGATCCTATTAGGGGCAACCACCTGGATAGGGTTCAATTCCGTCTTTGGATTTGTGGCAAAGGGGTTTGATGTAGTGAACTGGGATGTACGTACCACTAAAGTATGGTCTGGGTTAACGGAAGCTTTCCCTGGTGTAGGTAAAGAATTTATGCCATCCCTTAATGAGGGCAGCTTCCTGCTGATGCCTACATCCATGCCGCATTCGGGACTTGAATACAACCGCAAGGTGCTTGGGCAATTGGATATGCTTCTTACCAATATTCCTGAAGTGGAATTAGCTGTTGGCAAACTGGGGCGGGTGGAATCCGCACTTGACCCGGCACCTATCTCTATGTATGAAAATGTCATCAACTATAAACCGGAATATATGCTCAATGAAAAAGGGCACAGGGTGCGGTTTAAAGTGGACAGGAAGGACGGTTTCATACTCGAAAGCGGTGATACACTTTCCAATGAGGAAGCCTTAACCCAGGGAGTGACGTATCAAGACTTAATACCAGATGACAATGGGAATTATTTTCGTAACTGGCGTCCCAACATCAAATCACCGGATGACATTTGGGATGAAATAGTACAGGTGAGCAAGATACCTGGCGTCACTTCTGCACCCAGGCTACAGCCGATAGAAACTCGGCTGGTTATGCTTCAAACGGGTATGAGGGCACCCATGGGTATTAAAGTCTATGGTCCTGATCTGAAAACCATTGAACAATTCGGGTTGGAGCTGGAGGAAATACTAAAAGGAGTGCCTTCGGTAAAGGCAGAAGCGGTATTTGCCGACCGGATCGTGGGAAAACCCTACCTGCACCTCAATATCAATCGGGATGAGATCTCCAGATATGGCTTGAATGTAGAAGATGTACAGCAAACAATAGAAACAGCTATTGGCGGCATGAAGATCACCTCAACAGTGGAAGGCCGGGAACGCTTTCCGGTGAGGGTACGCTATCCACGTGAATTGCGTGACGATCCCGAGTCGTTAGGCAAAATCCTGATACCTACTCCAACAGGGGCACAAATACCCATTTCGCAGATTGTTGATTTTGAATACGTTCGTGGGCCCCAGGCTATTAAAAGCGAAGAGACCTTTTTGGTAGGCTATGTACTCTTTGATAAGCGAGATGGATTTTCAGAAGTGGGGGTGGTAAATGCTGCCCAAAAAACCATTCTGGACAAAATTGACGCTGGAGAATTAAGTGTTCCGGAAGGGATCAGCTATAAATTCTCAGGGAGCTATGAAAACCAGGTTCGGGCAGAAAAGCGTTTGGCCATCATCGTTCCTTTGGTCTTAGCCACTGTATTTCTCATCCTCTACTTCCAGTTTAAGTCAGTCAGTACCTCCCTGATGGTATTTACAGGTATTGCCATGGCCTTTAGCGGTGGTTTTTTGATGCTTTGGCTCTACGGGCAGGATTGGTTTGCTGATTTCTCCATCTTCGGTACCAACATGAGGGATCTGTTCCAAATGCATACCGTCAATTTGAGTGTGGCCGTTTGGGTAGGATTCATTGCCCTCTTTGGCATTGCCACAGATGACGGGGTATTAATAGCCACTTATCTGGATCAGAGCTTTGAGCGAAACCGACCTGGTACTTTAAAAGAAGTCAGAGAGGCAGTAGTAGAGGCTGGGCTGAGGAGGATAAGACCCGCCTTGATGACGGTTTCTACTACAATGATAGCCTTGTTGCCCGTGCTCACCTCTACCGGACGTGGTGCGGACATTATGATCCCCATGGCGATCCCCTCCTTCGGAGGAATGGCGTTTGCCCTGGTGAGCATTTTTATTGTGCCGGTACTATACAGCTATCGTGAAGAAAGAAAATTAAACAAGACACAACCATGAAGATAATTGTAAATATCATACTACTTGTTTTTCTCGGAACGAGTGTGGGTCAAGCTCAGACCCTGGATGACTATTTCAAAATAGCAGCCCAAAACAATCCGGGGTTGCAATCGAAATACAAAGAGTTTGAAGCAGCATTACAAAAAGTAGATCAGGTCAGTACGCTACCTGACCCCTCATTTTCTTTTGGGTATTTTATTTCCCCGGTAGAAACCAGAGTGGGTCCGCAAAGGGCTCGGTTTTCATTGACCCAGATGTTCCCCTGGTTTGGTACACTCAGAGCGCAAGGAGATGCCGCTGCTTTAATGGCGGAAGCAAAGTACCAGTCCTTTCTGGATGCTCGTAACAAACTATATTATCAAGTTGCGGCAGCATACTATCCACTATACGAACTGAACCAGTGGAAGAAGATTGAGAAGGAAAATATCGACATCCTGCAATCCTATAAAACCATTTCCAATTCAAAATTTAAAAATGGAACCGGTACCATGGTGGATGTACTCCGGGTGGATATCATGCTTAAAGATGCCACCACGAATCTGAGCATCCTGGATCAGAAAGAAAAACCACTAATCACCACTTTCAACAAGCTGCTGGACAGAAGTGAAAATGATCCGGTGGTAGTAAGCGATTCCTTATTGGCAGAATCTTTAGCCGATGATTTCCGAAAGGACTCTTTGCTGACCAATAATCCGGTGTTGAATGCACTGGATCTTAGAATAAAAGCAAGTGTAGCGCAAGAACAAGCTGCCATAAAGCAGGGGCTTCCAAAACTGGGTATTGGTCTGGATTATGTGATGGTAGGCGAACGAACAGACATGGTATTACCTGACAATGGAAAGGACGTGTTGATGCCTATGGTTTCGGTCAGTATCCCCATTTTCAGGAATAAGTACAAAGCCGCTGTAAAAGAAGCACAGCTGATGCAAGAAAGCTATTCCCTGCAAAAGGATGAATACGCCAATTCTCTTACTTCCGGCTATGAAATGGCCTGGTTTGAAATACGGCAACAACAAGAGCTGCTTCAGCTATACGACCAGCAGATACAGGAGTCAGAACAAGCCTTAAACCTCTTGTTTACTGCCTATGGCAACTCTGGAAAAGAGTTTGAAGAAGTATTGCGCATGCAACAGCAGCTTCTAAAATATGAAAAAATGAAAGCCTCAGCAGAAGTCCAATATCAAGTTGCAGTGGCCAAACTCAATTATTTGACAGCAAAATCCTATTAAAATGAAAACGAATAGAAAAACAATAATCATAGCATTATCAACACTGGCAATAGGACTATTGCTGGGGTGGTTGATTTTTGGTGGTTCGTCTGAAGGCAAAACGGATGAAGAGCACCAGCACACTACGGAAGTTGCAGGTGAGGCTGTCTGGACTTGCTCCATGCACCCTCAGATCCGTCAAAGTGAACCGGGGGATTGCCCTATTTGTGGAATGGATTTAATTCCGCTAGATAATGAGCAAGATGAACAACTTGACCCCATGGCGATATCCATGTCGCCAACGGCCATGCAATTGGCAAACGTGAGTACTGCCGTGGTGGGCACCATGAATCCGGTAAAAATGGTCCGCCTGAACGGAAAAGTACAGGCTGATGAGCGTTTGGTTTATTCCCAATCTTCTCACATACCCGGGAGGATAGAAAAACTGACAGTCAATTTTACCGGTGAATTTTTGCGAAAAGGTCAAACGATCGCTGCTGTTTACTCACCTGATCTGGTCACCGCTCAGGAGGAATTGTTTGAAGCGCAAAAAATCAAAGAAACGCAACCGCAGCTTTTCAGTGCCGCAAAGGAAAAATTGAAAAACTGGAAGCTGTCAGACTCCCAAATTGATGAGATTATCCAAAGAGGAAGCATAAAGGAAGAATTTGCCATTACAGCAGATGTTTCTGGTTATGTGACTGAGAAAAAAGTAAACCTGGGTGACTATGTGCGCAAAGGCGAGGCAATCTATGAAATTGCGGATCTCTCAAAAGTATGGCTATTGTTTGATGTATATGAATCAGACATGTCCTGGATCAACAAAGGAGACAAGGTAAGTTTCACCATCGCTTCTTTACCCGGTGAAACATTTTCGGGTAAAGTAAGCTACCTCGATCCTGTGATCGACCCGAAAACAAGGGTCGCCAAAGCGAGAGTAGAAATCTCCAATGCAGGTCAGCGACTCAAGCCTGAAATGTTTGCCTCCGGCACAGTAGAAGCAACCTTACCTGCTAAGTCAGACAAACTTGTGGTTCCTAAAACCGCTGTGATGTGGACTGGAAAGCGGTCGGTAGTCTATGTAAAAAGCACTTCGGGCAAAGGAGTCAGTTTCCTCATGCGTGATGTGACATTAGGTGCTGCATTGGGGGAAAGCTTCATCGTAGAAAATGGATTACAGGAAGGGGATGAAATAGCGGTGAATGGCACATTTAGCATAGATGCTGCTGCTCAGCTGGCTGGCAAGCCAAGCATGATGCGGCCTGAAGGAGGAGTTGCCATGACGGGTCACAGCAATCATGGCGGTACTGCTGCGCCTGAATCTGCTACCCAGTCCGATCATGCCACCCATCAGGGCAAACCCAAAGAACTTGCGATTAGTGACCAAGCGAAAACCGCTCTTCGACCGGTTTATATGGCCTATATGGCTATGAAAGATGCATTGAGTTTAGATGATTTAGCTGCCGGCCAAAAAGCATCCGCTGATGTAAGCAAGTCCCTTTCAGCAATCAACATGTCGCTCTTTCCCGGAGAGTCACATGATGTGTGGATGAAATACAGCAGCGATATGGGTAATGCCTTGCAACACATACCTCATCAAAAAAGCCTGGATGAAGTGCGAAAATCCTTTCAGCAAGTCTCAAACATTTTAATTGCCATGAGCCAGGCGTTCAATCCGATGGATGAGCCATTGTATGTGGATTTCTGCCCAATGGCAGATGACAACAAAGGAGCCTATTGGCTAAGCCTGTCTGAGGTGATCAAAAACCCATACTTCGGTGAAGCTATGCTATCATGTGGTGAAGTAAAATCAATAATAAAATGAAGGAATGCTGTAAAACCGGGGATGAAAAAACCCCCTCAACAATAAAAAAATGGGTCAGCCGGATTACTTGGGGAATAGTCATTCTTCTAGTCACTGGTTTAGCCCTGATTCAAGTATTTAACCTTTAAACAAATAGAAAAATGAAAAAAACAATGATCATGCTATGTCTGGCTTTAGTAAGCTGGGGAGCAACCGCACAACACGACCATGCAGCACATGGTGCACAATCAAGTACCCAACAGATGGAGCCCATGTTCAAAGACAAGGCACTGGGTTCTTCCTACACGCACTACATTCATTTGAAGAATGCTTTGGTGGCATCTGATTTTCAGAAAGCAAAATCAGCTTCTGAAGCTTTGGTGAAAGCGATTCACAATGTAAAGGGAAGTGATAAAGTCCATGCAGAGGCGGCCAAAGTTGCGCAGGCAGGTTCACTGGAAAACCAGCGAAAGGCTTTTACCGCCTTAAGCAATGAGGTGGCCACTTTGGTGAAGGGTGCTGATATCAGCATGGGAGAACTCTATCTGGAATACTGCCCCATGGCCAACGGCAACACCGGAGGCTATTGGCTATCCAACGAAAAGGAAATCCGCAATCCCTACTTCGGTGACCAAATGCTGAAATGCGGGAGTGTAAAAGAGACAATAAACTAACACAAGTCCTAGTACTATTGATGGGGTCAACTCATATGGTTAAGCCCGATCCTGACACTAGGCACAAACACAATGAGAAATGAAAAAGAACATCATTTTCAGCATCGTATTCCTTGGAGGAATGCTGCTGGCAGCACATGGGCTCTTGGCACAGCCAAGTAGCAAGTTGGAACAACGCCTAATACACATCAATTCAAAAGGTGAGGTATCGGATGACCGGGGCACCAAGCTCGGGTACATCAGTAAAGAAGACATAGTCTTTAACAATCAGGGTCAAAAACTGGGCTTTATCAAAAATGGTAAAGTGTATGATGCCGAAGGTAATTCCCTTGGGAAAGCCAAAAAAGATGGCCGCTATTACAACAATGATGGAGTCTTCATCCTGAGCACCAAAACGATTGGGGATAAATGCGAGATTCTGGATCCGGAAGGTCACAAGAAAGGCACGGTACACAAAAACTATAAACTTCATGCGTGTGCTGCGCACTGTTTCTTCTTGGAACAGGAAATGAAAAAAGAGGAAGATAAGTAAAAAGTAAAGCCCTGTTGGAGAGTGGCCTCTGTGCAGGTGTAGTCTTGCATGCTACACTGCCGCCACTCTTCCATCAGGCACTAAACTCTTAATACGATGAAAACGAGAAAACACAACGCCAGTCCAAAGTCATTGAGCAAAGACAAGTTAGTGGCTTATCTGACCTTGGTATCACTGATAGTTGTAGCTACTGTTGCGGTGTTTTGGATTCAGGGTTACCGCATAGGCTCATCGGTTGGTATAGCCACTGATGAGATAAAGACTCCAATTGAACCGGGCTTGGTATGTATGGTCAATGACGCCTATATGGGCAAACCACAGATTCCTGTTCCGGTCAATGGCAAAACCTATTACGGCTGCTGCCAGGGATGCGTGGACAAGCTCAACAATCTGGAAAGTGCAAGGATCGCCATTGATCCGTACAGTGGTAATCCTGTAGATAAATCGGAGGCTTACATCGTGCTGATGAACCCGCAAGGCGCAGTTGCCTACTTTGAATCAGAGGCTAATTACAACGCATTTAAGAAAAACTAAAAACAATCCTTTAACCCAAAATCTATGAAATTGAAACTGCTTTTTTTTGGTCTTGCTGCCATAGTGGCCGTGAAGACTCAAGCGCAACAGTCGGATGAAATTAACCAGGTAAAACAAGTCCTGGAATCATACAAACAGGCCATTGAAAGCCTCGATACAACCGGCACAGGTAATTTATTTGTATCGCAATCAATTGTTATTGAATCAGGCAAAGTTGAAGGCCGATATCAGGACTATCTGGCCAACCACCTGGGCCCGGAGCTCCATCATTTCGAATCTTTCAAGTTTAGTGACTATGAAGTAGCCATTGAAGTCGCTTTGCCATTTGCCTTTGCTACTGAAACCTACAAATACACCATTGTGCTAAGCAAGGACAAGTCAGTTATTGAGCGAAAAGGAGTTGCCTCCAGCATTTTGAAAAAAGAAAACGGTCAATGGAAAATATGGCAAACCCATTCATCAGCAAGAAAACCACAGACCAATCATTAACCAACTAAATAATATGACAATGAAAAATACTCTAAAAGCAGTTGTACTGGTACTATTTGCTACAGCAACCGTATCGGCTCATGACGGCCACAAAAGCAAACAAGACAGTACCGCCCAACAAGCGGATACCGTGATGAATGCTCATTCCACCGAGGAAGGGCATAAAGACCACACCCATACCAGCGAGGCAGACAGCCATGATGCGCATCCACAAGATGCACACCACGAAAAAAAGGTTACGGCTGACCTTGCGGATTTTCCTACAATCCACCCGCTAATTGTCCATTTCGCTATCGTATTGCTGATTGTGGGAGCCCTTCTGGCGGTCGTCAACATCTATTTCATCAAAAGGGAATTGGCGTGGACAGCATTCGCTTTGGTGCTGGTAGGTTTTGTAGCTGCTTACTTAGCTGGCAGAAACTTCCATCCGCATACTCACGGACTAACCGAACATGCCAAGCTCGTGCTCGAACAACATGACTTCTGGGCTGACTGGACGATCAATCTTGGGTTTATTGGAGTGTTGTTGCAAGGGGTCAACCTGTTCATTTTCAAATCCAGAAGATGGGCAATGGCTATTGTAGCAGTTGTGTTATTGAGCGCTGCTTATGCTGTGGCACAGGCAGGACATTACGGAGCACAATTGGTACACATAGAAGGTGTAGGGCCGGAAGGTAAATTTTTGGAACTGGAGCATGACCATTAAATGACTTGAAATCACCAGTATGCCTGGGTTATTTTTTGATTCGGTACTTACCTGTCCGGTATGTGGCCAGCAGCAGGTTTGCAGAATACCTTATAACGAGCGGCTGGATAGCTTCATTTGTAAGGGATGTGAATGCGAGATTACTGTTCCGGGCGATCAATGCTGCATTTTTTGTGCATTCGGCTCACATAAATGCTTGGTCAGCCAAGGCTGGGAAAAATTAGAACAAAAACAATTAAGAGAAAATATGAAAAACACAGAGCATAAAAAAGAAAAGGAATTCATCCCTGCATTAGGCTACAATTTCCTTACTGGCCTTTATGATACCACCATAAGGCTGACCATGCCCGAAAAGAAATTCAGGAACCTGCTGATACAGAAGCTGGATCCTCAACCGGATGAAAGCATTCTTGAATTTGGTTTTGGCACGGGGGCTAATCTGGTATTGGCGGCTCAGAAGTCTCCCCGGTCACATTTTCACGGGTTGGATATCGATCCAAAGGTTAGGGAGCTCGCCTCCTCAAAATTGAAGAAGAAAAACTTGCACCTGGACCTTCAACTATATGAAGGATCGGTCTTTCCTTATGAAGATCACACTTTTGACAAAGTCTACAGTTGCCTGGTTTTTCATCAGTTGGATGATCAGGCCAAACTGGAAAGTTTGAAAGAGATACACCGTGCCCTGAAGCCAGGCGGTAAGCTCATCATTGGCGATTGGGGCAAGGCAAAGAACCGATGGATGCGCATAGCTTTTTACACTGTGCAGCTTCTGGACGGTTTCAAAACAACAACGGCCAATGTAAAGGGTTTGCTGCCTGATTACATTCGTGAGGCCGGTTTCTCGGGCGTGCAAGAGACTGGCTTTATCAACACCCGGATCGGGTCATTTTGCTATTATGAGGGAACTAAGAATTAAAATTGAATGATGCACTCCACATGCAAAATTCATCTAAATCATAAAACTAAAAACAATGAAAAAACTCATTTACACACTTGCACTGGGATTGCTGATCGCATCCTGCCAAAACAAAAAAAGCGAACATGGTGGGCATGAACACCATCAGCCGGAAAAAGCACCTACTGAACAATCGGACAACTCGAAAAAGAGTCTCCCGCAGGAGGCTCATGCCGAAGTAGGTAATACGCACATCACCATCAAGTACCACTCTCCTGCCGTTAGAGGTAGGGTCATTTGGGGAGGCTTAGTACCTTATGATGAGGTTTGGGTAACTGGGGCACACAGCGCCACCAGTATTGAATTTTCCAAAGCAATCCAGGTCGAAGAAACTACGATTCCAAAAGGGAAATATGCATTCTTTACCATTCCCGGACAGGAACGCTGGACATTGATCCTGAATAAAAATTGGGAGCAGCACCTGGCCGATAATTACGATCAGGCAGAGGATGTCATCAGAATTGAGGTAACACCGGAAACGGAAATGCCACTTACCGAACGACTAACTTATACCATTGAAGACAAGGGAGAGGGCTCAGGTGCTATCCGCATGTCATGGGAAAAGCTCAGTATTTCCCTTCCCTTTAAAACAGATTAAACACTAAAAATTTTCACTCATGGAAAAGCATAACCACGACCATCAAAAGCATCACCATCATGAGCATGGTAGCGAGACTAAAAAGTCCCATTCATCAGGGCATCAAACCAACAACAAATCAGACCATCAGCATGGACACCATGACCACCATGCCATGATGATCGAGGATTTCAAAAAGCGTTTTTGGATATCTCTGGTACTCACTGTGCCAATCCTGGCATTGTCTCATATGATCCAACAATTACTGGGATTTGAGCTAACCTTTTTTGGTGATCAGTACGTCCTTTTTGGGCTTTCCACCATTGTCTTTTTTTATGGGGGCTGGCCTTTTCTCAAAGGACTTTGGGATGAGTTGAAAGACAAAAACCCGGGTATGATGACCCTGATTGCAGTAGCCATTACTGTGGCCTACGTGTACAGCTCGGCAGTGGTGTTTGGTTTGGAAGGGATGGACTTCTTCTGGGAGCTGGTCACACTGATTGTCATCATGCTGTTGGGGCATTGGATCGAGATGAAATCGGTCATGGGTGCATCAAGAGCGCTCGAATTACTGGTGCAGATGATGCCTTCCGAAGCGCATTTGGTACAAGGAGACCAAATCAAGGACATCAAGGTTGATCAACTGAAAAAGGAGGATATCATCCTGATAAAAGCCAATGAGAAAATACCTGCGGACGGCACAGTGGTGGATGGGGAAAGCCACCTGAACGAAAGCATGCTCACCGGTGAGAGCAAGCCGGTGAAAAAATCCAAAGGAGACCAGGTCATTGGTGGATCGGTAAATGGCAGCCAGTCCATCAAAGTAAAGGTGTCCAAAACCGGAAAAGAAAGCTACCTCAACAAAGTGATCACGCTGGTAGAAGAGGCTCAGAGAGCTAAATCGAAAACTCAAAACCTCGCAAATGTTGCGGCCAGATGGCTCACTTTCATTGCCATAGGTGCCGGTACAGCTACGCTGGTGACCTGGATCAGCTTGGGTAAGCCGTTAGATTTTGCACTGGAACGAATGGTGACCGTCATGGTTATTTCCTGTCCACATGCATTGGGTTTGGCCATACCACTGGTTGTAGCCATTTCCACTGCTGTTTCAGCAGGAAAAGGCTTGCTGATCCGCAACCGTACTGCTTTTGAAAATGCCCGGAAGATTACCGCAATGGTGTTTGACAAAACAGGCACGTTGACCGAAGGCAAATTTGGTGTTTCACGATATGAGAGTCTTTCGAATGATATGGACAAAAAGGAGCTGCTGTCCTTTGCCGCTTCGCTGGAGCAGCAATCGGAGCACCCAATTGCACAAGGCATTGTGAAAGCAGCGAAAGAGGCAGACCTGGCATTGAAAAAGGTAGAAAATTTTGAATCACTAACGGCCAAGGGCATTCAAGGCAAGATCGAGGGAAAAAATTGGAAAGTAGTCAGCCCCGGCTACCTGAAAGAAAGCAAAATAAAAATCCCCGAACAGGTAGGATCTGATGCTGCAGAAACCATTGTGTATGTGCTGCAGGAGAACCTACTGGTAGGCTTCATAGCCCTGTCCGACCAAATCAGGGAAGAAAGCCCTAAAGCCATCGAAACCCTTCGGGAAAAGGGCATGAAGCTCTATATGGCTACCGGAGACAATGAGAAAACCGCCAAGGCAGTCAGTGAAAAACTCCGGCTGGATGGCTACTACAGTGAAGTGCTTCCACACCAAAAAGTGGAAATCATTAAGAAACTCCAAAAAGAAGGGCACTTTGTTGCCATGACGGGTGATGGAGTAAATGATGCCCCTGCACTGGCACAGGCCAATGTAGGTATTGCAGTAGGTTCCGGTACCGATGTGGCTGCCGAGACAGCCGATATCATTCTGGTCAACAGTAACCCAAAAGACATTGCAAATCTGGTTCTATTTGGAAGGGCTACTTACAATAAAATGATCCAAAACCTTATTTGGGCCACCGGCTACAATGCCATCGCATTGCCTTTGGCCACAGGGTTTATCCCCGGTCTGGTGATTAGTCCTGCCATAGGTGCAGTATTCATGAGCCTGAGTACAATCATAGTGGCCATTAATGCGCAATTGCTGAAAAAAGGAATGAAAAGCTGAACTATCTAGGAATCTCCCAAGGGTACTTGCTCGCTTTGCAATACCCTTGCACCTTAATTTTGCGTATATTTGCAGATAAATGAATTCCATTCTATCCATATCGTTCAGCTTTCTGTTCCTGATGCAGGCAATGGGACCTACTTTGGATTTATGTTGTGAATTAGCAAAGCTTCCGGTGCTTTTTGAACACTACGAGGAATATGCAGAACATAATGGAACTTCATTCGCAGAGTTTATTGACTTTCATTATGGTGACGGGCAAAATGCAAAAGGCCACCATGATGACGAGCATGACAAAAACTTACCTTTTCACGGTCAGCACCAGTGCTGTCACGGGTACACTTACATAGCCCAACCATGGGGGTATGCAGAAATGACTCCTATTCACATTACAACAGAAACCAGAGCAACACGCTATAGTTTTTCCCTTTGCTCCGAATACTCTGAGTCCCCATTCCAGCCTCCCAAGGCCTGATTTACCGGACATATTAAAATGAGCCCTTTTACTTCGTAGCACTGCGCAATGAAGTAAAGCGTAGTTTTTCTATTGCCGTCCGGCATCCCTCTGATGGGCATTTTCGGCCCAATCAATTCATTATATAAATCAGGATTCAAAATGCAAAATAAATGCTGGATAAAATCATTCAATTTTCGGTCAAAAACAAACTGATCATTGGCCTGCTCACGCTGGGCCTGGTCATTTGGGGAGGCTACTCGCTTACGCAGCTTCCCATTGATGCCGTACCGGATATTACAAACAATCAGGTACAGGTCATTACCGCTTCCCCTTCGCTGGCCGCTGAGGAAGTGGAACGTTTAATTACATTCCCCATCGAAATCACCATGGCCACCATCCCGGAGCTGGACGAGATCCGTTCCTTTTCCCGCTTTGGGCTCTCTGTGGTGACCATCGTGTTTAAGGAAGATGTGGATGTGTATTGGGCTCGTCAGCAGGTAAGTGAGCGCCTGACTGATGTACAAGCCCAAATCCCACCAGGAGTGGGTCAGCCGGGTATGGCCCCCATCACCACCGGATTGGGCGAAATCTATCAATATGTGGTAGGTACCGAACCGGGTTATGAAGATCAATATGACGCCCGTGAATTACGTACGATCCAGGACTGGATTGTGCGAAGGCAGTTGCTCGGTACTCCAGGGGTAGCTGATGTAAGCAGCTTTGGCGGCTACCTCAAGCAATACGAAATCGCCATAGACCCGGATAGGCTCAAGGCCATGAACGTTTCCATTGCCGATATTTTCCAGGCATTGGAAGAAAATAACGAGAATACCGGAGGGGCTTACATTGAAAAAAACCTCAGTGCCTACTTTATCCGAAGCGAAGGCCTGGTGAGCGACATGGACGACATCCGTAACATGCTCATCAAAAATAATCAGGATGGGATTCCTGTCCTCATAAAAGATGTGGCCAAGGTACAGCTTGGCAGTGCAGTACGATATGGAGCCACTACCCGTGATGGTGAGGGTGAAGTGGTGAGTGCCATAGTGATGATGCTAAAAGGAGAAAACTCAGCGGAAGTCATTGAAAATGTAAAAAGCCGGATTGCCGAAATCCGCAAAACTTTACCTGAAGGCGTGACCATTGAGCCTTTTCTGGACCGCACAAAATTGGTAAATACGGCCATCGGTACAGTGAGCAAAAACCTGGCTGAAGGAGCCTTGATTGTGATCTTCGTTTTGTTGCTGCTTCTGGGAAATCTCCGTGCAGGTTTGATAGTAGCATCGGTCATTCCCCTTGCGCTCATTTTTGCCTTTGGCATGATGAACCTCTTTGGTGTGTCGGGCAACCTGATGAGTTTGGGGGCTATTGATTTTGGGTTGATTGTGGACGGAGCGGTGATCATTGTGGAGGCTACCCTGCACCACTTAGGTTTATTGAAACTTGGAAGAAAGCTGACCCAGCAGGAAATGGACGAAGAAGTTTATCAGTCGGCCAGCAAGATTCGGAATTCAGCCGCATTCGGAGAGATCATTATTCTCATCGTGTATCTACCCATCCTTGCTTTAGTAGGGATTGAAGGTAAAATGTTTGGCCCTATGGCACAGACCGTGAGCTTTGCCATTCTTGGGGCTTTTATTCTTTCACTCACTTATGTGCCCATGATGTCGGCACTTGTACTGAGCAAAAAGACAGAATACAAGCCTAATATTTCAGACAAGATCATGGCTTTCTTTCACAGGCTGTACGACCCGACAATCCGTTGGGCGATGCACAAACGGCCATTGATGTTAGCCATTGCGCTTGGATTATTTGGCACCTCCCTATGGGTGTTTTCCAATATGGGTGGGGAATTTATTCCAACACTTGAGGAAGGCGACTTTGCGGTAGAAACCCGGGTGATTACAGGGAGTTCTTTACAAAATACGGTTGCAGCTACTACCCAGGCGGAAAAAATTCTACTCGAACAATTCCCGGAAGTAAAGCAGGTGGTATCAAAAATTGGTGCAGGAGAAATTCCAACCGATCCCATGCCGGTAGAAGCTGCTGACATGATGGTGATTCTGAAAAACAAAGATGAATGGGTCACAGCCTCTAACAGGGAAGAACTGGCCAACAAAATGGCCGAAGCTCTGGAGGTCATTCCGGGAGTTACTTTTGGATTTCAGCAACCCATCCAGATGCGCTTTAACGAACTCATGACAGGGGTTCGTCAGGATGTGGCGGTTAAGATATACGGAGAGGATCTCAATGAGCTTTCGGAGTATGCCGAACAGATAGGACGGCTAGCTTCTGGTGTAGAAGGAGCTGAAGATTTGTACATAGAAGAGGTAACTGGTGTTCCGCAAATTGTCATTAACTACAAGAGAGACCAGCTGGCCAAGTATGGCCTGAGCATCCGGGATGTAAACCGATCGGTACAGGCAGCCTTTGCCGGGGCTTCCGCAGGATTGGTGTATGAAAATGAAAGACGTTTTGACCTTGTGGTCAGGCTGGATAAGACCAACCGGGAGGATGTGGAATCAGTTCGCAACCTCTACATCGCCCGCAAAGATGGACACCAGATTCCGCTGCATCAGGTGGCAGAAGTGGAAATCAAAGAAGGGCCCTACCAAATCCAGCGGGACGACACCCGCAGACGAATTATTGTAGCTTTCAATGTACGTAATCGTGACGTAGAAAGCATTGTGACGGAACTTCGGCAAAAAATTGATGAATCCGTAGTGTTCGCTCCGGGCTACACGGTTACCTACGGAGGTCAGTTTGAAAACCTCGTGGAAGCCCGTGAACGCCTTGCTTTTGCCGTGCCTCTGGCCTTGTTACTGATTTTCGTTTTGCTCTATTTCACTTTTGGTTCCATCAAACAGGGCATCCTCATTTTTACAGCCATCCCACTTTCTGCCATCGGGGGCATCTTCGCCTTATGGCTAAGGGATATGCCTTTCAGTATATCGGCAGGCGTTGGCTTCATTGCCTTATTTGGGGTGGCCGTACTGAATGGAATCGTACTGATCAGCGAGTTCAACCACCTGAAAAAAGAAGGGGTCACAGATATTTTCGAGCGGATTTACAAAGGCACAAGTGTACGTCTGCGCCCGGTAATCATGACGGCTGCCGTGGCTTCCCTGGGCTTTCTGCCGATGGCACTTTCCCAATCAGGTGGAGCAGAAGTACAGCGTCCACTGGCCACCGTGGTGATTGGCGGGTTGATCACTGCTACTTTCCTGACACTGGTTGTGTTGCCTATCCTTTACTATTATTTTGAAAGAGGGATTAAAGTAAAACCCGGAGCAGTAGCCCCATTGTTGGTTATTGGTTTACTGAGCATTCAGGTTTCCAAAGCCCAGGCCCAGGAATCACCTGCTTCCTTTCAGTCCCTGGATGAGGCGATACAAGTAGCGATCCAAAACAATCCGACCCTGAAAGCTGCAGACCTGCAAACCCAACAAGAAAGGGCTTTGAAAGGTGCCAGCTGGAATTTGTCCAAAACCAATTTCAGTCTTACACACGGGCAGTACAACAGCATTTACGACAATGACAACCAGTTCAATATCTCTCAATCCATCGAATTTCCTACGGTTTATGCCAACCAAAGCAAGTTGGCCAAAGCGAGAATAGAAGCCAGTGAGTGGCGAAAAAACGCCACCCAAAATGAACTGGTGCAGCAGGTAAAAACAACCTGGTATTTCCTCTGGCTGGAGAAAAGCAAAAGACAATTGTTGCTGGAGCAGGACAGCATTTACCAGCGCTTCGTAAGGGCTGCCAACCTTCGCTACGAAACAGGGGAAAGCAACCTGCTTGAAAAGGCCACAGCCGAATCGCAGGTCGCTGAGATCAAGGCCATGCTGCAACAAAGCTTGTCTGATATCGAGATTTACCAGACGCAGTTACAAACCTTACTCAATGTAGAAAGTCCGGTGGACATCACGGTTGGCAATCTGGAAGCAAGAGAAAGTAGTGCACTAATCGATACGCAGGGCATTGCCAATAACCCTACCCTGGCATGGTTCCGCCAACAAATGGAGGTAGCTGAAAGAGAAAAGTCGGTAGAGAAATCACGGCTACTACCGGATCTCACAATAGGTTATTTCAACCAGTCGCTCAATGGTCCAAATCAGGACTTGGATGGCAATCCGGTTACTTTCACTTACAGCGACCGTTTTACTGGTTTTCAGGTAGGTATAGCCATCCCCATTTTTGGTGCCAAGTCGCAAGGATCGGTCATCAAGGCTGCCGAATTGAAAAAGCAGGAAAACGAAGCAAGGCTACAGGCGGTGACCAACGAACTGCAAGGCAGGCTAAGGTCTCTCATCCAGCAGTACCAAAAATTTCAGACCAGTATCGACTATTACGAGCAAAACGCCCTGCCTCAGGCAGAGCTAATTCTCAAACAAGCTCAGAAAGGATTTGAAAACGGGGAAATTGGCTATGTGGAGTATATCCAGGGACTTAACAGGGCATTGACAGTCCGGTTCAATTACCTGGACATTCTCAACCAATACAACCAGACCATTATCCAGATTGAGTTTATCTCAGGCGTTCAATAAAAAAGAAATCAACAAATGAAAAATACAATCAAATACATCAACAGAATCTCAATGGTTTTTATACTGGGATTGACTATTGCCTCCTGTGGTTCAAAAAATGAAGGAACAACAGAAGAACACCACGAAGAAGGTGAAAATACGGTAGAACTTACTGAGGCACAGTACGAGCAGGCAGCCATTCAGATTGGAACTGCCGAAAGAAAGGTTATCGGTTCAGAGCTACGGGTAAATGGAACAATTGACGTGCCTCCTCAGAGCAATATTTCCATCAATATGCCCTATGGTGGCTTTGTAAAATATACCGAAATGCTGCCGGGCAGCAAAGTGAAAAAAGGCCAGCTTTTGGTTGTGATCGAAAACCCAGAGTTCATCCAGTTTCAGCAAGAGTATTTGGAGGGCCTGGCCAATCGGGACTTTCTTAAAGCCGAGTTTGAACGGCAGGAGGAATTATACCAGGAAAAAGTAGCTTCCGGCAAAAACTACCAACAGGCCAAAAGTGACTATCTGGCCAATGAGGCCCGTATTAAAACGATGGAAGAACGGTTGAAGCTTATTGGCTTCAATCCTGCTAAAATTGAAGGAGGTACAGTATCTGCTTCGGTCAATATTTATGCACCGGTAACAGGCTCGGTCCGTGAAGTGTACACCAATATAGGCAAGTACATCAACCCACAGGATGTGATCATGGACATCACCAATGCCGAGGATCTGCATGTGGAACTGACGGTATATGAAAACGACATCCCACGGGTAAGGGAAGGCCAGCGCATCCGGTTTGCCCTGGCAAATTCACCTGAAGAATGGCGGGAAGCTGAAGTCTTCCTGATAGGCAGTGGGGTTAGGGAAGACCGTTCAGTAACCGTACATGGGCATTTAAAAAAGATGCATGAAGACCTGAAGCCGGGCATGTATGTAGCTGCAAGAATCGAAACCGACAGTAATGAAGTGCTTGCTGCCCCGGAAGCCTCCATTGTGCGGTTTGGCGGCAAACAATACATTTTTTCATATGCGGGTAAGAAATTAGAGAACGGTGAAACCGTACACGATTTTGAAATGCTGGAAGTCATCAAGGGATATACCGAAGACGGCTATACGCAGATTTCGTTGGCCGATACAGCGAAGGACTTGAGTGCCATTCAACTGGTAACCAAAGGTGCCTTCACTTTGTTGGCGAAAGCCAAAAATACCGAAGAAGAAGGAGGAGGACACGGGCATTAAAATGAAGGACACATGATTAAAGAACTCGAAAATAAACTCAAAGAAAAGGACATCCGACCAACAGCCATGCGGCTGTTGGTGCTGGAAGCCCTGACCAGTCAGGAGGCCGCCATCAGCCTTTCTGACCTGGAAAAGGCATTTGAAAAGTCAGACAGGGTGACACTATTCCGCACCCTGAAGACCTTTCAGGAAAACGGACTGGTGCACAGTATAGATGACGGTACCGGAGCACCTAAATACGCCTTGTGCGAAGAGGGATGCGAGTGCAATATCGAACGGGACTTGCACGTACATTTCCATTGCCGGGTGTGTAGTGAAACCTTCTGTTTGCCCAAGTACAAAATCCCTGAAATTGACCTGCCAAGCAAGTTCATGGGCGAAGAAGCCAACCTGGTGGTAAAGGGTGTTTGCGGGAAGTGTGCAGGATGAAAATTGCAATGACTGTGCATTGTGTTTACACGTATTTTCAGATAAAACACTTAACGCTATGAAGTTTAACACTGCCATGCCTAAGGGCCTCAAACCACACTATCGTCAGGAGCTCATTCTGTACAAAGAAAAACTCGCCAAGCGTCACCTTCAGGAAGCTTGGCGACATCTGGAGCGGGCGCACGTCCTTGGTCAGCCCTATCCATACCAGCACTCGGAAGCGCATTGGCTTATGCTCCGGTTCGGCTTCATGATCAAGGATTGGGCAGAAATCCGGGGGCAGATTCTTAGGCTACTTGTAGGAGGAGTAAAATCCTTTGTAGGTAAAGTACCTGTAGGCAATACCGGAGGAGCCAATGTTCCGCCTCTTTTGCCCATGGAAATCCCAGAAGACCTGAAGGCAATAATAGATCAATTCAAAAAATAAATTGATACAAGACTATGACCACCTTGCTCACTGGTACCATCATGCTCAGCCTCCTCCACGGGCTGATTCCCAGCCACTGGCTGCCGGTGCTGGCTCTGAAAGAAAGTTTTGGCTGGCAAGGTAGCAAGACGGTTCGCATTGCGGCTATGGCAGCTTTGGCTCATTCGCTGAGTACCTTTCTGCTGGGCGTGTTTCTGGGCTTATTCAGCCTTTCACTGGCAGAAACGCTTAACAGTTACACCCGTTGGGTCATTCCTGCTTTGCTCATTGCCATAGGGTTTTATTTCATCATCCAACACCACAGGCACCATCATTTTCACTTCAATGAAAAACAAAAGCTGGATCAGGCCGGAGCAACCCAAGTGGTGACCTTGCTGGTATTTATGATGTTTCTTTCGCCCTGCCTGGAAATTGAAGCCTACTTCCTGATGGCAGGTACTCATGGATGGCCGATGATCATGACAGTGGGCTTGCTCTACACCTTCGTTTCCGTGTTAGGGATCACGTTTTGGGTGTATCTCGCACAGAAAGGTCTGCACCGTTTCAACTGGCACAGGCTGGAGCATAATACCGGGCTGGTTTCGGGGTGCATCCTCATTATCACAGGCATCATTTCCTTTTTCACACATTAAAAAACTGACAAGCGTATGACTAATGCAAACAATATAGAAGACAAAGCTTGCTGCAGCACCGACCAGCATCCAGGCAAACCAAAAAAGCAGGGGGAGAAATCCTCCTCCACTTTCCTGCAAATCTGGGGAAGTGGTATTGTAAGCCTTGTCATGCTGCTTGCAGGAATAGCCGCTGACCAATGGGGACAGCCTGCATTTTTCCACGGCTGGATCCGCATCGGTTGGTATGTGCTGGCCTATTTGCCTGTGGGTTGGCCGGTATTGGTCAAAGGCTGGAAGTCAATACTGAAAGGTGATGTGTTCACTGAATTTTTCCTCATGGGAATAGCCACTCTGGGGGCTTTTGCCATAGGCGAATATCCCGAGGCGGTGGCGGTAATGCTTTTCTATGCCATCGGTGAGTTGTTTCAGGATGCAGCAGTGAACAGGGCCAAACGTAATATCAAAGCTCTGCTGGATATCCGTCCGGATTCTGCCTCTGTGTATAGAAGCGGGCAAATGGTGTCCGTACACCCGGAAGAAGTACAAATCGGGGAAACCATACAAGTAAAGCCTGGAGAAAAAATACCTCTCGATGGGGAAATGATCAGTGAAAAAAGCAGCTTCAATACCTCCGCCCTGACTGGCGAAAGCAAACCAGCTACCTACAACAAAGGAGAAAATGTGCTGGCTGGGATGGTGAACCTCGACATGCTGATTGAATTGAAAGTCACAAGGCTGTTCAATGAAAGTTCGCTGGCACGCATCCTGGAACTGGTGCAGAACGCTACCGCACGCAAGGCAAAAACCGAGCAGTTCATCCGCAGGTTTGCACGGGTTTACACACCCATTGTTACCTTTCTGGCCATTGGCCTGGTCTTCCTACCTTATTTCTTTGTAGAAAGCTATGTGTTTGAAGACTGGCTTTACAGGGCTTTGATCTTTTTGGTGATCTCGTGCCCCTGTGCGCTGGTCATTTCTATTCCGCTTGGTTATTTCGGAGGGATTGGGGCAGCCTCCCGCAAAGGCATATTATTCAAAGGCTCCAACTTTCTTGACCTCATGACAAAAGTCAATACCGTGGTAATGGACAAAACTGGAACACTTACCAAGGGAGTGTTTGAAGTTCAGAAGGCCGTGACCATGGACGGTATCACTACAGAGTGGCTTAGCCTGGCGGCAGCTATGGAAAGCAAATCCACCCATCCCATCGCAAAAGCCATTACAGAATACACTAAAAAGCAGGGAGGAGAAATTTCAGAACCCGAACAACAGGAAGAATTAGCCGGACATGGCCTGAAAGGAAAAGTAAATGGTAAGCATGTGCTCACCGGCAACCAAAAGCTGATGGACAAGGAAGGGATTGTTACCTGTGCTGATGCTGCCGGAGAGGTCAATACCGTCATCCATGTAGCAGTGGACCAAAAATATGCCGGTTACTTGGTGATAGCAGATGAATTAAAAGAGGATGCTGCACAGGCGATTGAAGCATTGCACAAAGCAGGTGTAAAAGAGCTGGTCATGCTATCAGGCGACAAAGACGCTGTGACACAACAGGTGGCAAAATCACTGGGAATAGATAAAGCCTTTGGTGATCTGCTGCCAGAGCAAAAGGTGGAAAAAGTAGAAGAGTTGAAAAAGGATACCAACCGTGTCATTGTATTTGTGGGGGACGGTATCAACGATGCTCCCGTCCTTGCTCTGGCAGATGTAGGCATGGCAATGGGTGGTTTGGGCAGTGATGCCGCTATCGAGACAGCCGATGTGGTCATTCAGACTGACCAGCCCTCTAAAATTGCTACTGCTATTCAAATAGGCAAACAAACCAAACGGATCGTATGGCAAAATATAGGCCTGGCATTTGGAGTGAAGCTTATTGTGCTGGCACTGGGAGCCGGAGGTCTAGCCACCATGTGGGAAGCCGTCTTTGCTGATGTGGGAGTGGCGCTGTTGGCTATTTTAAATGCGGTAAGGGTGCAACGAAACTAATTTAGAACATGCTATGGAATCAATAAACTCACTTTTTAAATGCCTGAAAATTATAACCAACAATATGAAGAATTAGAAGATAAGCTTCGAATGATTGATCTGGAAGAGGACGACATTCTAAAAAAATCAGAGCAAAGCTTTCAAATAGCCCTTCAGGCAATTAATCAGTTGAGAGATGATTTGAAGGGTGATCGGTTGTGTTCACAAACCGATGAAATCTACTTTTTCAAGGAGATCAAACCGAAATTCGTTAGTAAGCTCATCTACCACCTCAGCGTATTCAATATTGAAACCAACAAACCTAACGGAGGAATCAAGGTAAAACGTAAATACTATCAAAATGAGTTGGATAAGCTCAAACGGTACTTCGACAACAACCTGGAATTTTACCGCTACTTTCGTACCCACAGTAATTATCTGGATCACAAATATTTTGTCAGAGGCAAACAGGACATAAGGTTAACGCTTGATTCTTTCTTCTTTGAAACCGATCCTAATTTTTCTACCAGCCATGATTTTAAGGTTTCCAACATCCTGGCCAACGACCTGCTCAATGTCTACTTGGAAGATGAATTGAACAAACTGGATATGAGGGATTTAAGCAATGGAAGATCACAAGGTGAACCGAAGGGGAAACTAACATGGACAGATTCTAAAGTAGCTTTAATCGAGTTGATGTATGCCTTACAAGCCCGTGGAGTATTTAACAACGGCATTGCCGATCTAAAAGAAATCGCAGCATTTTTTGAAGATACCTTCGGTATCGAGGTGGGCCAATATCACCGCACATTCCTTGAAATCCGCATCCGCAAGACCGGACGCACTAAATTTCTGGATTCTCTAAGGGATAGTCTGACCCGAAGGATGGATGAAGCTGATGACAAATAACAAAAAATCTTTCCCAACTTCGGTTTGACTTGTGAATAAAACCCATCAAACGGTAACACCTTCGCAGTTCAATCAACATTTGTTAAGAAATGGCAACAGAAGTTATTACCACAGATGACCTTCGAGAGTTCAAGATCGAGCTACTCGAAGATTTAAAAAGATTACTTAAAGAACATTCAGGACAGCCATCCAAGAAATGGTTAAAGTCCTATGAAGTCCGCAAGCTCCTTAGCATCTCACCAGGTACATTGCAGAACCTGCGAGTGAACGGCACATTACCCTTTACCAAGATTGGGGGAGTGATTTATTACGACTATGCAGACATTCAAGGGATGCTGCAGTCCAACAAGTTTCACAACCGGTTGAAGTAAAGCGTATGGCTGGGCATGAACTACATCAGGCACCTTTCGGCAGCATTCGGGCAGATGGATGCAGATACCAGGCTCACGCCCTACCACATCAGTTTGTATATGGCCTTGTTCAGGCGGTGGAACCTCAACTTTTTCAAGAACCCCATTTCTGTATCCAGGGACGAGCTGATGAGGTTGTCAAAAATTGGTTCGGTGAACACCTACACCAAGTGCCTGAAGGAACTAGATCGATACGGCTATATCCGCTACGAACCTTCCTACAATCCGCACCGGGGCAGCCTCATTTACCTGTACAGTTTTGATAAAGGTAGTGATACAGGTACTGATAATGGAAGTGAAATAGCAGTGAGACCTTATACAAACAATACAAACTCTTTAAACAGTGAAAACGAAACAAACTTGGGTGAGCGATCCAAAAATTTTGATAGAGGTTCAAATGACTCAGAAATGAAGGAAAAAGAAAAGTTGCGGCAAAAGAAAAAGGAAGCTGCTGGCTATGGCCCGGACATTCCGCCTCTGGAAGCCCATGTGAAAATCTACTTTGATGAAAAAGGCTATCCGCCCGTGGAGGCTGAGAAGTTTTACAACTACTTCCAGAGCAATGGCTGGTTGGTAGGTGGCCGCTCCAAGATGAAAGACTGGAAAGCAGCCGCCCGAAACTGGATGTTGAACGCTCAAAAATTCAATGCCTATGCAAAAGATCAGAGAAACCATCAGCAAGGCCCTAAACCCGGAAACCTCCACACAGGAACCGGCAAGGACTATGGCGAACCGCTCTAAGTCTTCTGTTGATGAAGAGGTTCAAAGCAATATCATTCAGTTTGACAAATGTCTTGAATTCCTGGAGAAAGCAGGTACAGCTTACATCAGCCCAAAATTCAGGATTTGGCAGGAAGACCATCTCATTCTTTTCAAGCTTCTGGTCTATTTCTACCGTGATGGGGTCAATGCTGAAAAACATAATATTGATCTCCACAAAGGCATCTTATTGACAGGCCCGGTCGGTTGTGGCAAAACCTCCCTGATGACCCTACTTCGCTTCATGCTTGCACCCAAAGAACAGTACATCATCAAATCCGCTCGTGACATCACCCTGGAATTCATCCAGGATGGCTATCCTGTCATCAATAAATATTCTAAGTCAGCATTCCAGCAAACAGGTGGAGAATTGATCCCTAAAGCCTACTGCTTTGACGATCTGGGCGTGGAATCCAACATCAAGTATTATGGAAACGAAACCAATGTTATGGCAGAGATCCTTTTGAGCCGCTACGATATGTTCATCGGCCGGCACATGCTTACCCATGCCACAACCAATCTTTCCGCCAGCGAAATTGAAAGCTGCTATGGCAACAGGGTAAGGAGCAGGTTAAGGGAAATGATGAATGTTCTAGCGTTTGATAAGGAGGCTAAAGATAAGCGGGTATGAACATGTCCCATCGTGGTACATGTGCTGGTTTTCATGTCCTATTCTTGAGGTTTTTGTCTCATGTCCCATGATGGTACATATAACTTGTTTCATGTCCCAATTTTTGTATTTTTGTCTCACGTAATTAATAGGAATGAAGAATATCGATCCATCGAAACCACTCAATGATTTACCTCTACTGCCTCCTCAGGTGGATAAAGTGGAGACTATCGAAATCCTCAAACAGGAAAGTAAAGCAGCGGTTGCCCTTGCTGAGCTGAAGGGATTGGCAAGAACACTACCCAATCAGGGTATTTTGATCAATGCCATTGTACTCAAAGAAGCACAGGCCAGTTCAGAGGTGGAGAATATTATTACTACACATGACAAGCTCTACCAGGCTTTGGCGGCCAAGTCAATGACAATTGACCCATCGACAAAAGAAGTCCTACGGTACAGGGAAGCCCTGCTCTATGGCTTTGAAGAGATCAAAAAGAAAGGCTTCCTGAATACTAATGGTATTGCACGCATTCAGGCTATACTGGAAGAGAACGAGGCTGGGATCAGGCAGCTACCAGGTACTTCCTTGAAAAATGATCTGACAGGGAAAACAATTTATACACCGCCAGATGATAAGGAAGTAATTGTCAGACTAATGAAAAACCTAGAAGACTTTATCAATGATGAACCTGATGGAATGTCACCCCTGATCAGGATGGCCGTACAACACTACCAGTTCGAAAGCATCCACCCATTCTATGATGGAAATGGCCGAACGGGAAGGATTATCAACGTGCTTTACCTCATCCTTCACAACCTGTTGGAAATACCCATGCTTTATCTCAGTGGCTACATTATAGGCCACAAAGGAGCTTACTACAAATTGCTACAAGAGGTGAGGACTAAAGACAATTGGGAAGGTTGGATATTGTTTATGCTCAAGGCAATTGAAGATACTGCGACAAAGGCTATTTCCCAGATCCACGGAATCAACAGCATCTTCAATGAGATACAGGATAAGGTAAAAAATGAAGCCCCGAAAATCTACTCGAAAGACTTGATCGAGCAATTGTTTGTCCACCCCTATACCAAAATAGAATATATCTCTAATGGGCTGGGCGTAGAAAGAAAAGCCGCTTCCAGGTACTTAAAGACTTTGGAATCCATTGGAATCCTAAAACTCGAACCTATCGGGAAAGAGAATATTTTCATCAACCAGCAATTGTACCAACTACTGAAGCAAAGTTAGACCATGGCCAAAGCTCGAAAATCCATACCCCAAAAAACGAAATCTCTTTTACAGCAAGAGATTAACTCCCAGTGCCCAATCTGTGATGATCAGAATGTAGATCATTTTGAAATTCATCATATTGACGAAATTCCCGAAAACAATTCCCCTGACAACCTTTTGATGCTTTGCCCGATTTGCCATTCCAAGATTACAAAAGGTGATATTAGTGAGGAGGAGGTCAAACAAATCAAGAACTATCTTATGATTAAAGCTAAAGGCAAATCCAGCGCAAAGTCATCAAACACCATCAACATCAAAGGCAATATATCCAACTCCACGGTAGCCAATTCGATCAGTGCACAGACCATTGTTTATAAATCCAGAAGCAAACCAAAGATGGAATTCGCTGATGGTGCCATAGGTAAAAAAGCGGAATTGAAAAACTATGTGAAGCACCTGATAGATCGATATAACAAATACAAGGAAGGCGATGTTGGTAAATCCAAAATGAACTATGCTGCCATTTGGGGCATCATCAAAAAGGAATTTAAAGCTGATGCCTACCAGATTCCGGAAACCCAGTTTGAGGCTCTTTGTTTGTTCCTCCAGCATCGCATCGACAATACAAAGCAAGGCAGGATCAACAGAGGGAAAGGACACAAAAATTACTCAGGGTTCGGTGACATTTATAAATAGGTATTCATTTTCTGTGATCAAAACCTGATGAAACATTTGAGCGGTAAACAGCAATTCGTCATTCACCTGAATGATATAAGTCCATTATCCTCACAGGTAAGTGATGCAATTTTGAATATGCTGTCTGAGGTCAAAATCAAAAAGAACCATGACCTCCAGTCCATCGGCCAGACCTGCAAGACGATCTACTTTGTACAGCAAGGAGTGGCAAGGATTTATTATTACAAAGATGGAAAGGACGTGACAGAATATTTTGCGTTCGAAAATGACTTGATCATCCGGGCAGAGAGCCTCTTTACGGGAAAGCCCAGTCACAAAGCAATTCAGTCCATCAGCGACACCAATTTTATAGCCATTCCAGCCCGGCAACTTTTTGCGCTCTTTGACCAGCACCGGGATATTGAGCGGTTGTTTCGCAAAATTGTAGAACACTCCTATGTCGACACCATCAATCGCCTCGAAAGCTTGCAATTCCATGCCGCTGAAGAACGCTACCGCTCCCTGATCGAAAAGTCCCCTGAAGTGATACAAGAAATCCCACTCAAACACATTGCTTCTTATTTGGGCATCACCCAGGTAAGTCTAAGCCGGATCAGGGCTAATATTTCCTGATTATTTAACAAATGTAAAAGGATTCCATTGCCACAATCCGGTCTTTTGCATTATCAAAAGATTAAAGCGATGGAGCAAAAAGAGATCAATACCCAAATACTCAGTGAATGGCTGGACACTGGCAAAAAAGTAAATGTGCTTGACATCAGGCCAACACACGAACGTGAAGAATGGCACATCCCCGGAAGCATTCATATCGATGCTTATGAGGAGCTGAAGAAGAACTACCCGGACGCTTTAAAGTCAGTAGATTTTGATAAATCCATTCCGGTAGTTACCGTTTGCTCAGGGGGAAAAACCAGCTTGGTAGCTGCCCAACTATTGCATCATTCAGGATACGAATCCTACAACCTGCAAGGCGGCATGAAGGCTTGGAGCTTGTCATGGAACACCGCTTCCCTGGCATTTGACTATTTCGAGATCATCCAATTCAGACGAACTGGCAAAGGATGCCTTTCCTACATGATCGTTTCAGGTCAGGAAGCCATGGTTGTAGATCCCTCGTTACCTGTGGAGGTTTATCAGGAGGTCATTGACCAGAGAAAACTGACTTTAAAGTACGTTGCGGATACACACATCCATGCAGACCATTTAAGCCGGTCAAAAGAACTGGCGGAAACCTTCGGCCTTAAACCTTCCATTCCGGAAAATGATAAATTGACATTCCCATTTCACTCCATTTCAGACGGTACCACCTTTAAATTTGGTGATATTCAGATAAAAGCCATCCACACTCCGGGGCACACACTAGAAAGCACTTCATACCTCATTGAGGATAAAGCACTGCTTACAGGTGATACACTGTTTACCAATGGAGTAGGCAGACCTGACCTGAAAGCCAATGAAGCGGAAGCCAGACACAAAGCAAGTCTGCTTTACCACTCACTAAGAAAACTGCTCGAACTGGATAAATCCATCCTGGTGTTGCCTGGCCATACCAGCCAGCCGGTTGCTTTTGACCGTAAACCCATTCAGGCCAGTATCGAGGAGGTATTAATGAATGTGTCAATGCTTCATCAGGAAGAAGATGCTTTTATCCAAACACTCCTGAACCGGATACCTACCACTCCTGCAAACTACCTCACCATTGTCGAGAAAAACCTTTCAGGTGATTTTACAGGCATCAACCTGACTGACCTGGAGGCTGGTGCCAACAGGTGTGCTATTTCGTAAGGAGTTATGGAGGTCAAACTAGGATTAAAAGAGAACTGGAGGCAGTTCACCTTACTGGTCATTATCAATGGCTTTGTGGGTGGTATGGTCGGACTTGAACGTACCATTCTCCCCCAGATTGCCGAAGCAGATTTTGGTATAGCGGCCAAAACATCCATACTATCATTCATTGTAGTTTTCGGTATTTCCAAAGCCATTACCAATTATTACACCGGTGCTTTCGCCAACAGGATTGGACGTAAGAACCTGTTGGTCATCGGTTGGTTGTTAGGGCTTCCTGTTCCTCTTATCCTGATCTATGCCACAAACTGGAATTGGATCATAGCGGCCAATATCCTGCTGGGGATCAATCAGGGGCTTACCTGGTCCAGCACGGTAGTAATGAAAATTGACTTGGTAGGTGATAAGAACAGAGGACTAGCCATGGGGTTGAATGAATCCGCAGGCTATCTGGCTGTGGGAATAGTGGCATTCCTTACCGGGTGGATCGCATCTGAATATGGCCTTCGTCCCTATCCGTTTTATTTGGGAATCGGCTTTGCCATAACTGGTTTGCTGGCCAGCCATTTCCTGGTAAAAGACACAGTTCACCATGTCAATTCAGAGATCAAAGTAAGCCAGGTTCAGAAATTGAAAAACATATTTCGAGAAACAACCTGGACAAACCCAAATCTTGGTTCCATCACGCAAGCCGGACTAGTCAACAACCTCAATGACGGCATGATCTGGGGGCTATTTCCAATTCTCTTAGCAAGTAAAGGTTTTAGTTTAGGAGAAGTCGGAAAAATAGTGGCTATTTATCCGATAGTATGGGGATTGGGTCAACTGGCTACCGGGAAACTGGCTGATATACTAGTAAAAAAATCCATGCTGTTTTGGGGAATGCTAATGCAGGGCATTGCCATAACGGCTATGATATATGCCACTTCATTTGTCCAGTTTACAATTTTGAGTATCATTTTAGGAATCGGTACGGCTGTCGTATATCCTACATTCCTGGCAGCAATTGCGGATTACACACACCCAGAACAACGGGCAAACAGCATCGGTGTATTCAGGTTGTGGCGGGATCTGGGTTATGCTATCGGAGCAATTTTGACGGGAGTTACAGCCGACTTTTTTGGGATTGAAACGGCAGTGGTATTGATCGGGGCAATTACCCTGCTATCATCATTTATCATAAAATTAAGGATGAACTAAAGTCCATGCCAACCCGACTGATTGCCAGATTTAATTTTTAGTTTTATGAAGTGACAGAAGCTCTATACCCATACGTAAATTCTCTTACTGCATACAGCATGATCATTTCTGCCATCCTGGTTCTTAAGGACAGAAACAAGATCAGAGGAGCCTATGCGGTTCTTGGGTTTATCACCTGCGTTTTCCTGTATCTCATAATAGATTTTGTGACCTTTCCTTTGCTCAAATGGATATTTGTAATAGGCCCGTTTTTACTTCCATTCTCTTTCTGGATGATGGCAAGGACGCTTTTCAATGACGATCCGTTATCACCCAAGCGAATATTGATTTATATAATCACAGCCACCTTCGTTTACTACGGTCTTTATTGCACTACAAATCTCACAGATTGGGATAAAATCTCGTCAATTGCAGGTAGGGCGCTATCGATTTTTTTTATTGGCCTGGCAATAATCGAGGCACAATCGGGGAAACGCTCCGACCTGGATGAGGAAAGAATCCGGTTGAGGAAGTACTTCACCTACTTCATCGGATTGGTGGTGTTCATTACCATTCTATCAGAATTGGGATTAACTAAAGATGAGCAGGAACTGCCCAAACTAATCCAACGAAGCGCCATTCTGCTTTTCAACACGTTCTTTATTGGCTTGAATGTTTCCATTAAAAGCCAATTGTTTGATACTCGCAGGAAAAACACAGAGGTAAAGCACCCAGACCTGATTGAAAAGATCCAGAAAATCATGATTGACAGAGAGTTCTACCGAAAGGAAAAACTGATGATTGGCCAGTTGGCAGAAGCGATTGGTGAACAGGAATACCGGGTGAGAAAAGTGATCAACCAGGAAATGGGATACCGCAATTTCATTGACTTTGTTAATTCCTATCGGGTCAGGGAGGCGTCAACCCTTCTGAAAGACAGGGAAAAATCTAATCTTACAATACTTGAAATTGCTTACAAAACAGGGTTCAACTCCATAGGTCCATTCAATCGATCATTTAAACAGGCGACAGGGTTCACCCCCACTGATTACAGAAGAAAACACTCCGGCAATTAATCCTTGCCGATTTTGAAATCGGCCAGCATTCTCCATTACAGGAGAGAATCTCATGATGTCCATCCCTAGTTTGGCAGAAAAAAATCACGGATTATGGATACACTTCTCAACGAGTTTTTATCAGCCTATGGCAAAATTATCATTATCGATTTCCTCAGGTACTTTATCCCTGCCAGTGCAGCCTTTTTAATCTTTTGGTTACTGCTCAAAAAGGCATTGAATCATCGGTTTATCCAGTCCAATTGGCCTAAGACGACCAAACTTTGGTATGAATTCCGGTACTCCCTGAGCACAGTACTCATCTTTGCCACAATTGGCACAGGTGTCCATCTGGCCAATCAAAAAGGCTATTTTCACATTTACCACGATATACCAGAATATGGATGGGCTTACTTCATGTTGAGTCTGGTAATCATGATTGTATTTCACGACACTTATTTCTACTGGACTCACCGGTGGATGCATCATCCCAGGATTTACAAATATATTCACAAGGTACACCACATGAGCACCAATCCGTCTCCTTGGGCAGCTTATTCTTTCCATCCTTTGGAAGCCATTGTTCAAGCCCTGGTGTTACCAATAATGTTGGTATTCATGCCCGTTCACGGGCTCATTCTGTTCATTTTTCTAACTTATATGATCCTTCGAAATGTACATGGACACTTAGGCTTTGAACTGTTCCCAAAAGGCTTTATCCGAAATAATTGGATCAACTGGCATACCACAACCACACATCACAACATGCATCACCACTATTTCAACTGCAATTACGGACTATACTTCTTGTGGTGGGATAAGTGGATGAAAACAAATGACAAGAGATATGAAGAAGAATTTCAAGAGGTAACGTCCCGAAAAAAATCTTGCCCTGTGAAACTTAAAGCCCTTACGCTGTTACTCCTCTTTACAGTTTCAGCTCAGGCTCAATCTCCTACAGGCAAGTGGATGACCTTTAATGAGAGTACTGGAGCACCTTTATCGGTTATTCATATCTATCAGAATTCTCAAACCAATTCGTGGGAAGGCAAAATTGATAGTGTGATCCTGCAACCTAATCAGGGAAAAAATCCCATCTGTATTAGTTGTCCTGATGATTTTAAAGATCAGCCTGTCTTAGGTCTTCAATTCGTTTGGGGCTTTAAAAAGTCAGGAAACGAATGGATTGATGGTAAGATCCTCGACCCGGAAAGTGGGAGTATTTACAACAGTAAAATATGGTTTGAAAGCGAAGATGAAATAAGAGTGAGAGGTTATGGGGGGCCGTTTGATCTATTTTACCGGACACAAACGTGGAGGAGGCTTTCAGGAAATGGAATCAACGGACTATGGGAGACAATTGACGATCGCTTTCAACAGGTGAAAGCACATGTGAAACTCGAAGAGAAGGGTAATGAACTGACAGGAACTATCCAAAAAATATTTCTCCTGCCTCATGAGGGTAACTATCCTATATGTGTTGAGTGTGATGGCCATCTCAAAGACAAACCAATTGTTGGGATGAAATTTATGTATGGGTTCAAAGAAAATGGCGATGATTGGGACAATGGTTCCATTCTTGATCCCGCCAATGGAGTTACGTATTGGGCGAAATTCTGGTTGAAAGACAAGGATACATTGATGATCCGTGGCTATTGGGGGCCGTTTTATCGCACACAAGAATGGAAGCGGTACAAGCTTTAGATAATCATCCAACCCCAATCCCTTGTGCCTTCAGCCTGCTCATTCCGCTACGCTTCACTCACAAGCTTACAGCACCGCACAGCAAGAGTAGCCCGTTATTCCGTTCCGTTGCACTGCACTCCATACCGTGCCACACTTGCTTTTCCCAACGCTCAAACCCCACGCAGGAAAAGCGGTGTTCGTCTTTCGCCCTCGGCATAGCATCATGCCAGGCCACCACAGCCCATTTTTTGAAAGTGTTTGTCTTTTATTGGTCAAAAAATAAGCTGTGTTGCCTTACGGTCTCCGCTAAAGCTCCGAGCCTGTCATGCTGCTTGCAACTCGGTTGTCATCCTCACGGCAGCCTACTCTGTCTTTTTAGCCCTGCCAGTCGTCCCTTTGTGGCATAGCTAAAAATCCACCGGCTGCCAGTGTTTTTGCTCGCCTGCGGGTCGCTGCGGGCTGCGGGACTGTCATGCTTTTTGCAACAACCCAACGGTATCCTTGCACACAGGCAATCGCTTATACCTTTCCCAATGCTCAAAGCAAAAAATCACGCCAGCCCTTGTGTAGTTCCGTTTCATTCCGGGCTTTTGTGGAGGATCAAATTACAAAAGCCCTGCATTCCACTTCACACATAGCAAGCCCCCGCAGCTCGTCCCTCACTGCTTTCCGGTCTAGCCCCCTTGCTCCACTCGCAGGCGGCTCGCAAGCCTCCGTTCGTTCCTCTCTACGGCTGGCTTGGCCGTTCGTCCATTACGCTGCGCTCCACAGCCTCCGTCCAGCCGTTTTAGCTCAAGGCTGTTTTTTCCTGCGTGGGGTTCCTGACGCACTATCGTTCCAAACCACATTCTCGTTTGCAGTTGAATGTTATCCATGATTCCTTTTGAATCGAAGTGACCTCTCCGGAAAGAAAACAAAACAAAGAGTGCAGCTAAGTTAGGCGGGCCCCACAAGGCCAACCCTAATCAGGACCGTCAAGGTCAAGCCCTTCGGGTTTTTGAAAAAATCTCCACCCTCTGGGTAGTATTTTTCCAAAAAACCTTGACTGCCCTGTCCATGCCCACCTGACTAAAGGCTTTCTCTTTTCTTTTTTTCCCTTTTTTCTTTTCTCTTTTGAAATGTGTGCGAAGCGCAGCGAGCAAAACTTTAAATGCTCATACTATGCACACTTTTCAGATCAAAACTTATCGAAAAAACTCCACCAGCTCTAAGCCTCATTTCTTCATTCTTTCCAAAGGACTGAATGCGGGAAAGCCGCTCGAAACCCCTTGTCCCAATTGCTTCGCCATCAACACAGAATCGGAGGAGGCACGGAACTTTTATTTCTGGCTCTCTTACGGTCTTTGGCAGGCACAGGCGTTCACGCCATACCTGACCGGTTCTGTTGTCCCATTCATCAGGATAGGTGATGCCAGGGCGGTATTGCTGGCAGGGCAGGAAAAGGCCTTGAAAGACCGTAGGAAGTACCTAAAGTCATTGGCACTCCTTCAGGACTTTGAGCAGAAAACCAATATCCTGCAAAAGCAGGTGGAGCTCGTGAAACAGGTCAAGAGGGCTATCATGTTTCAGATACTCCTGGAATGAAAAAAGGCCCCACGAGGAGGCCTTTTCATTGAGAGGAACACAAACTTTCCCGACTTGCGGGAATCACATCCCCTTCGGAGGTGGATGTTTTCTTTTGAACCGTTGGAATAACACCTTTAGCAGAATGGACACGGTAAAGCTCACTAATGCTCCGACAGCAGCCAATACACAGGTGTGGAGGATATCCCCGGAGCTGACGTTCACCAAGACACTCAGCAACGTACCTCCGGCAGTTCCTGCCTTCATGCCTCCTCCACTTACCAGGTTAGCCATCTTTCCTGTCCGCTTTTGCGCTATCCTCTACGGTCACTTGACTGACTGCAGTCAGTACCGTTCCACCTACGGTGAGATAGCCGCCCAAGGCAACTATTCCGGCCGGTAAACTGATTGGTGCTGCCAACAGAGCACCACCAGCTGCCGCTAGTGCCAAACCTACGTTTCGGAGCACCTTAAAAAACTTGGGAGTTGGGGCTTTCGCCCTTTCTATGATCGTCATACGCTTTTTGCTTTTTGAATATTGAGAAATACACTTTCGTCTCTTTCCATGGCCTCAAACACAAGTGTTTTCAGCCTGGAATCGGCAGCTTTGGAATCCGTCCCTCTACCTGGACCGATTACCTTTGAAACTGGGGCTATACAGCCCTTCAGTTCCTTCAGGGCTTCATTGGCAGGGTGAAAGAGGATGCCGCTTCTGTTCTGGATATTTTTGACCAGCAGGTGCCACCCCCGTTTGTCGGTATATCGCTTTACAAGCTCATACCTCCCTTCCGGGATGCAGGATACCATTCGCTGGTTTTCCCTCCAGGGAAGCTCGATGGTGGAGCTGAGCAGCAGCTCCCCATCATAGAGCTCTCCGTTGGTACCGTCCTGATGATAAACTCTGAATAGGGTTAATTCCATTTCAGGGCATCATTAGTTTTCCGGTAGCTGGACAAACTTGTCTACCTCAACCAAAGCCAGACAGTTAAACCCACCATTCTTCATGGCATACATCTGACCATTGACGGATTGATAGAAATCAATGCCAAAGGCCACTAATAGCACCTCTTCGCTGTTGGCATTAAAAGCCAAATCCAGCTCCAGGGGACCGGTTGCCACATTGCCGATTTCCACATCTGCTGACTCTGCCAGGTTGAAAGTGAATTCATCATTCTCGAAGTTCACCTCCGATAAAGCCGCTACCATCTTTAAGTGTGTAGCACCTTGGGGATAGGCCAGGCTATTGGCTGGAATGAACTCAGGAATGTCAATGGATGCGGTACCGGCCGCACGGTCAAAACTCACTTCATAGGGAGCGTATAGTGTGGCCTCCAGTCGGCCAGCCGCATTGAAATCAAACCCCTGGATCAAGTCCAGGTTTCCATTGGAAACCGTCCGCTCTCCTCTTGAATTGTCTTCATCCGATTGAAGGACGATCATTAATTGCTTGGTCAACCTGGAGGCTACCTTGCTGTCTGAAGTTTTCAATAAGAGCGGCCTGAAGGCCGTGCGGATTAGCTTACCAGCTTTCCCTGCCCGTCCAAACTCCGACCCATTCTCCCGGGTCCTTTGGAAGGCCGGATCATTCTTGATACGATCCCCATCAACTCCACCTTTTTCCCTGGCTAAATAGCCGTCTTTGCTCTTGTAGAAGGACACATCCCCGATGGTTCCTTGCAGTTTAATGATGCCTTTTTGTCGCGCCATATCGTCTTGATTTAGTTCGTTGCTTCGTTGCAACTCACCGAAAATCAACTATCTCCTTCAGGCAGACAAAAGGCAGGTTCCGTATAGGACGATAGGATACCGTTTATTCCGATTGGTTCAAAAAGAACTGCGGAGGTCATTTAGTATATTTACAGTATAGCAAAAGCATAGATGAAGTATAGATAGAGTATGATCGAAACCAAACGAGCCTGTATTTATCCAAAAGACGTGCAGCGCATCACCGGCAAGAGCGAGAGATACGGAAGGAAGCTCCTAAACAGGATCAGGGAGGAGTTTTCCAAAGAACCGCACCAGTTCATCAGTGTAGATGAATTCTGTGAGTTCACCGGCCTTGCACCGGCCATTGTTGAGCGTTACATCACCGATTGACCCTGGCAGATGAAGGCAGTCAAACGGCACTAAAATCTATGCTCCGTTACAATAAAATTTAGTACTTTTTGCCACGATTTGAACCCAAAAAGCGAGCTTTTTTGTATATTTACAAAGGTTTCGGAGTTCACCAAATGCACTCAAACCAGTTCGAATAAATTGAGAACTGAACGGTGAACCCGCTGAAATTACGTTTTGTAACTTACTGATACATAAAGATTTGCACGGGGTGGTTGTAATCCTGGTATCCCGACAAAAAGCAGACAGCAATGTCTGCTTTTTTGCGTTTAAGGCCCATGAGAACCTGGGGGCCAGCGGGTGGCGTTCGACACCGACGCAGGAGGTGCACGAGGGGAAGTGCGGCATGCCTGCGGGTATGAGTAATCCTGGTATCCCGACTCCGCCCGCCATAGCTTTTCAGCGACGTCGGGCTTTTTTGTTTTATACTCACAAAAAAGCTGCTTCACAAAAGATGATGAATCACCTTTTGCGAAGCAGCTACAAAGGGCTCCCTTGAAAATTGATTAAATGAGGGCAAAAAGTGGAAATGGGAAGATCTATTTGAGCCTTCCTATTTCGATTTTGTAGTGTATCGTATCATCTTTGGCCTTGGAAGAGTACAATTGGGCTATAAATCTGAGATGA
>NZ_JAVKDF010000040.1:0-211273 GCF_040222385.1 Imperialibacter sp.
TGGTGAATGCCCAAAGTGAGGAACCGCCATAGCTGAAAAAAGGCAGTGGAATGCCAATAACAGGAAACAGCCCGATGGTCATGGCAATGTTAAAGGCAAAGTGAAAGAACAAAATGGACGCTACCCCGTAACCATATACCCGGGCAAATTTGGATTTTTGGCGTTCAGCTAGCTGAGTAATTCGCAGGAGCAGCGCTAGAAAAGCGGCGATCAAAATAAGTCCACCAAACCAGCCGTGCTCCTCTCCAACAGTACAAAAGATATTGTCCGTGCTCTGGTCTGGCACAAAGTTGAACTTCGTTTGTGTGCCTTGCAGGTAGCCCTTACCAAACAGGCCCCCTGAACCAATGGCGATCTTAGACTGAGTCACCTGCCAGCCAGCGCCGAGTGGATCAGCGTTCGGGTCGATGAGCTGCATCACCCGCTTTTGCTGGTGGGGCTTCAGCACTTTGTTCATAATAAAGTCGACACTCTGAACAAAGCCAAACATGAACACAGTCGACACGATGACAACGCCAATTTTTTTGATATTTCTGCCAGACAATGCCGCAGCCAAAAGACCGAGCGTTAAGAGCCCGATAATGAGCACCAGCTTATTCACCAGCAGTGTAAGAATGAAAAGGAGCACGAAGGCAAAGCCAATCATGAAGAAGACAGGGCTTAGCCCTTCCCTGTAAAGCACAATGATAAAGCAGGCAAACACCATGGCAGTTCCGGTGTCGCCCTGCAACAAAATCAGAGCAGCTGGCACGGCAATAATGCCGAGGCTCATCAGTTGGGTGCTGATTTTCTCGAACTTGATTGTTGGCTGGCTGAGGAACTTTGCCAGCGCCAGTGCAGTCGCAAATTTTGCAAACTCCGAAGGCTGGATGCCAAAAGCACCTATGCCAAACCACGATTTGGAGCCCTTCACCTCGGAGCCGAAAATAAGCACGCTGACAAGCATGACCACAATGACACCCAGCACAATGAAGGCAAATGAGTCGTAAAACCTGAAATCGATAATGCTTATGACGAGGATAATTAGGACGCTGGTACTGATCCAAATTAGCTGGCGGCCTGAGTTGATGCTGAAATCAAAGATGCTGGCGCCGAGTTCATCATCGTACACAGCTGCATATATGTTCAACCACCCCAGGAGCACAAGGAGGAAGTACAGAGAGACTGCGAGCCAGTCAAACTGGTTAGAGGTTAAACTTAGCCTTCTCGTCCGCATCTAGAAAATCTCCTTTTAGTACATAGGGTTCCATCCTCAATTTTGCTTTTTCTCCCTTGAGGTATTTTTCGATAATTAGCCCAGAAATAGCAGCAGCGGCTCTTGCGCCCTGGCCTGCGTTCTCTACGTACACTGACACAGCAATCCGTGGGTTATCCATCGGCGCAAAAGCGATGAAGGCCGAGTGATCGGGGCTATTGGCATTTTGTACGGTACCGGTCTTACCACAAACGATGATATCGTCCAGTTTGGCTCTGTATTGGCCAGTGCCGTGTTCTACTACGTTATGCATGGCTTCAACAGCAATATCAAAGTATTCGGGATTGATACCGGTGTGGTGCTGCACTTCATATTCCGGCCTTGGCTTGCCTGTGTCGCTTATCGCTTTTATGAGGTGAGGGGTATAGTAGTAACCACGATTGGCCACGGTGGCAGTAAAATTTGCCATTTGCAGCGGAACGACCAGGTTCTCTCCCTCGCCTATGGCAATGGAATAGATGTTAGAATATTTCCAGGGTTGATTGTTATAAGCCCTGTCGTAGTAAGCTACGTTGGGCACCATACCACCTTTTTCATTGGGTAAATCTATTCCCAGTGTGCTGCCAAAACCAAAGTTGGCTACTCTGCCCCGCCATTTCTCAAGCCCAATTCGGGTATCTTCGTAGGTATCCCTGGAGACATCCTGATTCACTACCCGCTTCAACACCTGATGAAAATACGGATTGCAAGACATGGTGATGGCCCCCAGCAAATTCTCAGATGGGCCATGATAATGGCAACCAATCACACTCTGGTTGCAGGCGATCACCGTGTTGGGGGTAATCACTCCTTCCTGCAAGCCGATCATGGCCTGCATGATTTTAAAAACTGAGCCGGGTCGGTACATTGCCATCAGGGGCCTGTTAAAAAGGGGAACCAGACTGTCTTGGGAAAGCTTTGTAAAGTTGGTGCCAAAATCCCTGCCGCTCAACACCGCCGGATCGTACGACGGACCAGACACAAAAACCAGGATTTCCCCAGTGGCTGGCTCAATGGCTACAATGCTTCCCACTTTTCCTGCCAATAGCTTTTCTGCATATTGCTGAAGCTCAATGTCCAGGGTTGTGGTAATGTTTTCGCCAGGAATACTTAATGTGTCGTATAACCCGTCTTTGAAGCTCCCCTTATCAACCCCACGAACGTTAACAAGTTTGTACTTCACACCTCTTTTGCCTCTCAGTTCTCTCTCATACGACAACTCGAGGCCGCTGATGCCGATGTGGTCTCCCTGGCTATAGTAACCAGTGCGGTCAGCGTCAAGTTGCCTTTTGCTAATTTCACCAGTATAGCCCAGGGCGTTGGCGGCGCTTTTTGTGGTGTAGCCCCGCACTGTTCTGGCCGACACATAAAATCCGGGAAAGTCGATGAGGTAGTCCTGTGTTTTCGCAAATTCTTCCGGCGACAGAAGGTTCACAATTTTTGATGCCTTGATGGGGCTGTATTTTCTCGCTGCATTTAGCCGTTCGATCAAGTCAGCTTTGGATATATTGAACAGGCGACAGAACTTGGCGGTATCGAGGTTTTCGATTTCCTTGGGCACACCCAGAATATCATACACCGGGCTGTTGTACACCAGCAGTTTGCCATTGCGGTCATACACTTCGCCCCTGTACGGATACTCAATTACTTTTTGAATGATGTTACTATCAGCAGCACTTTTGTAGCTGGTGTCAACTATCTGGATAATGAACAGCCTGACCAGTAGTATAACACCCACCAGCACCATTCCAGTTTGGATATATAGTTTTCTGCTATCGTTCATAGCCGGCTACCTTTCTGAGGCATTCTTATATATAGTATGATCAAGCTCACCACAAGTGTGAAAATTGAACTCATAGTTGCTTTACCTAAAGTTACCCAAAACATCCCCAGATTTCCTGCTTCTATAAAGAAAAGCGCTACATGATGGATAAAGATCAGAGGAATAAAATAGGATAGTACCCATCCCCAACCCAGCTCGGCAGCCGATATTTGCGTTCCAGCGTCGTACCCACCGCCTGGAGTTAGTATTCTGATCAGCCCCGGTCGCAAGTACATTACTAACACAGCACTGGCCGCATGAATTCCAGGCGTGTCATAAAAAGTGTCAATTGAGATTCCGTACAAAAAACCAGTAGCCATTAATGCTATGGCAGATACCTCAAGAGGAATAAGAAGCAAGGGTAGGATATAGATGAAGCAAGATGAATAGTTGCCCAAAATGAGGTTTTTGAGAACAGTCACCTGGAGTAATCCAAGAATAATAAATGCGGCAGCCAGACTTATGTAATTGCTTCTATTCATAATCTGGAATAGTTACTTGTTCGAGTGAGTCTTTTTCTTCGGCCAACAGATTTTTCACTACATACACGTATCTGAGACTGTAGAAGTCGGTAGCGAGCTTCACCTTAACTGTGTAAAACGTGGCGTCATCAGAAATAGTAAATTCTGAGATGGTACCTGCCTGATAGCCTTCCGGGAAAATGGTATTGAATCCGGAGGTAACAATGGTGTCTCCCACCTGGAGGTTTACATGTCGGGGGACGTATTGCAGATCAGCGTAAAGGGCATCTCCCGATGTCCAGCGCAAAGTGCCGTACACCTGATTTCGTTTGACGGCCGTGGATATCAAAAACTCAGTGTGCAGCAGCGAAATCACCGATGAAAAATGCTTCGAAGAATATTTTACTTTGCCCACAATTCCCTGGGGGCCTACCACACCCATACCCGGGACTATACCGTCATCCGACCCCTTGTTGATTGTAAGATAGTTGTTGACCCTTCTAGTGGAATTATTGATGACTTTGGCAGCCAACATTTCATATACATAATTAGATGAGTCTATTGAAACTGAGTCAACCCTGATCGGGTCTATTCCTTTGGGGGGTTGATTCAACAACATTTCGTGCAGTTGGCGGTTTTCTTCAGCCAGTTGTGCGTTTACCTTACCCAGAGAGAAGTAGTCAGATACATTAGATGAAACGCTCAGCACATTGGCGGCCAGCCGGTTGGACGAGTTGAAAAACTTCGCCCCCAAATAGCTTCTGTCGTTTAAGACCAGCCAAAAACTTATTACCTCTAAAAACAGAAAGGTTAGAAAAGCCCTATTTCGGTAGAGAAATTGGAATAATGAATACATTCAATGGTTAGGTCATCAAAACCGCTTTGTATGCATTAAGATTTTTCAAGGCAAGGCCGGTTCCTCGCACAACAGCTCTTAATGGATCATCTGCAATGTGGATCGGAAGTTTAGTTTTCATGGCCAGGCGCTTGTCGAGACCTCTCAGCAGCGCACCGCCACCCGTCAAATGAATGCCGTTGTCATAGATGTCCGCAGAAAGCTCCGGAGGGGAAATTTCCAAAGCTTTGAGTACGGCTTCTTCTATTTTCGATACAGACTTGTCGATGGCGAAAGCGATTTCAGAATAGGAAATCTTGATCACTTTTGGAATGCCCGTCATCAAGTCACGGCCTCTGATTTCAAAATCTTCGGGCCCTTCGTCGAGTTCAGTAAGGGCCGAGCCAACTTCGATCTTTACTCTCTCAGCGGTACGCTCACCAATCAGCAGGTTGTGCTGGCGGCGCATATAGTCGAGAATGTCTTTGTTGAAGGTGTCGCCGGCTACCCGGATCGACTGGTCGCACACAATGCCCGAAAGTGCGATGACAGCAATCTCTGTTGTACCACCTCCGATGTCCACTATCATGGAACCAACAGGTCTTTCGATGTCGATGCCAATACCGATGGCCGCAGCTATCGGCTCCGGAATCATGTAAACCTCTTTGGCACCGGCGTGCTCAGCGGAGTCACGTACCGCTCTTTTTTCCACTTCAGTAATGCCGGACGGGATGCAAATAACCATCCTGTGGGAGCTTGGGAAAAAGGACTTTCCACCCTGATGGATCATTTTGATCATGCCTCTGATCATGTGCTCAGCAGCATGGAAGTCGGCAATCACGCCGTCTTTTAGTGGACGGATAGTCTTGATGTTTTCGTGGGTTTTTTCATGCATTTGCATGGCCTCACGTCCTATCGCTAATACCTTGTTGGTGTTTTTGTCAATGGCAATAATCGAGGGCTCGTCAACTACAATTTTGTCCTTATGAATGATAAGGGTGTTGGCAGTGCCCAAGTCTATGGCTATATCGCTGGAGAAAAAATCTAAGAATCCCATTGTTTATTTTAATTCGCTCAATTACGCTGAAAACGTGTCGAAAATACAAATTTGAGACTAATAATCTCGTTGTGTTTTAATATTAATCAATGTTTGAAATGGCGATACCCGGTAAACACCATAGACAAGCCATGTTGGTCGCAATAGTCGATCGATGCTTGGTCCTTGATAGAACCACCTGGCTGAATAACCGACACAATGCCTGCCTTGTCCGCAATCTCTACACAGTCGGGAAAAGGAAAGAAAGCATCCGACGCCATAACTGCCCCCTTTAGGTCAAACCCAAAGCTCTTTGCTTTTTCAATGGCCTGGTTCAGTGAATCAACCCTGGACGTTTGTCCAACCCCGCTAGCCAGTAGCTGGTTCCCTTTTGCCAAGACAATTGTGTTTGACTTTGTGTGCTTGGCGAGCTTGCTGGCAAACAGCAACGCATCAATTTGCTCACCAGTGGGCTCGGCCTTTGTCACAACCTTAAGGTCCTTTTTGCCATCGGTATGCAGGTCACGATCCTGCACAAGTACGCCATTCAAAATGGTTTTTGCTTGCTTCTTTGTGTCTATGCCCGCCTTCTGCTGCATGATGATCCTGTTCTTCTTTGATTTTAGAAGTTCTAAAGCTGCGTCGTCATATGCAGGAGCAATTAATACCTCAAAAAACAACTTATTCAGTTCCTCTGCCGTTTCCAGATCAATTTTTTTATTAGTTGCCAGCACACCGCCAAAGGCAGAAACTGTGTCGGCTTCAAAAGCTTTGAGGTAAGCATCTTTTACCGTTGAGGCCACAGCCACACCACAAGCGTTGGTGTGCTTGATGATAATAAAGGCTGTTTCTTTGGGAAATTCTTCCACAAGCGAAACAGCGGCATCAATATCCACCAGGTTGTTGTATGAGAGCTCTTTACCATTGAGCTGATCAAACATTTTGGCCATGTCGCCAAAGAAAACGCCCTTTTGGTGAGGGTTTTCGCCGTATCTCAGAGTAGTGGCTTCGTCTTCCGCTATTCGCAACGATGGAATTTCGCCGTCCTGATTGAAGTAGTTGAATATAGCCGTATCATAACCCGAGCTTATTCTGAAGGCATGGGCAGCAAATTTCTTTCTGTCAGTTTCGGAGGTCTCACCCTTCTTCTCTTCAAGCAGGGTGCTCAGGCTTGGATAAAGGTCTCTCGACGCCACTATGGTAACGTCGTGGAAGTTTTTGGCCGCCGCCCTGATGAGCGAAATGCCTCCAATATCAATTTTTTCTATGATTTCCTCTGAGGTTCCGCCTGCTGCCACTGTTTCTTCAAATGGATACAGGTCAACAATGACCAAATCGATAGATGGAATTTCAAATTTTCCGGCCTCTTCAATATCAGAATAGTTGCCTCGGCGGTAGAGAATGCCGCCAAATATTTTTGGATGGAGCGTTTTTACCCTGCCCCCGAAGATTGACGGGTAGGCTGTAAGCGACTCAACTGGTGTCACTTTTATGCCAAGCTTTTCAATGAATGATTGGGTGCCTCCGGTGGAGTATAACTTTACACCCAGCGAGTGAAGTTGACGGATAATTGGCTCAAGGCCGTCCTTGTAATAAACTGATATTAAAGCAGAAGTGATTTTTTTTTGGCTCATTTACGGCTAGGAAAATTAAGGTGCAAAGCTAATAAAATTTGCCTGCGTGAGGCATTGTTAGGTTGAAAAAAACCCTGTGTTTTTTACTGAATCACCTGATCGTGTATTACTTGAGGAAAATAGGCGTATTCAAGCTGATGAATTTTGGCAGCCAGGCTTTGCGGCGTTTCGTCCTTTTCAATATCGCATGATGCCTGGAAGAGGATTTTGCCTTCATCATATTTTTCATTCACCAAATGGATAGTAATGCCGCTGTCCTTTTCACCTGCCTGAATTACGGCCTGGTGAACTCTGTCGCCATACATGCCTTTGCCACCGAACTTGGGCAGCAGTGCCGGGTGTATGTTGATAATTTTGGCAGGGAAAGCTTTAATGAGATTGTCAGGAATAAGCCAAAGGAATCCAGCTAGAACCACCCAGTCAACGCTGTGAGCTTTTAGTACTTCCAGCACATTATTGTTTTCGTAAAAGTCAGGTCTCGAAAAAACATGAGAAGGAATTCCCAGGTTTTTGGCTCGTTCAAGCACTCCCGCATCCTTTTTGTTTGACAGGATGAGCTTAACGGCTACGTCGTTGTTGCCTTTGAAGTGGTTGACAATGTTTTCTGCGTTTGTCCCACTTCCAGAGGCAAATATGGCCAGGTTCTTTTTCATGATTTTTAATTGGCGGCAAAGAAAGCCATACTGATGATACCACTCAATATAAACAGCTTACAAAAGGTACTCAGGTTGGCAAATTTGTCTTTGGTGTCGGCTCGCAAGAAATATAGGATAAAGAGAGCGGCCGGAATAATCATCACCATGAAGTAGGTATTGAGCACTTCGTTTTTTGCTTTGAAAACGAAGTAGAATATGCTTGCAACGAAAACGATAAGGAGGAGCAAAACGAACTGCTTTGTTTTGCGAATGCCCCACACAATGGGAAGAGTTTTGCAACCAAATGTTTCGTCACCTTTCAGATCTTCCATGTCTTTGATGATTTCCCTGACGAGCGTAATGCCAAAGGCAAAGTAAGCATAGGTGAAAATCAGCCAGTTTTTTTCTCCGAAGAGAACCGCTACCACGAGAACCGACACGCCAGTGAGTAATGCAATGCTGAAGTTACCAACAAAGGGAAGTCGCTTGAGTTGGTTGGAATAGAGCCACAATGTGAACGCAGAGAAACAGTGGATGAGCCCGATCCAGGGAGATAGGAAAAAGCCGATGAGTATGCCGACCAGGTTAAGCCCCAGCTGCCAGATCATGGCAATTCTTCGTTTCAATATTCTACCCACAATTACCCGCTCGGGTTTGTTGATGTAGTCGATTTTTACATCGTAGTAGTCGTTGATGATGTAGCCAGCCGCTGCAAGCATGAGTGTAGAGCTGGTGAGCCAAAACAAGCCTGGGTGGGTGAAAATGGCCCATAAACCGTGTGTGGAGGTCGTAAGAAAGAGGGCCGTCATGTATTGAGTGAGGGCAATAATAAGCAGGTTAGGAAACCTTGTCAGCCTAAAAAGACCGGTGAATGAGAAATTCCTGGGCCGGGACGACTTTGCCATTTTCTCCAATTAAGGTTCAAAGAAAGTGCAGAACCGCTGGATTTCAAACTACACGTCCGACTCATATTTGCTGTCGATGATTTCCTGAGAAATCATGCGGTACATTCTTTGCAGCGATTCATCATCGGCTAGAAGTAAGGTCTGAGCATCGATAGTAGTGAAATCTTCTCTTGCTGCCGGGCCGGTTTGCGCATTTTCAGGCCCGATTTCAAAAGCTTTTCGAATAGTTTCCACCACAAGAGGTTTCAGTATATCCAGAGAAATGTCGTCTTTTTCAAGCACCCGCTCGGCCGACCTCAGCATAAAATTGGTGAAGTTGCTGGCAAACACGGCCGCCACGTGCAGGTTCTTCCTTTCTTCCTCTTCCATGAACACCGGCTCTGAGCCAAGAGAAGCCACTACACGGTTAAGGATTTCCAGTGTGTGATCGTTGGAGCCTTCTATAATAATCGGAAGCTGTGAAAAGCTGATGGCTGCACCATGGCTAAAGCTCTGAAGCGGCCACAATACACCAAAGTTTTCGGCGGCAGTCACTTCCAGGATGCTCATGGGTGTGGCGCCGGACGTATGAACAACGATGGCCTCATCGGGGAGCACAATTTCTGTGGCTACCTGCTCTATGGCTTCGTCGGGCACGGCGATAACGAAGAGGTTGCAGTCGCTGTCCGAAAAATCGAGGCTGTTGACCAGTTGACTTGAATAGAGGTTATAGGCCAGCTTCTCAGCCGATTTCTGAGAAGGATTGAAAATTTCTGAAATCCGGTGGCCGCCTTTTTCCAGGGCCATTGCCAGCTGTGTGCCAAGCCTGCCCGAACCGATAAGAGCTACTCTGAAGGAAAATCGTTCTGCCATTAACTGTCCGCTATTTTGTGTATTGCGGCAGCTAATTTATCTAATTCACTGGTAAGTGTATACACGTGTGGCGTTACTCTCACTCCTTTGATGTTTTCCCATACGATGCCCACCACGTGGATTTTGTAGTCATTGAACAACCGGGTGGCGATTTCCCCAGGCTCCTTGCCCTCGATGGTGAAGTTGCCAAGGGCACAGCTAAAGTCAGCTTTGAGCGAAATGTTGAGTTTGACTTTCGGGTGGTCTTTTACCTTTTCGCACCAGTAATTTTTGAGGTACCTCAGCCTTTCTTCTTTTCTTTTTGGGCCAATGGCATTGTGAAAATCGATTGCCTGGCCAATGGCCTGCTCCGGAGCAAAGGAACGGGTGCCAAGCGATTCAAACTTGCGAATATTATCACCCCTGGGGTTATCGTTAGTGAAAATAGGCCAGATTTCAGTGATGCGCTCTTTTCTCAGGTAAAGCATGCCGGTGCCAAATGGAGCGCAAAGCCATTTGTGGAGGCTGGTGCCATAGGCATCACAGCCAAAATCGGGTACCTTGAAATCCATATGGGCAAATGTGTGGGCACCGTCTACTAACGAGAAAATATTTCTTTTTTTTGCCTCTTCACAAAGCCTTTTCACTGGCATGATCTGCCCGTTCCAGTTGATCATGTGGGTGATGTGAAAGACTTTGGTTTTGGGAGTCACAGCATCTGTGAAAGACTTCACTACGTAGTCAGCATTTTCCGTGGGCATGTCCAGGTTGAGCCAAATCAGCTTGATGCCGTCTCTCATTTCACGCTGCTTCCAGGCATTGATCATGTTGGGATAGTCCTGCCTGGTGAGAATCACTTCATCACCCTTTTTCAAATCCATGCCGTAGATCACCGTATCCAGCGCTTCGGTGGCATTCCGGTTAATGGCGACTTCTTCAGGACTGCAACCCGCTAAACTTGCCAGTTTTTCACGTAAAGGCTCACGACCCTGGTCGAGAATGCCCCACATATAGTAGGATGGCGCTTCGTTGCTGAGGTGGTAGTAGCGATCGTTTGCTTCCTGCACCACTTTGGGCTGGGGGCTTACACCACCATTGTTGAGATTGATGATTGAGGGGGAAACAGTATAAGCCTGGCGGACTGCTGCCCACGAGAGGTTGTCTTCGGCGGCGGTAATGGGGTCGAGCGATTGCAGGGATTTCAATCCATCCGCCACTTCGAAAGAGGCTGCCTTTGCTGCCATACCTGACAAAGACAAGGCGCCGGCTGCGGCACTCATTTGCCTGAAAAATGATCTTCTGGAAGCCTTCATAGGTCGATTGATTGTTCGTCTATGAAGGTAGTAAAATTGACTTGATTGTTGAACGACTTTACTTGAATGGTTTATTCCTCCTGGCCCTTGTCTCTCATTTTGATGAACTCTACGTAGCGCCTGCGAATGGCCATGGCAAAACCGAGCACCATCACAAGTGTGCCAGTCCAAAGTACGTTGATGTAAGGCTTGACTACTGCCTCCAGAATAACCCACTCTTTTTGTGTCGTGTTGATCCCAAAAGTGAAGCTGTTGGCCTCTGGGTGGACATTAAGAAAGGTAATTTTTGAAGCAACGTCCTTCACCTCTTCTGGTATCAGGCCAATCATTCTGTCCTTTATCAAATAGATCGGCTCCACAATATAGTCTTCATCGGCGCCGCTAATAACGATTCTCGCCTTGATTGCCACATCTTCCGGCCCCAATGTCACTTGTGGAATTTCCGTTATTCTTTCAATGCCCTGCACCCTGGCCACGAAGTCGTTCACAAAAAAAGTTTCACCTACCTTTACCGTCACTTCTTCCATTTCACCCCACTCTGTCTCTGATTCAGGATCTGGAAAAGTTCTTACGTGGGTATATAAATCGGAGGTGAGTGTTCTTTTGATATCTGGAGAATAGACCTGCATTCCCATCGACTCGTTGATTTGGAATCTCGGGTATAGGGTAAATTTCTTCCCGTCACTTTTCGAATATTCAATTTCGAAGAAGCTATTTTCAGGGTTGTCGAGCACCAGTGTGTCTCCTTCGGAAAAGTATTTCTTTCCTTTCCACGTAATGTCCTTTCTTGCTACCACCTTGTGCTTATCTCCAAAGGCCTCAATGGCGCTGGTACTAACGAAGCCAGGAAAACCATCTATCTCTTTTCGCAGGCCTTTATAATTTAAAGAATAGTCTCCCATTTGCACCGCCTCATGCTGAAAAAGCAAGAGGTTCTTAGTATTCATCTCTTCTGGAAAATCCTTATTCCAAACCATTCCGGTGTTATTGATAGAAATGATTTTTGAATAGCCAGAGGAGAAGAGAACACCTACGAGCATCATTGCAATGCCAATATGCGCCACGGCACCACCTGCCAGCTTAGCATTTGATTTGAGCAGCAAAAAGAGAATTTTTCCGTTGGCAACAATGGAATAGATGCCTGCAGTGAGCAAAAGGATGTAGGCCGGTTCAGTGACTTTAGCCACGACGATAATAATTCCGGAAGCCAGTAAAGAGATAACTGCAGGATAAAAGAGGGATTCTTTGAGCTTCTGTTTGTCCACTTTTTTCCACCAGAAAAACTGCCCTGTTCCCGATAGCAGAGCCAAAATCACAGCAAGCCAAATTTGCCACTTGCTGTAGAAAGCGACCTGATCAACTGGAGGTGCTACGTTGGATATGCCGCCAAACAATTCGACGATAGCATTCCACACAGGGATGGATGTAGGTATGATTACCTGAAAGGCCATTACACAAAGAGTGGCTGCCCCCATGAAGATCCAGAATTCCCTGGAGTAGGTGGATACTTCCTCATCAGAAGTTGGGATCTTGCCCCACGTTTTGGCTAAAAGCCAAATAGACAGTGCTGCAAAAGTTATCAGATAGACCAGGAGCTGGCCAGAAAGACCGAGATCAGTAAACGAATGAACAGACGAGTCTCCAAGTATGCCAGAGCGGGTAAGGAAGGTGGCATACAGCACCAAAATGAAAGTAGTAATGGACAGCACCATGGCAGCCTTCAGTGCGTTGTTGCTTTTCTTGAAGGTGATCATCGTGTGGATAGCTGCTACCAGCACCAACCAAGGCACGTAGATGGCATTCTCCACGGGATCCCAGTTCCAGTAACCGCCAAAATTGAGGGTTTCGTAGGCCCAGTAGGCACCCATCAAAATGCCAACGCCAAGTGTTACCGCTGAAAATAACGCCCAGGGCAGTGCGGGTCTGATCCACTCTTTGTATTTCCCTATCCAAAGCCCAGCCATGCAATACACAAAAGGGATGATAGTAGTAGCAAACCCAAGGAACAAAGTTGGGGGGTGAATGACCATCCAGTAGTTCTGAAGGAGAGGGTTAAGGCCAGAGCCATCTTTGGGGACGAAGTCTGGGTTGAGCTGAAAAATAGGCGCATTCATTGCCTCCCGCAGCAAGATGAACGGAGAGCTTCCAAATTTGACATTGAAAATAACGACCCCGAGGATCATTGAAAGAAGAAAGGCCTGCACAGCTGCGAAAACAGCCATGATGGGTGCTTCCCAAAACTTGTTGGTGTTGATAAGGATCGCCCCAAGAATAACATGCCAGAATGCCCAGAGCAGGAAAGAGCCTTCCTGGCCGTTCCAGAATGTGGCAATCTGATAGTATACCGGAAGCTCAGCAGAGGAGTGGCTCCAGGCATAGTGGTACTCGAAATAGTGGCTGTTGATAATGTAGAAGAGTGATGCAACAACACCAAAAACAGAAGCACCGTGAATGTAAAAGGCGATGCGTGCGTAGCTGAGCCACGAGGGCCTTGCAATTTCGTCGGAACGCTGGGCTTTCCAATATGAAAATGCGCTGATGAGAACAGAAACAAACGCTGTGATCACTAAAAAGTGACCTAAATTACCAACAAAGGTATGTATCATCTACTTTTCGGGCTTATCTGACCTCTCCAACTTTTATTTCATTCTCCTGATATTTTGAAGGGCACTTCATCAGGATTTTGTCGGCAACGAACATGTTCTTTTTGTATGAACCAACAACCACTACCTGCTCCGACCTCAGAAAGTCCATAGGCATGGGCTCGTTATAAATTACTTCTTGCTCAAGGTTGTTCTGGTCGACCATGATGAAAGAAAAAGAAAGCATATCTGGGCTGGTTTGGATGCCAACCGGCTGACCTTGTTCGTCTTTCTTCAGGGCTCCCACCACATGGATCATGCCCGAGTTCCCTTTTGCAGCCAGTTCCTGTGCTTCTCCAAAGCTCACATAGGTGCTTGCGTCACCTGCTGTGGAAACAATAACCATGACAGCCACGGCTATGATAATGATTCCGAATATGTGCGACTTTTTCATTGACTCTCTTTTTATATTTCAACTACCTAAACCTTATTTTCTGTGCAGAAATTCCTCCACCTTTTTTTCCAGCCCCGCCACTTTCATGTCCATTCTTACCACGTAGAAGGTAAATCCTCCCAATAGGGCCACCATTACTGCTACTACCACATAGATTTTCCCTTCAGCCCGGAAGCCGTCTGCCATTTCAACAGATTGATTGGCATAATCGTTTTCATCTATTTTATGTTTTTCCTGTGCCCAGAGGCTGGTTGACAAAAACATGCCTGTGGCAAGCAGTGCTATGGAAAGTGTATGCTTCATTTTATTGCTCTGTAACATGTTGAACTAATCTCATTCTGATCCTGATGGTGGCGATCCAAAAACCTATGAGCGACCAGCCAATAACTGCGGTGTAAAACACCTTCCTCAGTTTGCTATCCAGGTCATAGGCATTGAAACCTGGGTTGCCGCCGTTGCCGGGGTGCAGTGAGTCGGTAAGCCGGGGAAGGATAAACAAAAGAGGGATTAAAATGGCAAAGGCAAATATGTTGTAAACCGCACTTATCCTTGCCTTGGTGTTTTCGTCCTCTATCGATCCTCTAAGTATAAAATAGGCGAAATAGATAAGGATGCCGATGGCGGAAGCGTTTTGTTTGGGGTCGTTGCTCCAGGGCTCTCCCCAGGTAAAATTGGCCCAAATCATGCCAGTTACAATGCCCATCACACCAAATGCTACACCAACGTTGGCAAACTCCAAACTATAGATGTCGTTTTTTGGGCTGGGGTTAGAAAGGTTTTTAATGGCGTAAACTACCGAGGCCAGCAAAAGCAAAATCATACCGAACCACATGGGCACGTGAAAATGCAGCACTCTGATGGTTTCATTCAGAATCACCAGCCGGGGAACGTCAAAAAGAAGACCTGCACACACTACGTAGAGCATGAGCACAACTGCCAGGATTTTCCACCACCATTTTCTTATCAATTTATCCATATCAGCTTTTCCAGAGAAAAGGAAACAACACATAGCCCAACGCAATTCCAATGCAATCTACGGCCGCCAGCGTAATTAGTTCGTCTGATGTGTCGGCCCAAGTTAGGTCATCAATAGCATTCTTTACAGCTTTAATTGACAGCAGGAGAATGGGTATGAGCAAGGGCAGACTCAAAATGGCCATAAGTACGGTATTGTTACCAGCTTTTGAAGCAATGGCTGACATCATCGTGAGCACTGATGAGATGCCTGTGGAAGCAAGCGCCACCACTGAGGCGAACATCAGTGAGTTGATGACCGGATAGCCCAAAACCGTTCCGTATACTACCACGGCAATTACGGCCAGCACCACCATCAGCAAGCTGTTGTAAACCATTTTTGCCATAATCAGGCTTATCGGATGCACCGAAATATAGTAGTATAACTGCCTGCCGGGAGACTCCTGAAGGAAGCTCTTGGCAATGGCATTGATGGCGGAGAAAAGGATGATGATCCAAAAGAGGGCATTCCACAAATGGTCGGGAAGTCCGGCCTGATTTTTAACTCGCAGACTCAGGTAGATGATGAAAATGGTGCTGACAGTAAATAGCAGTAGGCCGTTGAAAGCATACTTTTGCCTCCATTCAAGGGTGACCTCTTTGAGGAACAGATATTTGACTTCAGCCCACATATTTTTTGGTGGCGCAAAGTTACATCAGAAAAAAGTGTTTTGGTAGCAAAACGCAGTTAAAGAGCGCTGATTTGAGGCATCAACAGGCTCCATACAAAAGTTGAGGGAAGCAATTTGATTGCCTCCCCCAACTGTCAAATCCGAAAAACTTTTTGGTAAAGAGAAAAACTGTTGATCTTTCTACTCCATAAACCCATAAAGCTTCATCTCCCGCATGGTCCAGGTGACCTCAAAGTCGACAGGGCGTCCACGGAATTCTCCATGCACGATAGAATCGGATTTTGTTAAAGTCATGCGCAGGAATTTCGTTTCTACAGGAGCTATTCTAATAGCCATTGAAGCATTGTCACCTTTCGCCTTCTCCAGCAATTTTGTCCACTGCTTGCCGTCCATCGACACTTCCAGATCATACTCTTTTGGATAGGTATGGATTGGAGGAGGTGAGCCTGGTCTCCAGCCCCGGCTGATGGGCGGCGAGGTGAAATGGATTTCGGTAATGGTGGCAGGTTTAGGCAACTGCACCTGGTACCACATGCCCGCCTGTTGGGTAATGCCTGTTGTCCAGCCTTCGAAGTTGAAGGCTCCCTTTGCCGATGCTGTACTTCCCTTTCTGGTGTTGGCAGTGTGGCTGGCAGTCATTTTCCAGTTGTCTGCTGGCGTCAAAACTTTGGGAACTGAGGCCAACAGCTCAGGGTATGTATACGACTTGGTTTGTGCTGTCGTACTTGCTCTCACTCTGGCTACGTCTTCGGCGGTAACCAGTGACGATTCATTTTCAAAATTGGCCCTGATAAACGATGCCGCTGCGGCAATCCATTCGTCATCATTGTTGCCCATGGGGGTCATCATGATACCTGTGTACGAAGTGCCTTCGATATCTCCTGTGAGGCCGTGCAGCAGAGTCTTAATCACATAGTCCGGGTGGCCCTTTACTCGCTTTGAAGCGGCCAGCGATGGTGCCATTAACTTGCCTTGCCCGCCAGGAACTCCGAGCCCCAGCGTACCATGGCAGGTAGCACACAGGCTGTTGTATATATCGGCACCTTTTTCAAGCAGCACCTGCTCTTTTTCCGAATAGTTGGGGTTGTTGCGCCCAAAGAATGAATTAACTACGACTGGTTCCAGTACCTGCTGCGCCACCAACTGCACACCGGCTGTTTGATCTGCGGCCATTACTGCCTTCACAGCCTCTTCCGTTCCCGGAATTTTAAGCAGCCTGCCTGTCATCATCGCCCGCATTTTCACCATGGTGTCCTCATCGTTCATCATACGTACGTAGTCAGCACCTAGGGAAGTGTCGCCTGCCTTATAGAGCGTTTCGCCCACCCACATCGCTTGGATACGCATGCGTGGATTGGAATCTTTCATCATTTCCCTGACAAGAGCAGCGTCGAGTGCGCCGATACCTTCGAGCACCCACAAAGCGTGAAAACGAGCCAAAAGGTTGTCACTTGTCTTAGCCATCTTAACTAATTCAGGGGCTACAGACTTATCCTGGCGTTGCACCAGCACCTGCTGAGCCATGTCTCTCCACCAGCCATTAGGGTGACTGAGGTACGCCAGAAGTTCCGACGATTTTTGGTCGTACATCTTTGGCTTTGTCTTGTCTCTTTGAAAATCCTGATGGCTTAACCTCCATATTCTTCCCAGCCCCACTACTTTGTCGAGTTGGTACTGCTCAATTTTCGCTCTCAGGTAAGAGCCCACCGGCGTCCATTCTCCCTCCTGAATAATGCCATGGTACATATCGGTGATGTACATGGTGCCGTCGGGGGCGGTGGTCATGTCGACCGGGCGGAAAAGTGGATCGGTGGAACGAATAAATTCGGATTTTTGATCTTGAAAGACGTTGTGTAGTGTCGTCAAACCTTCGTTAACTACTGGATTGATTTGCCTAACGATTCTTGCTACGGGCTCTCCATAGAAGTATTGGCCGTAAAGCTCCTTTGGCAGGCGGTCGCCTCTGTACACATCATTGCCAGCAGCGCCCGTCACTCTATTCAAGGTTCCCTCAGGCATTCTTACGGCTCCCATGCCTCCCTGCATATCGGCTATCTTTACGGGTGCTCCCCAGGGCACATCGAAGCCCTCTGCGTAATTCACGTCTTTTACAATATAGTCGCCGTAATGAATCGGGAATTGAAAGGACATGGGTAAACCGTTAGACCCACCCTGAAACCAGAGCTTGCCGTCATCGTCATGCGAAATTCCCCACTGGGCGTGGTTGGAGCCTGTAGCCTCTCTTATGACACCATTCGGAGTCCACCTGACTCTAAAAGGGTTCACGGTGCTGTATAACCAGTTGTCCATGCCCCAGTACAAAAATGCTTGCTGATGCTCCACATTGCCGGGGCGGCCAAAATTATCGGTAAAAAACTCTTTTTTGTCTGCCTTGCCATCATTGTCGGTGTCGGTGAACATGTACACATTGTCAGTGTTCGACTCCATGGTCAGCACACTGTTGGGACCAAAGGCCAGAACAAATCTCGGGAAAACGAGGCTGTCGACAAATGTTCCGCCTGTCTCATAAATGCCATCATGGTCTTTGTCTTCCCAGCGGGAAATGGCACTTACTGGCTCCAGGGTGCCTTCGGAATCAGCTGTGAGCATGTAGGTGCGTAGTTCCAATACATACATTCTGCCGTTGCCGTCAAAAGTGATGGCACCCGGTTGCTGTATTTGCGGCTCTGTTAAAATCGGTTCAAGGCTGTAGCCCGGCTGAAGCAAGAACCTGGCCTTTTCTCCATTCACGGGCAATGGTATCACAGGTTTCTTCGGCTCAAGGTCAATGCCTTGCCAATAGGCGTTGGTGGTATCGGCTCCTTCCGGTAACTGTACAACGGGAAGGTTGATTGTATCCTGAGGAGTGCTTAGCTGAGGAGTTTTATCGAACTGCTTTTCTGACGGAGAGCAGGAGAAAATCGAAAGGGAGATAAAAAAAGCAGCCCCCGCACGGAGCCAGTCACTTGATGTAGTTCTCATAGGGTAAAAGTAAAATGTAGTATTTACAAGGTTGGAATTTAACCATTATCATGGCGCATTCCCATTGACTTAGTTTTCACTGGTTAGTTTTCTCACATAATGCCACCCCATTTTGATACAAATGGAGTTCCCGGTAAAACCGTTTGGTGCAATTACTGGTGGAAAACGTGTTGTACATTCCTTAAATTAAGGCTAATATGAACATGTGAATCACCCTAAATAAAAAAATATGAACAAGACGATAACCCGTTTCTCTAAAAGAACGATTTTGTTGCTGGTGCTGGCCCTTTTGGCGGGCTCTTCGGCGACAATGGCCCAGGAAATTGGCATTCAGATGGGTAGCATGAGAGAGCTCATGAAAGTAGATGTGGAAAAGACGCTGGCCCGGCTGAAAGAGCTCGGGGTCAAAGAGCTTGAAGGAGGCACTCCACGTGGCATTGATAAAGAGGCGTATAAAAAGCTACTCGAAAAATACGGGCTCAAAGTAGTAGCAGTTGGTAGCAACTTCGACGCACTGCAAAAACCAGATGAGCTTCAGGCAATCATCGATAATGCGAAGTTTTACAATGCTAAATTTGTGCTCTGCTACTGGATTCCCCATACTGAGGAAAAGATGACCCTTGAGGAGATGAAGAAGGGGGTGGAGGTGTTCAATGCGGCGGGAAAAACCCTGAAGGAAAACGGCCTGACCTTCGCCTATCATGCCCATGGTTACGAGTTTGTTGACTACGAAGGAGGCAATGGCACCTTGTACGAGTATTTTATGGACAATACCAACCCGGAATATGTCACCGTTCAAATGGACGTGTTTTGGATGCGCAACCCTGGACAAAACCCTGCTGCGTTGCTGAGAAAATACCCTACCCGCTTTACTTCACTACATTTGAAGGACAGGAAGCCAGGAAGCAAAGACAACCTGCAGGGCCGTCAGGATCCTGAAACCAACGTAGTGCTGGGCCAGGGCGATGTTGGCATTGCCGAGGCCATGGAAGCTGCTATGGAGATAGGTATCAAGCATTACTTTATTGAGGATGAGTCGTCCAGAGCCCTAAAGCAGGTGCCTCAAAGCCTCGACTACCTGGCTTCGCTGAAGACGAAAAAGGGTAAGAAAAAGAAATAGACAGTCATGAGAAGAGCCATGTTTTCATTGGCACTTTTGTGTCTGTTCAATGTCGTCGAAAAAACAAAATTTGGTTTTTTTGAGACAGACTTCTAGCCGTACCATCTTGGAATTCCCCGGAGGCCAACCCTCCGGGGTTTAAACTTTAAAGTCATGTACATTGAAGTAATTTCACGGGCATGTCAAATACCAAACCCCGACCCCTTTCTTTGCTTGTCCCAATGGGCGAGCAAGAACTTGCCAAGCAGGTGGAGCATGCTAAACCGCTCTGCCACGTCATACTTCCTTCTCATTGATTTCCATCCATTCACTAATTCCTTCGTATTCCGCCCATTGACGGATCAAGACTAGCTTCTTATGATACACTTCTTTGCGGATCCACCAGTACAATGAAAAGTAGTCGGGCTCAAACTCTCAATAGTCATAGACAAAGTTTCCCTTGCCTAGCAATGATTCAATCTTGCCGGTCAACTCTGGCACAAATTCACCTTTTTCCATTATTTCATATCCCAACTCAATAAGTTCATCGGGCGTCATATCCTTTCGGTAGCTAAGAAATGCATCACCTGCGTAAAAATGCGACTTTACCTGGTTATGGAAGTAAAAGGCCTGGTAAATATATGTGCCTTTCCGGTCATTTTTCATGGCCTTATAGTCTTGCTCTGTCACTTTTTACTCGTGCCATTAGTAGGAATCAGACATGTAATATTCCGAAAATATTGTTTTTGCTGGCAATCAGGATGAACTTACCAAAGTATCGCATCAATTGAATAGTTAAAACACGGTATTTCTCTGTCTGTGGAGTGCTATAACGGATTTCACGTCCTGCTTTTCAAATGCCATAAGTAACCTCCTGCTTGCAGGGGCTTAATATTCGTTGAGATCACTGTCGACCTCCCCTCTCGCCGTCTTAGCAAGCCAGGACAAGAAGCGTAAACAAAGAAGGAGCTATCTGCGCCCCTTCTTTGTTTATCAAATATTCAGAATCTATTCAGTCCTCAGCGACCTGGCCGGGTTCATCGAGGCCGCTTTTACCGACTGAAAACTTACGGTAATCAAAGCGATAACGGCAGCCGTCAGACCCGCAACAGCGAATATCCACCATTTTATGCCCACCTGATAGGCAAAACTTTCCAGCCAACGGGTCATCGCATACCAGGCAAGGGGTGTAGCAATCAGCATTGAAATCAGCACCAGCCTCATAAAATCAGCTGACAGCAATGAAACAATTTGACCGAATGAGGCACCGAGCACCCGCCTTATTCCAATCTCCTTGATTCGTCGCTCTGCTGTCCAGGCCGCAAGGGCAAAAAGCCCCAGGCAGGCAATGAATATGGCCAGCATGGCAAATACTCCGAATACTTTCCCAAACCTGACATCAGCCTGGTATTGACTGTTAAACGAGTCATCCAGAAAACTATAAAGGAAGGGTCGGTGAGGGGCTAGCGATGCCCATTTCTGTTCCACCTCCCTGATGGTAGCGGGCAAATCATTCGGAGTGACCTGTAGCGTAAGGTAGCTCATACTATATCTCGGTTCCAGTCGGAGGGTCAGTGGTTCAACTTTATTGTGTAAAGAGACGTAGTTAAAATCCTTGACTACTCCGATTATTCTGCCTTCTTTCCCCCACTGAGAAAACTTTTTCCCCAGAGCATCTTCTGGGTTGGTATAACCCCAAAGTCTTGCTGCTGCCTCATTGATCACCATCGAGTTGGCAGTGTCGGCTGGAAAATCTCTTGAATAGGCACGGCCTGCTACAACGTCAATGTCAAAATGGGGGATGAAGTCGAAGTCAACTTCGTAAAGATCAGGAGCCTGACTTTGCATTTCGCCCGCAGCAGTTTCAATTAGCGTGGTTGCCTTTGGAAAATGGCCGCCCGGGACTGTTCGAGATGCTGCTGCGGAGATAATCGAGGGATGTTTCTCGAACTCATTCTTGATCATCTCTAGTCGCTCTTGCACCTTACCGTCGTAGTCAAAATTAATCACCAGCATTTGCTCCTGATTGAAGCCGGTGTCTATAGATCGGAGGTGCTCGAGCTGAGAGAAGACTACAACAGTGCCTGCGATCAATGCAATTGACAGAGTGAACTGAAAAACTACCAGCCCTTTTCTCAATGCAGCCCCCTGGAAAGAGGCCTTAAGAATCCCCTTGAGCACCTGCGAGGGTCGAAAGCTTGACAAAACCATGGCGGGATAAAAGCCGGCAAAGAAACCCGAAACGATTGTTGCCGCAAGCAGCGCCGTCAACACTTTTGGCCCCAGGATCAGCTCATAGCTTAGTTGCTTGCCTGTAAGCGCCTGGAATGAAGGTAGTAAGAGTAATGCAATTGCCAGGGACAGCACTCCAGCCAATAGAGAAAGCAGTACGGCTTCAGTAAGAAACTGTGCTCTAAGTACCCCCTGTTGAGCCCCTGCCACTTTGCGAACACCCACTTCCTTGGCCCGTGTCATTGACCTCGCTGTGCTTAAGTTCATGAAATTAATGCAGGCAATAAATAGTATGAACACGGCAATTGCTGAGAAGATATAGATATTGGACAGGTTGCCGGTTACACCTGGTTGCCGTTTGGCCTTAGAATAGAGGTAGGCCTTACTCAATGGTTCAATCATGAGGTTGTAGCTCCACTCGGTCACATGCCTTCTTGTAAAGGCATGCATTTTGGCTTGTAGAACTGCTATATCAAAGCCCTCTGGCACCACAAAATAAGTGTAGGAGTCCACATAACCCCAAGCAGTGAACACACCAGGTCTCGACTTTTTGAACATACTCATCGGCAAAAGCACGTCGAAAGTAAAGTGAGAGTTGTGAGGAATGTCTGCCAGAATACCAGTTACCATGCAGGTTGATCGTTCATTAATGCGTCCTGCGATAGCATCCACTTCAATGGTTTGACCCAATGGATCTTCATCTCCAAAGTATTTTTGTGCCGTCGATTCTGTCAGCACAACACTGTTGGGTTGTGCAAGGGCTGTTTCAGGGTCGCCCGCTACAAACTTCCAACTGAATACATCAAATACAGTAGAATCAACGATAAAGATGTTTGGCTCATTAAAAATATTGTCTCCCTTTCGCAGCACCGTACTGGCTCTTCCGGAAAACCGTACCACCTGCTCCACTTCTGGAAACTCTGCTTTCAGCGCAGTGGCAACAGGAGCATTGCCCCACACCGAATAGTCAGCTGGATTGTTGCTGGTGGAGACAGTATCAGCCAAGTTGCCTGAATTATGCAGTAGTCGGTATATCCGGTGAGCCTTGCCGTGGTACTGATCATACGAGAGCTCATCGAGTACATACATAGTGATAAAAATGCAGCAGGCAAAGCCTATGGCCAAACCGGAGACGTTCGTGAAGCTAAAGAGCTTGTTTTTCAGCAGCACTCTCCAGGCCACTAGTAAATGATACTTGAGCATGATTTGATAGTTTAGTCCTTTTGTAAAATTGTTGCGCATCAGGATGCCGGGACGGAAAAAGCGAATAGCATTCCACACCAGCCTTCTCTTAGCTTTATTGTTGTTGTGTTTGAGTAAGTCTCTGTTGTATCGATAAATAAGGTCGCCCTCTATCTCTTCATAGAGATACTCTGGGCAGATGAGTTGAAGGAACCTCCGCACCCAATGAGGGATTATCTGATCCTGTTCCTTCACTCCGCTGCGATTTTAAGCTCGGGCACCATGTTCCAAAGTTTCAGCCTACTGTCCTTGATGTTTTTCAGCATAGCCATACCGGCGCTGGTGATGGTGAAAATTCTCTTTTTGCGGCCGCCACGCATGTTGGTGCCGCCGCCAAGCTCTGATTTAATAAAGCCTTTGTCCTCCAGCCTGTAAAGTGTGACATGCACCGCACTCAGGTTGACTTCCCGGCTTAGCTTCGATTCTATCTCTTCTGTGATAGCCGCTCCGTAAGCATCGTCTTTCAAAGCGGCAACGAGTGTGAGGATCAGCTCCTCGAACTCGCCTATGTATTCTTTGCCCATATACTTACAAAAGTATATGCTTATATTTTGTAAATCAAATTAGCAAAACAACACGAAAAAGAAAACCCCGTTCAATAGCGTGCACAATAGTAAAGAACTACGGACTTTCCACGGATTGAAAAAGCCCCGGGCTAAAAGAATAATTAAAACTGTAAAGCAACAAGCTCCCAGAAACAGAATGGCACCCTGGAAAGCCGAACGGCCGTCTGTCCGAGCATTAGGGTGTATACGATGGGATTATTTCTTTATATGCTGCTTTGATTTTGACGATATCTCCAGTTTGTGCAACTTTTTCAAGCATCGAAACCATGGTTTCGATGCCTTGAGGGTGAACATTTTTCTTAGCTGAAAATATTTTTCCATGCACTGTGGCTTCAAGTGTTTCCTGCGATGTAAGCAATTCCTCAAACATCTTTTCCCCAGGTCTAACTCCTGAAAATACAATTTTTATATCCTGATCAGGAATTAGGCCGGAAAGTGATATCAAGTCTCTCGCCATATCCAATATTTTCACCGGCTTGCCCATGTCTAAAATAAATAGTGAGCCATTCTTATTCATTGCGCCCGCCTGCAAAACTAACTGGCTGGCTTCCGGTATAGTCATAAAATATCTAACCATTTCAGGGTGAGTAATGGTAATAGGCCCACCGTTTTTAATTTGCTCCTTGAATATAGGGATCACACTTCCCCTGCTTCCAAGCACATTTCCAAACCTAACCGAAACAAAATATTGATCCTTTTCAGCTTTTGAAGACGCTAGCGAAACAAGGTGCTCGCTCACTCTTTTTGACGCTCCCATAACTGAGGTTGGATTTACAGCTTTATCTGTCGAAATATTGACGAAATATTTAACATTATACTTAAGTGCAAGTTCAGTCAGGTTCTTGGTGCCGATAACATTGTTGAAGACAGATTGAGCCGGGTTGTCTTCCATAAAAGGAACATGCTTATGAGCTGCAGCATGGAAAATCACCTCTGGCCTGTATTCATCAAACAGCTTTTCCAGAGTGTCTCTGTCTCGCACATCGGCAATTTTAACATCAAATTTTTGGAACCCCCTTTTATCCCTCAACTCAATACTTATCAAATGTAAGCTGCTTTCTCCTCTCCCTACCAATAGGATGGTGTCGGGATCAAACCTGGTAAGCTGGCGAACAATCTCGGAACCGATGGAGCCACCCGCACCCGTAACCATTACCCTTTTTTGCTTCAAATAAGCAGATATTTTGGTGCCATCCAGTTGCACCGGCTCCCTCCTCAGCAAATCTTCCAATTCGACATTCCTAAGAAAGTTAATATTTACCCTTCCACTTATGAGATCATTTAACCTTGGGATTGTTCTGTGTGGTATGTTGGCCAGTTGAGCGTACTCGACGATTTTTCGTATTGTGTCTCCTGTAGCATTGGGCATGGCTATAATGAGCTCGTCAATGTTCTCTTCATCAATAATTTCACTCATCTCCTCGATCTGCCCAAGAACAGGAACCCCCAAAAAACGTTGGTTACTTTTAGTCGGATCATCGTCCAGAAACGCCACAGGAAGGAACCCTTCTTTCGGGTTTCTAAGCATTTCTCTCGCAACCATTGTCCCCACGTCTCCTGCACCGGCAATCAGCACCCTTTTCCTCCGTGGGAAATTTCTTTTGGAAACGAAGTTTTTGAAGTAATATCTAAAAAGAATCCTTATGCCACCAAGACTCAAAAGCATTAGTGCGGACTCAATAAATGGGATCGAGTATGGAACAACAAAATTTGGCCGTAAAACAAAAACAAGCACCCAAGCAAAAAATCCAACTACTACATCCGCTTTTACTAGTGAATAAAAATCCGAGAGGCCTACATTTTGCCATGACTGTTTGTACAATTTGAAATGCCAAACTGATGCAGCCTTGACGAAGAATAACAATGAAGAGTAAACAAATAGGGACTCAGCCAACCTTTGGATATCTCCCTCAAGACGCAAAACAAAACTAACTACGGTGAGAGTTGTCCAAAGCAGGACATCAATCATGAATTTGATTATCGATTTATTGCCTATTATGAAACTATGACTACTTGTCATTTCGCTTAGTTTTCCCAAATGTCTGACCTCCTTCACTGATGCCTTTTGTTACCAAAGTCTGCCTGGTGTAAATAGTGCTAAATTGAAAAAAAAGCGTCAATGAATAGTTGCCCCCCGGCTAGTATCCTTTCCACCTGATCTTGATAATAATTTCCTCAATGTTAGATAGATTATATAAAAATAATTTCTTACTGACGGGTTCTCTATGTAAAATTGATTGAGGCTGATTTTATGTGGTAAAATTTCTTTGATATAGAGCGAGTCAGGATCAGAAGCTAGACTTAAAACGTCATTTTCATCTTTATAGAATATTGAGGCCATATCGGTAACTCCTGGCCGGATGAGAAGAATCTTCTTCTGATCTTCTGTGTAATGTTCAACATATCTTCGAACTTCCGGTCTCGGCCCAACGAGGCTCATATCCCCTTTGAAAACATTGATCAATTGAGGAACCTCATCTATTTTATATCTCCTCAAAAATAACCCAAATTTTGTTATCCTACTGTCATTTGCCCCAATCGTCAAAAGACCATTTTTGTCAGCACCACTCCTCATAGTTCTGAGTTTATATAAAGTAAACTCCTGCCCCCCCCTACCTACTCTTTTCTGAAGGTAGAAAACCGATCCAGAAGAGTCGGCAACTATTAGCGCAGCAAAAAGTAAAAAAGCGGGAAGAAATAATATCATTCCCAAAATGGATATCGTTAAATCTAGCAACCTAATCATTTCAGCGCAGAACGTTTGAAACGGCAGTAACTAAACAGTTGGTTACATACTCAATATGCTCATCAAGAAGTTGAGGATAAATCGGGAGTGATATCTCATTGGCGTAGAGATTGTAGCTCACTTCAAACTCACAAATATCATAAGCCTGTTCTTTAAAAATAGTAAGTAAAGGGAGCGGTATAAAATGAACGTTCACCCCAATGCCACTTTGTGTCATCTCTTCAATAATTAAATCTCTTTGAGCTTCATTTGCTCCCTTAATGCGAATTGGGTACAAGTGATAACTTGACTCAGTGCTTCCATGTCTCAAGGGAGGAAGAATTGCCCAGCTATGCTTGGAGAAGACTTCCTGATACATATTTGCTATGCTTCTTCTTCGAGGTAGAAGAGTACTTGCATATTTTCTTAGTTGAGCAACTCCAATTGCTGCACATATGTCTGGCATGTTCATTTTGAAGCCAGGATACACAATGTCGTACTTCCACCCTCCCGCTTGCAACTTAGTAAATGCGTCTTTTGTTTGCCCATTAAGGCTCCAAAGCCTCAATGTTTTATAGACGTCGCCGTTGTCAAATGGTGGTGGAAGATTTAAGCACAATGCTCCCCCTTCAGCCGTCGTAATGTTTTTTACTGCATGAAATGAAAAAACACTGATATCGGGCAATGCTCCAACAGGCTTTCCCTTGTATACTGCCCCAAGAGAGTGTGCTGAGTCGCTTAAGATAAGAACTCGACCCAACTTCTTTTGTGGGGCTGATGCTGGGTCAAAATGTATGGAGGAAGCATTTCTAACTATTTCGAATATCTGCTCGTAATCACATGGCCAGCCGGCTATGTCGACAGGAATGATCGCCTTGGTTTTGTTTGTGATGGCAGCTTTGATCTTCGCAGGATTGAGGGTAAAGTCACTTTTAACGTCGACCATGATGGGGGTCGCTCCAATATGCTTTACTGCCAAAGCCGTAGCACAGTAAGTATACGCAGGAATAATAACTTCATCACCTCTTCCCACTCCGAACCAATGAAGGGCCAGCATTAGCGCTGAAGTTGCTGAATTGACAGCTACAGCAGAATCACACTGATTGAACTTTGCGATGAGATCTTCTAACTCCTTTACTTTGGGGCCAGTAGTTATCCAACCTGATCTTAGCGTATCAGTTACTTCAGTTATTGTGTCTTCATCAATAAATGGTGGCGAAAAGGGAATATTCATCATAAGCTGTCAATTTTTTTCATCGTCGACTCAACAATTGGTAAAATTACAATTAACTGTTCTTCGAGAAAATTGGATTTGCCCCTCCCCACGTGGTCACTTGTTATCAAATCTTTTTCGGTTGGCATAATAGAGAATTGCGGGTCTATAAATTTAAAGATACGCTCGAGCACAGCTTCAGAGTTGTAAACAAGGTCTTCATATTTAATTTCGATAAGCCGACCGGAATCTATTAATTCCCGGGCTTCAAGCATTTTACCAACACAATATGTCCATTGTTGCGCAACTATTTGATCTATTGATTTAAATTGAAGATCTTTCGACATTCCTGGGAAGTTGACTCCCCAAAAGAAATCATTTTTCCTTTTAATGAGATTTCTCTTCAAAAACTTCATTCCGTAGTTAATTAACAAAGAAGGAGGCATATTTCTCATCTTTTGGAGAAGGTATTTGCTGTCAAGAGGGGCCTTCCATTGTCGGATTACTGACTCGCAGACGTCAATTCCGTTTCGATACAGAAATATATACTTTGCGTCAGGGTAATTCCTCTGCAGGAATGGGATTCTGATGGTATTCGAAACCGATTTCTCAATCAAGTAATCTCCTTTCTTGGCATATCTCTCCAAATATTCGTGTATCCGATGCTTATTCTTAGCAGAATAGTTAGCAGGACTTAATTCGTCATGCTCTAACGACTCGTTTCCCCACCTCCAGACAAAGTTTATGTCGTATGGGACTTTACTAATGCCTGGATGCCGGGCAAGCACGTCCCTCAACATTTTTGTTCCTGAGCGGGCTGCTCCGATAAGAAAAACAAGATTACTCCCTTCTTTTGATAACTTCATCTATACATTGTAAATAATTCTGTGCTATAATTGATGGTCTAAAGTTGCCATCGTGCGTAGCCCGACAATTTTTTGATATCTGCCTTACTAATCCTGGGTCTTCTACAAGCGACACTATATAGCGCTCCATTTCATCAATATCGCCGTTCAGAACGCTTTTTCCCAACCCATGTTCTGCAATCAATAGTGCAATCTCAGAACTGTTGCCTCCTTCATAAATTACTGGCTTGCCAGCTGCAATGGAACTATAGAACTTACTTGGTACCATCAGGCCCTCATAGCCACTTTTTAAAGAAATAAAGTGCGCTAAAGACTCCTGGGAAACTTCTTGAAACTTGTCGTCAGGTAGATAATCAATCAACGAAACGTTGACAGGAGACTGGTCAGCAATAAAGTTTTCTATTAGACTCCTGTGTACGCCTTTTCCAACAAACAAAAAATGAAGACTAGAAAACCTCGCCAGTCTTTTCGAAACGCCAAGAATTGTTTCGAACTCATGGGCCACACCCATATTGCCCGAATAAAGTATTATCGATTTGCCCGCCAGCCCAATGTCAGACTTAATGCCAGTATTTACTACTGCGCCGGGGCTGTAGGTTGAAACGTTGTGAATCAGTTGGATTCTTTTCTCATTCACACCCTTCCTGACTAATAGGCTTTGCATACACCGACCAATTACGATTACCTCTTCAGCTTTCTTAAGTGCTCTTAGGCCAAGAAAATTAAGCAGCTTATAAACCGGCCCCGTGCGTCTAAGCTTTCCCATGACCACCAGCAATTCAGGTTGAAAGTCCATTATGTGAACAACATAGGGAATTCTGACCAATCTTGAACAAAAAGCCCCCAAAATGTAAAATAGAGGGGGTTGCGTATAAAAAATATTGACTTTAGGCCTGCTCCATAAGATTTTGATGGGTGTCAGCAAGAAGTAAGTTAAATGGGAGACTAACTTATATTTCCTCAGAAATGGTATCGTCCAAACATATTGAACGTGCTGACTAATATTACTTGGTTTAGCTCTATAAATCCCTTTGCTTATTACTGCCCACGTTTTCAAACCCCGAGATTCAAATTTCTCAATTATCCAATCCCAAAGAGGAACTGCTATTTCGAAGGTGTTATAAAGTCTGATCAATTCGTGTCTGTTTTAATTGATGGCGAGAATACGTTCCTACTTCAAAGTTTCCAAAAAACCCATAAACTTCAATTTAACAATGTCAGGATGAAACTTCTCTTCAAATACCCTCCTCGAATTAGTGGCACATTCAATCCAATATTGAAAGTCGTGTAATCGGACTATTGCATCACGTATTTGCAGCGGTGACATTTTTTCCACCAAGACACCATTCACATCCGTCTTTACATACTCTGGAATTGCTGCGTGAAAGGTAGAAATTATGGCATTGCCAGCATTCATCGCTTCAATTATACTGACTGGTTGACATTCTGTCGGATAGTAGGTTGGCAATATAAAAACATGGGCCTCCAAAAGCGCCCGTCGAAGTGCTTTCCGGTCGGAGATGGCACCAAGCACAGTAACAAATTTCTCAAGTTTATTCTCGGACAGAAAACTCAAAAATTCCAATTCATCGGATTTCGCCATCCAACCGCCGATAAAAGTTGCATGGAAATCAATATTCGAATTCCCCGAAAGCAAGACGAGGGCTTTTGCCAGATCCTTATATCCTTTAGTGGGGATCATATTGGAAATATAGATCAGTTGAAATGTATCTTCCTTTTTCCGGCTACGAATCTTTAACTCTACTTCCTCTTTTGTGACCAGCAGTTCTTTACTTAACGTATTCTCAAGCACAAACTTTTTACTGGCAGGAATATAAGAAGCACATTGCTCGTACATATTCTCACTTAGAAATATGAATCGATCAACAGTCCTGACGAACGACGGGGTAAAAAGTGCTACCAGTTTTTTTTGAAACAGAGACGAATAACTTCCTGTGTGTATGTGGCCAATAATGGAGTTCACTTTTCCCTTCGCAGCCAATACAGTCACATAATTTTTAAAGAATCCAAGCGTCGAATGAGAGAAAGTCATGTACAAGCAACTATATCTCCTTCGCCTGAGCTCCTTTCGCAACTCGATTAATTTTTGAAAGTGAGAGACAATACCGCCTATTCGAAACAATCCGGTTGACTGAAGTCGCCCTGCACGATGCGAGATATTAATCTTATTCTTTTGCGCGTCGTTAAGCCACCCAAATACCAACTCGTTATTCACAGTGTGGCCAGTGTAGGGGGGAGGGAAATTAGTGAAGAATATTACGGACGTCTTTTGTGCTTTGCTAGTATGCATTTAGCCGATACTTACTTTTCAATTCTTGATAATACTCTAAATCTCTTTCTGAAAAGTATTCAACCCATTGATTGGTTTTCCCTTTATTGAAAAACATTTGACCCTCGGAAAAGAAGTTCATTTTCGACATACCGTGAGTCTGCTCATTTGCTTTTAACTTGTCAAAAGCGGCATTGTCAAATGCCATTGATAAAATTTCAGTGTTGATATCAAGACTTAACTTCTGCAAAGAAACCGAAATTTCCTTTAATCCGTCTCTCTTCATGTCTTCGTACCTGATAACGCAAGTTGCCTTTTTCTCCCACGATTTTAAATGTTTGAACCAAGCTTCCAGACCAAATTTTTTGCTTCTGATAAACGTTTGGAAATCCTCTGGATTCACTGCCGACACCTGCTTGTTTCTGTAGTTATAGTAAGAAACCATGGTATCCCGAGGATCTCTCACGATGAGGAGGCTCATTTTTCCTGCAAATAAAGGATTCCATTTCCAATGAGTTTTGACGAAACGAGGGATAAAGTCGAATGGCCACCTTCGTGTAAGATTGCTTATGCCAAATTCGGGCATTAAATCATCAACTTCCCTGAAAGACACCGTCTTCGGATTTTTTTCACTTAGAAAAATATAATTACACAAGATAAATCTAATCCATGTACTCCCGGACTTTGGGAATGAGACCAGAACGATGTCTCTTTTATTTAAACCAAGGAAACCTTGTGAGTATTTAGCGCTTTTTTTAAAAAAGTTTATAATGGAGGTCACCATTTCCAAAAGATGTTAACACTGTTGAGAAGCTTTTTTCCATTACTTAAACTTTTCAATTTTTTGGAGAGCCCAATGTTTTTTTGCTTGTAATGGTCATTTAACAAACTCATTACTTTTGGATCAAAAATGTTTTGCTTTAAGTTCTTGTTAAAAAAGTTTGCAAATACCTGGTTGCTAAAGTTTGCAAATTTAGAAATGACCCGATTTTTACTTCCCAGTCTTTCGGCGTGTATTAGAAAAGAATTGTAGGAATTTTTTTTTGGCCTGGAGTTTATGGATGTTGGAACAAAGTCAGATTTAACGTTAAGAAATGAATAAATATCAGCTAATACTTTTTGTGAATCTGCCTCAATTTCTTCGTAGAAAGCAACATAGAATTGCCCTGGTTTAAATTCTGCCAAAAAGCAATCCAGTTGCTCTTCATAGTATCCCCGAGACAAAAGGTCTAAAACGATTGGCTCAATTTCGTTAGATCGATTCTGATCAATAGCTTTTATAATTTGAGCATTGATGTCAACGTCCCTGTCAATCAGCCCTTTTCTTAGGTACCAAAAGTACGCTGATTTAAACCGATCTACCGGGTTTCTTAAAAGAAGAATAAAATTACAATGAGGTAAATTTTTTTGGATTTCGATTGGGGAAGTATTATCAAAAAAGTACTCTACCGACACATCTCCGACTTTCTTATTATTTTTGTTTTCGATGTCAAATAAGGTGTAGTACCATTTTATTCCACCCTTCTCATTGTACAAAGGCCCGCCAATATATTCCCTCTCCTTCTTGTAAGCAGGTAATATTAATTCGGGATGTTCCTTTAAACAATAATACAACCACGAACTGGCTGATTTTTGCACTCCTATTACGAGGAAATCTAAATTGATACTATTCATGAAAGCGTTGGTGTCATCTCATTCAAACAGCCCATTTGCAAAGTAAAGGTAACTAAGATTTATAACTGAACCTTGCACCATTTTTATATAACAAGATGACAAGCCTCGTGAGCTCTGATGGAATTTGTAATCTGTGTCTTTCAGAACCGTGACTTTTTTATATATACGATTAAAAGTGATTACCTTTTCAGCTCTTGAACAGACGAATTCCAGGTTAGCTTACGAGACTGCTACTTTCTTTATTCCTCAGAGTAAATAAGACAGGTAAGACAATATAAACGATCGGCGTTGTAAGCCCTTGATAAAGGTTATTTTCTACTACTATTGCTGTGAGTGCTGCTAAAAATCCAATGACTATTAACCTATTATCATTTCTCTGTGCGGCAATATATTTTATCCCGTTTATAAACGCATAGAAATATAAAGAAAAATAGAGGAGAGAGGGTAATAGTCCAATGCTCATAATGTACGCCATATAATGGTTATGAACAATGCTAGCTGCGTGGTAATAATAAACCTCTGCATCGAACCCACTGCCAAAGAATGGATTCCTGCTTGCGGTGATATAACCTAAATGTAAAAGATCAAGCCTTTTTCCAAGCGCTTCCGACCCCATTGAGGCCATCCAGTCAAAAACATACGGCGCTACCAGCAAAGATATCAGAGAAATCAAAAGAAAGCCGCTCAACAAAATGAGTCTGTTTCTATCACTACGAGTAGAAAAGTCTAAAAAATAGAATACAATTAATCCAGCGGCAACTGCCAAAAGAAAGCTTCTGGATTGAAGGAAAATGAATGTTACGTAGACCAAAATTAACGAAAATAGAATCTTTAGGAATAACAAAGTATTTCTGTACTTGATGTTTTTAACGGTCAATGACAGTACCATAAAAATTGACACTTCCATAAAAGAGCCAAAAGCACCCATACCTAACCCTGAAAGCCCTGAACTCCTTCTAATATCGGACGTAATTCCCTCCGAATTTAATCTTGATCTTGCTGACACTTTTAACTCTTTGTCGAAAAATTCCTTTTGAAAATCGAACGCTTCAAATATAACTAGCATTAGCACGAGCAAAATGCCAGAAATTATAAAAGATCTTGATAACAAACCTAAATAGCCACCTTGTTCATCGGCTGATAAAATATAGGTTAGTGCAATTAATAAAATATAGGCTCCAAATATAGAAGTAAGGCTTGATGAATGCGCTGTATTGATATTTACCAATGAATGGTAAATGGATGTAGACAATACTACGAAGGCCACAATTAAAGCAAGTTTAACATATATTTTTATTTGCTCACCTTTAGCCAATGAATAAAGAAAAAGAAGAAATGCAAAAAGATCTATAACTATGGGAAGCGATATATGAATCGGCCCATCAATATAGAATTTTCTGAAAACCTCAGAAATTGGAACTAAAAAGATAATGGCACGATGCAAGTCTCCTTTGCTAACTTTTAACCCAATTCCCCCCATTGTGAAATTTTAATTTTTAATAAGGTTTCCACGAATTCTAATCCTTTCAATAAATTGAATTCAATCTAGTTTGAATGTTGGCGGCTATAGGCTCGTATTTAGCCGCCTTCCGATTCAAATTTATAACCAAGTATATTAATCTTCTTAAGAAGGCTGTAATGACAAATTTGCAATTCATTTGAACTTCACAAAAAAAATACAACGTGTTTGGGCTTTTTGCTTTTCGGAGACTTGGATATGTTGCTCTCTAAATTAGAACTTTTCTAATTACAAGAAATTCCTAGATCGAAGGAAGTGCTCAATCTTTTTGTAGAAGCTATTTTAAAAGCACCTTCGAAACCTTTCGTCATTATTTCCAAAAAAGGGTCTCAAACGGTGAGCCAATCGAACCTGACTTAACCTGTTGTCAGCATTGAGGATAAAAACGCTTAACTGGATGCCCTAAAATTAGAAATATTTTTGCACCAAATTTCCAGGTGAAGCCCATGCATGCCATAAAGTGTAGCCGTTCCCGACAATCCTGCGGACGCAATTGTGAAATCCACCGTTTTGATTTAAAAGTGATCATTTCCATTCAGATAAGTCTCTGGAAAGCAGTTCTTCAAGGTTCAAAATTTCTGATTTGTATAATCTAACCATATAGTCCCTTAACTCTTTTGGCATCTCCTCCCTGAACCTTGCTTTCTTTTTAATTAGTTGTCTTACAAAAGTCCTAACCATATGTTGCTTATGCTTAGGAACAATTTTACGAAATAATTTACCTAGCCCACTATTTCTGACGAGGGATGATAAATATAGAGACCTTGGCTGGCTTGATACATTTAGTTTCTTTGTGAACTCCAGTCGGCCAATTGGAGGAATTTTCAGGAAATCGAAAATCTTTTCAAGCAGTTTTGTCTCATCTTTCAGTTCATCATAAAATAGTATAAGGAACTTGGAAGGGCTAAAACATTTGAACCATGCCTTAAGTTGAATTGAATACAAGCCACAAGAAAAATATCTATGGAAAATGGGTTTACCATCTCTTAGACCATTGATATCTTCATCAACAGCCTCACGAAATGACTTCAACTCTACAAGATTAACTTTCCTATGAAGGTAATTGGACCAAGCCCTGTCGGTTGGATTTCTCAAGATGACAATAAACTTCAAATCATCATTTTTGAAGGTTTCTTGAATCCTTTTAGCTACGATGTGGGCGTTTCCCAAGTATGCAGGTGTTGATTCACCAATATATTGAATTTTCTCGCTCAACGCAGATTTATCAAAATACTTGTTGTAAAAGAAATTAACTCCCTCCGAAAACAATTCGTCATCCAGAAAGAATCTGGTCTCTTTATACTTCGAGAGGCAAATATTTGGATGATAATTAATAAGGTGGTGCAATGAGGTAGTTCCGGATTTTGGGGCACCAATAAGGAAAACCTTTTGCTTATTTTTTAAATCCATTTACTAGGCCTTTTATCTGTGTATAGTTAAATACAGTTGGGTTGATCTTCAGTTTCTTTCTCACAATAATCAACATCACCAAATTCCTCATGATCCATGATGTTACTGTGGCAATAGCCGCACCAGTTATTCCATAAAACGGAATCAGCGCAAAATTTAAGACAATGTTGACCATTGCAAACAGAAGCTCCAGACGAGACCCTATTTTATCGCTACCTGAAAGCATTAATAGAATTCCAACAGGCCCCGTGCTGACGGCGAAAAGTTTCCCAAATGAGAGTATCAATAAAACATTGTATCCAGGGATAAAGTCATTTCCAAATATCCCTAGCAACCTTTCCCCGAAAACAACAATTAGCAGGAAAAGAACAAACGACGAAGCACTCACAAATAAATTGAGAAAAAAAAGCTGTCTCTCCAGCTCTTTATTGCCATCCTGCTTTCTTGATCGAGTTATATATGGCTTAATTGTTATGTTTGCGACTATGGATGAAAAGGAGATTAGCATAATAACCTTGGACACTGCACCATAAATTCCTACCTCTTCAGGTGCCCTAAAAACCCCCAGGATTAATACATCTGCGTGCTGGTTTAAGATACTTGTGCCGCTAAAGATCAAAAAAGGAAACGATTCTGCAACGAGTCTAAATGGGTTAGCTTTTTCACTTTTGTGCAAGTGTAACTCTAAAGTTGCTTTTTCCTTGTTAATCCAGTAACCAGAAACCAATGCCCCAGTAAAGAATGCAAAAGCATTCGCAACTTGAGCATAAAACGGGCTTATCAAGGCATCGTTGATAACGACCGTAAGAACCATCACTAAAATAAGAACGAAATGCCTAATTATTAAAACTGGAATGTTAGAAATAATTGTCTTTTTAAAGGCAATTAATATGCTTTGGTTCAAATTTAAATAGGAAATGATTGGCAGCAAGACTAACAAAGAAATTGCCCATACAGAAAAATTAGGTATCTGGAATATATAGAGAAATAATAGCACCAAAGAACCGATCAGTAAACTTGACGCCATAATAAATAGCGGCGGAATGGACAAATACCAGCCAAGCAATGACCACTTGCGGCTTTCAATCGTATTCGAAATTTTAACTATCAAAGAGTTGTCAAAACCAAGACGAGCAAATAAAGAAATCAAAACTATCCATGAAAAAATATAAGTAATCAACCCAAAATCACTGACACCCAATATTCTTGCCAGAACGGTTTGACTCAATAAGCCCAGGAATGCCCCCGCTACTTGCACAAGTGTCACACCGGTGAGCTTTCTAAAAATATTTGATTGACTAATCCTCTTCAAAGGGTCCATTCTCATCGTCTATCCGATCTTGGCTTGCTTGCCCTTCGAAACGCTATCTAGTAGGTCGAGATACATTTCTCGCTGCCTGACCCAATTAAACCAATCCGGCCTTTGTTCGGGAACAAATTTTCCATTCAATATATATTTCACAAATTCATCAACACTAACCATCGTATTCATTACCAAATAAGGTATTTCAGCAACAGGAGAGGCGGCAATGGGTAAACCGCTAGATATAGCCTCGATAATTACATTAGGCAATGAATCACTTCTGGTGGGATAAATAAATAGATCACTAGCTTGGTAGTAATTTGAAATGTTTTCCCTTGATACAAAACCCTCATACCTGATCCTGGCATCGGAATTAGCTTCAAAATTTTCCTGAAAAGGGCCAAGCCCAATGATACAAAACTGGTATTCATCACTTTGCAAGGTAACACGCTTTATTATTTCAATTAGCCGGTCCGCTCCTTTTCCGTATGACAGGGTTCCCACGTACAAAATGAGTTTGCGCTCCGGTTTAAAGCCCAATGATTTTTTTAGCGCACCCCTTTTTCTGAAAGATGATTGCGGAAAAAGATCCGCCTTAAAAGGTTGAGGCAAAACAACCAGTCTGTCTTGGCTGAACCCCCTTCTCGCAAATTTATTTTTTGAATCCTGCCCTAAGACGACAAGCTTATTTGTTGTTTTAAAAAGGGACAAAATAAGGAGATTGTAGATGACATACTTCACTGCCTTTCGTAAAACACCAGAGGCCCTGTCCTTTTCGCCAAGAATATCTCCGGTTACACGTGTTATTGAGGGAATGCCATAATAGAGACTGAATAAGTTAACCAATATTCCAGATGGAAACGGATCGGAGAGATTAACAAGCACGTCAGGCTTGCGGTGTGTTTTAAGGAAACTTTTTAGGGCAAAGGCGCCAAAGACCAGTCCTTTGAAATTGAAAAAAAAATTCTTCTTATATACGTAGACCTCACAGCTCGAATTAATTAACGACCGATCGATGGAGGAGCCAATAATCAGCGATACAGCAACTCGTTCCTGTAGAAGCTGAATAAAATTTTCAAGAAACGTAATATTATTTGCCTTAAATGTCTTCGTGCCTAAAAAAACCAGGTTGACGGGAGGTTGCCTCATCGCTGAAAAAGGTAGGGTTTAATTCAAACGGCCGCTCGGCCAATTCTGTTCATAATATAATCTATTCTAGTTGATTGAGCATTAGTTATCCTTTCTCTCCAAAATACCGACACATCTGCTTCGTGGAAAAAACTATCTTCAATTCTAAGGTCATGGCTCGTCTTGTGTGTCAGCATCGAAGGGGTGAAAATATAGGAGGGGTGTATTGCCACATTTCGACCTGAAAGATTAGTTAGTATTTCTCTGGTAACTTTATACGGATCTTTATAAAGTTTTTCGTAGCTATAAACCGGAATACCCAGTTTGCCTAACTCATAGTTTGCAACTATGCTCGTTAAAGCCCACATCACGGTGATCTTTTCATATTCGAATTCCAATCCTTCTAACAGACTTTTCATTTCCTTTTCATTCCATAAAAAGCGATACTTACCGTTGATAACTTCGGCAGTAAATTTATGGTAGTGGAAATCAAAGCCAAACTCCATCCAAAACTGCGGCCTTTTAAGAATAGAGGCAACAACGGACTTAACTTCTCGTTCTAAGTATATGATCCTTTTCGAAACATTCTGATATAGCCAGGGAATCATAAAGTTTCCTCTAATCAATTTCATTCCAATAATATCAGATTCTCGCCAAATCATTTCCACATACTTTTCATTCACCTCCTGTAAATTAGCGGATAAATGATTTCGAATTAGCCAACGGTTATCGACTTCTTTGCCGAGACAACTTTTAAGGTGTTTCGATAATTGGTTATTCATTTCATCATTTAACCCGCTAGAATAGCAGGCGTGTTTTGCAAATGATAAAACCTCGGGATGCATCGGTTCAAAGAGTATCAACCCACCAAGAGATTTTGAAATAATATCCGACATCCAGGTGGTACCTGACCTGCCGAAACCTAAAATCAGAATGGGTTGTTCACTATCCATCTAAAATAAATGCTTTAGTTTAGCACAGGCTTCTATCAAAATCAGATCGCTTCTCGAAATAAATAGTTTGACATCAGTCATCCATCTAATTCAGATTGTTGTATAGAATTCCTATTTCCGAACTGATAATTTTCGTCTTTAATTGATTCAAAATCTCTACCGTTCGAAGCTGTGTTTTTTTATGCGAGACGACAAATACCGAAAAATCCACAAAAGTGCTCAGCGTTAGTGCGTCCGGCGTCAACTCTAAGGATGAGCTATCGAAAACGACGCAGTCATACGTCTTTTTTAACCTTTCCAAAAGCATCTCAAGTTTAGGCTTATTCATCAGAATAGTGGAATAATCCTTAGCTGCGCCAAGTTGAATAATTTCAAGGCCCCCAATGTCAGTTTTTCTTGCAAGTTTATCCAAATTCATATTCTCGATAAAAAACTCTTCCACTCCTTCAAAACCTGTGTAGCCAAAAAGCGAGGATAAATTTTTATTTCCATTGTCTAAATCAACTATCAAAGTAGAATAACCAGAGTTTGCAGCAAGAATAGCCGTATTTAACGAAGAAAAAGATTTCCCTTCGCCTTGTAAATAGGATAAATACAAAATGGTCTTTGGATATTCCTTGGAGGGCAGTAAAAGGCTCATGCTAACCCAAAAGTCCTTCAAGTCTTCAGAGATTTGTTCAAATTGTAAGTTCGGAAACTTTGCTTTGTTCATTGATACAGCTGGTAGACACCCAATAATAGGAATATCTGTTCCTCTCGTAATATCAAGTGGCGAATGAATAGTTGTTCGAAAAAAATCGTAAAACCCTATTCCCAGTATCGGCATGAAAAAACCAAAAATTATAGCAACGGAAACATTAAAGTTGCTCCTTGGGTAAATTCGGCTGGAAACATATGCTGGATCGACTAATCTCGAAGAAGTTTCATTGCCTTCCTTTGCGATTTCTGCTTCAGACTTCTGCTTCAGCAAATAAATATAGACCTCCTCATTTAAGTCAAATTCCCTCTGAATATTAATTAGCCTTCTTTCATCATTGGGTACTCTATCTAAATTCAACTCAACCTCTTTAATGAGTTTTTCAATGCTGCCAATTTGAATTTCTAAGGTGTTACGTTGATTACGAATATTTTCTGTTACCGCTCGCAACTTAACTGCAATTTGTGATGCCAGAGACAGTAGTTGCGGATTGATTTCTGAAACGGCAGTCCGCAACCTTGAGTATTGGTTAATTAAACTATTTAGGCTGGAAACCAAATCATTTAAAACTGGATCTGTAATTCCGGCCGTCGAAGGACTTATTAAAATACCCGCATCAGTCTTACTAAGGTAGTCAAGAGTGTATGAACAATACTTAAGTTGCACTTGATATCGGGCGTAGTCCTTTTCAAGTTCGTGCAGTTTGTTCAATGTTGAGATTCCCTCTTGGTTGATATTTATGATTTTGTTCTCTGACCTAAAATCCTCTAGTTTTGCCTCCGCAATCAAAAGATTCTCTTTAACGCTTTTTAATTGATTGTCAATGAAATCTATTGCCTCATTGGCCGATTTGTTTTTCAACTCTAATTCCCTGATCAAGTAAGAAGACATGAGCTCATCCAAAATTTCGATATCCAGTTCGGGCTTAGTGGAACTAAGGCTCAATTCAACAATGCTCGTCTTATTACTGATTGGTTTAATTTGAATCCTCTCTTTTAAAACTAGTGCATACTGACCAGGATGAGAATAGTTAATTCTGAATGTCCTTCCCAAATGCGATAATTCTATGTCTTCTTTTTTCTCAATTTGAACAATGAACCCGTGAAACTGAATTGGCACACCTAAGACAATTCTTACGCTATCAACGCCCAAGTTCCCGTTCCCTTGCGAAGAAATGTACCCTCCATTTTCATCCACTATCTTAAATAGGAATGTTTTGCGGTGCCCATCACCAGTTGTTTCAATAAGTCTGCAAGTAAAAAAGTCCACATCCTCATAGGCCTCAGACATCGGGCTTACTTCTTCTAAATCAATATTGAGGTTTAGAGATTCTGTAACCTTTTTGATTAAGTCATACGAGCTAAGGACTTCTATTTCATTTTCGATATTGGTAGTAGGGCTAAAGAACTCAAGTTCCTTCATAAATGTTTGGGATGCACTCTTCTTCTGATCGACAATATCCAAACTAGCCTTGACTAAATATCGAGGCGTAGAATACTCATTTATAACAAGAGCAAAAAAGGAGAATGAAATCAGAGAAAGGAAAAACCAAATTTTATAGTCCCACAAACGCAATAAATAGGAATGTATATCAATTGTATCTTTATCTTTACTCCTGCCAAGGTACTTAAGATAGTTTTTCTTGTTTAGAGTTGACATACCAATTAGTTGTTTACCAAAATAAAAAATAGCGCAATCGAAGAAACAGCCCCGACAATAATGGCTATGTCCTTTAAAGAGCCGACAACAGATTTAAATTCCTTTATTTTTAGTGGTTCAACATATATTTGATCTCCCTGCTTTATATAGTAAAATGGGCTATCAATTATCTCGATCTCAGTAAGGTCTACAAATTGAACAACTTGGCCGTCCGTAGTCTGTCTAATAAAAGTCACTTTCTGTCGGTTTCCTTCATTGGTTAAATCCCCGGCATTAGCAATAGCTTCAAAGATTGTTACCCGATCTTTCAAAACATTGTATCTGCCCGGTTTATTAAATTCACCAAATGCAGTATAAGTTATTCCACCCATTCTAACTAAAACGAATGGATCTATCATATAAAGTCGAAGGGCTTCTTCGATTAGGGTTTTAGACTCTTGCAATGTTTTTCCCTCAACATATATATTTCCGATTAGCGGAATCTCCACTTCGCCACTCTCTTTTACATCGTAACCAGAAAAGTAGTTCGCATTTGCTGCGGGATCAAGTTGCGTAGCCCTAATTGAATTACTTTTTGACTCAAATATTTCGGTGACAGCGGGATCAATTGACCTTATTTCAACGCTAATTATATCACCGTGCTCCAGCCTATAACCGCCTGTCGAGGAAGATGAAAATGGTCCGTGGTTTTCCGTTGAGCGAGTCCCTTGAAAATAAATCAATTTCCCATTTGGAATACATCCTGAAAGGAGCATTGAGAATAACGCACTGGTAAAAAACATGAGAAATGAGCTCCTTTTTTTGGGCTCTGTAACTTCTTTTAAATTCATTTTTTTTGATGAGATAAAATAGTGCAAAATGAACATCTTCAAATCTATTGAGTTGTGTTGAACGTCCAAGTCGACCTTTTTTCTTGTAATCTCTAGTACTGAATCCTCTAAAAAAACTGACCAAGTTTTCTCAAAGGCTTTAGACTAAGAGTATAGAGCTTTGGTTTTATTTTATTTATTTTCCACGCTTTTCTATCTTCCCTATTCGCTTGAACTCTATTTTTAATAGATCTGTTGCTTACTCCTCCATCCCTCATTTTTATGATAACCTGAGGCAGGTAGATACATTTAATCTCTTGTACAAATAAGAGTCTCAACATCATCTCGTAGTCTGCCGAAATATTAAGGGTTGGATCGTATAGGCCATACTTTTGGTAAATAGTCCTTCGAACAAAGAAAGTTGGGTGGGGAGGTGACCACCCGTAGTAAAACCTGTCCTTATCAAATGCGCCGCTACGCCACGACCTCACGACTTCACCGACATTATCTCTTTTAACATATTTTACGTCTGCATAAGACACGTCAACTGACTCGTCTTCAAATGCCGCTGCTATCTTTGTAATTACATCACCATCGACGTAAAAATCATCGGCGTTCAAAATACCAACTATTTCGCCCGTCGCCAGACTGATTCCCTTATTCATTGCATCGTATATTCCTTGATCAGGTTCGCTAACGATCTTTGAAATTCTATCCGAATACCTCTTTATTTTTTCAAGAGTACCGTCAGTTGAGCAGCCATCTATGATAATATATTCGATATCTTCGTAGGATTGGTTCAGCACAGAGAGGATACAACCCTCAATAAACTGTGAGTTGTTATAAACAACCGTTATTATGCTGATTTTCATAATGTGCTACTTTTGCTCAATGGAATTACGGCATTTTTATCCGGCTCAGAAATTTGTAGATGGAGCAACATCAAAAACACCGAAGTAGGAAGCACACCTCTCGTCACCAGATAATATTCGGTGATTAAATTAGCCAAAATATATGTGCAAAGTACTATCAAGAAAGGAGCAAAGTACGGAATTCGATTATTATTCTTTGCCAGAAAAAACGTACTTCTAACAAGCCCAACAATAATAAAAACCATTAGAACTAGCCCGAAAACCCCAAGAAATCCATTGGTTGAGCCAATAAGGCCATCGTACCATGTTACGTAATTAGAAATAAGCCCAACGCCAAACAAGAAAAACGTGGCCGACGTCTGCTCAAACGACAAGAGAAGCTTTCTTATGCGACTCATTGAGCTATCATCCCCACTGTTGAAATCCATCGCTCTTTCCGCAAGCGCTATCAAACCTCTATCGAAATCGATCTTTGAAATAAGGTAAATGCCTCCAATCAAAATGATAACGGCCAGGTAAACCGTCTGCTTTCTAACAGTGCGAAAACTTCTGAAGCTAATAAGAATGTGCAACAATTGAGAGAACATCAATACGGCTATGCCTGTCTTTGAACCCGTCAAAACCATGGCCGGCACCGACGCGACGTTGATAAATATCACCATAAAATGATGATGCCCAAAGATTTTTTTCCAGTGAAAATTGTACATGACAAGGCTCATCGCCAAGTAGCAAGAATAAAGGTGTGCGTCAGATTGATATAAGTTACCAGAAAAGGGAAAACTTGGCCTAAAAACACCGTGAATTCTGCCAGTTATCCTGAGAAACAGGTAGATGTATACCCAGGCACTCAGGAAGAAGAACGTCCACAAAAGTAATTTGTTAAGCGTTTTCAGCCGACTAGGACTTATCCGTATTGAATTAAGTATGAAAATTGGAAAAATGGGCACTAGAAATTTATAAATAAATCCAATGTTTTGAATGTTCCTAACTCCAAAAGCCCAGAACCCAATCACGCTACTGATTGAAATAATAACTAGCAGAGCCAATATTATCTGAAAAAGCGATTGTGATATTTTTATTCTACCAATCACAGACAAAAGGGATAAAACCAAAAAAATGTCTGTGAACCTGAAAGGACCAGCTAACTCCTTATTAATTGGCAATGAAATTATTGCTAGACATAGAAAAACATATGCAGGCTCAATTTTGATATCCCTCTGAAGGATGTTAATCGTAAATATCATCGATAGGTAAACTTCATCTTGAGATTCAAAAACGTTAACTTGTAAATTTAGGCAAAACTAATGTTTTAAATCATCAAACTTCCACTTGATTCGGGTTACGATAGACGCTGCGGATGGAAAGAAACAAATTAGCAGGAGTTTACCTTTGTGAAGAGTCTTTAGCTTGGATCGTAATATATTTCCAGTTTTAAAGCCTCCCGTAAGTAATGAGTTGTATTCCACTGAATAATCAAAAATATCCGATTGATGCATACCTAATCTCTCCCTATTTTTCAGAAGACAATCAACAAGTTGAAGCATTCTGCGAGCTCTAAAGTTTACTTTTGCCTTGCCATAATTCAATATTCCTCCAAAGGTCTGATTAGTATGCTGCCGGTATAGGTAAAGTTTTTCTTTGATGTGTAGTATGTCTTCGGCTCGCCTCTTTATCATGAACGAGAACCAAACATCCTCAAAAGGCAGGTCTTCTGGCATCGGGAATACCTGTTCCGCTATTTCTCTTTTCATTGACCAAGCCCACCTCGGAATGCTGATCATGTATTTCAGAACATCTTCATAGGTTGCCGAAATGATAGATTTGTTAACGTAGTAGTTGCCTATTGTCTTTAGCTTTTGATCAACCACGAAGCTGTCATGGCAATGGGCATCAAAATTTTTCAAATCATCATACTTTGCAAAAAAAGCTGGGAGCAAAACATCATCGGCATCTATGCATTTGATTATCTGTCCCTCAGAAAGACTGAAACCGTAATTGAGGCCCTGTACTTTGCCCGTGCCTGTGTTGTTATAAATCTTAATCCTTGAATCCTTTAAGGAAACTTCATGCACGATTTTATACGTATCATCCTCCGAACTATCATTTACCACAATAAGCTCCCATTTAACAGTTTTCTCCTTTTGCAGGGAAAGAATGGATTCTCTTATATAGGAGGCTGCGTTCTTTGCAGGCATTATAAAGCTTATCATTAATAGGATTTTTAGTATTTTAAAAGTCGATAAATAAGAACGGGGAGCGAAATAATTGCAAGTGGACCGCCATGCCTGGTTAGGACAATAATCGTTTCAACTAAATTCCTGACAAACTTTTTCTGACCTACACCTCCCAATAAATATTCCGCAACCGGGAAATCGAGTTGCTGAGCATATGTATAATTTTCGTGGCCTATTAACCTAAAGTACCAGTCCAACTCTCCTTTTAAAATGTAGTTGGAATTGTAGTTGATTAAAATATCACGGTGAACTAAAAGCGATTGATGGCAGAGAGTTCGGGTGCCCCAAAATAGGAGGCTAAAAAAACTAAGGCTCTTTGGCTCAAGCCTATTTGTATTTCCATGGCCGCTTAAAAGCACTGAACCATAAACTAGCTTGGGTCCGTTGGCGACATTGCTAATTACTTTTGAAAGTGTCTCCCCATCAACAAACTTGTCACCGGCGTTCAGAAAAATTGTCCAGTCCCCCGTCGCATATGCTATACCTTTATTCATAGCATCGTATATGCCTGCGTCTTTTTCACTGACGTACGATGATATGATATCACTATTGGCTTCTATTACCTGTAAGGTTCCATCAGTTGAACCTCCGTCTATCACAAAATACTCAATGTTTTGGTAGGACTGACTCCTAATACTCTCTATCGTTTCCTTTAGAAGTTGGGCGGCATTAAAAACTACTGTTATTACACTTACTTTTTGCGAACTCATTCGTTTCTGACCTCTTTGATAAACACGGCAGGGTTCCCTCCCCAAATTTGATTGGCTGGAATTTTACTTCCCCTAACAACAGCTCCTGCACCAATGATAGAGTTATCTCCGATGACGCTTCCCTTCAGAATTGTGCAATGCCCTCCTATGAAAACATTATCGCCTATGATCACCTCTGATTTGCCAATGTTGGTTTTTACCTCCGGAATAGCTATTCGCTCCTCAGCCTTGAGTGAATGGAAATCTGTATCATAGACAACGCAATTGCCTCCAAACCTGACGTTGCTACCTATGGTTATTCTTTCATGGCAAACGATCGTTGAGGCACTCAGCCCGACATTGTCGCCGATCGAAAGACGGCCTCCCTCTCTGCATATGAGCGATGTTTTCTGCTGCCTGCCAATATTATTAAAAAAAGATCCACTGTTGGCTCTAAATCCTTGCGAAATCACAATGCTGGATCCAGGTAAACATTCAATAGAAATGAACCCATTGATTGTCCAACGATCTCCAATCTTTACACCATTGGCCGCCAGGGTAAACCGATTCCAAATTTTGGCCGCAATCACATAAACGATCACCCGGTAGAGGAAAAGTATCGATCTAAAAAGAAGTCTTAGCATCTTCGATTAGGTTATTATATATGTTGAGGTACTCTCCCAGAACTTTTAGGGTATCATGTCGTTCCCTTGCCATTTTTCTGCTTTGAACAGAGATTCTTCTCGAAAGAGCTTTGTCTTCCATTAACATTCGTATCCCCCGAATAATACTCTCAACCTCCAAAGATACCAGGATACCGGTTTCAGAATGCTCAATAAGTGAGGAAACACCCCCTACATCTGAGGCTACCACTGGCAACCCAACCACTTGTGCCTCGCAAATACTATTTGGACTATTGTCAACATACGATGGGTGCAGCAGCACCTTACTATTCAACATCTCTTTCACTATCTGATCAGCGGAGGCTCTGCCTTTGTGAAAGACATTCACGCCAACTTTAAGGTTGGCGAGCTGTTTTCTCTGAATCAACGCATTTAGATCTTTAACACTGCCATCTCCAAATATTACTAATGTGAGATCGTCATCCTGAACCAATGCATCAAAAACGTACAACGCTTCAGCTATCCCTTTTATTGAATTAAGCCCTCCTAAAAAGAGGATATTACTTTTTTCTTCAAATTGGTTTCCTTCCTCAACAAAAAAGTCGGTGCGGATCATTTCCCATCCGATAAATATTCTAGCAGTTGGATTAAGCAATCTCACGGCAGCAGAATCCCAATGAGTCCTGCAAACAAAGTGCTTATGTTTCCGGATTCCCCACTTTTCATAGACCGACCCAAGCAACCATATTATTTTTTTGCTTGAGAATGTTTCTGGCAAGGCTTTTAGATATCTGAAAAGAATTCCTTGAATACTTACAACTGTTGGTTTTTTTAGCCCAATCGAGGCAAGCTCAAATTGATGCTCTGTTCCATGAACGTGAACCAGGTCATAAGACATCTGATTGTTTTTCAGCCACCTCCTTAAAGCGAGTATACGGAACAGATAAAGTGTCACTACATCCCACTTAGGCGGAAGCATCTTTAGAAGAATAACCCTGTATCCATCCTTTTCAAATTCTAAAGTAGATGAACTGATTGACGAGCTCGTTGACAGGATAGTAAGTTTGATCTTGCCTGACAAAGACAATGCCCTGGCCAAAGATGTTATCCAAGGTGCAGCGTGGGCCTTTGGGTCGGCGGGGTAGGGGGCAATCCATAAAACATTCCTTGTCACGGACATTAGTCTAACTTTTGGTAAACATTCTTAGTCTTTTCGGCTATAACACGCCAATCAAAGCTTAATGCTTTTGCTCTGGCAGCGGCACTTTTTTCCTTTCTTATGGTTTCACTCTTCAACAAAAACTCCAAAGCATTTATACTATCATCAACATTTTTGCTTACAAAAATAGCCTCCTTTTCTGTAACGTAGTCTCTAATTGAGTCTAGTTTCGTGATGACTGTTGGCAATCCACATGACATACATTCCAACAACGCATTGTTGGCAATTGCTCCGTTTAGGGGTAGGAAAAGCAGATCTGATTTTTGAATTTCTGCCAACAATTCAAAATCAGAGATGTTTTTTTTAAAAAGCACATTGTCGCAATTTCGGAAGTATCTTTCGTTATCGGGCGACGAGATCACAGTGAATTTAACCTTGTCATCTATCGATTTGAACGCAGCGACGACCTTGCCTGCCATATCAAAATCTCTCAACCAACTGCCCAAGATGAGAATATTCCTTGCTTCTTTTTCAACAAAAGATGGGGTGAAATATTCAGTGTCCACACCGTGAGGAATGAACTCCACGTTCTCGGAAGAAAATATTTTTGTTAACACTGGAATTTGGTTTGACCCCAAACCTATTGCAACATGAGATCTTCTAAAATTATCCATCATTTTTCTGCCTGAGCCTGTTTTGGAGAGCCCGTCAAACCATTCTTCAGGTTGATGAAAGGTTGATACGATAGATGTTGTTCTTGGGAAATCGAAGGGCGTGAAGGCCAGTGTATTCTCGGGGTACAAATAATGAACAATACTATTTTCCTGGAGGCTCCTTCTTACTTGGAAATTAAAAAGCAAGCGTAGCATTTTGAAGGAGTAATTGTATAAGTACATCCCAGGTTTTTCATCCTTGAATCTTTCGAGGTGCTTGATCCTCTCTCGGCTCCTGTTCAAGCTTAACACCTTTGCATAAGGGAAAAAAGAAGAAAGAACATCATAACCGGAGTTATGCCCGTGATGTCCAAACTTTAGATTTACGTGTACAAGGGGTCTTGATTGCATACTGCTTTTCTCGGGGTTGAACAGTCTCAACTATTCATTAGGCCTTTTACAATTCCCTTTATCCTTGCCCATAGAAATGGCCACTTTTTACTTGAATCGATCTCTTGGTTGAAAACGTATATTAAAATATGCTTAAGATAGTGCAACGCAAGCCGGGGCAACCCTTTTTTATAGTATAGATAGTGAAATAGGAAATGATTTCTAGTCATATAGTATTCATATACAACACCATTATTACTGATATCCTGATATGCAGTAACCGTTGTGTCGGAAGCCACCTGCCAACCCAATGTCTTAGCCCTGTGGCACCATTCTGTTTCCTCAAAGTAAAGAAAGAACTTCTCATTCAGTAGTCCAATTGCTTCCAGAGCCGAAACACGGATCATAAAAAACGAGCCATTTACATAACCGATATTTTTGTTCAGCCCCTCCGTTGGTACTTGGGAACGGTTCATTTTTGCATTTAGATGCCCTGGGTAAAAGAATCTTTTAAAATGTAGCAGCCCTCCGTCTGAAAAGATTTTGTTTCTTTCTCCTTTCAAACAAAGTCGAGGGCCGATTGCTGCCAAGTCATTATTTTGAAAGAGCTTTTGCCCTAAAGCATGGAATATATTCTCTTTCAGCTCGACGTCCGGATTGATTAAAACGATTGTTCTTATCTCCGAATCGGTAACAAGAAGTCTAATACCTAGATTATTTCCACCGGCGTATCCTAGGTTGTTCCCCACTAGTACCAAATCTTCGGATGGTATTGACCTCCGAAGCAGTTCGTTCTCGGTTGCGTCAGCGGAATTGTCAACAACAAGCATTCTGAGAGATTCATCCTGAAAGGATTCAATTTTCTGATACAGCTTGAGCGTCTCCTTGCCAGAAAAGTAGTTAAGAATAATGATTCCGATCAATGATGCCATATACAAGAGGTTTACTGAGCTCTCAGATAAAGTACTACCTGATCTCCTTTTCCCTCCTCATTCAACTTTTGGGACTCCCTTTCCCACAGTTCAATTTGCTCCTTACTAAACGGGCTGTTTTGGATCGACTCTGCATATGAGTTAGCTGCCCTTAGCGGTATGTCCTGCAAGTATTGTTCACTTCCCCAAAACTGTAATGCGTAAGAATCCCACTCCACTTTAAAAAGTTGGAGCCCAACACTCTTTGCTAAAATCTCAGCACTTTTCAGCGTGTGCAGATAATAGTGTCTTGGTGCGTCAAGCTGCACCCAGTTGGTTCCGTACTTTTCCCATGCGTAGCTGAGCACAGGGATACGCATCATAAGAACACCAGCCGGGTTGAGCTTTGTCTTCAGTATTTCCAGCGTCTCTTTCTGATCTGGCATGTGTTCAAACACGTGGTGCAGAGTAATTAAGTCATATGTGGCTTTCAGCTCCGTCAAATTCCGCTTGTAGGTCTGTATCTTGCCGAATATCAACGAGTCTTTCTCGATGAATAGATCAGAACCCGACAAGTTTTCAAAGCCATAGTTATGCAACCTCCTGAGATAATGCCCAGATCCACAGCCAACATCATGAATAGCCGACCTGAGACTTACTCCAATTTTCTTCAGCCGTGCTAAGTCGGCATCGAGGTTAAGTTTCGATATATTTGTTAGCCTCAAAATTGGGTTTAGTACGAACTTCACCTGGTTCTTGAGCCTCTGGTACTTGCTAACTTCACGCAGGGTGACTTCGTTGAATGAGTAGTAATTTTCAGGATAGTACTTACCAATATTTTTTGGATATTCCTTTATCTGAAGGCACCCACAATTTGTACATTCCAGGTATTCAAACGAATCCTTTAAACCGAACATCATTTCCCTCACATGGTAGGGCTTAAGTTGGCTTTCTCTGCAAATCCTGCACTTCATTAGCTCTCCTTCCATAATAATTTAAGCTTGAGGCGAATACTTTTTTTTAGCTCAAAATAATGTTTGATTTTTGGATACCTTTCTTCAAGATACTTTATTCTCAGAATTGGCAGCCAATAGTTCTTCATTGTTGCCTCAAATTCAGACAATAAATCACCTTCAATCACCTTTTGAGACTTTATGTGTTGCAAAAAAGCACGCTTTGCCCTGTACATTTTTCCAAAATTTTTACTCATTCCAGCATTATGCTGCCGATAGATGGCCAATGGCATATCAATAAAAGCATAACTCTCAGACTCCTTAAAAAGACGTATCCAAAAGTCCCAATCTTCCAGGGCCATAAGAGTTTCATTGAACCTAAATGACTTGAAGAAGTCGAAATGAAATACACCGCAATGAATTGGAATAGTAAAGCCCCTATCCCAATTGAGCACAATTGTTCTTAAGGAGAACTTCACCACTGATAAATCGCAGTAGGGGGGCATTCTCTGCGACATTACTTTTAGCGCTCCTTCGAAGTTAGATATCACAACTCTCAGGTTGTCGTCTTTAGCTAATTCTTGAACCGACAATTCGAGCTTGCCTCTTTCTATGACGTCGTCTGCATCCAGAAACTGGATATATTTTCCCCTTGCCCTGTCCAGGCCCACGTTTCTTGCAGAGCTTAAGCCACCGTTTTTCTTTTCACAGCAAATAAATCTTTGATCCTTTTTACACCAGGCCTCAGCGATATTGGCTGAGTTGTCGGTTGATCCGTCATTGATTATCAAACACTCCCAGTTTTCGTAAGTCTGGGATTCAATTGAGCTCAGAGACTCATTTAAATATTCTCCCTGATTGTAGCAAGGCACAATGATGCTTATCAAAGGAAAGTCAACAACCTCACTCATGCATTCTCTGGGATCACGACGACTTGTAAAACAAAAAACATTTCAGAAAAAACCGTACCCTAGTCGCAAAGGTAAGTTTACTAAAGCCAAAGCCATTGCTTAGTTCAAAAAATACTCTTGGACTATGTTCCAAAATTCGAGAGTGAACCAAGTCAATCCACTTGTCCTTAATGACTTCACCAAAAGATCGCTCAGAATATATTCGTTTTTCTACATTTGCGGCAAACACTTTTCCTAACCAGCGGTCTATATCAAGACAGGAAATTTCGCCTAATCTTGAATAGTCACTATAAGCCAATGCCTTTTGGATATTTAATTCATCTCTTGTTGGCGACAAACCTAATCTTTGAGCCTGCCAAAGGATAATTTTTTCTACCATTTGCTCCATTAGTGAGGCTTTGGCTATGGACACACTGTGGCTATGTATTCTATATTTGACGAGGATCTGCGGAAGGTTGTAAGCCTTGCCCATTAAGGCAAGCCTCACCCACAAATGATAGTCTTCCGCAGGAGGGAAATCGAGGCTATAAATTTGGGACAAGCTTTCTAAGTAATCCCTATTAATCATTACACTTGATTGCGCTATGATATTGTGAAAGAATAACAGCGAGGGATAGTTCTCAGGAGGATACCTATATCGATTATGACCAATAGTTTTGCCAGCGGTGTCGATAAGCTCTATGTCTGAACCAGCAAAGGCAAAGTCTGGATTTTCACTCAAAAAGTCATACTGTACCTGGAGCCTGGAAGGATATGCCACGTCATCTGCATCTAGGATCGCTATATACTTTGCTCTGGCGAGGTTAATTAACCTGTTCCTTGTATACGCTATTCCTTTGTTTTTTTCGTTTGTGTGAAACTGGATTCTCTTATCGTCAAAGGAGCTAATCACATTTGCAGTATTATCCGTAGAGCAATCGTCAACGACGATAATCTCAAAATCATCAAAAGTTTGGTTCAGCACACTTTGTATAGTTGCATGTATGTACGGCTCTGCGTTAAATGCAGGTATGACCACGGAAACTTTCGGTGTAGGCTGGCTCAATTATTTATAGAGTAACTTTAGCAAATTGACTTTTAGGGAAGACCGTTTGAGGATTCTGGCAAAGGTTCTGATTTTGAAGAAGCGTTTGATTTTCACGCTACTCTGAACTACCTGGTCAAGGTTAGTTCCCTTGAATTCAACACTTGAAAAGCTATTCGCCTTCACATATTTGTATTTTGAACCAAAGCTTCTAAAGTAGTAGCCATAGATCAAAGCTCCTCTCTTATCTAGAGGAGCTAGACCTTTTTGTTTACAATAGCTTAGCAACTGGCTATGGGAAATCGGATTATATGTGCTTTCCAGGTTCTCATAGAACGCTTTACCTGCTAGTATTGATGGCTTATTCCAGAAAGTCGCTTCGATGCCAACTGTCGATCCAAAAGTCAGCACCTTGTCAGCTTTTTCTATCAGCAAATAGCTACTGATTTTCGATTCGGGTCTTATTACGGTCAGGTTAGCGTACGGGAGGCTAGAATATGCACTTGTCTCAGAAGGATCTGCATTTGCCAAATTTGGATGCAGCCTAAGGTATAAGTTGATGTTGCTACTGGACAGAAGATCTTCGCAGATCGCTCTAATACCTTCGAGCTGATTGCCATACAGTTGATTTTTCCATTCTTCATCAATGGCAGCTACTTCATCTTCTGAGGAATGAAAAATTACTATATTCTCCTTGTCGTCGTCCCAATCTTCTGGTAATTGGTTGTTATCTTGTTTGGCTACGAAAGAATACCAATCCACATTTGAGCCTCCACGCCTAGAGATATAAAATGACTCACCAATCTCCACTTTTTCATCTGTATCGGCCCTTTCCCACAATTCTATAGCCCTTGTTGTGAAATTTGCTATAGAATGAGGAAAATGATTAGTAAAAAGGCCGTAGTGATGTATATCCTGACCCCTTTCGTGCAAGACACACCTGGTGCCAGTTTTCTGGCAAGCTCTAAATGCTGCTCTGGTATTCGCCCACCTACCATTAAATAAGTACACGAACGCTGGCTGCTCAGCAGTCAAAAATCTCTTGAATGCGTAATAAATCTCTGCAGAACCAATCACATAATTCTCTACGAGCTTGCTGTGTTTGTCAAGATCGGGAGAAGAAACTCTCAATAGAGAAATGAGTGATGATGCCACAGATTGACCTATGTCATATTTCTCATCAATAGAATAGGCTTTGAGATGATTGATGTCTTTAAAATTTTTCTCTATAGCTTCGACTACTTTTTTGTCTTCCCAGCTCAAATATTCTTTGATGCCGACGTTCCTAATCTTCGAGTCTAGCAAGTCAACCCCAAGTTTTCTTTTCTTGCAACACAAAAAGCAAGTATCAACGGCATTGGTCAAGTTCTGATCGCATGCCTTCAGTTCAGAAAAGCACGACATCTGCACAATGTCGTGCCCCTGATCAAGGTGCTCCTGCATCAGCTCCAGCTCCGTTTCGTAGTGAGAAGGCCAAAGATTGTGCGAGCTAAAAAAAGCTACTTTCGTAGCGCTGCCATCGGCTCCAGTTATTTTCATCAGTCAAGATCTTCAGTCTTTAGCGGCTCACCGAATAAAATTGACCGCTTCGCAATTGTTCCAATTATTTCCTTGTAGTACTTTGGATGAAGGCCAAACCCGGGTCTTACTGACCTGATATTCTCGGCTGAAAAAACATCTCCCGGTTTAATATCGCCAATTGCGTATAGTGATCTGCTAAAGTCCTTGCCCTTTTTTTGCTTTTCTGTGAGGGAATAATCCACCCTACCGACTGCAACCTCAGCTTCCCTCACGGCCCTCACCATTTGGGCAAACTCTTCCTTGTTCAACGAGAATGACGCATCGGGGCCGCCAATAGCACGATCCAAAATGAAGTGTTTTTCTATAACTCTTGCTCCTAGGGTGGTGGCCACAACTGGTACAGTGATACCCATGGTGTGGTCTGACAAACCGCTTAATACCCCGTATCTGGCTGCCAGGTCAGGAATCATACTCATGTTTGCTTCCTCGATTGGTGCTGGATAACTGGATGTGCATTTAAGCAGGATAATACGATTGTTTCCCATTCGCTTGCATGCCTCAATTGCCAAGTCAATGTCTTCTCTTTCGGCAATGCCAGTAGAAATAATAACCGGCTTATTTTTTGACGCCACATACTCTATCAAAGGAATGTCTGTGATTTCGAAAGATGCAATTTTATAAGCGGGAGCATCCAATGACTCCAGTAAATCGACCGCTGTATTATCAAACGGAGAGGAAAAACAAACCAGCCCTCTGGCACGTGCCCGATCAAACAGCTGTTTGTGCCACTCCCACGGAGTATAGGCTTCCCTATATAGGTCGTATAAATACTTGCCGTCCCAGATAGTCCCTTGCTTTAATCTGAAGTCGTCAGTCCTGGCATTTAGGGTTATAGTGTCAGCAGTATATGTTTGAAGCTTTATAGCATCAGCTCCGGCTTCCTTTGCGGCATCAATTGTATCGAGGGCGTTTTGAAGAGACCCGTTGTGATTTGCTGATAACTCTGCAATAATAAAAACGCTGTTCTCTTTGCCTATCTGAAATCCCCCGATGTCTATCGCTTCTCTATTTTTCATTTTTCCAATTCCTCGTAAATTTTATGCGGTCGCTTAATATCTCTTCATTAAAACCAAGCTTTCGAAAAATCACCAACGAAGCTAAGTTCTCTTTCATCACATAACCAATAATAGCGCTCAATTCTGAAAAATTTTGCGCCAGGTGCTTAATGGCAGACCTTAATACCGGAAGTCCTAAACCCTTACCATGAAAGGATGAATCTATCAAATAACTAACAACTGCGACATTTCCTTCGTTCAAATCAAATCTGACAGAGCCAACAGGCTCCTGTTGGTATTCTGCGATCAGAAAGACACAATCCGCAGAGGATATTTTTCCCTCAAACCATTTCTTATGTTCCTCAAACGGAATGTGGTCCTTAGTAAATGAGTGCCTCCTTATCAATGGATCATTTCCCCATTTGTAGGTCAATTTGTCGTCGGCATGGTCCGCTCTTCTTAAGCTTATTTCTTTTTGTTTCTCTAGTGAGCCAAAAAGCCTTTGGAATCTGCCCGGTATTTCAGAGTCTATGCCCTGAAATGAACTTCTCCTTATGGATAAAGTCGACTTCAAAGCGATTCGTATATTATCTGGTTCAAATTGCCCAGCGTCGGCAAATGCCTTAGCGTGTCGAAAACCAGAGTAAAATTGCCTTTGATTGTCAGCATAGTAACCTGATATCACCACTAACTTAGCTGAAAGGGCTTCCAACAGTGTGCCGCTGCAGGGCACAATTGCATGGGTCGAGAGAGACATTACCCTGGCCATCTCAGACGGATTCAGGCTTTCAAGGAATTGGATTTTTCTGCTCATCTCAGATATTTTCTGTGACAGTTCCTCTCGGAACTGGTAGGCAGCGCCTACTACAATTCGAATCTCGTCAATTTGAGGAAATTCAGCAGCAACGTCCAATGCCCTTAAAGTCAAATTCAATGGATCTGCTCCACCGAAGCAAATCAGCAATGACAGTCCTGCATTTTTCTCGGATTCCCTATCTTGTAATTGCAGAAATTCTGGTCTCAACAAGGCATATTTAGTACCCAAACACAATTGTGTGAAGGGCATTGCATTGTAATTTTCTGGTAAAACCCCCAGTGCATGATTGATGATTGCGTCGGCATTAAACTTACCCTGATAAAGGTCATCCACGACGACGATAAGGGCTCCTTTGTCTGCTAGTTTTTTCTGATAAACAGAGTCAAAATTATAACCATCAACGACCACGGTACAGCCTTTTTCGACTGCACTGAAAAACTGTTCTTCGTGCTGGATTTCTTTTAGATTCAGATCAAAAGAAGCTAATTCCTGCTTCAGAGCCTCCGGAATAAAGCGGCAGAAAAATGTCGTCAAAAACTCCTCAGAAATGTTTCTGGCAAGGGCCATACACCTAATCAAATGGCCCAGCCCAATTTCAGAATTCCCGTCGACTCTTATATAAACTTGAGGTTTCAATTATTAATTAAGTCTTTTGAATCCTCCATGGCAAACTGGCCCCTCCAAAAGGGTGCCGACTGGAAGGCCCTCTTCACATTTTTTTATCAGTCCAAAAATCTTGTCAAGCTCTTCAAAATAAGGATTGAGAACTGATGGCACATGAGTGGTACTGACATACACGCTTGTTCCGGCCAGATAACCTTTTTTTAGCATCTCCTGGGTTATGAGGGTTTTATAAGCCAACGCATTAGGGCTATCAAAAGCGAAAGAAATAAGTGCTGGTAGCCCAGACACGCCTATCTTAAGGTTGTGGTGGCTAGCAAGGGCCTTCCAGCGAGTGCTTATTTCAGTTCCCGTGCTGGTAATCGTCTCCCAAGACCGTTCACGCTCCATAACCTCCAGGGTTTTCAATCCAGCTGTTGGGCCTATTCTTTCAGTCCAAAACGTACTGCTGATAAACGACTTTTGGGCGGCCTGCATCACTGATTTTTTCCCAATTGTTGCAGTAATCGCATACCCATTTCCCAATGCCTTTCCGAACATTGCCATATCCGGCTCTACTCCATAAAGCTTATGAAGACCGCCAAATGTCTGGCGAAAGCCTGAAGTACACTCATCAAAAATAAGGACGATATTATTATCAGTTGCCAGTTTCCTGACCTTGTGAAGGAAATTATCCTCTGGGCCTTTGTTTCTGGAGACTTCCATCTTTATCACCCCAATCTCGTTAGTCTTGATGAGTTTCTGTAGCTCCTCAATATCATTGTAATTGAAAGGGAGAACCGTGTTTTTTAGGTTCTGAGGAACCCCTAACGGGTCAAGACCTGGAAGGAGGTGCCCGGCCAGGTTCTTATCGTCCCCGAGATTGGCTGAAAGGTACCAATCATGCCAGCCATGGTAGCCACAAATGGCTACTTTGTCTCTACCGGAAGCAGCCCTTGCAATTCTAATGGCTATGGCATTCGCCTCGCCCCCACTTCTGGCAAATCGCACCATGTCCGCCCACGGGTGAAGCTCGATCAAGCGTTCGGCAAGGTATACTTCCTCAGGGCAGTTTAGAGTTGACATATTTCCATTTCTGACTGTAGCCATCACGGCGTCATCTACTTCGTCGTGCCCATACCCTAAAATATTTGTTCCAATTCCCATAATTGAAACATCAGTAAATACATTCCCATCCAAATCCCACACTTTACACCCTTTTGCTTTGGAAAAATACGAGGGCCATTTTTCCGGCAAAAACATTTCAGGTCTTTTCGACAGCAGCATAGTTCCCCCAGGTATTAGGGTCTTTGCTTTTTTGTACAACTCCTGCCCTTTTCCCATTTCATTCTTCTTTAGATAGTGATTTTAATAAACCTTCATTCCGAGTGATATCCTTATTTATGGCCAGCAGATCGTGGTCAATAATATAATTTGTGTAGTCAAGCCAAGACTTATCTAAGCCTTTGGCTTCGGTAAGTCTTGTTATCAAATCCAAGTCCTTTTGCTCATCAACCGTCATTCTTATGTGTGAATAGTTCTTTTCGCATGGGAAATTCACGGCGACAAAATTCTGACCTCCCTTAAAGTCGGAGTTATTTCTAATAAAGGGCGTTACGTGTTCTCTTTCTGATTTCTTGTCTGCAAGTTTCCAAGCTTTTGAGAGAGCCTCAAACTTAAACACTTCTATGTCCTGCCCATCAGGATAGTGCTCCAAAAGGGTGTTAGAACAATAGTCCGCATTTTTTTCAATAGAAAATCTCACAACTTTATCTACCAATGCTGGATCAATCAAAGGACAATCTGAAGTTACCCGAACTACCCAGGTCGGTGAATGTGGCAAAGCAGCCTGGTAAAATCTGTCCAAGACATCATCTTCTGATCCTGCGAAGGAGTAATATCCCCAGTCTATGGCGTTCTTATATATTACGTTATCATCAGGCGAACTAGTAGTGGCGACAAGTATAGCATCAACAAGTTTGCATTTACTTAATCTTTCCAAATGAATTTGTAAAAGCGTCTTGCCTAAAATAATTTTCAAAACTTTTCCAGGAAGCCTTGTGCTGCCGGTTCTTGCCTGTGTAATTAAGAGAGTGTTTAACCCCATAAAGATGGATTTAGGAGGGCTTTATTTTTGACTATCAAACTATTTATAGAATTCATGGTGTCTTTACTTAGGACAAAGCTAGCCGCTTCCAGGTTCTTTTTCAATTGAGTTACCGAATCAACACCTATTAGTACATTGTCAATATGCTCCTGTGCAAGACAATAGCCAAGAGCAAGGGTATTTATAGAAACACCCTCTTCCGATGCCAGTTCCCGAATCGTGAGCAATTGTGGGGCCAATGCCTCTGTTATTCGATGCTTCGAGCTTGTCTCCATAAAAAATAAGCCTTGCAAAAAAGTGGATCTTGTGTGGATAACCTTACGTTTCTCTTTTGCCCGCTCAATCATTTCGCCTCGTTGCGAAATGTTATCAAGTAAATTGAAAGGAAGTTGCACAAAGTCAACCCTATCATCATAAATGAGAGTAGCAATTTCCTCATTATTGTAGACCGACACTCCCAATTGGCGAAAGACCCCTTTTGCTTTCATCAAGCTTAGCCGATCCATCAGATGAAGATGTTCTTGGTATGCTCCAAATGAGTGAAACATAAGGCCATCAAGTTTTTCAAGATGCAATTCCCTGAGAATAGTTTGGAGCTTTTCCTCCACAGTATGGGTGTTAATGCCGCCTGAAATTTTGGTTATTACTTTGAAAGGCTTTTTTTGGTTTTCTCTATTATAGCCTCCAATAATCTGATGAGCAGACCCGTAGGCTTCAGCAGAGTCCAAGCTGTCAATTCCCGACTCTCGGGCCAGTCTTAGAATATTGAGGCTTTCTCTCTCGGGGATTTGTCCTGCTTTATTATTAACGCCATAGGGAATGCCCATTTGAACAGTTCCCAGTATTAGCTTATCGATAAGAGGCATCTACGTCTTTCCTTAAAACCGTGATAGAAATAAGGTCATGAAAATCATCCTGGCCATTTAATTCCATTGTGGCGTGATTGTAGGTGGATTTATCAAGCAAATGATACATGTGGGTGGACTCAAATATCTTGTAATAGTCTTGTTTATAAGAATACGCATTAAATTCACTAATGTGGTGGTAGTTGTTTTTTAGTGCCTTTTCAGAGTAAAAATCGGTAATAACTAACATCCCACTGTTTTTCAAAACTCTATCGATTTCCGCCACGCTTTTCAAGAGTAGGGCTCTATCGACGACATAAAACACGAATCCCACAATTACCAAATCACAAGAGGAATCAGGAACATCATCAATATCATCCATCGTTCCATGAATAAAACTCACTTTTGGATACTCCTTTTTACCAAAATTTATAGCATCTTTTGAGGGCTCCACCCCAATCACAGACTCGGAGCCAAAATAGTTTTTTATAGCATTTAATCTATATCCGGCACTCGAACCAATCTCAAGGACGCTATGCGGATTAATTTTGTAATTTTTAAGAAGCGTGATGATTCTATCCTCTTCTGGATTATAATTCCCAAGCTTGGATTTGTTCCTACTGAACCAGGCATTGGCTTCGTACGATAGGAAAGCAGACTTTTGTTCTTGCTTGTTCATGAGAAGTAGTTCTTAATTTCTTTGATCACAAAATCTTGTTCTTGATCTGTCAGCGTCGGGTACATGGGCAAGCTGAGGCAGCGAGTATAGTATCTTTCTGCATTTGGGAAATCTCCAACATTCCACCCTTGTGACTGATAATATGGCATTAGATGACATGGAATATAATGTACCTGAGGGAAAATATTCTTAGTACGCAAATGATTATACAGCCCAATTCTATCTTCAATCTCGATGATATAAAGGTGATACGCATGCCCCTCAACTGCCCTTGACTGCCCTTTTATAAATGCCTTATCAATAAAAGATTCATAATATCTCTTGGCGATCTCCCGCCGTCTTTGGAGACCACCGTCCGCACGTTTCAATTGGCTGAGCCCTAAAGCGGCCTGAAAGTCTGTCAAACGGCAATTATATCCCAATTCCTGCATTTCCATATACCAGCCCGGCCAATCACCATTAACAGCAGAGCTCATATGCTCAACCTCACCCAAGGCAAGGGCTTTTGTATTTTTAAAGAGTGCACTTTCCCTGGTAATGCCATGAGTACGAAGCATGAGAAGTCTTTTGTACAGAGAATGATCATTAGTTGTGATCATCCCACCTTCTCCGGAAGCAATGTGCTTGACAGGATGGAATGAAAAAATAGCCAGGTCAGCAAGCTGTCCACTACCACATTTACGTTGGGTACCGTCGTGATCAGTAAAATATCCGCCCGGAGCATGACAAGCATCCTCAATTATCCACAGGCCATGTTCTTTAGCCAATTCGGCTATTTCCTGCATGTTAATAGCCCTTCCTGCAAAGTCAACCGGAACAATTCCCTTGTAGGTCCCTTTAGGGGAACTCTCCAACAAACTCCTTACCTTATCAACATCCAGTAGATAGCTTTCTGGATCGATGTCAGAGAAAACCACATTTCCGCCACAGTATCTTATGCAGTTGGCGCTCGCCGCAAAAGTTATCGGGGTTGTAATTACATTGTCTCCGTTTTTTACGTCCAACGCCAGGGCTGAAAGATGAAGCGCTGCCGTACCATTTGAAACGGCAACCGCATACTTACTACCGACGTAAGCTGCGAATGCTTCTTCAAATTCCATAATTTTCGGCCCCTGCGTTAGAAAATCGGATTGAAGAGTGTGAACTACTGCCTGAATATCCTCCTCAGTTATATGCTGCCGGCCGTAAGGGATTTGCTTCATGCTAGTATTTGAAAGTTGAATCTACATGTTCACTGATCAACTTCCTCAGGCTGTCTACTGTCTCCCAATCGTGATTCTCGCCCGAATTGTAATTGAACCCGGCTTTAACCTTTTTTGCGCTAAATTGGTTAACAAAGTCGCTAATTTTCCACTTAGGAGTGCTCGGAAGTATAACGTAGTATTTGCCCAAGTCATAAGTGTTATAAGAGTCTGATGCGGTGATCATTTCTTCATGCACCTTCTCCCCAGGTCTTATTCCAACAATCGGCTTCTCACAATCCGGTCCGATCGCCTCGGCTACGTCCATGATACGATACGAAGGGATTTTGGGAACAAATAATTCTCCTCCCCATGCGTGCTCCAGAGCATACATGACCATGTTAACCCCTCCTTTTAGTGATATGTTGAACCGAGTCATGTCTGGATCCGTTATTGGCAATACTCCCTCAGTCCTTCGATTAAGGAAAAAAGGAATAACGGAACCATTTGAACCCATTACATTACCGTATCTAACCACTGAAAATTTTATTGGATTGCTACCGCTAATATTATTTGCAGCGATAAACAACTTATCCGACGTAAGTTTAGTAGCCCCATAAAGGTTAATAGGTGCGCAGGCCTTGTCTGTTGAGAGGGCTACCACTCTTTTTACTCCAGCCTCAAAAGCTGCGTGTATGACATTTTGAGCTCCGCCAATATTTGTTTTTATACATTCATCCGGGTTGTACTCAGCAATAGGGACGTGCTTCATTGCCGCTGCATGAATCACGTAGTCCACGCCATTAAATGCCCTAACTAGCCTTTTTTCATCTCTGACATCGCCAATAAAGAACCGAATTTGTGGAAATTTGTCTTCAGGGTACTCCTGTGCCATTTGAAATTGCTTTTGCTCGTCACGAGAAAAAACTATTACTTTCTTAACTTCAGGCCATTTGGTGAAAATTTCCCTTGTTAGCGCTTTCCCAAGTGAGCCTGTACCTCCAGTAATTAAAACACTCTTATTGTTTACCATATTTCCTTTAATTATTCCCAAACGGTATCTTCACTACTAACAACGTTCTTAATTGAATTTAGCACTTTGGTTGAATTACTGTAAACATCAAAAGTTTCAAGCTCTACACTGTATGCGTCGTCAACCAGTCCGATACCACATTTAGTCATCAGCGCTGAAAATTCGTTCTCCAAGCTGTTGTGTTCAAAAGAATACCTCAAAACATCCTCGATTTTCAAACCATCTTTATATGTGATGGCTCCTGGTAACTTCTGGTACCATGCATTCCCAAATATCAGAGCTTTCTTACCTCCCTTTATTGCCTCCCATCCTGCTGTGCCGGTTACAACTGCAACAAATTCCGAATGTCTGGTGAGCTCATGAGTATTATATGAAACTGGAGCGAGTACAACATTCTTAAGCATCTTTAATCTTTGAAAGAATAGGTGCCCCCGTTGAAAATCTGTCTGCTTCGGATTCTCCTTCACGACCACCTTCCAATCAGCTGGCAAAATATGCACCAGACGTTCAACTGCCAAAAGTTGATCGTTGTACAACTTGCCAATAGCAGAAGTTGTCAACTCGGGCTGCATTGCCAAAGGAAAATAGACATATTTGGCTAAATGTAGATTCAAATCTTTTTCGTTCCTTCTTATGGCGTCGACAAATTGGTTGAATCTATAATTCTTAACTAGTTCTATTCCTACAACAAACAATTTCTTTGATACTACAAGCTTAGCAAGTTTAAGGTAAGGGGGCCTTCTAAAAGCAATTGGAGCCACATTGCTCATATAAAAATATTCGTCCTCATGCCGTTTTTCAATCTTGATCTTCTGCTCAACCGAAACGTTGCCAACGGAATTAAATTGTCCAAAATCGTCAAGCGTTGTTACTATGAAAAACTTCTCTTTGAACAAGGATTGATAAAATAAAAGTGTTTTGATTCCCAACTCTTTAGCAAGAAGGTATAAAATATAGTCCGGGCCTTCGTGAGGAATATTCGAAAAGATCACTAAATCCGGTTTCCTCTCAGATAAAAGGTTAAAAAGTCTGTTAAAAAGAATATTAAATGCATCGACGAAATCATGGTAAGTCCATGAGTAGTCTTGGTAATGCCTTGAAAACATATTGGCAAATTTATTAAGGCCTCTATCATATACGGACTTATAAATTTTTTCATCAAAACTTATGACGTGTAAATTTTCAGCACAACGAAGGTAATCGAATATATTTTCCGAACCTCCAAAGTCATTAACGGTATGAATCACTTCAAAATCTGAATCAGCGGAAATCGCTTTTACAATACTCAGACCAGACTGGCCTTCAAACCCCCATATGATAGTTTTCAGACTGCTCATCCAAGGCTAATTGATTGTCCAGATAGAGTCACATAAAACGACGCCTGAATTATTTGTAGGGTAATCGATCCCAGGCGTAAGATTTGTTATTTCGAGATTTGCAATGTCGGTGTGCCACCATATGTCCTTGCTTCCTTCCAAAGCACCTAGATGCAAAGTATATAAACCATGTCTTAAGTTGTGATCCATTTTAATTCTGATCTTTACTTCAGTGTTCGCCTCAAATGAAAACTCGCTACCCGAGTTGTTGGCAGTGAAAACATTGACGCCGGTTGCTGTTGCAATAGTAAATCCAATAACAAGATTGTCTACTTTTTTCAACACTTTGAACCCCACCCGAATTTCAATGGGTTTGTTCCAAGCAAAGACATTAGACCCCTCAATAGAGTTTTCAAACATTAAATTTTCTAAAACTAACGTTCCAGTGTTGTACGAAGCCGTCAGGTTATAAGGCTTTAAGTCCACCAATGCTTCTTTTCCGTTCAATCCAGATAAGAGATATTGATTTATAATATCCGTCATAGCACCTTGGTACTTTAACGTGCCGTTTTCCAGCAATATCCCTTCACTGCAAAGTTTTGAAACCGACTCCATGTTATGGCTGACAAAGAGAACAGTTCTGCCTTCTCCTTTGCTCACCTCACCCATTTTACCTAAACATTTTCTCTGGAAATCAGCATCTCCAACTGCTAAAACTTCATCAACAATTAGAATTTCAGATTCCAAATGAGCCGCTACAGCAAAGGCAAGTCTTACGTACATGCCAGATGAGTATCTTTTTACTGGAGTATCTATGTATCTTTCAACCCCTGAGAAATCCACAATTTCATCGAATTTTTTTTGTATTTCCTTAGTGCGCATGCCAAGTATGGCACCGTTAAGAAAAATGTTTTCTCTTCCAGTCAAGTCTGGATGAAACCCTGTCCCAACCTCGAGCAAGCTGGCGATTCGTCCCCTAACCTTAATTTGGCCGGTTGTAGGGGTGGTGACTTGGGATAGAAGTTTCAATAAGGTGCTCTTTCCGGCTCCATTTTTCCCAATTATCCCGATCGCCATTCCCTCTTCAACTTCGAAAGAAATGTCCTTGAGGCTCCAAACGACATTGGATACGCCCTTCGTGGATCGAACATTGGTTTCTCCAAGCTTCAAATAAGGATCCTCTTTCCCCCTTGCTAGCGCCCACCAGCGCTCCAAATCTCTTGAAAGAGTACCGGTGCTGAATTGCCCGAGTTGGTATGCCTTAGATATATTTTCTACTTTAATTGCTGTGCTCATTAAACCGTATCTACAAAATTTTTCTCAACCTTATTGAATACCAATGTTCCTATGAACAAGATTAGCGCTGTGATACCGCAGGTATATAAAAAGCCAAGCCATGTAAACGAACCCTGGCCTAAAAAGCCTAGTCTCACACCTTCTATAATAGTGGTCATTGGGTTAGCAAGAATGGCGAGTCGATAAACCCCGTACAAGCTAGATAGCGGGTATACAACTGTAGTTGAATACATCAATAGTTGGACGCCGAAAGTGATCAAAAAAACTAAATCTCTGTACTTTGTTGTAAGAGAGGAGACAATCATGCCAAGGCCAAGGGCCAGGCTAGCCATTAAGAGCAAAAGAATAGGAAACAATAGTATATAAATTGAAGGGCTGAAGTTTGCGCCCTGAATAAAGTAATAGGCCATCATCACAAGAAGCAGACTCAATTGTACCGACAGTTTTATTAAACTCGAAATGATTATACTCAAAGGCATCACTATCCTTGGGAAATATACCTTGCCGAATATGTGTACATTATCAATAAATACACGTGATGTTTTAGTAAGGCATTCGGAGAAATATGTCCAAGCTGTTATGCCAGCCAAATAAAAGAGTGGTTGAGGAAGTTCATCAGTCGATATTCCAGCCAATGAGCCAAATACAAACATATAAACTCCCATGGTGAATAGTGGCTGTATAAAAAACCAAACTGGCCCGAGAATTGTCTGTTTATAGAAAGATATAAAGTCCCTCTTTACAAACATCCAGAGCAAATCTCTATATTTCCAAACCTGCTTTAGCTTTAAGTCGAGTAAGCCAGATGTCGGTCTGATTACTAAGTCCCAGTTTTCTTCGGTCTCTTTCACTTACTCTGCCTGTTTTAAAACCTTGTGTCCTGCGCTAATCAAATGGATGTCTCTTTGAAAAAGCTTAACATCCGAATCCATCATTTCTTCCACAAGACCTTTCAATTGATATTTCGGCTTCCACCCCAACTTGCTATGAGCCTTTGCAGGGTCTCCAATGAGAAGCTCAACTTCAGTTGGCCTAAAATATCGTGGATCTACTTTTACCAGAGTGTCCCCCAATTTTAATCCTTCAGGGAGGTCTGAATTCCCAACTTTCTTCATCAACGTATCAGAATCAATTGATTCAAGAACTCCAACCTCATTTAAGCCATTTCCCTGAAAATTCAGGTTGAGCCCGACGTGAGCAAACGACATTTTAATAAAGTCTCTTACACTGGTAGTAACTCCGGTGGCAATCACATAGTCCTCGGCAACGTCCTGTTGAAGAATTCTCCACATAGCTTCAACATAGTCTTTAGCATGTCCCCAGTCCCTTTTCGCATCAAGGTTACCAACGAATAAGTCTTGTTGTAAGCCAAGAACGATCTTAGCAACGGCTCGTGTGATCTTGCGGGTAACGAAGGTCTCACCACGAAGGGGGGATTCATGATTGAATAGAATTCCATTGCACGCAAACATATTATATGCTTCTCTGTAGTTCACAGTTATCCAGTAGGCATAAAGTTTGGCAACGGCATAAGGAGACCTTGGGTAGAAAGGTGTCGTTTCAGACTGAGGCACCTGTTGAACCAATCCGTACAATTCAGAAGTAGAAGCCTGATATATTCTTGTTTTGGTTTCAAGTCGAAGAAGCCTCACGGCCTCAAGAATCCTAAGCGTCCCAATGCCGTCCGCATTAGCGGTATATTCTGGTGTGTCAAAACTCACCTTCACATGACTCATAGCTGCCAGATTATATATTTCATCTGGTTGCGTCTCTTGTATAATTCTTGTCAGATTCATCGAATCCGTCATATCACCATAGTGCAAAATAAGCTTAGGATGGTCAACATGAGGGTCTTGATACAGATGATCTATCCTGTCAGTGTTGAACAGCGAAGCTCGCCTTTTTATGCCGTGAACCTCATACCCTTTTTTGAGCAACAGTTCGGCGAGATAGGCTCCGTCCTGACCGGTTATTCCTGTAATTAATGCCTTTTTCATCAAAAAACTATTTTTCTTATCATCATGAATATTAAGCTGGAATCGAAATTCGGAGTCGTGTTACACCGGCCCTTAATTATCCAAAATTAGTGCAAAAGTCTTCACTTTTAGAATCACTGGAATCGTTGTCAAGTTTGTTTTTAAAACCGTAACCTCGTTCAGAAGGTTTGATATAAACCGAACTGAAAAATGTACCCAACTCTTCGGCTAAGTTTTGAAGATGTGCTTCTGTGTCGGAATTGCTGAAAAACTTAATCAAAGGGCTCAAATTGGTTTTCGAAGTGATGTGAGACCATGGCTCTAGCATTTTTGAGTAACAAAATTACTCGATTGTTAAAACAATCCAATAGTATTGAAACTTTCACATCATGAATCAATTTGTCTTCGAGATTGCCAGCTCTTTGAAATAGGAAACAAGTAACATCAATACCAGTGTAAGAAAGCCGAACACAGCGCCAACTCCTGTATAAAGAGTAATTATCTTGCTCGCCTTAGGCTCCGACGGGCTTCCGGGAATTGAAACGGGTTCGAACTCTGAAAAAAGAGGAGTTTCTTTTTTGACTTGAATTTGAGCCTGTTCAAGTTGATTGGACAAAGTATTGTAAATATTGAAGGCTAGATTATACTCAAAAGTAAGATATTGCTCTCTTGATTCTGCCAGCTTGGTCATCCTGCCCTGATTGGAATCCCGAAACGTTGCCAACTCTTTTTGGGCCTTTAAATATTCGATTTCCGCCTCCGCTTTTCTTTCACCAATGAACTCCAAGTCTAACCGAAGCTTTTCTGTTTTGTAGTTGGAAAGGTAAGTTATGAGTTTTTCAATCACTATAGTGTTCAACTGTGCGGCAACATTTCTGTCAGGCATTTTAACTGTTAGCGAAATGATTCTTCCATCGCTAGCAATGCTTATCCGTCTTTTAAGTTGAGCCATAACTTTTTTTTCCTCTCCAGACAAAATCAGTATGGAAGGATAGTTTTCCATTTTCTTTCTGACATGTTTGGGAGTTACGAGCTTTTTCTTCTTTGCAAATCCCAGAAGAATCTTGACGTTTAAAGGGAAGTCCTTCAAATAGTCTGCTGCTGTAGCAAAGAAGTGCTTTGGCTCTGGCTGAAGGAAAAATTCGTAAAGAGACAGCTTCCTTTTTCTTCCAAACTGGAATTCCTCGTCCATTAATTCCAGTAAGAAGGGACTACTTCGAAGAATCTGAGGGTACATGTCGGACTCCAAACCTCCAGAGCCTCCGCCGCTGGACTTTCGGTTTGTTCGAACGCCTGCCAAGCCGATAAGGTCACTAAGCCCGCCAGCAGATCCATCATCACCCCCTTCCGATAAAATTTCAACTGTAGCCTCGTATTCTACAGGTGTGGTATTTGCGACAATCACTCCTATAATTAGAAAAAGAACTATCGAAACTGCCAGGTAAATCTTTCTGTTATAAAACAGCCAGAAAACATCAAGCAGAGCAATTTCTTCTCCAGAAAACGTCTCTCTAACGGTAATTTTTTTATTCCTCATAAAAAGCTTATCAATTGCGAAGCACCTGAGAATTTATCAGTAAATAAAGCGTCAGGAAGCTTGTAGACAGGCCTACAATTTCCTGAATCGAAATAGGTCTACGTGCTGGCGCAAGGGGAACTATAATTTCTGCTCCTGGCTCAATTTGAGGATAAAATCTAAACCCGAAAAACCTTTTTGTTCGCTTTACTTCTCCGTTTGCATAAACAACGTAAGATCTTTTTCTACTAGCTACCTCCGAGAAGCCGCCTGCATTTCCAATATATCCCTTTAATCCTTTACCAGTTTCATATCGAGTTGTTGTTGGGTAAAGTACTTCACCCCTTAGTCGCACAGTTTGTAACTCTTTTGGAATGGTTAGTAGATCGCCATCTTTCAATATCAAATCATAAGGAGAACCCGGGTTCTTAATAATCTCATTAAGATTTATCCCCACCAATTCTGCCTCTTTTGCTTTCATTTCCTTCTCCTTGACCGCACCGGTACGAATAAGTCTTTCTGTCCTGGCCTGTTCGAGAAGCTCGTCATCGGATTGATTTAATTCACTCATCAATAGGGCTTCTTTACCCTTGGTGACATTTGCATCCACTCTCTCGAGCATTTTCCTCTCAGATTCGATATTTTCCGCATCCTTTCTAACGGTGTTTGCCTGCAAATCCGTCAATTTCTCCAACCTTATTTCTTCTTCTGGCTTAGGCTCATAATATTCTGTCCTCCTCAGAAGCGTTGCACCCTTGGCATAAGCAAATTGATTTAAACCGCCAGCTCGCTTTACAAGGTCTGATATTCTCATTGTGACGATGTCGAGAGCATATTCTCCCGGATAATTAACCTCGCCTTCAATGGTCACCAACTTTTGTTCCTGATAACCAAGGCTTTTTCGAACAAAAACATGATCGAACGGACTTAAAGTAATCTCTCTTTCTTCATCGGCAATTGACAAATTATTGTTGACCGGAAGAGTAATAATTGAGGCTATTTTTCCAGAATTATCGTTGCTAACTCTTCTAGCAATCTCTATAATTGAGTTGGCTGCTGATTCTTTCAAACCCCCTGCTCTAATTAGTAAATCACCGATTGTCATGTTTTCGGCATATGGGTAGTTTCCCGCTTTATTAACCTCGCCGCTAACTTCCACAGAGTATTCTTCCCGAAGGTCAAAAATGCTCACAATACTCAGCAAATCTTCGTTTTGTAAAGTAAGGTCGTCAGCTAGCCCTTCCAGGATGGCACCCAAATCTATGGAAGCAGCTTTCAGAGTGAAGTTCTCGGAGGTCCTGTATAAGGTTGCCCGGCTTAAAAACGCATCCCCTTGCAGTCCCCCTGCTTTCTTTATTAGCTGTGAGACGGTCAATCCTTCAGTTAATTCATATTGTCCCGGACGAACGACAGGGCCTTGCACTTGAACACGGTTTGAAAATCTGTCCTGGATTTCTCCGATGGTAAAAACATCTCCATCTCTGGGAAAGAATTGTTGCTGTAGGGCCTTGTCAAGGGTTTCAACGGTTTTCATTTCTTCGCCCATTCTGGTAACGGTTATCATATCAGTGTAAGCCAATTCAGTAAAGCCACCCGAGAAGTAAATCAAGTCCTCCAATGTCTCATGAGGCCTCATCTCAAAAAGTCCTTGTATTCTGGTAGCCCCTATAACTTCAACTCTATTTGAAATGGGTCTTGTGAGGATGACGTCATTGTCTTCCAGCCTTACATTAGTGCTGTCGTCGCCTTTGGTTAAGAATGGGTATGTGTCGACCTCGGTAACGAGTTTACCTGATCGGTACACCTGAATATGACGAAATGTACCATTGGTAGTCGGGCCACCAGCTGCATAAAGGGCGTTGAATACTGTAGACATGGAGGGCAGTGAATAAGTGCCAGGACTCTTCACCTCTCCAACAATATTCACTTTGATCGTCCTTACATTTCCGACCGTTAGTGACAGAAATGTGTTAGGATTATTTCCTCTCAGCCCCGAATAATAGCTGCCTAGTTTACCAGTAAGTGATGAGATAGCGGCATCAACAGACAAACCGCCGATATGTATCAACCCGATAAATTTCATGTTGATTTTGCCATCCGGAGTAATGATCTCTTTGAAGCTATCCGTTGTCGCACCGTAAATATTTATTATAACCTCGTCTCCAGGCCCTAAAATATAGTTTTTAGGCGTAGGCATATTCAAATTCGGAGAAAAATCGAGGGGCTTATTGTGAAAAATAGAATATCCAAAAATCTTCTTCTCAAGGTCGTTTAGTTCGTAGCCCAAGCTATCACGACCCGTTATCGATTCAAACAGGTTATCGCTGCCAAACCTTTGAGTCTTCCGCAATGCTTCGGCTGAAGATTCTTGTCTTTTCTCTCTTCTGAGTCTCACATTGCTAACTTGTATTACTCTTCTTTCAAATTTCGCATGCTCAGCAGGGAGCATCCCTCTTTGGCGTGCCAAAGCAATCAATCGATCTTGTGAAACGCCCAAGCTCTCCGCTTTTATCAAAAGATCTTCAATTTGTTGATCAGTCAGCAAATCGACTTTAATCGAGCCCAAATCCCCAAAGGACTGCGACTTCAGATCGTTTGGAGCCAGAATGACGATCAGAAGAAAGATTATTGAAGCTAATTTAAACAACCCTTGCAACCGAGAAAAGGATATACCTAATTTTACTAATTTCATTAAATGTTTTGAGTTTTCGTTTAAGAGAAACACTTTCTTTTCTATTTCTGCCGAGCAGGGCTTATTACCAATGCCTGGTTGTAAACGGTCGCAAATATAAATAATTATAACAAGAGTGCGCAGAATTCCCATATTTCTGAGGTTTCATTGCTTTTACCTTATTCGCTGGTCAAAGTTGCCCTCAATCTGCCGGCGCAAAATTAGCCCATTGTGTCCGAACGGGTTGTCTCAGCTCTTCCGAGTTTACTCTTCTCTTCAATTTCAATTGGAGCGCATCGAAGATGTGCGAAGTTGCTGCAACCAAATTACATGGCAATTTATTGGTAAGCCTACCTGCCGAAACGGTAAACGGTATTGACATTTACAAAGGCATTAAACTTTCTCTCGCCCCTCGGAAGCACTGCATTCTCTTCGCCAGGCCGAAAGCCCCATTGATAATTGTTGGAATTGACAAAGGAGAGGTTGGTGCTTATGAAGAACCTGTTGAAGCTTCTGTCAAAGAGCAGCGCAGCTGAGGTATCTACCCATGGAGAATGAAGAGGATTGTAACTAAACGCCACATTATAAAAATCGTTATTATGAGTAAGCCTTTCTATTCGCATTCCAATCTTATTTAATCCACCTACCCAACTTACCTCCAACGACTGTAGGTTACTCCCAGGCCCGATTCCAGCGCCAATCACTTGCCCAAGATGCGTAAAGCCGTTGGTAACTTGCGAATGGAGGTACCAACTCTTCGCATCTCTATTGATATAATTGCTGGACTGCTGCAGCTGTGTAAGCTCTGCATTCAGTTGAAGGTAACGATCCTTCCCAGGCAATGCAAAAAGCTTAGAAAAACCAAGGATGTATGCCCTTGAGTGCTCAGGAGTCATAATAAAATCCCTCAGGTTCCAGGATGCGTCATTGCGGCCGTATTCTGCATACAACTCAGCTTGCACCTTTTTCCAAACCCATCTAAAATACACTGAAATCATTTGATCCCTGTTAAGCAAATCGTCGGAAACCGGATCGTTGGCTTTAAAAATATTTAGTATGCCCGGAAAATAATCTTTGTTCCTTTTGGTGTCGCCAAAGTATTGTTGAAAAACTCTGGAGGCTCCAAAGTGAAAGCCAGAGAACCACGATGGAGAATAATTAAAGGTGAATCCAGATAAATACCTCCAATCATCTATCGGATTCAAATAAAGCGGACTGACAATCTGCGTTGGCAAATAGCCAGAGGCTTCGAGCTTTCCCACCAGTGTCTGAAATTCAAAGGTTCCTATCAATGTCTCGATTGGTTTGGTGGTTTTTAACCCCAAGTGATAAAAGCCAGGGGCATTGTTGCTGAAAATCAAGGCGTTTCTCTTTCCCGGTCCCCACCAGATGTTCTGAGAAGAAGCTCCAATAAAAACTGGCCCCAGGTTGAGACCAGCAAAGCTTTGTCCAGGGTGAAACCTATAGTAAGCGCCTTGACCAAATCTCTCAGGCGAATCTATATAATTATAGGTGTACCGGTAGTAAAAGGGCAGCACATAGGGGTTGGTAAAACCTTGATACGCTTGGTTTGCCGACCAAACTGCTTCAGGACGTAGCTGCACTTGAAAGGGCCCAGCTTTAAGATAAAATCCTCCTGAGATGTAAGACTGGAAGCCCCTGGAAGGGATCATCAAACCATCGTTCCACCCATATGGATTAGTAGTGTTCAATTGAGTAGTTAATTCAAAAGGGAGTAACTCTATGCGAGCCTTAGACTTCTTCCCACTGAAAACAATACCACTAAATGCATAGAGCTTTGTCGCTGAATCTGCTAAATAAACCTTACTGCTAAATGGCCGAATATTAAAGGATGGCCTAATCAAAGTATCTCCCAATAGCTGTAGACGCCGTATTCGCTCCTCAAAGGATTTAAAGCCAGTAGGCATATCTTGAGCATTGACTACAAAGGAAATAGCCAACGTTACTATGAAGCCAAAAACTTTTATTCCCTTTTTCATTAGCCTATTTCTCGTTAGCGTGTTGAAAAGCAATGCCACCAAAACCTCAAACTTTGCCTGTCTTTCCTGCTAAGTAGTATTGAAGCAAAACACCTCAAGATACTCATGTGCACCGACCTTGTTTCAAATTAGCGTTGCCAAGATATAAATCCCACAGAAAAGCTTAGACGATATTGTCATCTACCTTTCCGGCGGGCAAATTTGAAAGCAACAATGGCAGATGGGTTTCATCAAACTATAACAGAACTTTCAGTATTTTGGTGGTTCCAGCTTCCAGGAACCCTCCTTAGCCACTGTAACTAACACTTCAAGCTCTTCAGAGAAAATATAACTTGTATTTCCAATTGATGAGAGGATCTTATAAATGCCTTCAACAGGGGTTTCCCATGAATACTGCTTATAGTGATACCTCTTAATATTCACGTGAAAGTCATCCGACAAAAGGTGGAAGTATTTTCTTATCTCTTTTGCAGAATACTCTTTCCAATGGTGGCCATACGTAACCCTCTCAAATATCTCCCCAACGCCAACACCAATCCCCGTCATAGTCAATAAGTTTTTTATGCTTCTGACGATGCTCATCAAAGTCAAAGAATTAGGTGTCGATATATAAATGATCCCTCCAGGCCTTATTATCTTATGAACACTCTTCCAAAATGAAATGGGGTTGAATGTTATGTGCTCCATAATCTCGGTAAAAAGAATCAAGTCGTACCTGGAATCAACGCCTTCCATGGACGTCAACTGTTCGAGATCGTTTTCAACTATCCCTACTATCCCAAAGCCTTTTTCTCTCTTCCTGACAAATTCAAGATCCCAAAAAGGACTTACATCCATAGCGTCTATCTGGTAGCCCAGTTTGGTAAGAATCATGGAAGAATGTAAATAGTGGCTGCCTATTTCCAAAATTTTGCTGCCTGGCGGCATTACCTTTACTACCGAAGACGCCATTCTCCGATACCTGCGTTTGTGGTAATTGAAATATTCCAGGTCGCTTTCTTTTTCTTCAGCAAGTTGAGAATGCACCTCTTCTATTGCTTTTTCGACGTCAATAACTGACCTCATTAAGTTGCTTTATAAAGTTTATCCCGCAAGGAAATAATTTGTGAGGGTAAATATCTAAAGCTTTTTGTATTTATGTGACTTAAATTGAAAATAGATGATCCAATGGTAGTCTGAGAGAACAGACCTATTCAGTTTCCTTGAAAGATTTTCATCTAATGTCGGGTTGGGAGTCGCCTCCTCTAGCTATGAAAAGAAACTATTTTTATAATCTTATTTTTTCATTTTCGAATATCCTTTTTCCTATCATAACCTTTCCGTACGTGTCAAGGATATTGGGGCCCTCTGGCATTGGAAAGGTGCAGTTTGTCACTTCCTTCTCTCAGTACTTTACTCTTATAGCAGCGCTGGGCATCCCCGTATACGGTATTCAGGTAATTGCAGCGGCAAAAGGCGATTTTTTTAAACTTTCAAAGGTCTTTTCTGAGTTGACAAGCATATACATAATTACCAGTTTGTTGCTTTCATTAGCCTATTTTGCCCTAATTTTTTCGGTTCCTTTTTTTGGCAACCAGTTTCAACTGTTTCTATTTGCAGGTTTAATAGTGGTTCTGAGTTTTACTTCAATCGAATGGTTCTACTCAGGCCTCGAAGATTTCAAGACCATTGCTGTCAGATCCGTCGTCATAAAATCGATAGCACTTGTACTTACTTTCACGTTCATAAAGGAAGCTGACGATTACCTGGCCTATTTACTTATTGTTCTATTCACAATACAGGGAAGTCACTTCCTGAATGTGGTCTTGCTGAGAGGAAAAGTCTCTTTGTCATTTTCAGGTTTAAATCTAAAAAGACATCTCAAACCTCTTCTGTTTATCTTTAGCACTACCGTAGCCGCAAGCATGTATACTGTGCTTGACACGGTCATCCTTGGCTTCCTAACAAGCGACGAGTCTGTTGGTCTATACACAGCTGCTGTCAAGCTGACAAGGATCACTATTCCGATCGTGATTTCATTGGGTGCCATATTAGTGCCCCAGGTTGCACGGGCACTTGCAAGAAATGAGCAGGAAGACATGAAGGTAATGGTCAACAAAGCTTTTGGTTTTGTCTTACTTCTGGCTATACCAATTAGCGTGGGACTTCTGCTGCTGGCCCCCGAATTTATTGAAGTGTTTTCAGGTGAGGGATTTTTACCTGCAGTGCCAAGCATGCAAATACTTTCAATATTACCTCTTCTTGTTGGTCTCGGGCATCTATTTGCCTTTGTTATTTTGGTTCCTGCTGGCTTTCACAAAGAAGTGTTTTACTCCGTAGCACTCGGTTTGGGCCTTTGCCTTGCCCTTAATTTTGTTTTGATCCCAGCCTTTCTGGAAGTCGGCGCTTCAATTGCCAATGTTCTAACCGAAGTGGTTGTCACCTGTTCCTACCTTTATTTTATTCAAAGGAACTTTCGCCTTTCATTTAACTGGATGCCCTCCCTTAAGTCGATTCTCTGCGCTTCACTGTTTGTCCCCATTATATTTGGGCTACGGCTGTTATCTTTAAGTGCGGCACTTACACTAACATTGTCAATAGGGTCCTGTGTACTTGTCTACATGACTTTGCAAATGCTCGTGCTAAAGAACGTGCTCATGATGGATTTATGGCAGGCCGTAATGAAAAAGCTTAACCTCTGATGCCTCGAAGGGTTATGAAAGCAAGAAAAGTTTCTGTGGCTATGGCGACATTTAACGGCGGTGCATTTCTGGCCGAACAGATTAACTCGATAGTCAACCAAAGCCTACCCCCCTCAGAAATTGTAGTCTGTGATGACTTATCCCAGGACAACTCTGCGGAAATTCTTAAGAGTTACGAATCGTCAGGCTACCTGCGCTACATTCCCAACGAATTGCGGCTCGGCATTATTGAAAATTTCAAAAAGGCCGTTTCCCTAACTGAAGTTCAAAACTACATTGCATTTTCGGATCAGGATGACATTTGGATGCCGCACAAGCTGGAGATGTTGTTACATCGCATGAGCGAAATAGACGATGGAACCACTCCAGCCTTGGTGTATTCAGACTTGGCTGTAATTGACAAAAAAGGTAAAGTGATTAGAGAATCGTTTTGGAACGAGCTTGGACAGGACACCTATGTTCACTGTTTCGAAACACTGTTACACGGAAATTTTGTTACCGGCTGTAGCATGTTGATAAATCCGCCAATGCGAAAGCTATTTCTCGAAATGCCCTCCTCCGCACCAATGCACGACCATTGGATGGCTTTAATTGGATATAGTTTCGGCACAGCATCCAAAATTGACCTGCCGCTTGTAAAGTATAGAAAACATGGCAGCAATGCTGCCTTTTCAGCTTCTCACTTAAAAAAAACTGCTTTCAGACGACGACTACAAAATCTTAAATTGTTAGTTACCGGGGATCAAAACTATTTAAAGAGTGAGATAGCAATCGCTTCGCTTTTTTTAGAAAAGTTCAAACCATTACTGTCAAAAAAACATCATACTCTGTTACTCCTTCTCTCACAATTAAGAGGACGTTCCTTCTTGAAAAAGAAAGTTTCACTTCATTTGGCCCTTCGCGGCCCGGGAAGAAAAGAGAAGTAGTTCTTATTCCACTGGAGCGGGATTGTGCAGGAAATAGCAGGGTGAAAATTTGTCACATCACGTCCATTGCGGAACCAAGGCAAATCAGGGTCAAACACTAGTTCCCACTGATAGTTAATTGACCTGACATAGACAGCTTTTGCGGATAACAATATGTTAGAAATTTTCCAATCGATATGTAGCCCTGCTGTAAAATCGATCCAATGTCTTCTATAATCGCCTGTTCGGGAAAAAGCATATAGCATCCAGTCATTGTCATGTGTGATTCTTTCTAACTGGATACCTATTCTATTAATCCCCCTTATCCAACTGAAATCCAAATACTGCGAGTTGCCCCCTGGCCCAATTCCTGCGCCGAGAAGCTGGCCCTTGTTAGTAAACCCTTGACGAATATAGTCGTCGGAATACCAACTATCCGCATCAAAAATTCCTTCCCTTTGTGATTGTTGTAACTGAGTGACCTCTATTTGGAACTGCAAGTACTGTTTGTTCCTTAAGGGGAACAACTTAGTGAGACCCAGAGTATAGCCTCTGTTTTTTTCGGGCTCCTCAAGCCATCTCCTGAATTTTCTAGGTTTCCCATGGTTGCCGTATTCAGCGTAGATCTCTGCTGATTCTGGTTGAAAGACCCACCTCAAAAAAACAGAAGATTGCTGACTACTGTTTGATTGCCCAATTATTGGAGCCTCAAAGGGGTTTTCTTTCCTGTTAAAGACTGGAATAAAATCTTGAAAGTGCGCTAAATCGTCATGATAGAGCTGCTTTGTTTTATTGTAGCCGAGGAAAAGCCCTTTGACCCATTTTGGCTGCCACGAAAAGTTAATCCCCGAAATATATCTCCATTTATTTCTTTTAGGAGAAAAAAGAGTTGCTCCATAATATGTTCTGGCCTGCTGCGGCAGGGGTTTTCCGGAGTTTTCTATTTTCCCTGCAATAAATTGCCCTTCGAAATTGCCGATTGCAGTAACCACCGGTGCGTTTGTTTCCAAAAATAAATGGGGGAATCCCTGCGCATTGTTGCTCAATATTATTGCGTTTCGATGACCAGGCCCCCACCATAGGTTTTGGGTTGATATACCCACGGAAAAGTGGTCAAAGCTGTATTTCACGAGGGACTGACCCGGAAGAATTTTGTTGTATTTTCCGTTTGTCAGTTTTTCAGGTTGGTCTATTCTGTTCCACCAAATATACCTCCACATCCAAATGATGTCGTAGTGCACCGAAGGAAACCCATCGTAGTCGAGGTCCCGTGCGAAAATGTATTCCGGCCGTAATTGAGTAGTCAATCGTCCATACTTAATATGCAGCCCGAAGCTTAGAAGATTTTGAGCGCCGACAGCTGGTATAATAGCTCCATCATTGCCACCATAAGGAATTTTTGTGTTGCTCTGAAAGCGATTTTGCAGAGGAAGGACAGCTACCTTAAATTTCTCTTGATCAAAAACCGAATTCCCTTCCCACAGATACCGGACATCGTTAATGTAAGACGAATCGTCATTTATAAAAGACAGTGATCGCCTGGAAAAAGAGTACTTATCCGAAATCTCTCCCAGTAATTGGCCTCGTCTCAAATAGTCCTCGACAGCACCATAACCCACAACAGGAATCGACTGCCCAAAAACTTGATTGAACAAACATAAACTCAGAAGCCAGAAAAGATACTTTCTCACATTAAATGTACTTTGGGCATGATGCTACTATATGAGCTGGCATAACAATTAAAATATCTATTCTATTCATCTTCATTCAATAGTAGCAAGACTCATCTTGATGTATTCGTAACAGTACGAGTGCTTACTCTCTTTTAACTACTTGTATGTCAAAACAAACACACTAAGCCTCCAGCTTTCACACCAAATATTTCCCAGTAGAAAGAAGAATAGTAAATCATTTCAATATGGTCTAATTTAAAGTAAGCGTTTTCAAAGTCAAATTGTCTAGAGACCAGCTTTCGTCACATATGTCATTTGGAATAGGTTGGGTGAGCCTATCAAAAAATCTGATTTCCAGCTTACCTCCTGAATGACCAACCGTTTTACTGATTTGGTAAATACTAGTTCCATTACTGAGCTCAGAATAGTAACACAGCAACGGGAGGTCAGTCTTAAAAGCTCCGGTCTTCGGGTCATTCATCCTCCATCCGTTTTGAGGATAAGATTGTTGTATGCACCATAAAGCATTACATATCCCATTGGAAAAAGTGGTTTCGATGATTGACTGCCCGTCAACCAGCATCAACCACCAATCTGGCCCAGCAGGATACGATAAATTGCCATCCCAGGAATCATGAATAAACAGGTCAAAGGAAATAGTTACATAATTATGTTCGGGAAGGCTGTCCAGTTCTACAGAAAATCCATCGTCAAAGTAATTTCCAATTACCTGATTTCCATTATAATTCATTAGCTTACCTCCGACAATATTATCCATATTGGTACTCTCAAAATCGTTGAAAAATACAATAGCGTCATTTTTCACCGTGGGTTCACACGAAACAAAAAAGATCGCAAAACCCATCCACCAAGAGTATTTAATTGATAGTGACATAGTCCCGATAACTAATTCCGCAGCTTCTTTTTTGCAACTTTATTAAAAGTTTCAATGTACTGGTTGCTCACATTGTCCCAGTTGTACTTAGCTGTCAGCCCTTGCCGGACAACGACCCTAAACTCATTCGCCAGCTTTTCATCCATATCCAACACTTCTATTTTTTCCACCACTGAGTCAGCGTTTTTTTCGAAAAAAAGCCCATACTTGTCTACACCAAGTACTTCTCGACTAAATGGCGTATTCAAAGCCAATATACAACATCCATAGGCCATTGCTTTGAGTAAAGTGGGGTTGGTTCCTCCAAATTCGTGACCATGCAAGTACACGAAGGCATTGTGATAAAGCTCGGCCAATTCCTCTGGATCTGTCACATATCCTGTAAATAGTAACCTGTCATCACTTTCAGCCATTGATTTAATGTTTTTGGCATAGTTGTCTTTGTAGGGCACGTCACCAACAATGACAAGTTTTCTTTCAGAGTTCGAGCGTAGAAAACCCTCTACCAAGAGGTCAGCGTTGTTGTCAGGTATAAGACGGCCTACAATTAGAAAATATTCTCCTTTAGTAAGGCCCCACTTCGATATTTTAGAGGGATCAATAGATTCTCTAACATTCGCTCCGTACGCAATAACAACTGATTCTCTTTTAAACAGATTTAGATATACCCTCCTCATTTCATCAGAATCATTGACCAACTGATCATATAGCTTTGTGGAAAGCCAGGATGCAAAATAAAAGTAGCTGGCACCTAATCCCTTCCATTTCGGGCGCAGCCATTCCAACCCATCAACATTAATAACGGTCTTCTTTTGGAACAACCTGGTTAGTAGGCCAAATGGCCCATTTGCAGAGTTAACAACAAATATCACGTCTACGTTACTAAAGCATGCATGTACAACCGAAAGAAAGGAATGGGTTAGCTGACTAAGCACTTTTGTCTCCAATGAAGGCAGGTAAACCAAATCGATGCCTTTGAGCCTTTTAGGCTTATCTTTGAAAAGATTTTTGTGACAATAGACAGTAACCTCGATGCCCCTGTCGACCAACCTTTCAGAAAGTTCTTTTACAAGGGTTTCATAACCACTATAAACGTATGGATAACCCCTTGAACCAATGATTGCAACCCTCATTCGAAAAATCAAGTTTTATTTTTTATCAAAAAGAATCTCACTTTTGCGCATTATTGCATTGTAACAATCTTTCATGAATCCGATAGTTTCAGCTATTTACGTTAATCACAACACCTCAGCCCTTTTGCTGGAATCGGCATCCTCGCTGATTGAAAAAAGCGTCTCGTCTTCTTTCGAAATTATAATCATCGACAATGCCTCCAACGAAAAAGAAAAATCGATTTTAAGGTCAGCGTCTCAAAAAAAAAAGACTCAAAATATCAGACTTATATTTTCTGAGGTAAATCTCGGATTCGGCAAAGCTAACAATCTAGGGGCAAAACATGCTTCGGGAAAATATCTTTTCTTTATCAACCCAGACACGTTGATTTTGAACGATGTTCTCGAAATTTTCGTCAGCTTTATGAGGGATTCTGGGCCCACCGTAGCTGCATGCGGAGGAGGCCTACTAACAAAAAACCTTCAGCCAAATCATTCTTATGGTAACTTCCCCGGCATACTGCTTGAAGTTTGTAATATAGGGCTTGGACTTAGTTTTCTTCTGAATGGATACTATGAAAGAAAAATAGCGATTGGTGCTAAAGTGCATGGGAGTGGAAAATTACAGGTTCCATATATTGTAGGCGCAGATGTTTTTATAAGAAATGAACTCTTTTGGAAGGTGGGTGGCTTCGACGAAAACTACTTCCTGTACTATGAAGAAACTGACCTTTTTCTTCGCCTCAGCAAACTGGGGTTAACCTCTTACATACTCCCAGAAGCCAAAATTATTCATTTTGAAGGTGGGGCAGTAGGGAATAGTCAATCTAATACCTTCAACAGGTTTAAGCATGAAGTGCTTTTAAGAAGTAAACTTTATTATTATAAGAAGTCGTACCCAGCAGCTTATTTGCCAGTTGTAAAGACGCTTATTTTCTTTCAAATACTGGTTCAGTTCTTAAAAGGCAGGATGGGTAACGATATTAAGTCACTGATTCGTTCCTACCTTACTAGCATTTCGCAAGCCAACGCTCAAAACAGCGTGACAAATGAGTAGAGTCAAAACAATACTGGAGGAATCCACCAACAAGCCGCTTCAGGCCATGCTTCCTTCCAAGGCTTATCTCGATCTTCTCATCAGGAAACGAGGAAGTGAGGAGCCTGAGATGAGACAGGTTTATGATCTCTTCAATCGACCATCTTCTTTTGAATGATAATATGAAAAAATGCAATCCGGATGAAACTGGCAATTGATACTCACCATCTTCTTACTGAAAAGGCAGGCACCAGGAGAGTGACCGAAAATTTGCTTGAGCAACTAAAAGCAGCGCCCAATACAGAGCTGCTCGAGTTTCAGCCAGGATACACGGTAAAAAAAGGCTCCGGTCTACTCGTCAAACTCCGAGGCCACGCACTTCGATTTTTTTGGGTGCATATTCAACTGCCGTTTCTGTGCGCTAAACATAGGGTTGATTTCTTGCTTTCTCCTGAATTTAATACCCCACTTTTCACAACCTGTCCACGAGCTGTGATTGCCCACGATGCTCACATGCGGGCTCAGCGAGAGTTTACCAGCACTTTATGGTTCTATTTCTACTATGTTCCATTTATAGAAGTTGCCATCAGAAGAGCTGACTTGATATTCACCGTTTCACAATTTGCTAAAAGACAAATCGTTGATTTAATGAGTTTGGACGAAAGGAAAGTTCATGTAGTATATAACGGAGTCGATCAACTATTTTTTAAAAGTACACCTAAGCTCAATTCAAAGCTTCCCGGTGGACTTGTAGCAGACCAATATATTCTTTTCGTTGGCACGTTTGAAGCAAGAAAAAATATCGGAAGGCTTCTTGAAGCTTTTAGCATATTGAAAATCAGACACACCGAATCACTTCAAAAATTAAAGTTGGCGATAGTAGGGCAATCTGCTTCCGGGAAGCACTCCGATAGCACTCGGCAAATACGATCGCTGATTAAGAGCCTAAATCTAACGAACGACGTAATACTTTGCGGGTATGTGACCGACGCTGAGCTGCCAATAATTTACCAAAACGCTAAGGTTGTGGCGTTTCCATCTTTGCACGAAGGGTTCGGACTCCCGATAATAGAAGGGTTTGCCAGCAATGTACCTGTATTAACCTCAAATCTGTGTTCAATGCCAGAAATAGCTGGAGACGCTGCCTTGTTGATCGATCCTTACGAAATAGACGATATCAGCAGCAAACTTGAAAGGCTACTTTTCGATGAGGCATTTCGCCAAGTGCTAACTACCGCCGGTACTGAAAGAGTGAAGGAGTTTACGTGGGAAAGATTCGGCTCAAAAGTGCTAGCAAAAATCACATCCTTTTTGAATAAAACAGATGTCAGCGCTGATACATAACAAAAAGAAAAGGCTACTGCTATATGCGGTTAATGCTGTTCTATGGCTATTTTTTCTGCCTAAGAATGTGTTTGGCAAAAGTGTGAAGTTTAAGTCCTTGCCAGCAAAGAAAATTCTATTGGTAAGGCTAGACTACATAGGTGATGTAGTTATGACGAGCCCCTCCTTTTCATTTATAAGGCACCGGTTTCCCAACGCCAAAATCACGCTATTGACTAACCCTTCCGCCAAGGTGCTTTTTAGTAAAGACCCAAGGATTGACGAAATCGATACTTTTAATTGGCCTTGGGGGCATTTGAGAGCAAATAACCGATTTAGCTTTTCCTTATTCAAAGAGTTATTCCACCTCGTTTTTCGCCTAAGAAGAAAGAAATTCGATTTGATGGTAGATTTTCGAGGAGACATGAGGTTTGCGTTACTATTCGGCTTCTTTACAGGCGCAAAGGTGCTGGTTGGTAACTCAAGGTCAGGAAACAAATTCATGCTGGACTACGCATCGGAATATGATGCCTCAAAACACGAACTGGAGAGGACTTTAGATGTATTGGCCTGTTTCGGGGAGATTCCTATAGTGAGTCACCCTGAGATATTTCTTTCAGACGAAGCGAAGCTTCTGGCAACAAAACATTTAGAGGAGCTTCTGGGTACAAGCTCGCTAAAAAAACTTGCTATGATTGCTCCTTTCTCTTCAAAAGATATTAAGTCCTGGCCCCTACCTTACTTTGAAGCAGTTATCAAGCACCTTTTAACCCTGGATTACAAAGTTGTTATAGTTGGAACAAGGGAAGACCAGGAAAATTCTGCATCACTTGCGAGTGTTTTTCCTTCAAAAGTGTACTCTTTGGCAGGCAAAACAAGTCTTAATGAGCTAGCTTGTATGACGTTAATTTCTACACTTGTGGTTGGAGTTGACACCGGTGTTCTGCACATAGCGTCTTGTTTTGACACTCCGATCATAGCCATTTTTGGACCAACACGCTCTTGTGAATACCGGCCTTATTCTAAATTTTCGATAGTAGTGGATAGTGGTGAATGCAAGTGCGATCAACTCACCCACGCAAAGTGTGATAGTCAAGTTAATGGCTATGCAAGATGCATGTTTGAACTAGGCCCACAGGCCGTAATAAGAGCTATTCAGAGCATATAAATCAACCATTATTTCCTTCCGTATGTGAGTTGTTGGCAGCATAAATCCTTATGATTCCGCCTCGTTGAAACAAGCTTGCCACCACTTCCAAAACTGTCGACACCGGTAGTAACAGTCCTACTAACAGATAAAGAGGAATATTTTTCTTGTTTTTTAGACTGTGAATAAGGTCTCCTTTGTAGCCCACCAAGCCCAGGCAAGTACGCAACATTCCCAGTAGGCCCACGTGCGAAGAGAAGTAGCTAATTTCGACTGGGCGAAGGCCACAAGACTCAATTAGAGAGATAATAGAGTCTTGGCTAAAATGATTTATATGACGAGGAACGTCCAATTGCAGCCAATTCTTGCCAGCCCACTTTGATTGCCAGCTATCTATATTGGGAACTTCCACAACTACCAGTCCTCCTCGAATCAAATTATCGCTTATAAGATTCGTAAATAGGTCGTGGGGTTTGTTTAAATGCTCTAAAACGTGGAATAAACTTATCACATCAAAAGGAGCGCCCAAAAGTTTGCCTTTGGAATAATAGCTGGAATCTATTTCTAACTGATAAAATTTCCTGGCAAAGTCAGCTCTTGGTTCCGACGTTTCCACTCCGTTTGTCCTGAAACCAGCCTCCTTACACAAGGAGAGGAATTTACCCTTCCCACTTCCAAAATCAAGTACTGCGGGTTCCGAGCCATACCTCTTCTTAATCTTGCCAACCACTCGATTGTACTCAAAAGAAAGCATTTTGTCAAATATCGAATTTCGATTGTCAATCACTCTATACCGCTCATCCCTATAGATTCCTTCTTCAGAAACATTCACAAGAAAATAGGTGTACTTGTGATCGCATATTCTGCATGTCACTATTGTGAAATCTTCTGAAATCTTCATTCCGTTCTCCAATACCAACGCATCTGGCTTGGTTGAACACAAAGGACAGGAAGCTTGTTTCATATGGTGTTTAACTTGGGTCGAAGTAAGGGCCTTCTGTTGATCTGATAAACTGAAACACTATATCCCACCATCCACCACGATACAAAGGCGACATAAAGATATATCTCGGCATTGGAGGTAAAAAGTGGCAAAAACATACCCACTTTCACCGTAGCAGCTGTAAACGGTATTACTTGATGCTCTTTAGAATTCGCTAGCCTATAAGCCTTAAATGAATACCAGACCGACATAACTAGTAAAAGGCAATAAAGAAAAAGCCCTAAAACTCCCAGCTGAACGCCAAATATGATGAATTGGTTTTCGCCGCCAACACGAAGACCCTCTACGACACCTCGGGCATTCCCACTCATCGCCAGCCCTATGCCCTGAGGTGATGCAATCATACTATCAATTCCCTCAAACCATTCTATGGCATGACCCAGGGTGGACGGCTCTTGAAAAGTAACTGTATCGTAAATGAGATCGACTGTATCCTTTGGAGCCCAAAAATAGAAATATAAGCCAGCGAGTGCCAACAATCCGACCCCAACAAAAATCATTCTGTAATACCTAAATATGATCGTGACGAATACAAGCTCAACAAAGAGCGATGCCATAGAGGCCCGGGAAAATGTTAGCACAAGTGTAATCAGGAGCAAAACTATTAATGCGGCATATTTCCCTCTTGACAGATTTTCTGTCGCATTTAACAGCAAAATGAGCGAAAGAGGGAAGGCAAGTACTACAGCACTTGCGAGCTCTAATGGGGTAGAAAAAAAGGAAGAATACCGTTTATGGCCGGCCGCAGTTTCAAAAGTCCATGAAAGCATATATTCGCCAGTTGGTTCTATTTCATTTAAGGCTTTGTTATACTGAGCATATCCGGTAAAACTATGAAAGTGCGTTCCCATTGCGGCTTCCACGGCAACAAAAAAGAATGCTATAACCGCTACGAAAAGTATGACGTTAGTAACGATTGTGGTATCACGACCACTTTTCGAGAAGTTTCTCCCAAAGAAGTACATGATCCCAAGCATAAGAATGTTTTTAAAATAGGCCAGCTTTTCTGTAATCCCAGCCCCTCCGAGGGGCAATATTACATATGTAAAAGCAAGTAGAAGGAAGGACATAAATACTATGTCAATACTTAGAAGCTTATAACTCCAGGAAAAAAAGTCTCTCTTAAAAAAAATGAAGGTGAGAAATGCAAACAGGACAATGAGCTCTTTTGCATATTGGAAAAAAACAACGGCTGCCGTTGATCCGGTTTGCTTGTACACTAAACTTAGAATGGTAATATATGCCGGCAGGTATAGACACATAAAAACAATCACATACTCACTCCCACCCTTAAAAAGGATTTTATAAGATGAATAGCCAATAGCCAAAAGTGCGGCCAAGAAAAACAACAGAAATAAGATCATTGGTTACTGACTCTTGTCTTAAAAAGCGTGGTCGATCTGTCTTTCATCCCTGGCCGAAATTCTCATTGAGAGTTCTACCTTGCTTGCAACGCATGTGCAAAGAAAAACTTCACAACAAAAAACCCTGTCGAAAGTAATCCAGAGACGAACATGCCTACAACTAGGCCTTTATACCAGCGCCATTTGTTGTTTTCAAGATGCCTCATAGGTCTGTCAATTATTTGAATCAGTGGTTGCCGATCCAAGTGGTTTAGCTTCGCCAGTTCGAGATTCTTCACAATTTCTGAATATGCAGCGAAGGATGACTGTAAATCCATCTGCTTTTGCTGAATAGGTACATTTTGCTTTCGGTTCAACACATTGTAATTCAACGTTCTCTCTAGGTTTGTTGCAATATCAAGAACGGAACTGTCAAGCACTTTCTTTACACTGTCTGCTTGATGCTGTAGAGTAGCCACTGTCTCGGTCGTCTTTCTTGTTTTACTATAGAGGTAGAAGTCACTCACTTTTTTCACCAAAGTCGTGTCAAAGGCCGCTGAAAAAAACGGATCCTTAGAATTTACCTGCACACTAATAATGTTGAGTCTCCTTGACGGTTTGTCGACTGTTATGTAGCTTTTCTTAAGTTGCTCAACTACTTCAATCAAAATACTGTCATGACTGGCTGTGAACTGCGAACGATCCACATCAAAGGACAATCCCTTAAGATAGCTCTTTGATTGCCAGGACTTGTCCCATTTCGACTCCCTTCCAAATGTATTAATGAGTCTTTCTTTGCTTCCATTGTGTTTTACCTCAGTCAGCAGCGTCTCTACTAGCATTCTCTTCGACCTGTAGAGCTCCAAAATATTCTCTCCCTTAAATAGCCCTTCCTCATCTCCTCCGAGAGATCCAAGGCTTAGGCCAAGTGAAGAAGCAAGTCCGGAGATTTGACTCAAACTGCTAGACTCCTCAAGTGCGAAGGTTGTCTGCGCTGTATAAGTCGGCTTACGCAGCGTATACAGATAGCCTAAGACACCCCCAACCACAACGACCAAGGCGATGATTTTCCATTTATGTAACACATAGTTCACCAGAGCTGCTATTCGTAACAAAAGCTCTCTAAGTGAAATGCTATCTTCCTGAATATATTTCTCTTTTGCCATGAGGTTCTACTTGAAAGTAATTTGACTAACCACCAAAGCAATGGTAGCTAAGCCCGTAGCAACACCAATAAGATCACCCGGCTTCAAAGGTATCTTTAATGGCTTAACTGGTATTATTATCTCAGCGCCAGGCTCAACATTTGGGTAGTTTCTCATAAACAAAAATCCTTTGGTTCTAGCCACCTCCCCGTTAGCATACACCACATAAGTACGGCCTTTTCTCGCCCGGCTGTCGAACCCACCCGCCCTGTCAATAAAATATTTAACAGACTTGCTGTTTTCATATCGTACGGTGGTGGGGTAAAGTACCCTCCCCCTCAACCTTACTGTCTGTAGCTGCTTCGGAATACTGATCACATCACCTTCTTCCAAAATCAAATCATACTTTGATCCCGGATTCGACATTATTTCTTCCAGATTGATTCCTATAATTTCGGTTTCCTTCAGCCCTCCGCCAGCCAAAAAAGGATTAGTAAGTCCCATTTCGGCGAGCCGTTCCCGTTTAGCAAAACTGGAAAGATCCTCATTAGAGGAAAGATCGGCTGCCTTCTCGTAGAGCTCTTCATCAATTTTGTTGGACAAAAGGTTCTCAGACTCTGTACGGTCTTTCTGGCTGCCTTCGATATTCTCCTGCACGCCCTCTAAGCTTTTCATCTTTCGTGAAAGCTCAGGCTCTTCGTTGAAAAACTCTGTCCGGCGAATAAGTGTTGCTCCTTTGGGATAGGCAAATTCTGAAAGTCCACCAGCTCGCTTGACAACGTCAGAAATCTTCTCATTCACATTCCTAATGGCATACTTGCCCGGATACAGCACTTCACCGTCAATTTGGATAAACCTCTCGATACGATAGTTGGGGTTTCTTCTCACAACTACATGGTCAAATGGCTCCAGCACTGTGCCCGTGGACGTCATGCCAAGGCTTTTGTCGACCTGAATCACTATTATATCAGAGATGTCTTTAGAGTTGAGGTCTTTTACTCTTCTGGTAATCTCAATGTTCATTTCCGCAGCAGCCTCTCTCAGCCCATTAGCCTGAGCGATAAGATCTTCCACCGTCATTTTTTCCGAATAGGAGAACTCTCCCGCCTGATTTACTTCTCCAGTAATCGTAACATAGTATTCTTCCTTGAGGTCATATTTTGAAAATATGGTGACAATGTCTTCCCTTTGGATAGCAATATCTTCGTTTTCGCCAGACAGAACTTTCGCAAGATCGAACGATATCGTTTCTGTCGACAAGTCATCCAGTGTTCTGGTAATCGTAGCCCTGGAGGCATATGCATCTCCGGTGGGCCCGTCGGCCCTTTTGATAAGCTCAGTCAAGGTGAGCCCGTCGGAAAGAGAATAAGAGCCAGATCTAAAGACAGCACCCTTTATCTGCACCCTGTTAGCATAGCGGTCAAGGATTTTTCCAACCCTGTACACGTCCCCACTTTTCGGTGTGAATATTTCAAACTGGTCTTTAAAAACATCTGCCACCATTTTTTCGGTGTCATTGTTTCTGGTCACATTTACCCGATCCTTGTAGCTTTGATCGGTGAAGCCTCCAGCGTAGTGTAGCACGTCTTTAAACGACTCATCGCCGCTTAACTCAAATATGCCAGGTCGTTTTACCTCCCCTTTGACTTCCACTCTGGAGGTATACGGATCAACAATGATCACATCTTCCTCCTGCAGCATTATATTATTCTCAGCGTTTCCTCCTATCAGGAAATCGTAGGCGTCGACGGTGGCAATAAGCTTGTTTTTGCGGAAGACCTTTATATTCCTGAAAGTTCCATTAGTTGTAATTCCGCCCGCAGCATATAAGGCGTTGAAAACTGTGGAAAGTGAGCTCAGCGTGTAGGTACCCGGTAGTCTCAACTCACCTACCATATTCACCTTGATAGTGCGCACCAGACCTAAAGAAACATTGATGAAAGTATTGGGTGTTGCTCCTTTGAGGCCAGTATAGGCTATGGCAAGTTTGTCGGTAATTTGCTTTTTAGCCTGATCTATCGTCTGACCACTCACCGAAATCGGCCCAAAGTTGGCAATGACGAGCTTGCCTTCTGCATTAACCCTTGCTTCGAAGTATTGCTCTGAAGCACCGTAAATATCTATGAAGAGTACGTCGCCGGGGCCTAGCACATAATTTTGTGGCGTAGGCATATTGAGGCTTGGTTCAAAGGTCAGCTTGAGGCTTTCGTTGTTAAAAAGTGAATAGCCGAAAATACGTTCCTCAAGTGGGGCCTCTTCCTCCTTTTCTGCATGCTTCCTGGGGCCCATAATTTTATCCCAATCGTGCTGCCCTCTTATCTGACTGCTTGGATACGGTTTTCCATCGCTCACCCGAGCCGAACTAATTTTATTGACCCTGCCTGAGAGTTTGTTTACCTCAGCAGCAGAAAGTCCCTGGCTCTGTGCCAACTGTAGCATCTGGTCTGGCGAGTACCCCATAGACGTGCCCTTGCTCATTAGCTCGACTATTTGAGCGTCAGAGAGGTTGTCAACATTGATAGTTGAAAGATCAGGGATGGCCTGACTACTTGCTTTTGGAGAGAGGCCAATGAAAATGGCCAGAAACAAAACGGTGAAGAGACGGTATTTTGCGTTCGAAAAGGTCATGATACCTTTTTGCTTAGTCTGGTTTCGAGAAATAATGCGCAAGATAGGATAATTAATTAGCTTACTAAATAGGAATACAGCCCTGACAACGAAGGCGACAGGATAGTTGGTGTGCTAAGAAAATAAAAAAGAGGACCTGTTAATCCTCTTTTTTTGCTTTTGCTATGAAAAAATTATTGAGCAATACCTCTTTGTTGTACCTAAGGGACTCGTTTGTTTTGTTGTCTATCACCGAGCCACCTGCTGCTTCCAGTACTGCCTGCGCTGCTGCTGTGTCCCATTCCATGGTAGGCCCGAAACGGGGATAAACATCGGCACCACCTTCCGCCAGCACCATAAACTTCAGCGAACTGCCCATTGATACTATTTCAGGCTTATCGTATTGACTGATAAACTCATGCGTCTCTTCGCTCATGTGAGACCGGCTGGCCACTACTCGTACAGAGCCTAAGTATCCAGACGATTTTCCACCATCAAGCCGAGTCGTCTGACCTTTTTCTTCCAGAAAAGCTCCCTGGCCAATGACTCCCCAATGCAACTTCTCCTGCACAGGCGTGTACACCACGCCTGCCACTAACTCAGTTTTGTTAACAAGGGCAATGTTGACTGTAAATTCACCGTTTCTCTTTATAAACTCCTTTGTGCCATCGAGAGGATCAACCAACCAGAAATGACCCCAGCCTGATCTTTCGCTGAAATCTATCCCTTTGCCTTCTTCACTCAACACCGGGATGCCGGTGTTCTCAAGATGTTTCATGATCACGTCATGAGCTGCCTTGTCGGCCTTCGTAAGTGGTGAGTTGTCGCCCTTGGTTTCCACACCAAAATCTTCTGTGTCATAAATTTTGAGAATGGCCTTTCCACCTTCGATGGCTGCTTCTTTGGCTATACCTATCAGGCTCTTAATTTTAGTTTGCTCCATCAGATAATCATCCCCGCTGCAACGGTTTCGTTGGTGGCCTCGTCGACCAAAATGATACTGCCAGTGTTTCTGTTTCTCCTATAGGAATCTACCAATAGCGGTTTGGTCGTCCTGAGTTGAACCCTGGCTATTTCATTGGACTTGATGTCTTTGTCCTCCTCCATACGGTGGAGTGTGTTGATGTCCACTTTGTATTGCACTTCCTTGATGATCGCTTTCACTTCATTGCTTGTGTGAAACAATGTGTACTTAGCTCTTGGCAATGGCCCTTTATTGTTCATCCAGCATAGCATTACATCTATGTCCTGGACTGCTTTGGGTTGATTATTGTCACGCACGATCATGTCGCCACGGCTGATATCAATATCATCTTCCAGCGTCAAAGTAACCGACATAGGAGGAAACGCTTCTGCGATCGGGCCATCCGCCGTGTCGATCGATTTGATTTTCGAAGTAAGGCCTGATGGCAACACTGTTACAGCATCCCCAGGCTTGAAAATGCCGCCAGAAACCCTGCCGGCATAGCCTCTGTAGTCATGATATTCATCAGAATGAGGGCGTATGACCGTCTGCACAGGGAAACGACAATCGATATGATTTTCGTCGCTGGCGATGTGGATTGTTTCCAGCTCGTGGAGTAGCGTTCCGCCGTGAAACCAGGGAGTCTTCTCCGACTTGTTTACTACGTTGTCGCCGTGAAGGGCACTAATAGGAATAAACCTGATGTCTTTCACATCGAGTTTGGCCGCAAAATCTTCATACTGCTTCACCACCTTGTCGTAGGCTTCCTCGGAGTAGTCGACAAGATCCATTTTATTCACACATACTATAATGTGTGGGATTTGCAGGAGGGAGGCAATAAAACTGTGACGGCAGGTTTGCTCAATCACCCCTTTTCGGGCATCTACCAGAATAAGTGCCAGGTTGGCCGTAGATGCGCCAGTCACCATGTTACGGGTGTACTGGATGTGTCCGGGCGTATCGGCAATAATGAATTTCCTTTTTGGAGTAGCAAAGTACCTGTAAGCTACGTCTATCGTGATTCCCTGCTCTCTTTCATCCTTCAAGCCGTCAGTCAAAAGCGAAAGGTCCACGTGACCAAGTCCCTTTTTCTTGCTGGAGTTCTCGACTGAAAGTAGCTGGTCTTCAAAAATCGATTTTGAGTCAAAAAGCAACCTTCCTATCAAGGTACTTTTCCCGTCGTCTACACTTCCGGCTGTGGTAAACCGGAGCAGTTCCATGTCCAAATATCCGTCTGACATTATCTTCTAATTAAAAATAGCCTTCTTTCTTTCTGTCTTCCATAGCGGTTTCAGATCGCTTATCATCCGATCTGTTGCCTCTTTCTGTCTGCCTTAGCGCCGACACCTCAAATACAATCTTCTCCAGCGTATCGGCATCAGACTCTATACCGCCGGTGATCGTGATATCGCCCAGCGTTCTGAACCTGATCTTCTTCTTTTCAATTTTTTCTCCTTCACGAAGCTGCGTGAACTCTGATTTGGGCAACCATGTACCGTCACGCCTGATTACCTCTCTTTCATGGGCAATGTATAGCGAAGGTATATCGATGTTTTCTGACAAAATATATTGCCAAACGTCCATCTCAGTCCAGTTGCTGATAGGGAATACTCTGAAGTGCTCTCCCTGGTTCTTCTTGCCATTGAATAGGTTCCAAAGTTCCGGGCGCTGATTTTTTGGATCCCACTGACCAAACTCATCTCTATGTGAGAAAAAGCGCTCCTTGGCACGAGCCTTTTCTTCGTCTCTTCTGGCACCTCCCATCAGGGCATCAAACTTATTTTCTTCGATAGAGTCCAGTAAGGTGGTAATCTGCAACCAGTTGCGGCTGGCATTTTTTCCGGTTTCTTCCCGAACCCGACCAGCATCAATAGACTTCTGCACAGATGCCACCACCAAATTTACCCCTAGCTCCTCCACTAGATTGTCCCGGAAGCTTATCGTTTCAGGGAAATTGTGACCCGTGTCGATGTGAACGAGAGGAAATGGGATTTTGGCCGGCCAGAAAGCTTTTCTGGCCAAATGCGTCACCACTATAGAGTCTTTCCCTCCGGAGAAAAGTATCCCGGGGTTTTCAAATTGAGCAAAAACCTCTCTGATGATAAAGATGGATTCTGCTTCCAGTTCCTTCAGGTGAGTAAGATTGTACCTCGCCATTAATTTTTAATTTTTTTCAAAACTACTTCCAAAATCTTTTTTGTGCACACTTCCAGCGACTCTTCGTTGGTTTTTACTACCACATCTGCACTTTTGGGCTTCTCAAAAGGTGAGTCGATCCCGGTAAAGTTCTTGATTTTCCCTTCTCTAGCCTTTTTATAAAGCCCTTTCACATCTCTTTGCTCGCACACTTCCAGCGGACAATCGACAAATACTTCTATAAAGTTATCCGCCCCAGCCAGGTCTTTGGCCTGCTTTCGATCATCAATAAACGGCGAGATAAATGCCGTGAGCACAATAGTGCCCGAATCGATGAAAAGCTTCGATACCTCACCAATGCGGCGGATGTTCTCTTTGCGTGCGTCATCACCAAAATCCAGGTCTTTGTTGAGGCCTGACCTAATATTGTCTCCGTCGAGAATGTAAGTATTAAGCCCCTGGGTAAAAAGAGCCTTTTCCACTTCACTGGCTAATGTTGACTTGCCGGAACCCGACAAGCCAGTTAACCAAACCAGCACGGGTCTGTAGCCATTTCGCTCTACTCTGTCAACATGAGTGATACTGTGCTTGTGCGGAATTATATTTTCTGAAACCGAATCAGCAGACATATTTGAAGCCGGAAAAATGAATTAACTATATTCTCTATTGGGTTAGTATAGAATTGAGGCACAAAGATAATTGAAGGTTTCCCGAAAACAAGATGAAAACCCCCATAAACCAATAAAGGGCCGTGAAGGCCCTCTATCAATGCTTATCAATGTAAATGTGCTACAGTCTCCGAAGAAGTATGTCTCCACTGATCGACTTGAGCTGAAGGTTCTTCCCTCCGTTGTTCAGTTTGGCGTCCAGCTTTACTCCGACAATCTCTTTCAGCCCCTTCCCGCCATCAAGGTACTCGAAGGTCAGGTCGCTATAGATGTCGCCAGAAATAGTTGACGCCTTCAACGAAACGTTTTGTGAGGCTGGCAGCTTGATGTCTACATCACCAGAGATGGTCTCAAGGGTCAGCTCACCGCCTTCAAAGGTAGTTTCAATGTCGGCGCTGATGCTTTTCACAGCTATGTCAACCCCTTTTGGTAACCACACCTCTACTGTCATAGTGGGGCTGGAACAGTAGCAGTTTTCACGACCACCTCTTTGCTTTTTCCAGTAGTCTTCAAACTGTTGTTTCTTCATGTAGATGCTCACCGCCGAGGTAGTATTGTCTACGCTGATCGTAAACTCAGGAGTGGGCCAGTCTTCTTTTTCCTCCACACTTAACACTGCCTTTGCTTCCTGTTGATCCCAGTGATTAATCTTTATCACCGACGAGAAATCAAACTCAAGGTATATCTTCTGGCCTGCTCTCACCGGGCTATTGGCTTCGGTGGTGTATTGGGCCAGGAGGGAGGTCATACTTCCCAGAAACATGACCAAACCCATTGTTATGGCTTTCATGGCTGAATTATTTCTTCCTTAGAAAAATATCACCACTTACCGCCCGGAGCGATATTTCAACACCGCCGCCGTTGAATGTTGGGTTGGCATTCATGCCTCCCCACGACTTGAGGCCTTCCTTTTCAGCGAATTTCAAGTCAAGATCTGTGTATATTTCTCCTGACACTACGCTCAGCTTGAAATTTACTTTGGCATCGGAGGGCATGGTAATATCAATGTCGCCGCTGGTGGCTGCAAGCGAAGTTGGCTTAGTCGCATTCATTTTGGTAAAGACTATATTGATGTCTCCACTCACTGTGTTTGCCACTATCGGGCCCGATACGTCGGTCAAGATGATGTCGGAGTTTTTCGACTGCACATTAACTTCGCCACTAAGACCCTTCACCACAAAGTCTCCCCCTCCGTGCCATGATTCTTGCTCATAGGAGAGCCCCATCGCAGTTGGCATTTTGATGATGTAATCAGAGTCGCTGGCCGCTTTGCCTGCTCCTGAAAGCAAGATGACATTCCCTTCCGTCTTGATATTTAACCCTATCTCCGTGTTGTCGGGCCCGGTGGCTGAAAGTGGTTTCAGCCCTTTGGCCTTTTCCGGAATTCCTTCATAGTCGAGAGCCGTGATGACCAACTCCGTCCCCGAATACGCCTCAAAGCTAATATCGGTTTGTAGGTTGGACACTTTCAGTGTGTACTGCTCTGGAGAGCCTGGAACCTTAAATTTGAATTCCTTGGTTTGGCCTTCTCTCTCACCGAAGGGGCTCATGTCTCGTCTGTCGACCTTGGCCAGCCTCGCCAGTTCCTGAGATTTTGCTGGAAGCTGACTAACCATTGTCAGCGCCAACACTGCTGTAAATAATTTGATTGTTTTCATTGTCCTTTATTTTTTATGCTTATCAATTATTGAATGCTTTATATCAATACTTCTATGCCCAACTGGGCTTGTTTTCTCACTTCAGGTAGCGTCTCTGTGTTGTCAATCAGCGATTTCAACTTGTTCACCGCACTCTTTTCTTCGAGTTCCACCATCATGTTGATGAGGGAGATCTGAACAATCGGCTCCGTCTGAAATTCCAGGGAGCGAACCAGCTCGGCTCTCACTGTGCTGTTGGCAGTGGCAAACTTCTGCAAAGCATTGGCTGCCGCCAGCCGCACATTGGGGCTGGCATCGGTATTCAGTGTGGTCACCAGTGCTTCGATGAGTTTTGGGTCAACCTTGTTGTAGCTTTCGACCTGACTCACCGCCTGTATTCGTTCGCTTGGGTGTTGCGCTTTCAGATTGGCTAACATGAGCATTTCTTTTATTTCGCCAATCTCTTCCTTCATTTCGGCTACCTGATTGTTATCGGTTACTTGCGGCTCACCTTTATTTCCCCACCAATAACCCATGGCTACCAGCAACACCGCTGCAGCCACTCTCGACATGGTTTGCCAGGAGAAGAGAAACGCTTGTCTCGCTTTCGGACTTGAATGCAAGCCTTTCTTCTCCTCCTCAATCATGGCAAACACATCCTTTTTGAGTTTTTGGCCCGGTTGAGCTGGCTTCACCAGAGAAAACTCTTGTTCCAGCTTCAATTCCTGCTCATAGGCCTGTCTACAACTTTCACACTCATCAAGGTGAAGCTTCACTGCTTCCTCCTGATTTTTTGAAAGCATTCCGCTGATGTACTCCGGCAAAAGCTCCTCTATATGTTTGTTAGTTTTCTGCATGATTGAAATATATTTCTCTCAGTTGCTGGATGGCCCGGTGCATTTGCACCTTGATATTGCCAACCGTAGTATTTCTTATTTCTGCTATCTCTTCGTACTTCATTCCTTCCAGTTTACCAAGCACAATCAGCTCCCTCTTTTCCTCCGGCATTTTGTCGAGCGCCTGGAAAAGTACCGACTCCCGTTCCCTGGTTATTTCGTCTTCCTCATCGCTATGATGCAGGTCGGCGACATCTTCTACCTTCTTAAAATCGTCAGTGAGCTGCTTGTTCTTCCTGTAGTGATCGTGATGCACATTGCGGGCCATTTGATACACCCAGGTTTTAAATTTGTATTCCGGGTTAAATGACTTGCGGTACTTCATTAGCCGCATGAACACGTTCTGCACCAAATCGTCGCTTACATCCTGATCGAAGGTCATGCGGAGAAAGAAATTGTACAGCCGTACCTGGTACCGCTCAAAGAGGTCTTTCAAATGATCCAGGTCATCGTTCTGCACCTGAACCATCAGCCACTCGTCAGTTATCATCTCCACAGTTTTGGTCAGGCGATTTTGCAAGCTTTTCCGATCGATTTGGTTTGGTTACCAAAAAAGGTACGGAAGGTTACAGGAGGGAAAAAGATTTATTTGGGAAAGTTGGAAATACCCGACTTGAGGATATAAGAAAAATAGGAATAGATTGATATGAAGGAATTTACAGTAAGTGGCGGTTTGGAGTTGTGCCTTTGCATCAAAAAAAGACTGCGTTAAGATAAAGCGATCTATTGCCATGGCTTTGGCCGGTGTGAAGACATACCGTTAAACTAGATATGTATTTAGTTTAGCTTGCTGTCCTTCCCTATCATTCTAGCCTAACAGTCCTGATTTCCAGGCTGCTCATTGACCAGCTTTCATCGCAGGCCGGATAGTCGGTATTGGTTTGCACCAAGCGGTCATAAAACTGAAAGAAGGCTGTCTTACTAGTGTGTGCTATAGTCTTTGTTATTTGATACACGCTGGTTCCGTCAGACAGATCAGCTCTATGACACAAGCCTGGTAAAAAATAACTGGCGCCTGTTCTGGGATTGCTGAAGTCGGGGAAGCGCTTTGGGTAGGATTGAAAAAGACAGTATGTGCTTACGCAAGGGCTATTGGAAAAAGTGACATCCATGATACGAGCGTCGTCAAGTTCCATATACCACCGATCCGGCCCATCGTCTCCACCCGCATTGCCGTCCCAGGAATCGTGCAACAACAAAGTAAAGCTTACCTCCAGAAAATCATGCTTCGGAAGATCCGAGAGGTCGAGACTAAAACCATCTCTGTTATACGGGCCAACAACCCCATCCCCGTTAAATTCAAAATATTTACCTCCTTCGATATCACCCAATTCGGTTTGGTCAAACTGGTTGGTGTATATCAATTCAGTTAATTCCTCCTTAGGTTGGCATTTAACCAGCAGAATTAGAGTCGAGAAAAGAAGGGTGGCTTTAATGCCGTTTAACAACATAGGTGCTCATTCTAGATTACAACGATAAGTTCGTTTCAATATAAAAGTCTATTCAGGAAAGTACTAGGTTCAAATCCCTCCCGCTGCTTTGGCTGCCTAAAACAGCCGCCTAAACAGCTTCGTAAACTTCAGCATCTCGTTCAGATCACTGACCTTGATTTTACCCATCATGAAGGCCATTTCGGCGCTGCGCTTTCCCAGCTCAATTTCTTCATACACAGCATCGCTTGTCTTTATCGTGCATTTGGCTTCGCCCTCCAGTCCCTGGCTGACACGGCAGGCTCCTTTTTCTATTACTGCGGTAAATTGCCCACCATTCTTTCCTTCAATATCAAAGTGAAATACCGTTTCAAATCCTTCTTCCAATTTTTCAGGCCTGAAGCGATCCTGTAGTGACAAAACTATTTCCCGTGCTATCTCTGGTTTGGTTTCCATGGTTTCTTGTAGGTATCTAATGCTATTTGTCTTTCTTATATAAATTCTCCCCAATGATTCAAGCGTCCGCCTGGATCAAGTTCAATTCAGCTTTCGGTACTTTGTTCGTCGTGCCACCAGTTCGTGCCTTCGCTGTGGGTACGACGTACGCAAAGTCCAAGCGAGACACTTGAACTATCTACCTTATCTGCTAATAAAACTTCTTACCTTTCTCCGCCTGCTCCACGAGCAATCCCGCTGGCTTGAACCTGGCACCTATTTCTTTTTCTAACTGCCTCATCTTTTCCAGGATGGCCTTAGCCCCCTTTGCGTCAATGTACCGGAACGGTCCACCCAGAAAAGGAGGGAAGCCCAACCCAAAAACAGCCCCGATGTCTCCATCTCGTGGGGCTGTAAGGATGCCATCCTGTAGGCAGTAGACTGCCTCGTTGATCATAATTAGCGACAGCCTATCCTGTATTTCGGAATCTTTAAAGGCTTTGCTTCCCCGGCCTTCAATAAACCGCAATGCCTCCTCATTCACTTTGCCTCTCACTTTCTTGCCGGTTTTTTCATCGTATTGCAGAAAACCCTTTCGGTTCTTGCGCCCTTTGAAGCCAGCTTCTGCAAGTTTATTCAGTAAGTCCGAACTCTTCGCTCCCCGTTTGTTGAAGAAAGCTTCCAAATCGCCTTTGTTGATATGAGCACCTACATCAATACCTACCTCATCTATCAATGTAATCGGTCCGACAGGAAAGCCGAATTTCTTCATTGCCTTGTCCATTTGTAGCGGATCGGCTCCTTCTTGCATGAGCAGCAGCGCTTCATTGACGAAGGGAGCCAGGATACGGGTAGTGTAGAAGCCCGGGCCGTCTTTCACTACAATACAAGTTTTGCCCTGCTTCACACCAACTTCCAGCGCTGTGGCGGTTACCCAATCGGCTGTTTTACCCGTAACAACTATCTCCAGCAGGGGCATTTTGGGCACTGGCGAGAAATAATGCATGCCGATGACTGTCTCCGGCCGGGAGGAGGCTTCAGCGATTTTCGTAATCGGCAATGCGGAAGTGTTGGAAGCAAAAACACAATCCTTGCGAATAGCGGCTTCAGTCTCTTTCAGCACTTTGTGCTTAATATTAATGTCTTCAAACACAGCCTCTATGATCACATCCGCTTTGTGGAATCCCTGGTATGTAGTCGTTGCGTGTACCTTATTAATTATGGTTTCGGCATCTGCTTTGGTGATAGCTCTTGTTTTCATCTTTTTCATCAGCACCGCCCATATGTTCTTTTTGGCCTGGGCCAATGCTGGCTCCTGTAAGTCTTTCAGCAATATATCGGTGCCATTTTGAACTGTGACTTCAGCTATGCCTTCGCCCATGAGGCCAGCACCCAAAACTCCTAAAGTTTTCACTGGCCTGGCAAGCGCTTTCATCGGGTTTTTGCGCAGCGCATTCATCGCAAAAAAGATGTTGATCAGCTGAAAAGCTTCTGGAGACTGAAGCAGTTGATCGAAGAGTTCAGTCTCTTTTTCGGCAGCCTGCGCCCGGGTATGGCTCAATCCGTACTTAACTGACTCGAGTATCTTGTAAGGAGCAGGGTAGTTGCCGCTAGTTTGGCGAAGCATCATTTTTGTTGCCTGGCTGAAAATAATTCCCCGGGTCAGCGGGTTGCTTTCAAGCACCTTTGAAGCCAGGGGCATTTTGCTTTTTCTCCTGTACTGACCAGTCGCCAACTTTCTGGCAAATTTGACAGCCGCATCAAGTAGCTTTGGTTGATAAACCAGCTCATCCACAAGCCCCATTTTCAGGGCTGGAAAAGCGTAAACATTTCTTCCCGTCAGAATCATGCTAAGGGCATTCTGCACACCTACGAGTTTTGGGAGCCGGTAAGTGCCCCCCAGGCCGGGCAAAAGACCCAGCTTTACTTCTGGCAGTGCCATCATAGTGCTGCTGTGGTTACTGGCCACTCGTCCGGCACAAGCCAGGCTGATTTCCAAGCCCCCGCCCATACAAGCACCATGAATGGCTGCCACACAAGGCTTTTTGGAGTCTTCCAGGTCACGCAGCATAGCATGGCCAGCCTGCGCAGTTGCTTTCGATTCGCCTGGCTTCATTTTCAGAAACTTCTCGATATCGGCACCAGCCATAAAACCCTTCTTCCGGCTTATCAGCACCGAGGCTTTAAGGCCTGTGTCTGCCTCAATCTGCTGCATTACCTCCCGAAATTGCGCCTCAGTGTCAATGGAAATCTTGTTCCACTCTTCTCCGGGCAAATCCATCCAGATCACGCCTACGTCGCCGTGTTTTTCAAGAGTCAGAAAGGAGTGTTGTGCTTTTGAAGCCATGATAAATTGAATTAAGAATCGCCGGGAAACGCCCCAGACCTTTAGTATGCATGCAGAGTAAATATAGACGTTTATTTAGGATTATGTAAGGCAAATAAACACGAAGTTCTCTATTGGCTGATCGCCTTTTGTTGCGTACTATCTTTTCGTATTTCCTGTAGCCTTATTTCGGCCATGCCTCTCACCTGAATAATCATTTGAAGGTCTTTAGAAGTAATAAGGGTAGCCAGTGGCATAATCTCCCATGAATCAATATACACCTCCAGTTTTTCCGCCAGCTTTCCCTTTTCTATCCCGCTTGTGATGAGCATGGGGATCATGTCGGCATAGGGCTGGAGTTCATAGGTAAGCTGCATTTCCACCATCGCCTTTATGGAACTATGGAGAAGCCAGTCGGCAGAAGCCAGAACGGCATCATCAGAATCTACAACAAAGTCAAAGTCTTCTATCCGAAAGCTCTTGGATGCCCTGTCTATCACAGGCCTTCCCTGAAGATACACGTCGCCCCTCACATCGCCTGTCAACCCCAGCTTCACGGCCAAGCCATCCTTCGTGCCGTATACCTCCACATCCTTGATTTGCGCCGAATAACCTGCCGAATCGATCTTCATTCCTACAAGTTTTTTTCTACTGTATTTGTTGACCCTGTCAAATGGAAGCGTACACAGCACACTTGCCACCAGACTGTCCTGATGGTCTGTTTGAAAACTAAACTCAGGTAATGGCACAGGCGCAACGGTCAGGTCATCTCCTTCCACGAGGGTTGATATTTGAGCCATTAATTCAGCCTGAGCTGTAATTTGTCTTTCAGGGCCACGAGTCCATCTTGCTTTCAGCGTCTCGGCTTTGGCCAGCAGCCAAATCCTTGGCTCATCCTTTTTTAGTCGGATCGGTTGCTGCAAGTCGCTCCAGATTTTTTCAATGATTTTTCTCGTGTCGATGGTCTCTTTCATAAAACCATCCAGCTTCAGTGTAAGGCTGTCCTGGTGGTCGTTCAGCGCTTTCTCGACAGGTTTTCGGAAATTGATGGTAGTAATTCCCAGATTCATCACGGGGTCGCTTTTCCAGACGATCTCCTCAATAACCGTTCTCGGTCTGATGCTCCAGTCATTTTCAAAACCAAGCTCCGTTTTAAAGAGCAGTTCCAATTCAAATTCTATCGGCGTTTGATTTTGGATTTTCACGCCCAAAATATTCTTCCTGTATTGACCTGAAACTTTCAGATGAGCCCGATAGCGAAGGTCTGGTGCTTTCCAGCTTAATATAATCGGCTGTTGCTTCGTAAGCTCAAAGTAAAGGCTATCGTTAGCATTGACCGCTACTCTTTTTTTTAAAAAAGTGCCATCAATTTTTTCATTGATAAGGGTTTCTACCTTATCGAGGCTAAAGCTGAGAGGGATGGTCAGTCTTGAGATCGGCGGGGCGAGCGTTGAGTCTAGCGATGTTCTTTCGGGAGCCTTGGTTTTAGTTTTTTTACAGGAAACAAGGGTCAAACCCAAAGCGACGGTAACGGCGAGGCATTTTAAGATATACATTAGATTTTCTCCAGAATCATACCGTGGCCATGAGCGCCGGCAGCGCACGCTGCAAGCAAGGCCAACTTGCCATTCTCCCTTTTTAGCCGATTCATGGCGGTGGTTACCAATCTCGCTCCAGTGGCACCAAAAGGGTGACCCAAAGAAAGTGAGCCTCCATGAATATTAAATTTGTCCATGTTTATCTCGCCAGCTTTTGCAGTCAATCCCATTTTCTCTTTTGCAAACTGGTCGGAATTCAGTGCTTTGAGATTCGTGACAATCTGGGACGCAAAAGCTTCGTGAAACTCTATAACGTCCAATTCTTTCAAAGTGAGGCTTTGGCGTTGCAGTAATTTATAGGTGGCATATGCCGGGCCCAGCAGAAGCTCTTCATTGGGATCCTGACCCGTGAACACATAGTCTCTGATTTGAACGGATGTGTCGTAGCCCAGGGCTTTGGCTTTTTCCTCGCTCATCAGAAGCACCACAGCTGCTCCGTCGGTAAGGAAAGAGGCATTGCCTGCCGTTATTGTCCCATTCTTTTTATCGAACGCTGGTCGCAGCTTAGCAAGTTTTTCAACCGTCGTATCACCACGATAGGTATTATCCTCTTTGATCGCCTTGAACGATGGCGGAAACTCTGCGGGAGTAATCTCACTGGCCAATATCCCTTCTTCAGCGGCCCTTGCAGCTAACTGGTGCGACCGGGCTGCAAATTCATCCTGCTCTTCCCGGGTAACACCAAATCGGGTGCCCATCAGTTCACAGTCCTGACCCATAGTGCGGCCGGTGGAGTATTCTGCGATTTGCGGTACCTCTGGTTTGAAATCTGACGGACGGAGAGACAACACAAACTTCAGCCATTCACCGGTCGAGCGAATCTTCTGAGAAGCGAAGAGCTTGGTTCTCATTTTCTTGGGAAAGCCTATCGGAATATCCGACACACAGTCGGTTCCACCCGCAACAACCACATCGGCATGACCAAGCCTGATCAGGTCAGCTCCCTGGGCAATGGCCTGGTTGGCGGAAATACAAGCCTGAGAAACTGTGTGGGCTGGAGTAGTGAAAGGAATACCTCCAGTGAGGGCGCACTCTCTGGCCACGTTTGATGTCACAATATTGTGGACAACTGTGCCCATAATCACCCTTTCAACCTGAGCCGCATCAAGAGAGGTTTTTTTCAAAAGGCCCGAAATAGCTACTGCACCAAGTTGATAAGCCATAAGATCCCTGTAGCCCGTGCCCGACTTTAGAAAAGGCGTTCGGGTGCCATCGACTACTACTACTTTCCTTCCGACATATGATTGCTTCGCCATATCTGGGGCTGTTTAATTGAACATAATTATACAAAAAACCCTCAGGACAATAAACATCCCGAGGGTTTGAAACGTCTCGTGAGAGCAGGAATTATTCTCCTCCTCCTCCTTTTTTCTTCTTAAGCAGCCCTTTCAGTTTGTCGGCAGCCTCCTCCTTCACTTCCTCCTTCTTCTCTTCGACTTGTTCCTTCACTTCTTCCTTGGCTGCCTCTTTTTTCTCCTCCACTTCTTTCACAACGGCTTCTTTCTTCTCTTCGGCTTGCTTAATTGCCTCAGCTTTTGCTTCATCAGCTTTCTGTGTCGCCTCTTTCTTCTTGGCATCCATTTCTGAAGCCAGCTTCGCCTTGGCAGCATCGGTGGCTGATTTTCCACCTTCGCCTGCATCTACGCTTTTCAATGTCACTTTTGGATCATCATAAGTGCCCCCAACACCGAAGTTCATAACAATATTAGAGGAGACAGCCGAGCTCACTCCGGTGACAGATGCTATCGCCTGATTGGCGGCCGCCGATGCGGCACCCGCAGGCACGTTCATCGCCATGACGTAATCCATAGTACCATCAATACCATTACTTCCAGCAATAGTGGTTTTGTATTTGCCTACATTTACATCGAAGGGCTTCAGCCACACTCTTCCGTCCCTGATTTCTGCCTGCATAATCACGTCCTTCAGGCTCAATGTCCCTGAGTCATCGCCAAGCTTCGATACCGAAGAGAGTGCAGTCAATACCTTCACCTCGTTTACCTTTCCTTCAGCTACCTTTACCACACCCTGGCCAAGGATCGACTCCATGACCGGCATCATATCCTGGCCTAAGCCTCCAGCCATCACAAAGTCAGTGGAGAACTTTCCTTCCATCTTCTCAGCTATCGGAGCCAGTTGTTGGACTGTCGTGAATGTATTGTACGCTGCTTTGATTGACATATCGGTGATTGAAAAATCAAAGGCAAATATTGGCTTCTCAAGGTCACGGCTATCGTACTCCCCGTCCATTGCAAACAGGCCATCCATCAGGTTGAACTTACCATTATCAAGTTTTACAACACCGTCTTTCACAATGATATTGCCCTTCATGTTTTTGATCTCCATGTTGTCATACAACAGACTGGTAATGCTTGATCTAAGAATGAAGTCTATATTCTTTGGTACTTCTACTACTTCAAGGGCAGCCGTGTCGGCCTCCACAGTGGCAGTGGTGTCTTCATCGGTCATCCACTCGTTCAGGTCAAACGAGTTCGAAGAAAAGTTCAGCTCGCCTTTGATGGTTTCATCGTTCATCACATAGGCCATATAGTTGGTAATTGCGCCGGTCATGGCCATGTCGCTACGGCCAAGCGTAGCGTTGAACTTACTCAGGCGAACTTCTTTTGGATTGAAGCTAAGTTCAGACTCAGAAATAGCAAAGCCCTGGGGCAAGTCGGCATCTGCATAATAGAAGTTGCTTACGGTCATCCCTCCACTTGTAGCCAGTTTGTCGTATCTCTCGGCATCTACATCCGACATTTTGCCTTTCGTCAGCATGTTGGCAGCGATTTTGCCGTTCAACTCCATGCCCTCCATTGGGAAGATTTGCATGATCTTCTCGAGATCAACACCTCCATTCACAGCCAAATCCCAGGTATAGTCATCGAGGTTTTCAAACCGTAGTGTTGATTCAAGCTTTTCCCCATCTACCAACATGGTAAATTTGTCCATCAACACCACCGTTTCAGCCATTTTGCCGCTTTCGTTTTTGATGGTAGTGTGCATGTTGATCTGCTCCATGGGCACTGGGTAGTCAGCATATTTGATGAATCCATCCGCCAGGCCCATTTCCATGTCGATTGTTGGAATCGTGTTGGCGATGCTGTCATAAACGCCTTGAGATTTGGCACTCATGCTGAACATGCCCTTCATCTCAAGACCTTCCATTGGGAACATGGTGGCCAGCTCACCGAGGTTTAGTTTTGCCTGAATGTCAGCCACCATGTCGTAATTCACCAGGTTTTTGATGGTTAGCTTGGCGTCTACCGGATTACTACCAAAGTCGAGGTGGAACTGTTTGATGTCAACCACCGTGTTGTCTAAGTTGCCATCAGCGCAGTCGATCAACATATCAACATTCACATTACTCACTGCTGAGGGCAGATCAGGATATTTGAAATTGCCGTCTATTACCTTCATGCCAAAATTGAACGCTGGCATTTGAGTGTCGTTGTAGATGCCTTTTACAAACCCACTGAATTGGGTGTCGCCAGAGGCTGTCAGCCCGGTGAAGCTATCACTGTACATGCCAGGCACAAGCGACAACAATGACTTGAAGCTATTTTCAGGCGATGAAAAATTAATGTCCATGTCGTACCCTTCTTCTGGCATGGCAAAATACCCGTCAAAGTTGAGGCCGAAGTCATTGAGCGACACCACATTGTCCTTAAAGGTAAATTTCATCTGGCCTAAGTCCATATTCAGAGCCATGTCGGCTTTGAGCCTTTTATTGGACATGTATTCTACACCATCATAGGCGACAACCAGATTTTCTATTTCTGTATAAGTGTCCATATCAAACACCTCCAGCGTAAAGTCGCCGCTTCCCGTGTGGTTCATGCCTTTCATCGCCATGTAGAAAGGTATGGTAGCGTCGTCATAAACAATGTTGCCATTTTTGATCTCCCATTTGTCGATGCCAAACTGAACATCACCACTTTCTGTTGGGGTTTGTTCGGCAACCGGTTCCTCCGAGGGCTTGGCTATATCATAATTGGCTTTGCCATTGGCCAGCACCTTTACGTAAATATTTGGCTCGTTGAGGTACAAGCCGCTGATACGGTAGTTGCCGTTGATCACAGACATGATGTTGACCACCACGTCTACCTGATCGACCGCAGCCAGAGTGTCTTTCTTAAATTCATCTATGCCAACAACCCCCAGGCCACCGAGTGTTACTGTTAGATTGGGAAAGTTTTTGAAAAGTGTAAGGCCAAAGCGTGATTCATCAAAATAGACTTTGGCGTTAACATTCTCCGCAATTGCATCGTCGAGCGCTGCCTTAATATCATCTTTATAGATGAATGGTAGTATGGCTGCTGCCAAAAGCACTACTACAATGAATCCACCAACAATCAATAGAAACTTTTTCATGGCTGAGTGATTTTAAATTCGGAAAGGACAATTACCCGTATATATTACGTTTTCGTTTGAAGTAATTAGATGCAAATTAACAATTTAGAATGCTGAATGATAATAACGAGGACATGATTTATTTATGATGTTTATGCATCAGCATCTATTGAATTTATAATTTTCACAAACAATGATCTTTACACCCAAAATAATCTTCAGAATACTGCTATGGGCGCTCTTGCTGGTCGGCGGAGTAGTGCTGTGGTTCAACAGTGGGTTGTTTGTTGAGCCAGCCACGGTGAACCGGCGACACCAGGTGCTGCTGAAAGAAATCGAAGCTTTGGGCAAGCTGGAGCTGGTGAAGTACCGGATTCAGGATGTGGTGGAAATAGAGAGACTCAGCAAGCGCTACCTGGATTTGGGCATTTTCAGGATTCAGGACGGTGGCGACTCGAAAGCGGTGCTGATTGCTGCAGGAGAAGCCGTCGCATGCATCGATCTTTTAAAAGTGACGACTTCTGACATTATCGACGGCGACACACTGGTAATTCAACTACCAAAACCTGAGCTTTGCTACCACAAAATTGACCACAGCAAAAGCAGGTTTTACGACTTAAAAAGGGGCATTGGCCTGGAAGACAAAGAGTTCAACCAGTTTATTGACACTACCTACGCTCAGGCCGAGGCTCAGATGATGAAATCTGCCCTCGATGGTGGCATCCTTGAGGAGGCAGAGGAAATGGCTTACAAAATTCTCTTGCCGCTTCTCAATAAAGTTGCGTCCCGGCCTGTAATCATTTATTTCAAAGAGGAGGACGTTATCCGCTTAAACTAAGCCGTAAAAAATTCTCTACATCAAATGAATCTAGACTTTCAGGAAAAAGAATTCCGGCAATACACCGAGCAAGCAGTAGCCATCTACTTCGGCTGGTTAAAGCACCTCAGAGACTCCAAAATCTATCGCAACTACACACCAGCTCAAATTCAGGAGCGATTTAATGAAGCTCTTCCAGAGGACGAAACATCTATGGAATCGCTGCTGGCAAGCGTTGGTTCCGACGTTTTCGAGATGTCGAACTTCAACCCGAGCCCCAATTATTACGGGTATATCACCGGAGGAGGCAATCAAGTTGGCATGCTAGCTGAGTTTCTAAAAGCTGGGTTGAACCAAAACAACCTGAAGTGGCACAACGCCCCAGCCAACTCCGAAATGGAGAAAATAGTCATCAAATGGCTCTGCCAGTTCATGGGTTATCCTGATGATAGCTCAGGCGTGCTGGTGAGTGGTGGCTCGGAAGGTAACTTCCTGCACCTCGCCGTCATGCGAAAAGTGATGGGGCCTGCCTCTCTTTCTCAGAGGGGCCTTTATGGCCAAAAACCTATGACGGTCTATGTTTCTAGTCAGGGTCACTCCAGCTTCGACAAAGCCATGGATCTGCTGGGCATGGGCAAAGAATATCTTCGGAAAATTCCCGTGGATGAACAGTTTCAGGTGAGGGTAGATTTGATGGAAGAGGCCATTCAGAAAGACCTGAACGAAGGATTGCTTCCCATTGGCGTTATCGGTATTGCAGGTTCTACCAACAACGGCGCCATCGACAAATTGGATGAACTGTCAACCCTCTCCAAGAAATATCAGTTGTGGTACATGGTCGACGCCGCCTACGGTGGCCCTGCGGCAGGCACCACTTTGGCTGGTCATCTTTTTAGGGGAATGAATGAGGCCGATGCCGTTCTTGTTAACCCTCATAAATGGCTCTACGTGCCCTTTCAGGTGGCTGCTGTTATTGTGAGAAAAAAAGAGCACCTCAAAAACACTTTCAGCCTGGTGCCGGACTACCTGCGGGGAGGTTTGGAAAAGACGGACAGAGAAGACCTGATGGATCTGACGTTACAGCTCACCAAAGACTTTAAAGCACTCAAAGTATGGATGACTTTCAAGGCCTACGGAGCGAAAAAGCTACGACTGGCTATCGAGAACGACATTGCAGTAGTGAGGTATTTCCAGGATTTGGTAAATGCCTCCGGAGACTTCGAAATGTTGGGGCCAGCCAATTTGTCGATCGCCACCTTTCGATATGTTTCAGATGACATTGGAATAAAAAGTAACCAGACAAAAATTGACGCAGTAAACGAACGGATACTCGAACTGATAGAAGAAGACGGACGCATCTTTTTTGCCGGCACCCGTATTAGTAACAGGCCTGCTTTGCGTATCAACTGTAACAATTACCGCAGGACGAAAGCTGATATCGACTTTTTGCTGAAAGTGTTGAGGGAATTGGGTGAGAAGGCACTGTCTACTCTTATCTAGTTGATTTTATATTATATTTGTTTTACATGAAAACAATTACGCTCAATCTTCCAGAAGAGACTGACGAGAAAGAGGTCAAGATGATCGTTGCATCATCACTCTTTGAAAAAGGGATATTGTCGTCTGGCCAGGCTGCTACTTTTGTTGGCATCTCCAAAAGAGAGTTTATTGAAACTGTCGGCAACTATGGAGTGTCTATTTTCGGAGAAACCGCAGACGACCTGAAGAAGCCATTTCCTCATGGCTGAGGTGATTATCTCGGACACAAGCTGCCTAATAGCTTATCAACGAATTGACAGACTCGACATCCTTCAAAAGTTATTTCATGAGTTGATCATTACTGAGCAGGTTCTCTCTGAGTTTGGCAAAGCTGTTCCTAAATGGATAAAGGTCAAGTCAGCACCGACCCTGTTTAGTCATAGCATTCTTGAAACGCTCGATTTAGGAGAAGCAAGTTCAATTTCGCTCGCTCTAAAAACGCCTGATTCAATTCTAATTCTTGACGAGCGGAAAGGAAGGAAAGTTGCCGCCGACCTGGGCCTGGAAATTATAGGCTCACTAAGAATCCTCGTCCTAGCAAAAGATAAAAAGATCATTCCCAGTGTGCGTGAGGTAGTGGGTCAGCTTTCTGAACAAAAATTTCGATTTTCCACACACATAGTCCGACAGCTTTTAATAGAAGCAGGCGAAGAATAGTTACACCTCTACCATCACCCTCCTGTAAAACTTCTCTATGGAAGCGCCAATGGCCTCCCATTCTATCAGAAACCCGTCGTGTCCGTAAAGCGAATCGATAATGTCCAGTGAGGCATCATCGACGTGGGAGGCCAAAAACACCTGTTCATCAATAGGAAACAAAATATCGGATCTGATACCAACAAAGTGAGAGTTGGCTTTTATCTGCGAAAGTGCTTTCTCTATGCTGCCTCTTCCTCTGCCCACATTGTGCGAATCCATTGCTTTTGACAGCCTCCAGTAGCTATAAGCATTGAATCGCTTCTTCAGCTTTTCTCCCTGATACTGCTGATAACTCGACGCCAAATAGTCATCTGTTTTTTCAGTCGTGTCCTCCTCTTGCGTTCTCTGGTAAGTAAGGTAGTGCCTGTAGGAAAGCAGGGCAATTGTTCTGGCAGTCTTCATTCCCTCAAGCCCAGCATCTGGTTTGCTTTCCTTAAATGTAGCGTCGTTCACAATCGCCATCCTTTGTGACTCGTTGAAAGCAATACCCCAGGGTGAATGATGGGCGTTGGTGGAAACTCCAATGAGGTTCTCAAAAACTTCAGGCTCAATAATGGCCCACTCCAGTGCTTGCTGCCCTCCCATAGAGCCCCCAATCAGGGTGTGGACTTTCTCAAAGCCAAGGGATTTTCTCAATTGAATAAAAGCGCCAACTATGTCCCGGTTGGTGGGCGTGGGAAAATCGTGAAAGTAGGGTTTGGCTGTGGAGGGATTTTTGTCGAGTGCGTTAGTGGAGCCATAACAGCTCCCCAGCATGTTAGCACAAATCACAAAGAACTTCTCGGGATCATACACTTTTCCGGGCCCAAACAACCCTGGCCACCACTCTGAAGGGTTGGAGTTGCCAGTCAGCGCATGACAAACCCAAACCACATTATTTTTTTCTGGGCTTAGCTTACCAAACGTCGTATAAAGCAAGTGGTATTCGGACAATTGCTTACCAGATTCAAGCTTTAGTGGTTCGGTTGATTTGTATATATCCTCAGCTATTTTCACTCCTTCTTCAATTTTCTTGGGTTAAAATTCCTCCCGGGAGCATCTGTCACCACCGGGAGGTAAGTCATCAATTAACCTGTATATATAATTAACTAAAATTTACTTTTTTAGCTGGTCAAAAGCCTGTGTCAGGTCTGCTTTAATGTCGTCCACATGTTCGGTACCAGCCGACAGTCGCAATAGATTAGGGTCAACCCCAGCTTTTAGTTGTTCCTGTTCGCTTAACTGTTGGTGAGTTGTCGACGCTGGGTGAATAATCAGCGTTTTCGAATCTCCCACGTTGGCCAGGTGGCTTACAAGTTTCAGCGAATCAACAAACTTCTCTGCGTTGGCCTTACCGCCTTTGACTTTGAATGACAGCACACCACCAAAGCCCCTTTTCAGGTATTTCTTGGCCAATGCGTGGTATTTGCTGCTGGCCAAACCTGGGTAGTTTACACTTTCAACCAAAGGGTGTTTTTCCAACCATTGCGCCAACTCAAGGGCGTTCTGCACTGTTCTGTCCAGTCTGAGAGAAAGTGTCTCAATGCCCTGGAGCAAAAGGAAAGAATTGAAAGGGCTTATCGCTGGGCCAAGGTCACGCAAGCCCTCCACCCTTGTTCTGATAGCAAAAGCTATATTAGGCAGTCCAAGTGGGTTTCCTTCACCAAAAACTTCCCAGAAGTTCAGTCCATGGTAGCCTTCAGATGGCTCCGAAAACTGCTTGAACTTTCCATTGCCCCAGTTGAAGTTTCCACCGTCAACAATAATCCCTCCAATACTTGTGCCATGACCACCAATCCACTTGGTGGCAGATTCAACCACCACGTTGGCTCCATGCTCCAGCGGACGAAAAAGGTAGCCACCGGCACCAAAGGTATTGTCAACCACCAAAGGAATATTGTGCTTCTTCGCTACTGCTGCTATCTCTTCAAAATCGGGAATGTTGAATTCCGGATTGCCTATCGTTTCAAGGTAGAGTGCTCTGGTATTTTTGTCGATCAGCTTTTCAAACTCGGCCGGTGAGTCATTTTCTACAAACCTCACGTCAATACCCAACCTCTTGAAGGCAACTTTGAACTGGTTATAAGTGCCTCCATACAAGTGGTTGGTAGATACCAGGTTTTGGCCTGCTTCCAAAATGTTGTGCAAGGCCAAAAGCTGTGCGGCCTGGCCCGACGCTGTTGCCACTGCAGCAACCCCTCCTTCCAGAGCAGCAATTCTCTTCTCAAAAACATCCGTCGTCGGATTCATTATCCTCGTGTAGATGTTCCCAAATTCTTTCAGGGCAAACAGGTTGGCACCATGCTCTGAGTTCTTGAACGTATAGGAGGTGGTTTGATAAATAGGCACCGCCCTCGACTGTGTGGCTGAATCTACTTCCTGACCTGCGTGTAATTGCAGTGTTTCAAATCTTAATTGTGACATATTATAAGGTGTTTTTAAATTGAAGTTGAAATAAAAATTGCCTGTAACGGGTTGGCAACCTGGCCAATAGTCCGTCGTTTGCTGCTAAGCGACAAAGGCAAGAGCGCCTAGCAGCACATACAGCAACAACAGCCGGCAAAAGCCGCCCCGATAGAAAAATTTAATACATGAAATGCGTGATCCGATGAACGGCCGTACGATGAGATAGCGCTTGTCGCTAGAAGAGATTCCTGATTTTTCATTTTGCTCTCAATTTATATTCTCCCGACACTTGCCGAGATCAGGATTTAGCACCTTACCACCTTGAGTGGCCGGTTGCTAGCGCTTCATAGAGCCTGTCTCTCCACGCTTCTTTATAAATCAATTGCTAAGAATTGACTTGAAGGCACAAACGTAGATATGCCGAATTATGTTTCCAAACATTTTGCAAAAAATTTCCTGAGTGCTGATTTTGAAGGTATTGCCTCGAAAATGACGCATTTTATTTTGTGTTCCTCCGACAATTAACTCAAATGCGGTCTTCTAAATATTCATATTCAGCTATATTTGGGCCCGATTAAAATGAAAATCATGAGAAAGAAGATTGTAGCAGGAAACTGGAAAATGAATAAGAACCTTGAAGAAGGACATCAGCTGACTTCCGAGGTAGTTAACATGGTGAAGGACGAAGTGACCAGCGCCGTGCAGGTGGTTTTATGTACCCCTTTTATTCATTTAAACTCTATCAGCAAACTTTTGGCAGGAAGTAAAAACGTTATGCTTGGTGCGCAAAACTGTAGTGAACATGCATCAGGTGCTTACACGGGCGAAACGTCAGTTTCGATGCTCAAGTCTGTCGGCACTCAGTTTGTCATCATTGGCCACAGCGAGCGAAGAGAATACTTTGGAGAAACCGATGCTCTTTTTGCAAAAAAGGTTGATGCGGTGTTGGCAGCTGGCATGACGCCTATTTATTGCTGCGGCGAAAAACTGGAAGTGCGTGAAGCCAACAATCATATAAAGCTGGTAACTGCGCAGGTATCTGAAGCCCTCTTTCACCTTTCAGCAGACGCCCTTCAAAAAGTAGTGGTCGCCTATGAGCCTGTTTGGGCCATCGGAACCGGTAAAACAGCCTCCTCCGCACAAGCCCAGGAAATGCATGCTGAAATCAGAGCTCACCTGGCTGGAAAATATGGCAAGAATGTTGCCGAAGAGATTACCATACAATATGGCGGCAGTGTGAAGCCGGACAATGCAGTTGAAATATTTGCTCAGCCTGACGTGGATGGCGGACTGATCGGCGGCGCTTCATTGAAGTCCCGTGACTTTGTCGACATTGTAAAAGCAATGAAGTAAATGAACATTTGCGTTTTCCTCGCTTTAAGTAGTTTAAGCCTTTCTTCTGTCGAAAAGCCCGTAGTTGCTGTAGATCAGGATTTCTGTGGCGTTTATGGAGCCATTTTCGTGGAAACCGATAGAAGAAGAGCTGACTACATCGTTTTTGAAGAGGAGAACGAAGCTTTTGCCGACATGCTGATCTTCAAAGAAAGCAGCAGGGTTTTTGCTGACAGGCAGGGGATTTGGTACTTCACCAAAAACCGGGGCCTGGCCGACTTCACGATATATTATGTCAAAGAAAAAGGCCAGCAACACTTTTCTGTCAATTTCACTGATACCGAGTCATTTGCCGGCTGCAGATAGGCAGTTAACCACCCTAATCCAGGTCAACTATGGACTTTATCGAATTGCAAATTAAGACCTCCAGGGATCTTGCAGATATCCTCATAGCCGAGCTGGGAGAAATTGGCTTTGACACCTTTGAGGAAACTGACGAGGGGTTTAATGCTTATATTTTGGAAGGGAGCTTCAAAGAGGCTGATGTCAAAGAAATTATTCAGAAGTATTCTTTCCTTGGCATCGCCAGCTACGAAACTGTAAAGATTCCAAAGGAGAATTGGAACCAAAGCTGGGAAACAAACTACCACCCCATCGAAATCCCAAGTCGCTGCAGGGTCAGGGCTTCTTTTCATAAACCCGACCCATCTTTTCCGTTGGAAATCGTTATTAACCCAAAAATGTCGTTCGGCACAGGGCATCATTCCACCACCTATCTCATGATGGAACTACTGCTTGATAGCGACCTCAAGGAAAAGTCGGTGTTTGATTTTGGCACTGGCACTGGCATATTGGCCATTTTGGCCGCTAAACTTGGCGCAGCGCACGTCGACGCCAGCGACATCGATGAGTGGTGCATTGAAAACGGCATGGAAAACATTGCCATTAATGATTGCAGTAATATTAAAATCCAGCTAGGCGCAGTGAAAGAGGTTAAAAAGAACCCCTCCTACGACCTGGTCATCGCCAATATCAATCGAAATGTGTTGCTGGAAGAAATGCCAGACTATGCCGCTGTTCTTCCCGAAGGAAGCAAGCTGTATCTCAGCGGCTTCTACGAAGCTGACCTACCAGTAATTGAGGAAAAAGCCTCGTCGCTTGGCTTTCGCAAGACCACCCATAAGGTACGAGAGGCGTGGGTGGCAGCTGCTTTCGAAAAAAAGGCGGTTGAATAGATAGTAACAGGCCCCCATTTTTCGTTACCTTTGAAGTTATGCAGGTGTTTTTAAGGGAACGGTTATCTCTCAAAATGAGATTCTTAGCAATATTCCTATTGCTGTCGTCACACCTATGGGCTCAACAGTTTACCTTTTCAACTGACCCAAATACATTCGGGCAAGATTTATCAAACGGCATCAGGCAAATTGACAATGAAGGTGCGGCCAAGATCGCCGCAGACTTTGTCACCGTGTGGAATTCAGGTCAGATCAACGCCGACCAGAAGAAAATCATTATTGACATTGCCGTCAAAATGCGGGATCGGAGAATGCGAACCTATCCATACTTCGAATTCTTCGGTGCCTACATTGCCTACGCCATTCAAAAGGAAAATATTAGCTCCATCGAGCTCACAAATCTTCTCAAGATCAACAATCAGGTAGTCGATAGCTATCGCAACAAGGAGTACAGCGAGTTTTTGCTCATGCTCAATCAATTTTTTGCCCGAAGGGCTTTGTACTACACCAAATACTTCAAACTATATGCCGAGGGAGGCACTTATGGTTTTGAATTGGACGAGGCGGAGCCAGCCTATGTGTTGCCAGCTGAAGAGCCTCCCATTGAAGATGAAATTGTTGAAGAAATTCCGGCCGATAGTGGCTGGGGAACTGCCGACACCAGCAACGATGGTTGGAGCACGCCCTCCAATAGTGGGTGGGGCAATGACTCAGGATGGGGCAACGACCCGGTAGCCGAGCCCGAGCCCGCTACTGACGCTTTTGTGGCAGAGGTGGTTAACCAGGCAATGCTCCCCCCTGTGAGCGGCCCTGTAATAAAGCTCAACAATGTGAATTTCAGGTTAGTAACACCCTATGACTCCGTCGGCATCCAAAACACGTCAGGCTCGGTTGTCATCCACGACAAAGTATTCGTGGGCAGCGGGGGTAAATTTAACTGGCCTGGCGAAGCAAATGGTGCCGAAGCGGCCTCAGTTACCTTTACTGATTACAGCTTTGAAATCACTAAACCAAGAATAAGTGCGGAGAAGGTCAGTCTCAGCTTCCCTGCCTGGTTTGACGGAGAAGCAGAGGGAATTTTCGACTTCAAGAGCTATCAGAGAACAGACAAAGAGGAGCTGTATTTTCCCCAGTTTACTTCCTACTATGCCGACATCACTTTAAAACTTAAAGCGCCAAATGCTACGTATACGGGGGGCTTTTCTATTATAGGAAACAAATTTTACGGCACGTCCGCCCTTAAGCGACCATCTGTACTAAATATTAGAGATGACTTCGGTCGTTCTTTTACAGCAAGGGGCGTCAAGTACGCCTTCGAGGACTCCTTGATAACGTCGGACAAGGCAATGGTCGCTATTTACCACAATGGCGATTCGATCTTCCATCCGCAGAATAAACTGGTTTTTGATGAGGGCAAAAACCTACTCACTCTATACAGAGACCAGAATAAATTCAAAGGCACGCCTTACTCTTCGTCGTTTTTCGTGATGGACTTTAGCGCCGACAAAATTAGCTGGGATTTGAAGACCGACAGCCTCGATATCTCTATTATGAATGCTCGAAATCGTGTCCCAGCGGTTTTCGAGTCTCAAGACTACTTTAGCGAAAAGAGGTTTTCAATGTACCCGGGCTTGTTCGGATATCATCCTATCATGGCCGTGGTTCGGTATGCCAGGAATTCAGGAGCAAGTGAATTTTACCTTCGCGACATGACAACGGCCTATAAGCTTGACTACAATCAGGCGCTTGCGGCAATGAATTTCCTTTACCAAAATGGCTTCATCAATTTCCTGGCTGAAACGGGGTTCATAAAGGTGAAGGACAAATCTTTTCACTACATTCTATCCAATCAGAACAAGAAAGACTACGATAACCTTATCGTACCTTCTCTTACCGAGCGGTATCCTAACGGCACGCTTAATTTTGGCACCAAAGAACTCACTCTCAGGGGCGTTGACAGGGTATACATTACTACCGACCTGAAGGTTTACATGGAACCAGACAGCGGTGTAGTCAAAATTCTGGAGGGTAGGGACTTGCTGTTTAATGGAATGGTGAATGCCGGAGATTTCGTATACAAAGGAAAGGATTTTCAGTTTCAATATGCGGACAATCTTTTTGCCATGCCGACAATTGACTCCATCAGGATTCAGATTCCGGTGCCAGACTCGCTTAAAGTTGAAGGCGGTGAAGAAAAGACGGCCTTGCATAACCACCTTGAGCTTACCTCCGGAACCCTATTTGTAGAAAGCCCCGACAACAAGTCAGGTAAAAAGCAAAACCTCCAGTACCCTTACTTTACTTCCGATTCCGAGGCTGTTGTTTTCTTCGACTCTAAAGAGATTCTTAAAGGAGCCTATAACAAAACAGTGAGGTTTGTGATACCTCCTTTCGAAATCGACAGTTCCAATAGGAGCGATGGGGCAAGTATAAGCTTTGAGGGCACATTCCATGCTGGAGACATACTGGAGCCATTTGAGGAGAAGCTTGTTATTCAACCTGATAAGTCACTGGGCTTTGAGCATAAAATACCTGAAAGCGGTTACAAGCTGTATGGGGGCACTGGAACACTTTACAACAACCTAAGCCTGAGTTACCAGGGCTTGAGGTCAAATGGAAAGATTGACTATTTAACGACTACCGTATACTCTAACGACTTTATTTTCTATTTGGATTCTACTTCAGCCATTGCTCAAAGTGGCGAAATCAGGCCGGGCAACTTAGGGTCGGCGTCCTTCCCACAAGGAATAATGGGAGCCCTGAGAATGAAATGGCTGCCCAAAAAAGACAGTATGTTTCTCAAAAATATCGGTGACCCCATTGAGTTGTACAATGGCACAGCCAAGCTTCAGGGGGCTGCAAACATTACTGCCAAAGGGGCCTTTGGGCTTGGCACGCTGGAGACACGTGGGTCGAGGGTGAAATCGAAGCAGTTCAGTTTTTCAGAAACAAAATTCAGCGCCAGGCATGGAGCGTTTGAAATTTTGACTGACAACCCACAGAAGCCAGCCATGGCTGGAGAGGATATTGCGCTGAACTTTGACCTCGCCAGCAACATTGCAGACGTGCACCCTGAAAAGGCCGGTGTAGCGGCCATAGGCTTCCCTTATGCGCAAATGAAGACGTCAATCACCAACGCCATCTGGAACCTAAACGACCAAAAGATTACGATGAGCAAGCCGGCCAACGTTGCTATTGAAGACTCCTACTTCTACTCAACCCGGCCCGACCTCGATTCGCTGGCGTTTAACGCAACAGCGGGTATTTACGATATCAACCGCTACGAGTTGAACCTGCAGGGCATTCCGTACATCACGGTGGCGGATGCGGAAATAACGCCGGAAAACGAGGAGATTACAATCCTTGAGAATTCAACACTACAGGAGCTTAAAAATGCCATTGTCAGGATCGATACTGCCAATCGTTACCATACCCTGACCAACGGGCTCATTACCATTGTGGACAGAAACAAGTTCACCGGTAGTGCCTTTTATCAGCTCGTCAATGCGGCGCAGGACACTTTTACGATCAAGTTCAATCAATTTGAGCTTCAGAATGTGCCTATCGCTAAGAACAGGTTCAAGACAATGACGGTGTCCGAAGGCGATGTGCTGGAAGATCAGGATTTTGTGATGTCGCCGGGATTTCTGTACAAAGGTCGGGCGAAAATGTATGCAGACCGGAGGGCGCTTGAGCTGATTGGCGGAGTGAAGCTCGACTGGAAGAAAGAAAGGGACTCTCAGTGGATCAGCTACACCAACAAAACCGAAAACCCTGAAGTGCTTGTCAACTTTGATGCCTCAACAGCGGAAACAGGTCAGAAACTAGTCGCAGGCCTACACTATGACTCATTTGACGACATTATATACCTGACCTACATTAACGACAAAAACGACCCGATTGACTTTGATCTTTTTACACCTCATGGCACCCTTTCTTATAATCTTGAGGGGGATTTCTACAAAATAGAAGACCAAGCCAAGTCAGACGGGAATTCCTATGCTGGTAGCACGTTCATTTACTCCGAAAACACCAATAGTGTGATCTTTGAAGGCCCGGTAACCTTTATAAAAAACAGCCCCGATTTCACTTTGAAGGCATCTGCAAAAGGGATTGGCCGACTCGACTCCTCCTACTTCAAAATGACAGCTTTTTTAACGGCCGACTTCAAAATTAGCCCAGCCGCAACCGAGGTTATGACGAAAGACCTCGTTGACATTATTGAGCGCCTGGGGGCTCCACAGGCAAATAACATACAGGGTGACTTGGTTTATCTCCTCGCCAACCTTACCAGCGATCAGATAGCCAAAAGCTATGAAAACAACACTTTGAAAAATTACGTGCCGTTGGTATCTGTGTCACCAGAGCTTCAAAAAGCACTGTCTCTCTCGGAGGTCAACCTGCAATGGAATGCTACTCACAAGGCCTGGTACAACGATGGCAAGATTGGCATTTCAAACATTTTCAGAAACGACATAAATGCAGAAGCTGACGGCTTTGTTGAAATTAAAAGAGACCCCCTTGGAGACATCGTAAATATTTTCATCATGTTTTCAGAAGCCACCTGGTACCACTTCAGGTTCGACCAGAACAGGCTCCTTATTCTCTCTTCCAACCAGAAATTTAACGAGGAGATAAGAAACTCCTCTACACTTGAAAAAGCCGCACTAGGTGCTTTTGCTCTTGGACTTGGCGAGGAGTCCGAAACGATGACTTTTATCAATAATTTCCGCAAAAACTACTATAATATCGACAAACCTTTCAAACTACAATTCACTACCGACCCTGCCTTTGGAAAGGACAGCTTCGATACGATTGAAAAAGACAAAGACGGTTTCTAATCCAGTTACTGTCAACGTAGAAAAGTTTGACGCTATGATAGGCCTGGCCCTAATCCGCTTTCCGCCCCTCCACTTATAAATACCATTGATACATAGCAGATTTGCCTTTGCAGCGTCTTAGTAATATTCCTTACTTTTACCTGATGAACACACTGATGTTTCATTCCGAAGAAATGCAGCACAGCAACCTTTAAAACATTAGCCCGATAAATTAAAATTTCATGAGTGTTAAAACCAAGATTCCCTACATCGAGGAAAACCAGCAAAGGTTTTTAGATGAGCTTTTTGAGTTGTTGAGAATTCCATCGGTGAGTGCCGACAAAAAGTTCAAGGACGATGTAAAAAGAGCAGCGGAGTTTATAAAGAAGAAGCTAGTCGAAGCTGGCGTCGATAAGGCTGAAATTTGCCCTACCGCTGGTCATCCCATTGTTTATGGAGAAAAAATAATTGACCCCGCACTTCCAACTGTTCTCGTATACGGGCACTACGACGTGCAACCTGCCGATCCTTATGAACTTTGGGAAACCCCTCCGTTTGAACCCACCATTAGAAACGAGAAAATCTATGCCCGGGGTTCTGCCGACGACAAAGGCCAGATGTACATGCATATCAAGGCATTTGAAACGATGATGCGCACTAATTCGCTCACCTGCAATGTAAAGTTCATGATCGAAGGTGAGGAAGAAGTGGGCTCCAACAATCTGGGCATTTTCACTGAAGCCAACAAACAGAAGCTGAAGGCTGACATGATTATGATTTCTGACACGGGCATCATCAGCAATGAACATCCTTCTATCACAGTTGGGCTTCGTGGTCTCACTTATGTGGAAGTGGAAGTAACAGGGCCAAACAGAGATCTTCATTCGGGTATGTACGGTGGCGCTGTAGAAAACCCCATCAATGTTCTTTGTGAAATGATCCACAAAATGAAGGACGAAAATGGTCACATCACAATTCCCGGGTTCTACGATAAAGTCGTGGAGTTGTCAAAAGCAGATAGGGAAGCTATGGCGAAGCAGCCCTTTTCGCTCGAAAAATATAAGAAAGACCTCGACATAGCCGACGTATTTGGAGAAAAAGGCTTTTCCACAATAGAAAGGACAGGGATTCGGCCGACCTTCGACGTCAACGGCATTTGGGGAGGTTATATTGGCGAGGGTGCCAAAACGGTGCTTCCCTCCAAAGCCTACGCCAAAATCAGCATGAGACTAGTGCCAAATCAGAACTCTGACGAAATCACAAAGTTGTTTACGGACTATTTTCTGAGCGTAGCCCCTAAAACAGTAAAGGTAAAAGTAACACCCCATCACGGAGGCGAACCCGCTATGGTGTCCACCAAGTCCACAGCCTACCAGGCAGCGGCATTGGCGGTGGAAGAAGCCTGGGGAAAAGCCCCGATCCCCACCAGGGAAGGGGGGAGCATACCCATAGTAGCACTGTTTCAGAAGGTATTGGGCCTCGACTCTTTGCTGATGGGCTTTGGATTGGATGAAGACGCCATCCATTCGCCTAATGAGAGCTATGGTATCTTCAACTACATTAAAGGAATTGAAACCATCACGCTGTTTTATAAACACTTTGCTACTTTGAGCAAAGCGAAATAAAAACAAGCAAACAAACTCTCTGCGAAGGGAATACGTTAAGGAGTGAAATTTGGCCCTTTCTCTTTCTGGAAAAAGAAGAAACTGATGAAAAGAATACTACTAGGTCTGTTTGGAGTTTTTACCATTTTTGCCTCCTTTGGGCAGGTACAAAAGCCTATATCGTGGAGTTATGAGTTGAGCAATAAAGACCCCAAGGTAGGCGATACGCTTAGCCTCGTTTTCAAAGCTAAAATAGATAATACCTGGTATTTATATTCTTCAGACTTCGACCCTGATCTCGGTCCAATTGTAGCAGAGTTTGATTTCATCGACGACCCGTCATACGAGGCAGTTGACAGCATCAGACCTATCGGCGCCAAAAGAAAGTACGACGACCTATGGGAAGGGGAGTACACGTATTTTAGAGAGCATGCTGAATTTCGTCAAACCATTCTCGTCAATAGCCTGCCAATTAATCTTTCGGGCAGTTTTTTCTATCAGGTTTGCACCGATGTAGATGGCAAGTGCATCAACTTAGACGAAGATTTTACCTACGCCACCTTCTCCGGAGATTCCAGAAAAAGCTCCGTAGAAGTAAAAAAAGGTTCTAATGACACCGAAACGGCAGTCCTGAACAAAAGAGACTCCACGGATGCCTATTCACTCTGGGGCTTTATGGTCGTTGCCTTTTTAGCCGGACTTGCGGCGCTGCTCACACCCTGTGTGTTTCCTATGATTCCCATGACGGTTACTTTTTTTACCGGAAAGGGAGACAAGAAAAGTGGTAAGGGCATGGCCTTGTTTTATGGCTTCAGCATCGTGCTTATTTATACCCTTATTGGATCGCTGGTTGCGCCGTTTATGGGGCCTGAAATCGCCAATGACCTGGCCACTGGCTGGGTGCCTAATGTCATTTTCTTTTTGGTCTTCATTGTTTTCGCCCTGTCCTTCTTGGGGCTTTTCGAAATCACGTTGCCCCACAAATGGGTCAACGCCATGGATCGCAATGCCGACAAGGGTGGTATGATCGGCGTTTTCTTTATGGCCTTTACGCTGGTGTTGGTTTCTTTCTCCTGCACCGGCCCAATCGTTGGTAGCATCCTTGTAGAGTCTGCGGGCGGCATGATCCTGAAACCAATTTTGGGTATGGCGGCATTCTCGATGGCTTTTGCAGTGCCATTTACATTGTTTGCCTTTTTCCCGAACTGGCTGAGCACATTGCCAAAGTCCGGCGGGTGGCTCAATTCCGTTAAAGTGGTGCTGGGTTTTCTGGAGCTCGCTTTGGCGTTCAAATTTTTGAGCATTGCCGACCAGGCTTATCACTGGAATATCCTCGACAGAGAAATCTACCTGGCTATCTGGATTGTGGTGTTTACCTTATTGGGTTTTTATCTGCTAGGCAAAATACAGCTCCCCGGCGACAGCAAAATGGAGAAGCTTCCAGTGCCAAGACTAATTCTCGCAGTAATCACATTCACATTCGTGGTTTATATGATCCCAGGGATGTTCGGTGCCCCCTTGAAAGCCCTGGCCGGATATTTACCTCCACAGTCCACGATGGATTTTGACTTACCTGGCATTGTTCGTCAGCAGGGAGCTTCTTCCAATTCAGGCACTGCATCCAACAGCATCTGCGAACCGCCAAAATACGCCGACATGCTCCACTTCCCTCATGGTCTCACTGGCTATTTCGACTACGACCAGGCCATTGCCTGCGCACGGGAACAACAGAAACCGCTTTTTATCGATTTTACCGGACATGGCTGCGTCAACTGCAGGGAAATGGAGGCAAGGGTATGGTCTGACCCTCAGGTGCTCGAAAGACTAAAAAATGACTTTGTACTAGTGGCGCTTTACGTGGACGAAAAGACCGAGCTCCCCGAATCACAGTGGTATGAGTCGGAATATGATGGTAAAATCAAAAAATCCATTGGGAAACAAAATGCAGACTTGCAGATCACTAGGTTTAACAACAATGCCCAGCCTTTTTACGTGATTTTGGATCCAAACGAGAACCTTTTGGCCGCTCCTAAGGCCTATGACCTCAATATTGCTAACTTTGTAACGTTTCTGGATGAGGCGAGTTCTTCTATGACGAAGAACAAACCCGTTTTTTCGACCATAAACCCCTGATTCGACCTGATGAAGAAATACGTTCTGGCAGGAACCATCTTAGTAATAATCTCTTGTTTATTTTTCCTCGCATATAAACACCAGCAAGCTACCTACCAACCTGAATACACCGGCGAAACGGAATTGGTTACGGTAGACACAGTCACAACGGTCTACGAACCCGAAAGACTCTACGGTTTTAATTTGGATTCTTTTAACGTTTACGAAGACATCGTTAAAAGAAATCAGACACTGTCTGATATTCTGAAGACCTACAATATTGACCCCACCAAAATTTATGAGGTGGCCACTAGCTCAAGAAAAGTCTTCGATGTAAGGAAAATTGGCTACAGAAAAAGCTACACCGTTTTCACCACAAAAGACTCTGCGGCGAAGGTCGTAGCCATGGCTTACGAACCGGACAAAACCGAATATGTGGTCTTCCACATGTCCGACTCTGTTTATACAGAGCGAGTACAAAAGGAAAAAGCGCTTCAAGTTCGGGCTATTGCTGCCAAAATTGAGTCTTCGCTCTATGAAACGCTCATCAACGCCAATGTTTCACCTATGCTTGTTTCGAAACTGGTAGATATGTACGCCTGGCAAATCGACTTTTTTCATATTGATGCCAACGATTACTTCAAAGTCATATTTGAAGAAGAATTAATCGACGGAGAGGTAGTAAACATCCCAAGGGTGGTGGGGGCCTATTTTTATCATGCTGGCCGTGATTTTTATTCAGTGTACTACAACCAGGGAGACGGGCTGGATTACTTCGATGAGGAGGGAAATAGCCTCCGAAAAGCTTTTCTTAAAGCCCCGGTAAATTTCAGTCGGATAAGCTCAAGGTATTCTGGTAGACGATTTCATCCTGTGCTGAAAAGATACCGGTCTCACCTGGGAACAGACTATGTAGCACAAAAGGGCACACCGATTTATACCGTTGGAGACGGTGTCGTTACTGAGGCCACCTACCATTCAGGAAACGGGAATTATGTGAAAATACGACACAACGCCACCTACACTACCCAATACCTGCACATGAGTAAAATAGCCAGCGGCATGCGGCCCGGCAAAGCGGTGAAGCAAGGTGAGGTCATTGGCTACGTGGGAAGCACAGGGTTGGCTACGGGGCCGCATGTTTGCTTCCGGTTTTGGCGCAATGGCGTTCAGGTCGATCCTTTCTCTGTCGAAATTCCCCCTTCGCAGCCTATTGCGGAAGCATACAAAGAAGCCTATTTCAAAGAAAGGGACAAGATTCTTTCAGCTATTGATACAATCTCATTTATATCAGAAAAGCCCGTTCTCAACGCTTCTGTAGATTAACTTTTTCTTCCTGCACACTTTAATTTGTTGACAGTAGTTTAGACAGTATATTCTCACGAAATTCTCCAAAACAGACATCTATGGGAAAAAGGCTGGCTTTACTCCTTTCAATGTCACTCATTTACTGTTGCAGCTTTTCCCAAAAAGTGGCGCTTGTATTTAGCGGCGGTGGTGCCAAGGGGCTGGCACATGCTGGGGTAATCAAAGCCCTCGAGGAAAACAACATCCCTATCGACTACATAGTGGGCACTTCAATGGGCAGCATCGTAGGTGGGTTCTATGCCGCCGGATACAGTGCAGACCAAATCATGGAAATAGCTCTATCACAAGACATCCAAAACTGGGTCAAGGGAGTGATCAGAGATGACTATAACTACTACTATACCCAGAAGGATCCTGACGCCCGATGGATGTCGGTTGAATTGTCACTTGACTCTGCCTTTACGGCCTCTTTCAGTGCCAATATAGCTGAGGATCATGCGCTGAACTTCGCCCTGGCCGAACACCTGGCACAGGCATCCCGAAGGGCTGGCTACAATTTCGACAGCCTTTTTGTGCCCTTCAGGGCAATGGCCGCAGAAGTTTTCACTCAGCAGGCAGTGCTGCTGAGTGATGGAAACTTGTCGGATGCACTCAGGGCTTCAATGACGGTTCCCTTCTTCTTCCGCCCTATAAAGTTTGATGGAAAGTATCTTTTCGATGGTGGCATTTACAACAACTTTCCCGTGGACATTGCCATCGAGGAATTTAAGCCCGACATCATCATTGGTGTTAATGTAGCCTCAAAGGTTTACAAGGAATACCCCTCCAAAGAAGCCGACCACCTTGTAAACGAGCAATTGCTCTTTCTTATGCTTGATAAGTCTGACCCAACCAGACTGGAGGGTAACATCTACATCGAGCCCAACCTGGAAGGGCTCAGTTCAACTGATTTTGCAAGAGTCAAAAGTATAACCGACAGTGGCTATGTGGAAACTATGAGGCAAATGGAGTTCATCAAGTCGAAAATAAGTCGTCGTGTTGAGAAGGAGGAAATCGCCTCTAGCAGAAACTCATTTAAATCAGATTTTGTACCGCTCGACTTCAGTGAAGTGGAGGTCGAGGGGTTTAATTCCAGACAAACAAAATACCTCGACAATCTTCTGGAGAAAAAGAACAAAATTGTTGAGCTGGAAAAGATAAAGTCAGGCTACTACAAAATCGTTTCTGAAGACTACTTCAGAAGTATGTATCCTCAAATCACAAAGAGCGAAACTAGCGACAACTACAAGTTAAAGCTGACTGGCTCACCTCACAGGAAGGTAAAAATGATTTTGGGAGGAACAATGACCAGCCGAAGCACCTCTAACCTGTTGGTTGGCGCACAATACAAGCGGCTTGGCCAGGTATTCACCCACTTCGACGGTGCCATCAATGCCGGCAGGTTTTACCAATCTGCCAAAGCCAGCGCCAGGCTTTACTTTCCAACATATATCCCCTTCTATCTGGAGCCAAAATACGTTTACAACAAGTGGGATTTTATTAATTCTACTGAAATACTTTTGAAGGACAAGGCTCCCACAATTGTCAATCAGGTGGACAGAAATTTCACCTTCAACATCAGTACTCCCCTGGGCACTCACCACAAACTGACGTTCAGCCCGGGCCTTTTTTACACCCGAGATAATTTCGCCGCTATCCCGGAAGTTAATACCAGCGATGTACTTGACGAACTGCGACTCAAGGGTTTTATGGGCAAAATAAAAGTGAGGCAGAGTAACCTCAACTTCTATCAATACCCGACAAAGGGAGAGGCCTTTGAAGGTTCTGTTGGCGGATACCACGCTTCAGAAAAATACTTTCCGGGAAGCACCTCCGGGCTTGCTTACAGAGAGGCCAGCCACTCCTGGCTAACGGCGAAAATCTCCTACGAAAAATACAACAGGTTGCTTAGCTGGTATGGAATCGGCTATCAGGTGGTCGGCCATTTTTCAACATTCCCTACCCTAAGCAGCTACCGGGGAACTCAAGTTGCCGGTGGCGGCTACTACCCATTTCAAGACAGCCGTACTCTCATTCTGGAAAACTTCAGATCCAATAAGTTTGCTGCTGGCGGTCTGAAGCAGATGTTTTTTGTTCGTGACAACCTTCATTTCAGGATGGAGGGACATTTTTTTGCGCCACTCCAGTTGCTTGAGAAGTTGCCAAATGAAATGCCTGTATATAGACAAAACACCAGGAAGATATTTTTCGCTGCATCAGCAGGTGTAGTCTTTCAAAGCCCAATAGGCCCCATTGCCTTTGCTGCTAACTACTATGATGATGAAGAGCAAAAATGGGGAGCACTGTTTCATTTGGGCTACTTGCTGTTCAATGAACGAGCCTTTGATTAATTCAATAATTTTTTTTATTAGCTTCGAAAAAGCTTACTTTTATTGGAAAAATTACTATCGACCTTACCATGAAAATAACACCGGCAGCATATCTTGCCCTGTTTTTTATAGCAAGTGCGTGGCAGCTTAAAGCTAATGCTAGTTTTTTATCAACAGCAGGGTTTTATCAGCAGAAGGATTCCTTAGTTAAAGTGTCTGGAAAAGTTGTGGATGATAAAACCGGAGAACCTATTGTCGCCTCTGTTTTCTATGAAAAGCTTCCCTATTATGATGATATGGGATCGAATAAGAGCAAGCAGCAAGATGGCTCTTTTGAGCTATTCCTATTCAACAACACTTCCTACACCATGAAAATTAAGGCAAATGGGTATGATGCTGTTGACAGAGAATTTAAGGTTGGGCTACAGGCAGGCGATTCTGCCTTTAATTTGGAGTTCCGCCTTACCCCTGACAGGGCTAATCAAATGATCACTCTCGAAAATCTTATTTTCGAAAGAGGTAGGTCAAAGATAAGCTCAAGCTCCTTTGAAGAGCTGGATCGTTTAGTGGACTGGCTTAACGAGAGGCCCAACATGGTTATTCAGCTTGAAGGCCACACCGACTTTGAGGGCAGCGATGCCGCTAATATGGAGTTGTCGTTAGAAAGGGTAAATGCCGTAAAAGATTATCTAATTTCTAAAAACATAAAAAAGAACAGAGTGCAAACAAAAGCTTTTGGGGGCACTCAACCACTTACGCTTGAAAGAACTGATGAAGATAAACGAAGGAATCGCCGTGTTGAGGTACGAGTCATTCGAGAATAATTTATCCCTAATCCTAAACCTTATTGAATCGGCTTGATATGAAAAGAATTCTACTAGTATTATGTTCTTTTGCAATTGGCATAAGCCTGAAAGCACAGGAATCTGTTAGCTGGGCCAGTAGAGTCATTGAAGTTTCGTCAGAGATGTCCCCACTGGAATACTCAGCAATGCAGGTGCTTCACAAGCCCAACGTGTTGCCCAATGGAGGCGACAATCCCAATGCCTGGACCCCCAACAAGGCCGACAGAACCGAATTTATCACTGTTGCTTTCGAAAAGCCTATTAGAGCACAGCAAATTGCAATCGCTGAGTCGCAAAACCCGGGTGCCATTTCGCAGGTATATGCCTACGATGCTTCCTTCAATGAGTTTTTGTTGTTTGAGCTGACTCCCAGAGCCATCCCTATAGAAAGCAGGCTGCTCAACCTTTTCTTCGAAAGAACCAGTTATGAGATTGCCGGCATCAGGCTCGTTATTGATGGGCGTTCTATCAAAGGGCTTAACAGTATCGATGCTATTGGTATAAGTGACTCAAACATTCCTATTACAGTATTGGTCAACATCGCCCAGAATGTAAACCAAAACCTGGAAACAGTTGAGAAATTGGGAGAAAACGTAAACAGTACCTACGTAGAGCACAGTCCAATTATATCTCCTGACGGAAAATACCTCTTTTTTAGCCGTCAGTACCATCCACAAAACGTTGGAGGCGTGGATGACGCCGAGGACATCTGGTATTCAGAATGGAATGAAGAAAAGCAAGAGTGGAACATTGCTAAGAATGCGGGCCCACCATTGAATACAAAAGGGCCAAACTTTGTTTCTTCCATAACTCAGGAAAATGGAGAGATGATACTTTTATTGGGTAACCAATATGGTAAAAAGGGCAAAATGTTTGCTGGTGCTTCAATGAGCAAGCTTGTCAATGGTGAATGGGCCGAACCTGAGAACATCGAGATTGAGAATGACTACAATTACAATTCCAGAGTAGACTATTCGCTTTCGGCAGACGGCAAAGCAATGATTATCTCATCGGAGAGGGACGACACCTACGGCGGGCGAGATCTCTATGTATCATTCAAAAAAGGCAACGGCACCTGGTCGGAGCCTAAAAACCTTGGTGGGGATCTCAACAATGCTTCTGATGAGCAGGCACCTTTCCTGACCAACGACAATAAAACCCTCTACTTCTCTACAAAAGGCATCAGTGGATACGGTGGTGCGGACATCTTTGTAACCACGAGGCTGGATGACACATGGCAAAACTGGTCGGAGCCCGAAAACCTCGGTGCAGGTATTAACACTGCAAGTGACGACATCTATTTCAATATGCCCACTTCAGGCAAGCATGCCTATTTCTCAAGAGGAGATGAAAATGAGGACACTGATATTTACAGGTTCGAAATCCAGGAGTTTTTCATCGAGTCCGACAAACTTTTGGCTACTACCGAGCTGGATGGTGCGAAGAATAAAAATCTGAAGCTAAACCCGAGAGACGTTGTGATTGCGCTAAATGGAAGAGTGCTTGATGAGAAAACTCAAAAGCCTGTTATAGCCACAATTATGATAGAAAGACTTCCTGATGGTGTTGATATTGGCGCAGTGAAGACTAATCCTGAAACGGGCGAGTTTCACTTCAGCCTCAGAGGAGGTGCTCACTATGGCGTTATCACAGAAGCCGCCGGCTATATTTCTCTTGATAGAAATCTAGATCTTAATCAGCCTAACCCTGAAGAAAAAACGAGGCAACTTGATCTTTTTATGGTTAAGCTGGAAAAGGGTGCGGAGATTTCGTTCAACAACATATTTTTCGATCTTGAAAAATATGAGCTGAAGACCGCTTCATACCCGGAACTTGAAAGAGTAAAAGAGATGCTTGAAGCACAGAAAATTGGAAAGATTGAGGTTTCTGGCCACACCGACACCTCCGGCCCGGAAGATTACAATCAACGACTATCTGAACTTCGTGCCAGAGCGGTATACAATTACTTTGTCAACAATGGCATCGATAAAGCAAGATTGACTGTGGTGGGGTATGGTGAAACCAAGCCTAAGGTACCGAATGACACAAGAGAAAACCGTGAGAAGAACAGAAGGGTAGAGTTCAAAATCATGGAGTAAATCAGGTGCTTTTGCTCGACTTTAGATAAAATCAAAAATGCCCGGCTTCGTCCGGGCATTTTTATTTGGCACCTCTGGTGAAAGCTGCTATGAGAAAAAGCAACTGCGCTGAGATTCTTACCAAAATCTAACTCACCGCAGCCCCCTCAAAACACTTCCTGGGAACTTTTCAAATGCTAGGTGTATCATCGTTTTAAGAAATGTCAGTCATAGATACATATTGTCTCGATAGAGGGAGGCAAAATTTCCTGATGGGAGGGGCTTGAGAGGCAGTCCAGGGGTTGACTAAAGAAGGAGCTTAACCTTACGGCGGCACTTTATTTACTGGCAAGCAATTCGCTTTGTCCCCGGAAGTAATCTCTTACATTCGAAATACGATCAGACGGGTAAAGAAAATATGACTTGTCTACCAAAGCAACAGCCTTTACGATCTCTTTGGCATTCCAGGCTGCAATGGCCCTGTTGTAGTAGTTAAGCCCAGCTAACTGCTTTTTGGTAAGCATGCTGTTCTGAATATAGCTTTTCTGGCCGCTTCTGGTGTTCGACGAAATGCCCGATATGCTCTGACGCTGTGCGCTGAGATACTCTCTTTCCTTCTCCTGTATTTCATTTTGAGAAGAAATAAATCCTGCAATGGGATCAGTAGACTCAAACAAGAAGGCTCTTTCGCCAGTGTTGATCTTCAAGTAAATATGATAATCCGTTTCCACCAAATTCACCTCGTACCCCAAATCAGTGAGGTACAAAAAGTAAAGCGATGTAGCAGTGAGGCAATCATACTGTCCGGTCTCGAATTGATCTGCAAGACTCACATACTGCTCATAGTTTTTCAGCTCCTTCCGGTGAACCCTGTAGAAAAAGAATTTCAAGAACTGTTCTTCGCTCTTGTATTTCCGTTGCTGACTTTGATAGAAAGCAAGATTGGTTTCGTAGGTGGTTAAGTCAGATTCGGCACGTTGTTGATCAACTGACTCATCGGCAACCAGTAACAAACTCAAAGCTGGTTCGCTGGAGGTATTGAACAGTACCTTTTCTTCAAACTCTGAATGAAAGCGCAAATCAGACACACTAATCCCCTGACCGAAGCCTCTTGAAGCCCATCCGGTTAGAAGAATAAGTATGTAAATCCTTGCACTCATCAGTTATTTTCTATTAACTCTTGTCTAAATACGAGACGACATAACATAAAGTTAACATTAAATTAATATAACGTATGCCTCTCTCAGCTTTTTTCGACGAATTCGTCGGAGTAGTGGATAAATGCCCTTTGATTTGATGCCACACATTGTTCAATGTTACGTCAATGTTACCGCAAATAGTTTTTGATTATCTTCCGGTAGACAATGAGGCTTATTTGTGGTAATTTGTTAGTAAGGATTAACACCACCTGAAATTGATAGACGAGAAACACCAAACAAAAACGCTTGACTTTGATCTGTCCGAGGTCTTTTTGCAACAGTCACAGAAAGCTCTTTTGCTCAGGAAAGAAAGCTACAAGCTGAGAATTGACCGGCTGAAAAAGATCAAGGCCTGGATACTTGCCAACAAGGCGAAAATTCGTGATGCCGTATACAGCGACTTCAAAAAGCCTGGCTTTGAAGCTGACCTCTCTGAAACCTTTGTGGTGCTGGCAGACATCAATCTGGCACTGAAAAGTCTTAAAAAATGGACAAGACCTACATCATTGCCTGCCGGGCTAACCTATTTCGGCTCTTCAGCATCTGTCGTCTACGAGCCGAAAGGCGTTTGCTTAATTATTTCTCCATGGAATTATCCGTTCAATTTATGCATAGGGCCGTTGGTTTCGGCTATTGCTGCGGGCAACACCGCTATTATAAAACCATCTGAATTGACTCCCAACACCTCGAAGCTTATTGCGAAAATGGTAGGCGAGTTGTTTCCCCAGGAGGAAGTGGCGGTGTATCAGGGTGGGCCTGAAGTAACCCAACAACTTCTTCGGCTGCCATTCAATCACATTTTTTTTACCGGAAGCTCGGCTGTAGGCAAAATAGTGATGGAGGCAGCAGCCAAAAACCTAAGCTCGGTGACACTTGAATTGGGAGGTAAATCTCCCGTTGTAATTGATAAAACAGCAGATTTGAAAGACGCTGCCGAAAAAATCGTCTGGGGAAAACTTCTTAACTGTGGCCAAACTTGTGTGTCACCCGACTACCTCTTCATTCACGAAGGCGTAAAGGAGCCGTTTTTACACCACATGAAGCATTTTCTGGATGTCCTTTTCAAGCAACCTGAGGAAAGTTTTAAAGAGTCGCCCAACTACGCCCGAATTATCAATAAAAAGCACTATCAACGGCTATGTGAGGCCTTGAGCACCGCCATAGAGGACGGGGCGAGTCTTGTTTGCGGTGGCGACGTTGATGAAACTGACAACTTCATTTCTCCTACCGTCCTCGACAATGTGCCTCTTCACACCACGCTAATGAGAGAAGAGATTTTCGGGCCTATCCTTCCGGTTAATACGTTCAAAAATCATGACGAAGTCATCCAATACATCAACAAACAACCCAAAGCCTTGTCGCTTTATCTGTTTTCGAAGGATAAGCACATTCAAAAAAGGTATAGACTGGAAACCTCGTCAGGAACAGCTTGTGTGAATGACGTGGTAGTCCAGTTCCAGCACCCGCACCTTCCCTTTGGTGGAGTGAACGAAAGTGGTATCGGCAAGTCTCATGGACATTTTGGATTTCTGGCCTTTTCAAATGAAAAAGCGTGGTTGAAACAAAGGATCGGTTTTACCTCAGCCAAATTGCTCTATCCACCTTATTCAGCCACAAAAAAGAGCATTCTCGATATCCTTATGAAGTATTTCTGAAATGAAGCTTACAGAAAGACAGTGCAGCATTTTGGAGGAAGTGGCCAACACCTTCATCGCTCCCCACAACACAAGTGGCGAGCATAAAGGTTTTTGGTTCTCGAAAGGAGCCGACAGGGTTGCCCCAGGCAAAATTGCGGAGGTGATTGCATCCCAGCCCCGGCCTGCACGTGAGGAATTCACCCAGCTAATGAAAATATTGGACAGCAACTTGCTCGGCATGACCTGGGCGGGGCCTATGAAGAAGTTTCTCGACCTGACTTTTCAACAAAGAGAAAAACTTTTCGTCACCTGGTCCAATAGCCCGCTAAAAAAACTCCGGAAGGCATTTTCTTCTCTCAAAAAACTTTCAACTTTCATCTATTTCAGCTCCACCGAAGATGGTTACCACCCCGACTTCAAGGCCATTCAGTATCCCGGCCCGCTGCTGGGCGAAGCAGACAAACTCCCCCGACTTCCGGTATTCCAGATTGACAAGTATAGTATCCTAACCTGCGAAGTACTCGTGATTGGTAGCGGTGCGGGGGGTGGCGTGGTAGCAGGTGAGCTGGCCGGCTCAGGCAAAGACGTTATCATTGCCGACAAAGGCCCCTACCTACACGGCGTTGACTTCTCTCAGGAGGAGGGTAAGATGATTGAGACGTTGTACGACGGGAAGGGTGCCATCACGTCCTCCGACGGTCAGGTGAGTATTTTTGCTGGTAGCTGCGTAGGTGGTGGCACTACCGTCAACTGGGCTGGTAGCTTCAGGACGCCTGACTATATTCTTCAGGAATGGGCCAGTGAACATGGTGTGCCCTTCCCAATTTCCCAATCGTTTCAGGACAGCTTATATGCTGTTGCAACAGAAATAGGCGTTAACACCAATTACTCCCTTCACAACCTGCAAAACCAACTTCTGTTGGACGGCTCCAGGAAACTAGGTCAGCAAGTTGAACTCATTCCAAGAAATGAACAACAGCCTGGCGCAGAAGATTTTCGAAAGCTTGGCTTTAGCAGCCTGGGCGACAGGTACGGGATTAAGCAAGGCACCGCTCAGACTTATATTCGAAAAGCTGTAAATGCGGGAGCACGCCTTCTTTCGAAATGCCAAATTGAAAAAATATCGATAAAAAATGGGAGAGCAATTGGTGCCGAAGCGGTTTACTATTCACCTGAAGGCCAAAAGAAAAAGGTCTTTATACATGCCGAGAAAATTGTAGTGGCCGCCGGGGCAATTCAGACCCCAGCGCTGCTGAAAAGAAGTGGGCTCAAAGATGAGCACATAGGAAAACACCTTTACCTTCACCCCACCGTAGGTATCAGCGCCACCTACGCTCAAAAATCAGAAGCCTGGTTTGGGCCAATGATGTCTGTAGTCAATGATCAATTCGCCCGGTCGGACGGCAACTACGGCTTCAAGCTTGAGACACCGCCCACTCATCCCGGTCTCATTGCCATGTCTCTTCCCTGGTCAGGTGCCCGCCAATTCAAAGAAGACATGTTGAAAGCATCGCACATTGCTTCTTTCATAGCCATTGTACGAGACAAGTTTCCTGGATACATCACTATCGACAGGGAAGGCCAACCCATTGTGCATTACAAACTTCACGGGTTCGATTTGAAGCATCTCATCAAAGGGATGGAAGAAGCGAGCAGGCTCCATTTTGCCAATGATTGTAAGCAGATTATCTATCCGCATTTCGGTAATCATCGCTTTAATAACACAGGCAAACGAGCCGATCTAGAAAAGTTTGTCCACAACCTGCCGGTCTGGGGCTGGAGGCCAAATCAGTTTTCGCTTTACAGTGCACATCAAATGGGCACCTGCCGAATGGGGGGAGACAAAAAGACGCACCCAACAGCACCTGATGGCAGCCTTTATGAAGTGCCCAACATCTACATTGGCGACGGGTCAGCTTTCCCATCTGCTAGTGGTGTCAATCCGATGCTGAGCATTATGGCGCTTGCTCATCACACAGCTCAGGGGCTAAAATAGATGCGTGCAAAAGCAATTCCATTTTTATAATTTCGTTCATCCAATTGTGATCAAAACCATATGCGCAGTCTTTTAAAATACTCCACCATATTTGTTGGCCTTACCCTTACCTTCTGCTCTGAAGGTGACAAAACCCAAAGGGCCCTTCAGGGAAAATGGAAAGCTAACTGGACGACAAGCAAAGAAGCCTTCCCCGATGTGAGCGATGACATCGCCATGACCATGGAAGGGTGGATTGAATTCAATGCTGATGAAGTAACTATCACGGCCTACGGCTACCCGGGCTGCATATTTTCGGCAGACACTCTTGAGCACTCACAAAAATGGGCTATGAGGAACGATACGCTGGAGCTACTCAATGAAGGCGATTTACATGGAATAGCCTACTTAATGAAAGAGAAGTCTGATGACCATATCCAGTTGGTACTGATGGGAGATATCTTTCTGGATCTCACCAGATAATCAATTGTGCAGGATGATCTTCAAGCTTTTATCCAGCTTTTGATCAAAAATTCTATAGCCCTCCACCCCATGCGCCAATGGCAGCCTGTGCGAAATAATCGCTGATAGATCAATTTTCTGATCAAAAAGCAAGGGAAGCAGCTTTGACATGTAGTGCCTGGCGGGGCACCTTCCGGTCTTGTAAGTAATGTTCTTGTTGTAGGCATCAACGGGCGAAAACGTGAAGTTAGTGGCAGTGTGTACACCTACTGAAGAAATAATACCCCCCGGTCTCACCGCATCAAAAGCCAATTGCTGAGCAGAAGGATTCCCCACCACTTCCATGACGGCATCAACACCGATCCCCTTTGTTTGCTGGAGAATCAGCTCCCTTACATCAGTTTTTGCCATGTCTACAGCGATAGCTCCATATCTTTCAGCGATCGCCAGACGCTCCGGAATGCTATCAACAGCCCAGATTTCATCCGCTCCCTGAATCTTGGCGGCCAAAATAGCCATGAGCCCGACCGGCCCACACCCCAGCACCACATATCTTCCACCTGGCCTGACGCCAGCGTTTTCAGCGCAGAAATACCCTGTACTAAAAATGTCGCCAGTGAGCAGAACCTGCTCTTCGCTAAGCCCCTCAGAAGATTTAACCAGCGTACTGTCGGCAAGTGGCACTCTTACATACTCCGCCTGCGCTCCATGAAGACCATGACCATGCTCCACCCACCCATAGAGCTGCCCGTGCTGGCACCTACACGTAAGCCCGATCTTGCAGAAATAGCATAGGCCGCAACTCGTGGTAAAAGGGCTTACCACCCGGTCACCCATTTTAAGGCTCCTAACGGCATTTCCAATTTCAACAACCTCCCCAAAAAATTCATGACCCATGGCGGTTCCATAATCCAGTCCCTTTTCATGTTCCCGGTAAACGTGTAAATCAGAGCCACAAATAGCAGTGAGCTCTACTTTTACTATTACATCTGTTGGATGAACGATCGTTGGATCTTTGACCGTTTCAAAGCTCAGCTTCTCCTTCCCTTGAAATGTAATGGCTTTCATGGGCTCTTAGTTAAGCTTTTCTTTCAAATACTGTGCTGTATGGTTGCCCGTCAGCTTCACCATGTCTTCCGGCAAGCCAGCAAAACCAATGATCCCTCCGTCAATTCCTCCCTCGGGACCGATATCTATGATCCAGTCAGCATTCTTTACAATCTCCATGTTGTGCTCAATTATCAGCACTGAGTTGCCCTGGTTCACCAGGGCGTTGAGTGCGTCGAGCAGCTTTTTGATATCGTGGAAGTGAAGACCTGTGGTTGGCTCATCAAATATAAACAGGATGTGTTCACTGGAACCTGCATTCCTTTTTCCAATAAAAGAAGCAAGCTTGACCCGCTGCGCTTCACCTCCTGAAAGAGAGTTGGAGGACTGCCCAAGCTTCACGTAGCCAAGTCCAACTTCTAAAAGAGGCTTCATTTTGTTTACAATACCCGGCTTGTCTGAGAAAAAGCTGATGCTTTCTTCCACCGTAAGGTCAAGCACCTCAGCTATGTCTTTGTCTTTGTATTTTACTTCCAGCACCTCATCTTTGAACCGCTTACCATGGCAGGTGTCGCACAAGAGGCGGATGTCGGCCATAAACTGCATCTCGATCTTTACCTCCCCTTCTCCCTGACAAGTTTCGCAACGGCCCCCCTCAACATTGAAAGAGAAGCTAGCAGGTTTCAGGCCTCTTTGCTTAGCAAGTGGTTGTTCCGAAAACAGCTGGCGGATCACGTCGTACGCTTTCACGTAGGTCACAGGATTGGATCGTGAGGATTTTCCAATCGGATTCTGGTCTACGAACTCTATTTGTGTAATGCGCTTATAATCTCCTTCGAGCTTATCAAACTTGCCGGTGGCCTCATTCACAGTGCCGAGTATCTTCCCTATCGCCGGGTAAAGAATCCTTTTTACCAAAGTCGACTTGCCTGAGCCGCTCACTCCAGTCACCACCGTCATCACGCCGAGCGGCAGCTCCATCTTAACGTTCTTGAGGTTGTTTTCTCTGGCTCCGGAAATCAATACCGACTCATTCCACTTTCGCCTCTTCTTGGGTACCTCGATTACATCCCTACCATTCAGAAAGCGAGCAGTATGAGATACATCTTCCACCAGAATCTCTGCCCAGTCACCCTGAAAGACAAGCTCTCCCCCATGGCTGCCAGCGCCAGGCCCAATGTCGATGATCTGGTCGGCTGCTTTCATTACCTCCTCCTCATGCTCCACCACTATCACAGAGTTACCAAGGTTACGAAGAGTCAGCAGCACCTCAATAAGCCGCGAGGTATCTCTGGGGTGCAGACCGATGCTCGGTTCATCCAGAATATACATGGAACCCACTAGTGCACTGCCGAGTGACGTAGCCAACTTTATTCGTTGAAACTCACCACCCGAAAGTGTGCTGGTTAAGCGATTGAGAGTCAAATAACCAAGGCCTACCTGATCCAGGTACGTTAGCCTGTTGATTATCTCCGCTAATATGCGTTTGCTCACCTTTCTGTCGTGCTCGGTAAGCTCAAGGCCCTGCAAAACCTGCAGCACCTGTGAAACCGGCATTAGCACGAGGTCGGTGATAGAGTGGCCGTCGATTCTCACAAAGGCCGCATCTTTTCGCAACCTTGTGCCCCTGCAGTCAGGACACACAGTTCTGCCTCTGTACCTACTGAGCATCACCCTGTACTGAATCTTATGAGTTTGTCCCTCCAGGCACTTAAAAAAGGCGTTAAGCCCGTCAAAGTATTTGTTGCCCGTCCACAGCAACTGGTACTGCTCGGGTGTCAGCTCGTTAACTGCCCTATGGATGGGGTAGTCAAACCTGATCCCATTTTTCAAAAGGGGTTGTGCCCAGGCCTGCATGGTTTCGCCACGCCACGGGGCCACCGCTCCCTCATACACGGACATACTCTTGTCTGGAATTACCAGGTCTTCGTCGATACCAAGAATTTTTCCAAAACCCTCGCAGGTTCTACAGGCTCCGTATGGGTTATTGAAGCTAAACAGGTTGACACTTGGTTCTTCAAACCGGATGCCATCAAGCTCAAACTTATCTGAAAACTCACGCCTCCCCACTCCCAGCACATCCACATAGCAGGTTCCTTCTCCTTCGAAAAAAGCCGTTTGTATGGAATCTGAAAGCCTGTACTGGTTGTCTTCATCTTCTGGCTGTGCCGACGCCCGGTCGATAAGTATTTCAAGTTTCTCAGGCTTTTCCAGACCCTCTTTTTTCTCCACCAAATCTTCAATTTGAAGTATCTCTCCATCGAGAACCAATCGGGTGTATCCTTTACTAAGCAAAATCCGAAATTCATCATCCAGGCTCCTCTCCGTTTTCAAACGCAACGGGCAAGTGATTACCAGCTTCGCCCCAGCCTTGTGACTATATATCCAGTCCACTACGTCGGTAACCGAATCTCTTCGAACCACCTCACCACTTACTGGCGAATAGGTCACTCCTATCCTGGCGAACAACAGCTTCATGTAGTCGTAAATCTCCGTTGTTGTCCCAACAGTCGACCGTGGGTTGCGGGTATTCACCTTTTGTTCGATAGCAATCGCCGGGGAAACTCCTTTTATGTACTCCACCTCAGGCTTCTCCATCCGACCTAAAAACTGTCTGGCATAGGAGCTAAGGCTTTCTACATATTTTCTTTGCCCCTCCGCAAAAAGAGTGTCGAATGCCAGAGAAGACTTCCCGGAGCCGGACAGGCCGGTGATGACCACAAGTTTGTTTCTCGGAATGGCGACGCTAACATTCTTCAGGTTATTTACTTTGGCACCCTTTATGATGATATACTTACGTGGGTCAAGGTCATCAAAGGCCACTGCCTTGTCATTCAATATGCTTACTTCCATTTATTCCTGGGGGTATTACAACGCAAACTTAAGTCTATAATGGTGAATTGCAGTTCAATTGTTTCATTTAAGGTAAACCAAGATAAACGAAGCTTATCCACACATTATTATCTATACAAAACTTTTGTGCAAAAAATTTTTATGTGCGGAAATGAATGACTAAAATTCACATCTTAACATAGAAATAATCGTGCACGAAGCACATAGGATTAACCACTTTAAACCTCTAACTGTTACAATATGGCATAAACCTCTACGTTACTAAAAGTGAAGTTTGATGAGCAAGAATGAAATTAGTGACAGCCAATTAGTAACGCTGTACAGAAACGGGGACGAAGAAGCCTTTAGTACACTGTTAAACAGGCACAAGAACAGAGTTTATACAACGATTTATTTAATTGTAAAAGACCGTTATGTGGCTGAAGATTTATTGCAGGATTCATTTATAAAGGCCGTAAAGACGATAAAGTCTGGCCGGTATAATGAAGAAGGAAAGTTCCTGCCATGGATACTTCGAATAGCCCATAATTTGGCCATAGATTATTTTCGAAAGGAGAAGCGCTACCCTGTGGTAGTGATGGAGGATGGCTCCAAGGTATTCAACACCCTTGAGTTTGCTGAAGATCCGATCGAGAATAAACAGATTAAGATGGAAACCCATCAAATGCTCAGGCAGTTGATACAGGAGTTGCCCGAGGCTCAGAAGGAAGTATTGATTATGCGTCATTACATGCAGATGAGCTTTCAGGACATTGCTGATTCAACGGGTGTTAGTATCAACACCGCTCTGGGCAGAATGCGGTATGCTCTCATTAATCTGAGGAAGAGAATGCAGCAAACAAGTATAGCCTATGACAAAAACATTTACAGAAAATGACCTGATACGGTATGTATATGGAGAGACTTCAGAAATAGAAAATAACGAAATCGAAAGTGCTTTGCTATGCGATAGTGGAGTGCAGGAACAGTTTGCTCAACTGCTGGAGATTACTCAGCAGCTTAGCGGCGTCAATTATTTTCCTTCTGAAAACTCGGTGAAAAACATCCTTGATAAAGCCAAAGAACTAAATTTGCAGTCTATCGCTAAATAGTGAGAGACTAATGACACGCAAAGAGCGCTACGAGGCTTTTATAAATTTCTTTACTGAGCACTTTCCTGAACCAGAAACGGAGTTGCACTATGGCACCCCGTTCGAGTTACTGGTGGCAGTGGTTCTGAGTGCCCAGTGCACAGATAAAAGGATCAACCTGGTAACGCCTGCTCTTTTCAAGGATTTCCCGACGCCTGCCCACCTGGCCGCCACTACTTTCGACGAGCTTTTTCCCTATATAAGAAGTGTGTCGTATCCCAATAACAAGACCAAGCACCTGATTGGGCTGGGAAAAAAGCTAGTGGAGAACTTCAATTCGGAAGTGCCTGGCACAATTGAGGACCTTCAAACCCTGCCGGGTGTGGGGAGAAAAACTGCTAACGTTATAGCATCGGTGATATACAATCTGCCTACAATGGCTGTAGACACCCATGTTTTTCGGGTATCTAAGCGGCTGGGGCTAGTGACAAAATCTGCCAACACACCACTTGAAGTAGAGAAACAGCTTGTAAAATACATTCCTGAAGAACACATTCCAAAAGCCCACCACTGGTTGATTCTTCATGGCAGATATACGTGCCTGGCCCGCACTCCCAAATGCGAGGATTGTGCCATCAGTTCCTTTTGTAGCTACTACGAAAGCTCCCTGAAACAACGCTGAGCCATGAGGGTGATCCTTCTTCATCAGTACTATAAAACGCCAGAAGAAGGCGGAGGCATTCGTTCGTGGTACTTGTGCCGGGCCTTAAAGGAAGCTGGCCATGAGGTGCAGGTAGTGACAGCGTGGAACAAGGAGGAATCCGAAACTGTATCAGTTGACGGCTACCCGGTTCACTATCTTTCGGTGCACTACTCTAACGATCTGGGTTTTTTTAGGCGGATTTGGTCCTTCACTGCTTTCTTTGTTGCTGCCTACAAGAAAGTGAACTCATTATCCCGACCGGACTTCATTTACGCTATCAGCACTCCTTTGAGTATTGGAGCGTTGGCCAAGTGGATCCGATGGAGAAAAAGCATTCCGTATTTGTTTGAGGTCGGCGACCTTTGGCCCGATGTGCCAGCACAAATGGGGTATTTGCGCAATCCGCTATTGATTCGAATCATTAAGAGCCTGGAGCTTTCCACCTACAAATCAGCGAAGGCTATAGTGGCCATGAGTCCGGCAATGGTAGATTATTTTAACGACTTGGGCCACGGCAATAAAACAATATGCGTCACTAATTTTTCTGACCTTACTCTTACCAACACCCCCTCGCATGAGAAAGAACGGACGGACAGTTTTACAGTCGCCTATATAGGCACTTTGGGCAAAGCAAACCACCTAAGCTACCTGATTGATTTGGCGGAAGAAGCTCAAAAAAGAGGTTTGAAGAATTTCCGATGCATTATTATGGGTGAAGGTGCGGAGGAGCCCTTGCTCAAAAAAATGATCGCCGAAAGAGGGCTCTCTAATGTTTCCCTTTTGCCGCACTCCGCTAAGCCGACCGCTATAAATGTGCTCAAAAGTGCTTCAATGGCCTATTTGTCTTTTGGGCCATATGACAAGTTATGGAAGGGTAGCCCGAACAAGTACTTCGATGCCCTGGCGATTGGAAAACCCATTCTCTGCAATTTCGGCGGATGGATAGCCGAGGAAATAAGCGCCAAAAAATGTGGTATTACCTATAATCCGATTGATCCCAGATCTTTTTTCGAAACTAATTGGGCATCGCTTCAGAAGCCCGGTGCACTTAAAAAAATGGGTGAAAATGCCCGTACACTAGCTGAAAAGAGCTACGCTCTTGACAAACAGATCCCAAAATGGTTATCCCTCTTTTCCCGTTAGTGCGGGTTAGGCCGGTATTTCGACAAAGTGAAAATCTTCTTAGGGTCATCTTCCTCCATTAGCTCCTGCAAGGTGACCTTAGGATTGTTCTCCATATAAGACCTCACAATTTCCCAGCCCACCCAGGCACCGATTCGTCCCGGGCACTTCTCACCAATCTCATACACATTGGGCCTCTCTCCCATGAACTTGTTGATGAGCTTAGGCTCAGTTTCATACAAAAGCTGGTTTTGCACAAAATTCGCCCAGACGACGTCCTCATTCTTGTGCACTTCTCTCAGCTCCTCCTCCGAAAACCCGATAATAATAGAATCGGGTGCGCACGGCACCATTCGCTCTGTAAAATAGTAAGTCTTACCAGCGGTTATCATTTCATTCAGGAGTGTGTTATCGCCGTAGTCAACCTTGTTGTAGTAGTCGGATAAAAAGAAAAACGAAGCCGGAACTATATAATCCGGCTTAAAACGGCGGGCAATGTAGGCTGGTACATTGTCGGGCTTATACTTCGAGTCGTTACCAATGAAGAAATCTAACCCGATGACCAACAGACTGTCGGAAAAATAAATATCCCTATAAAAACCAGTGACCATTGTTTGAACCCTGGGAGTTTTAGCGCCTGGGTAGTAATACTTAAGGTGTTGAAACGCAGAAACGTACTGCGCCTCGAGCCAACTTATATCTCCGAACTTCCTATCGACTTCCATTTGCAAAGAGTCGAGGTGGGGGATTAGCCTGATCATTTGATTGGCCAGCACACTGTCGGACGGATACTGATTGGCATCCAAAAAATAGTCCGCTAACGTCGGATTGCCCTCAAGGAACGCTCTCACCTCACCAGAAGTAGTGGACTCAAATAGCGGAACTTCCTTCCTTTCAATGGAAACCTCCATGGGTATTGCAGCTATTTCGGGATCGATCTCACATTCCTTGTTTTCGCAAGCAGCGAAGGCAAAGAAAATGAGTAGAAATGCATAATTTCGATTCATCGTATCAACTTTGGACTAAAACTATTGATTATCCCTCTTTGAAAAAACTGGGATACCTTGAATTAAAGTATTTTTCAGCAAGGCTAGCAACTTTGCCCCTTTGCGTAAAGAAACGATCATTTATGAAAAGAATTTTTATCCTTTCTATTTTTTGTCTCATTTCTGGTGTTGCCTTTTCTCAGGTGAAAATCGGGCTTAGGTTTTCCCCCTCTTACAATATCAACCGGGTATCAAGCTTGTCGGACACGTTGATTCTATCGCCACAGCAGGCAACCTTCAAAATGGTACTGGGTATAGTAACAGAGTTTGCCTTCACAGATACCTACAGTTTCACAACCGGGCTTGCTTTTGCGCCAAAAAGTGTTGGGATCAATTTTGCCGGAGAAAACGGCGGATCATATACCAACGCCACCGAAGAGTATAAAATACAGTATCTCCAGATTCCCGTATTGTTGAAACTGTATACCGACGACTACCTGCCGGGCAGCAGGATATACTTTCATGTGGGTGCCATGATCGACGTCAAGATATTTGACTCACCTGAAAACAATGACTATGTATTCATAGAGAAGTTTTTGCCAGTGGATGCGTCGGCAGTGCTGGGTGTTGGTACGGATGTGGAGCTTGGGATTTCCACGATTGTGTTTGGGGGCTTGAGCTATAACCGGGGGTTGACCAACATGGCCTCAAAAACAATCGCTCTTGACGCAAAACCCATTGTCAAGAGCGATTACTTCCAATTGGAGCTTGGTTTAAAGTTTTAAACCAGCTCTATTTCTTCTCCTGTAGAATTAACAAAGTGGAAATCCGTCAGGCCTAGTGATGAGTCCTCGATCAGGTGAACCCACTTGTAGTACTTCATGAACCACTGTACTCTCTTGGAGTAAATCCCTTTGGTGAAATAAGCATAAAGATACGGATGAAGGCTAATGGTTAGCTTCTTCTCGTTTTGCTTGCCAAAGATGTGTTCTATGTTTTTCTCAATCTGATCGGCCACTATTACTGACGCCGTGATTTTGCCGGTACCATTACACGTAGGACAAACCTCTCTCGTGCTGATATTCATCTCCGGCCTTACCCGCTGCCGGGTGATCTGCATCAGACCAAATTTTGAAAGAGGAAGCACAGTATACTTGGAGCGGTCGGTGCTCATCTCCTGCTTCATCCTCTCATAAACCTTCTTCCGGTTATCCTGCTTTTTGAGGTCAATGAAATCTATCACGATGATACCGCCCATGTCTCTCAGGCGAAGTTGCCTGGCGATTTCCGACGCTGCATCCATGTTTACCCGCAGAGCGGTTGACTCCTGATCCTCTTCGGCGTTCGACTTGTTGCCGCTGTTAACGTCAATTACATGAAGCGCTTCTGTATGCTCAATGATTAAATAGCCTCCTCCGGCTACACTTACGGAACGGCCAAACGACATCTTGAGCTGTTTTTCTACGTGGAAATGCTCAAATATTTTAACCTTACCGGTGTATTGTCTGAGGATTTTTTCTTTGTCGGGTGCTATCTTGTTAACGTAGGCACGAACATCCCCGAACGTCTTTTTGTCATCGATATGAATAGCATCGAACGATTCGTTCAGGACGTCTCTGAGAATAGAGTTTGTCCTGCTCATTTCACCGATGATCTTGTCCTTCGATTGGGCTGTCTTCAGGTTTTTCATCCCTTCTTCCCAAATGGAAACAAGGTTTCTTAAGTCCTTGTCGAGCTCGGCAACATCTTTGCCCTGAGCGACAGTCCTGATGATAACACCAAAGTTTTCGGATTTTATGGACGACACCAAACGAACAAGCCGTTTGCGCTCATCGCTACTGTCAATTTTCTTGGAAACATTGACAGTATTTGAGAATGGTACAAGAACTAAGTACCGTCCCGCAAGGGACAATTCACAAGAAAGCCGGGGGCCCTTTGTGGAGATTGGTTCTTTTACAACCTGTACAAGTATCTTTTGACCCTTGGTAAGTACCTGGCTGATCTTGCCAAGCTTATCAATATCTTTTTCGGGTTTAAAACCTGCAAGTTTGTGGCTTATATTTTTGTTTGTAAGTACAAGCCGTGTGAACTTATTCAACGACTGAACTTGCGGGCCCAAATCGAGGTAATGCAAAAATGCATCTTTCTCGTAGCCGACATCAATAAAAGCAGCATTTAGGCCCTGTACGATCTTCTTTACAGTGCCTAAATATATATCTCCAACATTGAATTGATGATCATCACTTTCCTGATGATACTCTACCAATCGCTTGTCTCTTAGTAAGGCAATCCGGGATCCCTGTGGAGTCGAATTTATTATTAATTCATTGCTCACACTGATTCCGTTTTAAAAAGTAAATTACTTCTTCTTGTGCCTATTCTTTCTGAGTCTTTTCTTTCTCTTGTGAGTAGCGATCTTATGTCTCTTTCTTTTCTTTCCGCAAGGCATATGCGAATGTCTTTATTTGTTAAACAATTTTTTTAATTCAATTCCTGAAGGTAAGAGTCAACTGCGGCGCTTACTGCCGGATCGTTTTCCGTTTCCTTCGCTTTGATAAGCCAGGCTTTAGCTTTCTGCTTGTCGCCTAACTCCTTATAACTTACACCAAGATAAAACATGGCCTGGATGTTCTCAGGGTCAATTGTCAAGAGCTTTTCAAGTCTCTCAACTGCCTTATCGTACTGTGCCGACTGCATCGAAAGAATGCCCATATTGTAAAGGGCCTCTTTGTTGTCAGGGTCCTTCTCCAGAATTTCTCTCAACATCAAAATTCCCTGCATGGGATTCGGTGAAGAGATGTAGGTCATGGCTATTTTTGACTTAGCACTCAAATTGTCCGGATTGGCTTTTAAAACCTCCCCAAGCAATTCCTGAACCTTACTTCCGAGCTTTTTGGCCCTGGCATCATCCGCCGCAAAACCGAACGCTTCGTAATAATAATTACCCGCTTTCTCCTTTGCCTCTATCGACGGATCGACCTCCGCAAGGAGGTCAGCGTACTTAGCAACACTGTCCAATTGTTGTACCAAAAGGAAGGTGTTCGCCAAAGAGTCTGCAAAGATAGCTGAATTGTTTGGATTTTTTAACTGCTCCTTGAAATATTGTATCTTTTGCTGGTCAGAATCAGACAGTTCTACTTCGTGGGCTCCTGGTATTTCTTCAGCTCCTGCATTTTCTTCCTGCGTGGCTGACGGCACTTCAGCCATATCACTGTCATTGTCTACGACTACCTTGGGAAGACTGAAAAGAACGATGATCAGCCCAACCCCTAATATGGTTAAGACAATTTGTTGTTTTGACATGAAGTTTGTTTGCTGGAAATAGGACTTCCTATTTCAGTTTGTTGCTGCTTTTTACCTTCTCAATAAAAACCTTCGACGGCTTAAAGCTAGGCACATAGTGCTCATCGATGACGATAGCCGTGTTCTTAGAAATATTTCTGGCAATCTTCTTGGCTCTTTTCTTGTTTACAAAACTTCCGAAACCACGAACGTAAATATTACTACCATCTGCCATCGAACTTTTTACCACAGTGAAAAAAGCTTCTACGCTAGTTTGCACGTCTGCTTTATCAATCCCCGTTTTCTCTGCAATTTCGTTTATTACGTCTGCTTTAGTCACCTCTTCTATATTTTAATTATGCTTTGCTACTCGATTTTTTAATGGGCACAAATTTAAATGAGCGGGGTAGAAATAAAAAAGAAAGAGTTAAATAAAAGCGCTTATTTTGTGCCCTCAACGAAAGTATTTCTCTCATCGTGGCCGAAAGTAATCAGGCGTTTTCAAAGATTTTAATAAGATGGTACGAAAGGCACAAAAGGGATCTTCCGTGGCGTGAAACGAAAGACCCGTACGCCATCTGGCTCTCCGAGATCATACTTCAGCAAACACGTGTTGCTCAGGGCCTTCCGTATTTTCAGAAATTTATCGACCGGTTTCCCACTGTCGGCACGCTGGCGGAGGCAAGCCAGGAGGAGGTGCTGGCGCTGTGGCAGGGTCTTGGTTATTACTCCAGAGCGAGAAACCTACATACATGTGCTCAAACGGTGGCTTCGCAATACGATGGGAAATTCCCGACCAGCTATAGGGAGCTTCTGCAACTAAAAGGCATAGGTGGCTACACAGCCGCCGCCATTGCCTCCTTCGCCTTTAACGAAGCTGTGCCTGTAGTCGATGGAAATGTTTATCGGGTGATTTCCAGGGTATTTGGGCTACACGACGATATTTCGAATGCTTCCACCAGAAAGGTATTTGAAGAGCGACTCGCATCGCTTATTCCATCCGATGCGCCGGGCGAATTCAACCAGGCCATTATGGAGTTTGGTGCGCTTCATTGCACGCCGTCAGCACCAGACTGCAAAAGTTGCGCTTTCAGTCACTCGTGTTTCGCATTCCGAAACAACGAAGTGGCCAACTTACCTGTAAAGACAAAAAAAGTGAAGGTGCTCAATCGGTATTTTAACTATTTTGTTTTTCAATTCGGCGAACAGGTACTTATGGGGTCAAGAAAAGATAAAGATATCTGGCTTGGCCTTCACGATTTCTTTAACATTGAACGAGAAGAGCTGTTTGATGAGGAAACGGCTCTTATAGAGGTCAGCAATTTGATTTCCACTGCAAATTGGGAACTAATCGATATTTCAGCAACTTATAAACATGTATTGACTCACAGGATTATTTATGCCCGTTTTTTTAGGGTGCGTATTTTTCAGTCTGATGACTTCGTTTCGTTAATTCAAAGCACAAAGTTGAAGCCAATTAGTGTTGGTGACACCGCCGGAATTTCGAAGCCAGTATTGATTACCAATTATTTGAATGATACCTTATTTTAAGTTATTTTTATTATCCCTATCTATCAAAACACTACAAAAAACAAATCTTTATGTCAGGAGTAAATAAAGTGATTCTGCTTGGAAACCTTGGAAAAGACCCAGAGATAAGACACCTGGAGAATGGTCGGGCTGTGACCAACTTCACATTGGCCACTAGCGAAGTTTACAAAAACAAAGAAGGCAACAAAGTGACTAACACCGAGTGGCACAATGTAGTTTTGTGGACGCCTCTTGCAGAAGTAGCTGAAAAGTATCTGAAAAAAGGCAACCAAGTGTATATAGAAGGAAAAATAACAACCCGTTCCTACGACGATAAAGACGGAAACAAGAGATACATTACTGAAGTAGTAGGAAGGGAAATGACCCTCGTCGGCGGAAGGCCAGACGGCGGCGGAGGCTCGTCCGAACAACAAAATAGTGGATCCTCTCAGCCAGCTCCAGTAGCAGCAGAGCCAACCGATCTGGATGATTTGCCGTTTTAGCACTATATTGCAGCTTTTATCCATCAATGGAAGACCCGTACCCCAGTATATATTTGACATTAATTGGAGACTTAGGTATCACTTATGTCTCCTTTTACATTTTTAGCGGCGTTCTATTTGCGTTGCTGCTCTACCTTTCGGCCCTTATTTCAGGGTCGGAAGTAGCTTTCTTTTCGCTGAGTCATGGCGACCTTGCCACGTGCCGAACCTCAGCCAGCTCTCAGGATAAGCGAATTATGAGCCTGCTTCAGGGGCCGCAGCGGCTTTTGGCTACCATTTTGATCATGAACAACCTGGTCAACATCACGATTGTGACATTGGCGACCTATGTCACCTGGGAAATAGTTGGTTCGAAATCGGCCGACGGATACATTGTGGCTGTGCTGACTGTGATCACAACGCTGGCTATTGTCTTTTTTGGAGAGGTGGTACCAAAAGTATATGCCAATCAAAACAACCTTAGCTTCGCCAGAAGCACCTCGGGCTTGCTGAATGTAGCCGATACTGTTTTCTGGCCTGTGTCGTGGTTGCTGCTGTCGATCAGTTCAATAGTTGAGAAGAGGGTAGAAAGAAAGGGCTATAACGTGTCGATTGATGAGCTCAATCATGCGCTGGAGCTAACCGCCGAAACTGAAGCCACGGAGGAAGAAAAAGGCATATTAAAGGGGATCGTAAATTTTGGCACACTCACCGTGACTCAGGTAATGCGATCCAGGGTAGACATCACGGCAATTGATTTTGAGACCGACTTCCATGAGCTGATGGATCAGATCAATAAGACGGGTTACTCCAGAATCCCTATATATAAGGAAACGGTCGACAAAATAGAAGGGGTGCTTTATATCAAAGACCTGCTTCCTTTTGTGGACAAAGACGAGAACTTTCTGTGGCAGAACCTGATGCGTCCGGCGTTTTTTGTTCCCGAAAGCAAAAGAGTTGATGCGCTATTTAAAGACTTTCAGGAGAAGCGGGTACATATGGCCATCGTTGTCGACGAATATGGTGGCACCTCCGGGCTTGTGACCCTGGAAGACTTGATCGAAGAAATCGTTGGGGAGATCAACGATGAGTTTGACAACGAAGACGAGATCGCTTACAACAAACTCGACAGCAATACTTACGTGTTTGAAGGCAAGATTTCGCTGAACGACTTTTGCAAAGTAGTGAGTGTGGAAGGCAACATCTTTGACACAGTGAGAGGCGACAGCGAATCCCTTGGAGGGCTGATTCTAGAGATCAATTCTAAGCTTCCCAATGTTGGAGAGAAAATTCGCTTTGAGAGATTTGTTTTCACGGTAGTGTCGGCAGATAACAAGCGGATCAAAAGAGTGCGGGTTTTCATAAACCCCTCGTTCCAGGCGGAAAGTCTCCAAAAGGATAAGTAATTTAAAGGCATGAAGCTTAAATTCTTTCTTTTTTTCTTCCCGGTCATTCTTGCTTTGAGTGTTGCTTGCGAAAGCACTTATTTGCCAAAGCCCAAGGGATACAATCGTATCGACCTTCCGCCTAGTGAGTATGTTGCTCTGCCAGACTCATTTCCTTATCAGTTCCAGTACTCTGCCCATGCAAAGCTGCTGAAGGACTCTTCGTGGATGGCCGAAAGGTATTGGATTGATTTGTACTACCCCACGATGGAAGCATTGGTGCAGGTTACTTATAAGCCTGTGAAACATGATACCACCTTGCTCAGAGAGTATTTTGAAGACTCCTACAAACTCACTTCCAAGCACAATATTAAAGCGTATTCCATTGAGCAGATGGACTTGGTTATACCAAATGGTGGGTGGGCCGTAGTGTCGGAGCTGACCGGAGAAGTGCCCAGCCAATTTCAGTTTCACGCCACTGATTCTGCCAATCACTTCATTCGTGGAGCACTCTATTTTGAGACTTCCACAAAAAACGATTCTTTAAAGCCGGTTATTGAGTACATTAAGTTCGATATCATCCACATGCTCAACACCCTTGAGTGGAAATAGGCATACAGTAGAGAACCATTACCCATCGCATGTCCGGCTTTTTTGAAACCAGAATAGAGTTCCTGAAAGGCGTTGGCCCTCAAAGAGCGGAGCTGCTAAACAAAGAGCTGTCTATTTTTACCTACGGCGACCTACTCCAGCACTATCCGTTCAGGTACGAAGACCGCACAACCTTTCACAAAATCAAAGACATAAGAGACGAGGAATCCTTTGTGCAGGTGATGGGGAAAATCCGATCAATGGAAACTGTTGGTATTGGCGGGAAGAAGAGGCTTGTGGCTCATTTCTATGACGAAACCGGAGAAATGGAGTTGGTTTGGTTCCAGGGAGCTGCCTGGATTTCTAAGAAGCTTCGGGTAAATACCCCCTACCTTGTGTATGGCAAGCCTTCCGCTTTTAGCAGCAAGTTCAACATCGCTCACCCGGAAATTGAACCACTGACGGTTGATAACAGAAAAGGCGGGTATCTGCAACCCATTTACCACACCAGCGAAAAGCTCAAGGCCCGCTTTATCGACAGCAAAGTGATCTCGAAGTTTCAGGAGCAGCTACTGCTGGTTGCTTTGCCGTATATCCACGAAACGCTTCCCGACTTTTTGCTGCAGAAATTTGCCCTGGTGAGCAAAAAAGAGGCGATGGTAAATGCCCACTTTCCGAAGAGTGGCGAATGGTTAGAAAGGGCGAGAAAGCGGTTGAAGTTTGAAGAGCTTTTCTACATTCAACTCAGGTTAGTAAGCCTTAAGGGCTCCCGAAAAGACTTGTACAAAGGCCTGGTGCTGGCCGACACCTCTCTGCTCACCACTTTTTACAATGACCATTTGCCGTTTGAGCTGACTGGCGCCCAAAAAAGGGTGATCAGGGAAATTTACCTCGACATGAGATCGGGTAAGCAAATGAACCGCCTTTTGCAGGGCGATGTGGGAAGTGGAAAAACCATGGTGGCCTTTATTTGCATGCTGCTGGCTATAGGCAGCGGCAGCCAGGCTACCCTCATGGCACCGACTGAAATTCTGGCCGGTCAGCACTACACCGGGCTCAAAGAGTACGCCGACAAAATGGGTTTGAGCATTGCCAAACTTACCGGGTCCACCAAAAAGAAGGAGAGGACAAGGATTCTGGCAGAACTGCTTTCCGGTGATATTCACATATTGGTGGGCACTCATGCGTTACTGGAAGAGCCCGTGCAATTCAGAAGCCTCGGACTGGCCATCACTGATGAGCAACATCGCTTTGGCGTAGCACAACGGGCCCAGCTTTGGCAGAAAAACGAAGAGTTCTATCCTCACGTGCTGGTGATGACGGCCACCCCCATTCCCCGCACGCTGGCCATGACTGTATACGGTGACCTGGATACCAGCACGATCGATGAAATGCCAGCCGGCCGGAAGCCCATCAAAACGATTCATAGAACCGATGCTGCCAGGCTGCAAGTGTTTGGGTTCATCAGAGAACAAATTCAGTTGGGTCGACAGGCCTACATTGTTTATCCGCTTATAGAGGAGTCGGCGTCGCTCGACCTCAAGGATCTGATGGATGGCTATGAAAGCATCGCAAGGGCTTTTCCTGACTTCCAGCTCAGCATTGTGCACGGCAAAATGAAACCCGAGGCCAAAGACTTTGAGATGCAGCGGTTTGTGGAGGGCGTTACACATATAATGGTGGCAACAACTGTGATTGAGGTAGGCATCAACGTGCCCAATGCCAGTATGATGGTGATAGAAAATGCGGAGAGATTTGGGCTGGCCCAGCTGCATCAGCTCAGGGGCAGAGTAGGCCGGGGTGCCGACCAGTCGTATTGCATTCTGATGACAAAAGACAAGCTAAGCCAGGAGGCCAGAACCCGTATTCAAACCATGGTGGGCACCAACGACGGGTTTGAAATTGCCCGGGTCGATTTAAAACTAAGAGGGCCGGGCGACTTGATGGGCACCCAACAAAGTGGTGTAATGGATCTTTTGGTTGCCGACCTGGTGCAAGACGGGAAAATACTTCAGGCAGCGAGGGAAGAAGCCCAACAAATCATTGACAACGACCCCAAGCTAACACTGGACAAGCACCGGGTGATCAAGTCACACATTTCTTCGCTCAAAAAGTCAGTGACGAACTGGAGCCGGATCAGCTAGCAATCAGCCCGCATCATTGAACCAGTCTTTGAACGCACTTACCTTCTCCCGGCTCACCACAATCTCTTCTGGCCAATCCACCGTCGGCACTATTCTAAGCCTTGTAACTGAGTAGATCAGCACATCTTTGATCGCATCGATGTTGATGATGTAAGTCCTGTTGACCCTGAAGAAGGATTTCGGGTTAAGTATCTCCTCCAAGGTCTCCATTTTATAATCTATCACATACCTCGCTTTCGTATTGGTGACAATGAAGCCATTTCTCCCCTCGGCGTAAAAGAAGGCCACGTCTTCGGTTTTCACAGAACGGATATGTTCGCCAACCTTCACCATAAACCTGTTTTTGAAGTCTTTTTGAAGGTAGCTTTTGAGTACGTTTTCAATGGCATTCGCAGGTTGTACGGTGGCTCCTTTCTTCAGGAGCCTTAGCTTCTCTATGCTTTGCTCCACTGCATCTCTGTCGATGGGCTTGAGAAGGTAGTCTACTCCGTTCGACCGAAATGCTTCCAAAGCATAATTATCGTAGGCAGTAATGAAAATCACCGGCACGTTGACGGGATGCTGTTTGAAAGCCTCCAGACTTAGTCCGTCTTTCAACTTAATATCCGTCAGTATCAGTTCTATCTCGTCTCCCTTGCTTTCCAGCAATTCCAACATTGCCACCACTGTTGTCGCTTCACCTATCAGCTCAATTTCAGGTGCGATTTCGGCCAATATTTTCTTCAGCTTATCGGATGCCGGCTTTTCGTCTTCTATAAGGATGGTTTTCATGCTGCTTTCTCGAGTTTTAGAAGAGGTAGTTTTACAAATCCCTTACTGTCAGCTTTCACTATCAGCAGGGGTCGTTCGGTGAAATGTTCAAACGACTGGAGCAACTCCATCATCTTTTCCTTGCCCTCCACCGTCGGCATTAACCTTTCCCACAGGGAGTATTCAATGGTCAAATAGTCCTCCTCTCTTCTGACAATTATTTTCAACGGTCGGCTTTGGTTGATCATGTTCGAAGCGATGACCCACTCCATCACAATCATCATACTTCCGGGCAAAAGGTACGCCTCTTCTTCAATAGCTTCGCTTTCTGGCAGCCAATGAATGTTCCCATCGTACTGCTGGTTGTAAAGATACACTATGCTTTCAGCGATCGTCAATTCAGACTTCATCTCCGAAAGATCTTCGTGCCGGCTGTCGAGCACACTTCTGTACACATGCGAAAGCTTCTGGATGAACTTGTCAGCCGCTTTATCCTTTTTGTAAAGAATAGAAATCAGGGTTTCGAGCGACTTATAAAGAAACTCCGGATTAATTACCCTGCTAAAAATCCTCAGCTTCAAGTCTATATTCTTTTTCAGCACTCCTTCTTTGTCTAACGCCCTGTTTGTTTCAAGCGTGAACAAAATGACGGAGGCGAGCACTATAAAGTAGAGGATATAAATAAATCCGTAGATGGACAGAAAGGTAGACAATTCGGTGGTGAAGGTGCCAAAGCTATAGCCTATCTCCCACACCAGGTAAGCACTTATGCTAGCGAACACCACAAGCAGGGTCACCAGCAACCCTGCAAGGAACAACAAGCCAAACGAGAGCTTAATAAAGTCACTGCTTTCTATTCGTGGCACAAAGCCATTGACAATGGCCCGCAGCAATTCAGCAACCAAATAGGTGGTTCCTATACACAACAAAGCTTCCTTTTCGAAAAACACCTCACCAAGTGAGCCCAGGTTATCAAACACAAGCAGCACAAGCATGTAAATGAGCATACCCAATGGGAGAGGGGCAAACAACCGTGATATCAAGTGATTATAAAAAAGTTTACGCTTCATAAATGAGGAAGTAAAGGAACGGAGACGCTAAACAGCTTGTCGTTTACAATCCGAACAGGTAAATCGGTAAAAAAAACATATCGTTTTTGGATATTGGCCAAACCCACCTGTAGCGACTCTGCCTCATCCACTATGCCCCGGTTTTCATTGGTCACACAGATATAGTTACCCTCCTCTTCCTGAATCACTATCTCCATCGGATCCAGCTCCGAGAAGTCGTTGTGCTTAATGGCGTTTTCTACCAGTAGCTGTATTGTAAGCGGCGGTATGTTGGCAGAAAATTTATTGGCCCCGATTGAAATTGTGTGGGTAAGAGCATTGCCGAATCTTACCTTTTGGAGAAAAAGATAGGCTCTTACAAAAGCCAGCTCCTCCTCCACAGTTACCAGCTTTTTGTCCTGAGACGCAATAAGATACTGGTAAGACTGAACCAGCCGTCGAATGAACTGCTCGGCTTGCTCTGAAGAGTCGTCAAGCAGAGAGGAGATGGTGTTGAGACTGTTGAACAGGTAGTGGGGACTAAGCTGTGTTTTCAGGAGTTCATACTGAAGCTCAAGCTGCTCTCTTTCGTGCTTGAGCTGGTTGAGTCGGCCTTTAGAGTATTCGCTGAAACTAAAGTACGACAGGTCAAATACTCCATTAACGATGATCAGAACAAAAAGAAGCAGCGCTAATTTGATCATTTCAGGCTTCAGCGTTTCGAAAGAAACCGCTTCTGGAAAAAGTCCTTTGGACAGTTCAAGGCCCAGGAGAACAATGCCAGCCAATATTGCAGCCTGCACAAGCGATCCAGCAAGAAACCGGACGCCCAGCGACTTCCTCCAGGAAATGACTGCATTTAACCTGATGTTGGAGTAGACTATTGAAATGCCAGCTACAGCACCCATGGCCACTACCAACAAATACGCACCAAGGTGGCCAGCAAGGTCGGGAAGCTCTCCGGTTTTACCGTAGTAGAGATAGTTGAATATCCCTACTGCGATAAATGCCATTCCTGATGATTTCAACAACCATTTTCTCATGGGTGGCTCTGGGGCTTAATAAAGTTTCTCCATCACCCTGCGGTACTCGCTGCTCGAAGGTATTTTAGAGGCAGCTTCCGACACAGCTTTTCTGAATGTGTCATTTCTTGGCATAACTTCAGCTACTTTAACCAGCACGTCTCCCCTTGATGACGAGGAAGCGATATGCTCAGAAGCGTCAATTACTCTCATAAGAAAATCAGGATGTACGTTACCGTCTTTCATGAAAGTTAGCAAAACATTTCCTTGTTCCGAAGAGCTTGGTATCCTTGTGACTGTTTCAAAAACAAGATCGCTGAGCTGGGGGTCGTTGCGCATTTTGGCTGACGCCGCTCTCAGAACCTCACCCTGAGTAGAACTGCTGGCAATACTCTGCACTGCTTTGATCAATGGCACCAGCTGCGACGGTGTTGGTTCTTTTTCGATGATGGCGAACTTCAAAACTTCGCCCTGTGTGGAGCTGCTGGCAATTCGGCTGATGGTAGAAGCGAGTTCACCAAACAGCTCATTTGAAAGTTGGCTGGAATTATCAATAGCGTATTTAAGCACTTCTCCCTGTTCGGAGCTGGAAGGGATATGCCTGACAGATGACAACACTTTGCTAAAAGTATAAGCTTCCAGGTTCTCGTCCTTCATCAAGTCTCTCAAAACATTTCCCCTTTCGGAGCTCGAAGGAATATTATCGACAACGTCAAAGTATTTATCCTGTATGCGCTGATCTTTATCAAACTGCCTGTTGTATAACCTCAACACAGAGCCCCGCTCGGAACTCGAAGGGATATGATCCACCGCATCCAGCAGTGCGATTTTAGTTGAGGTCTCCAATTGATGCTTCTGTAGCGCATGGCGCAAAGTGTAGGCCGATTCTGAGCTCGACGGAATATTGTTCACTGCCTCGAAATAGGCCGCGGCACTTTTGCTGTTCGAAAAAAACTTGTAGTCATACTCCCTAAGTAACTCGCCACGGGTTGAACTGGAGGGAATATCTCTGCCAATGGCAAGCGCAATTTTAGACAGCCCGGCTTCAGAGAGCCCATTGGTTTCTAACAGGAACGAAAAGTATTCTCCCTTACCGCTTGAGCTATTGATTTCCTCTATTTCGTCAATCACTGCATCAACGCCGCCCTTCCTGTAGAACCTCTTTACCCGATCCTCGGCAGCCACGCCGGTGGAGTGAATCACATCGAGGAGAACATCGGCCAGCCATTTTCTTCCTTCCGGCTCAAAGTTGATTTGGGTTCTGTTATCATAAAACTCGTAAGACAGCTGCCCTGCGTCGTTGCTGCTGATCGTGAGTTCCTTCTTGTTGCCAAAAGTTGTTTTTCTTATTGTTAGATAGCCGCCGGGGGTAATGGCCGTCACCTCTGTATCAGCTTCATTTACTTTGACTGACCCTCTTACTTTTATTTCAAGGCTGGAGGCGTTCCCAACAATTTTGAAGTCGTTTCTGTAGGTCTTTGTTTTGAGGGAATCCTCCCCGCCAGCCTGGGCTGCAACAACAGCAAAGCAGAATACTGCCACAGTTGTAAAAGTTTTCATCATTAGCGTTTTCATAAGCTTGTCCTTTTTAAGCTTCCCTCTCCAATAATTTTGACGGGAAGCAATTCTTGGAAATTCATTTTGAGTTGATGATACAATGAACGGTAAATGACCGACGAAAGTAAACGGCGATGTAGCCAACCGGAGAATGTTTGTAGCCAACCGTTCAATTCGATTATTCATTTTTATATCAAAGTTTTCAGTGCCATTGGATTTTGGCCTATCTTAAATGAAAATTCCAAATTCGAACCACCGACTAAGCACGTCACGAAATGAAAAACACAATTAAGCTTGCCATATTTTCAGCTGTCGTAATTGGGTACATTACCAGCTGCACTCCTTCAACAAAAGAGACCAATGACGGCCAAAGTGAGTTTGTCGAGAACCCACCGGCTGACGGCTTCGATGAAAAAAACTCTGACGCCATTGCCATTAAACTTGCCGATGATGTGATGACCAGCATGGGAGGGCGAAACAACTGGGACGACACCCGATTCCTCGCCTGGAATTTCTTTGGTGCCCGCAAGCACCTTTGGGACAAGCAAACTGGCGATGTGAGAATTGAGGCGCCGAGAGACTCCACGATTATTTTGATGAACATCAATACCATGACAGGTCGGGTAATGAAGAAAGGCCAGGAGTTTACCAGCCCCGACTCCCTTTCAAAATATCTTGAGAGAGGCAAGTCCTGGTGGATCAATGACTCCTACTGGCTTTTCATGCCATTTAAACTAAAAGACAGCGGGGTAACCCTGCAATACGTTGGCGAAGACACAACAATGGATGGCCGCAACGCCCATGTGCTAAGCCTTCTGTTTAAAGGTGTGGGTGTGACGCCCGACAACGGCTACAAAGTATATGTTGATATGGAACAAAGCCTTATAACTCAATGGGCTTACTACAAAGATGCCTATCAGGACGAGCCCAACTTTGTGCTGCCATGGGTCAACTACAAGCCCTACGGTAAAATTCTTCTGTCGGGTGACAGAGGTCAGCGGCAAATCACCGAGATAAGCGTTTTGGAAACTGTTCCGGAAGGGTCATTCACTGAGTTTAGCCCTATAATCCTGTAGTTTATTGAATCATTGTGTCATTCAAAGCCCGGTTGGTCAACTAAAGCTTTCTTCTTCTGGGGGTTACCTATTGCGGATTGATTTTATTAATGAGCAGGAGGTTTGTTCTCTTCCAACCGATTCTCTGTTAAAAGAGTCTGTTAAGCAGCTTCAAGCCTATTTTAATGGTAAGCTTGAGTTTTTTGATCTGCCGCTGAAGCCTATCGGAACTGATTTTCAGTTGCGGGTTTGGGAGGCATTGGGCAAGATACCCTACGGTGCCAGTTGGTCTTATCTTCAGCAAGCTACTTTTTTGGGAGATGCGAAGTGTATCAGAGCAGCAGCAAGTGCCAACGGAAAAAACCCTTTGCCAATCGTTATTCCCTGCCATAGGGTGATTGGAACAGATCAAAAATTGGTTGGATTTGGTGGCGGGCTGTGGCGAAAAGAGTGGCTTTTAGGTCATGAAAAACACCCTAATTACCTGTACAAACAGGGTATGATTAAGTTTTAACCGTTAGCAGCATTATATTTTTGATTACATTTGAACCAATATTTGACCAGCTATACTTGTTTTCAAGTATTTTTGATGAAAATCTACCTGCTTCCTGCGATTCGTTTTCGAATGAATTAATTTGGCATTATTAGTGCAGAAAGGGTTAAGTAAAGGATCACGGTATGTTTAAAAAGACCTTAGTTTCGCTGGTACTATTCACGATAGGCGTTTTCATGGCGCTTTTCCGTGCCGACTTGTCGCTTGAAGACCTATCGATAAAGTATGCAGGAAGAACGTCCCGATTCGTGAAAATTGATGGCCAGCCTATTCACTATAAATCGGAAGGAAAAGGATTTCCGATCATTCTTCTTCATGGCACTGCCTCATCGCTGCAAACCTGGGATAAGTGGTCGCAGGAGCTCTCGCAGTATTATCAGGTGGTGCGAATAGATCTCCCTGGCTTTGGACTAACTGGCCCATTTCCTGACAATGACTACTCCATGAAGCACTACAGTGAGTTTCTGGAGAAATTCATTAGTACCGTTGGCTTAGGCCGCTGCTATATTGCCGGTAACTCCCTGGGTGGTGAAATTGCGTGGAATTTTACCATAGATTACCCGGAAAGGGTTGAAAAGCTTATTCTGATCGACGCAGCGGGCTACCCGAATGATGCTCCCCCGCCATTTATTTTCAGGCTAGCCAAAGCACCTGGCTTCAACACATTTCTGAGGTTTTCGACACCAAGATTCATGGTAAGAAACAATCTTGAAGAGGTGTACTACGACGACTCGAAAATTGACGAAGACCTTGTGGAAAGATACCAATCGCTCTGCCGCAGAGAAGGCAATCGCAGGGCATTCATATATAGAATGAATACTGCGCATATAGATAGAAGTGATGAGCTTTCGAAAATAAAGCAGAAAACGTTGATCCAGTGGGGAAAGCATGACAAATGGATTCCGTACAACGTTGCAGATTCCTTTGCCACAAGTATTTCTCATTCAGTTGTTAAGGTCTACGAGAATGCCGGTCACGTTCCTATGGAAGAAATTCCTGAGGAAACCGTAGCCGACGCCATTCAGTTTCTTCAGGAAGATTCTCCATTCCACTTCCCTTTCATCTTTGCTAATTCTCAGGAAGTGAGAAGAGGTAATAATTGATAGGAAAAACTACCATTTCAAAAAAGTTATTTTCTGTAGTCTAGTGCCGGCGGCCTGTTACCCAACAAAGGGTCGTAAACAAAGTCAGTGCCCCGTTTGCCGCTAAATTCTGCTTTCGCCTGCTCAAGTACTTTAGGGGATTTGAACAAATCGTAGCCTGTTATGGCCATCGCCTTTGCAGCCACCATCATTCCTTTAACACCGATTGACGTGCCGCCACTGGCAACCGCCTGCCAACTATGTGCCGCAGTGCCCGGCACCCAGGTAGCAGCGGCAAGGCCTACAGTGGGCACGTTCCAGCTAACATCGCCTACATCGGTAGAAGCGCTTCCTGCCCTCATCTCGTAAGGCATGATTTTTTGCGTGTAATCCAACGACATGGCACTCTTGCCAAGCGTAGTAGATAGTTTTTCAGCAAAAGCTTTTTCCTCAGCAGAGTAAGTGTAGCCTCCTATTTTTTCCAGGTTAGTCTGCATTATTTTGGCCAGCGTTTCGTTGGGCAGCAGGCTGTACACGCCTCCGGTTACTTCTATTTCGACCCTCGTATCTGTGCCAAGAGCAGCCCCTTTAGCGGCGTTTTCCAGGCGGCTCCACATGTCCTTCACCTCATCGTTGTCTTTATGGCGAACATAGTAGTAGGCCTCTGCAAAATCAGGAACAACATTCGGTGCTGTGCCACCATTGGTAATCACGTAATGTATCCTTGCGTCCTCTTTAATGTGCTCTCTCATCATGTTCACCATCATGTCCATGGCTTCAACTGCATCCAACGCTGACCGCCCTCTTTCGGGAGCCGCCGCCGCATGAGCGGCAATTCCATAAAACCTGAACTTGCCAGTTTTATTGGCCAATGATGTGCCAGGGCTGGCGCTGTTCACACTTGCAGGGTGCCAGTTAATGACTGCATCCACATCGTTGAATAAGCCTTCTCTCACCATGTACACCTTTCCTGAGCCACCCTCCTCGGCAGGCGTACCATAAAATCTGATGGTTCCGGAAGTTTTGGAGGAAGCTAGCCAATCCTTAAGAGAAATAGCGGCAGCGGCAGATGCCACCCCAAACAAATGATGCCCGCAAGCATGGCCAGCTATTCCTCCCTCTATTGGAGACTTCTCCGGTACAGCCGCCTGGCTAAGCCCTGGCAGGGCGTCAAATTCGCCAAGTATGGCTATCACGGGTTTACCATTTCCGAAACTAGCCGTGAAGGCAGTCGGAATGCCAGCTACATCGCTTTCGACCTTGAAGCCGGCGTCTGCCAAGACTTTTTGCAAAGCCTCTGAGCTCTTGTATTCCTGATAGCCAACTTCAGCGTACGACCAGATGTCCATAGCAGTTTTACTGTATAAATCCTCTTTCTGATCAATGCTGCGCATGATATTATCCTTGTCTTTTTGAGCAAAGCCTGTTACGGCTAACGACAAAAGAAAAAAGACTGGTAGAATCCTCTTCATAGTGATGGGTTTAATTGATTGGATAAAATAAGCAGGAAAAGCCGCACCAAAAAGTAGCCCTTTGGTCTATGGTCAAAAAAATAAATACAAGGCGCCAATGCAACCCCGGGCATATTTTGGCGTCATTAATTTATTTCCATCAAAGACTCATCATGTTTAAGAATTACCTCAAACTTACCGTTCGAAACCTGCGTCGCAACAAGCTTTACGTTTTCATTAACGTGTTAGGGCTCGGAATCTCCATGGCCTGCTGCATTATCGCCTACCTGAATACCCGGTTTGCCTATGATTTTGACAAGCAGCATGTTAACAGGGAAAACATCTACAAGGTGCAAATCAACAAGGATGTACAAGGGCAGCCAGTTCCCTATGGAATCACACCTGTAGCTTTGGGCCCAAGAATAGCGCAGGACATCCCCCAGGTGGATGAAGTGGTGAGGGTTACTGGTGACTCTTACATTTTGAAGGTAGATCGGAAGGTTTTCAACAGGCATATCACTTTTGCAGACCCCAACTTCTTCGACGTTTTCTCTTTCAAAATGAAGGAGGGCTCTTTCGACAATTTTGACAATAAGTCGCAACTCCTCCTTTCTGAAGAAATGGCTACTGCCTATTTTGGTAACGAAAGCGCCACCGGTAAAATCATTACCCTGGTAACATCCGATGAAAAGAACAGAGAATTTATTGTGAGTGGAGTGCTCGAAAGCATGCCTGAGAACTCAACCTTTCAGTTTGACGCCATCACCGTTTTTGAAAACTTCCTGGATCTCAACAAAATAGCCAATAATAGCTGGACTAGCTTTGTCGGGGGCACATTTCTCTTCTCAAAAAATGGTTTTGCTCCTGAAGAAGTAGCTTCCCTTCTTACCAAATACGTGCCGGAACAAAATCAGGCCCGACCCGATTGGCTGATAGGATCGTTTTACTTGGAGCACATGCCGGACATGCCTTTCTCCGGCCGGGATATCTATTCCTACTGGTTTCCGCAGGCGATGCATCCGGCAGCCATCATTGCTCCGATCGTAATGTCGGCACTCATACTTCTCATCGCATGCTTCAATTTTACCAACACCTCCATAGCTACTTCCAGCAAGCGGCTTAAGGAGATCGGCATCAGAAAAGTAATTGGCGGCAACAGGCAACAACTCATCATCCAGTTTATGGCTGAAAACCTTGCTCTCTGCTTATTGGCTATTGTAGTTGCTCTGGGCCTCGCTTCTTTTCTCGTTCCTGCCTACAGCGCTATGTGGGAGGGCATGACGCTAAAGCTCGATCTCTCTCAAAACACCGAGATTTACCTGTTTCTGGTTGGCCTTATGATATTGACAGCGATTATCGCTGGAGCCTATCCATCCATTTATGTAAGCCGCTACGAACCAGTGAAAATCTTGAGAGGCAGCCTGAAAGTAGGTACCACAAGTTCTCTTTCACGAGGGCTGTTGATGATGCAATTTGGCTTCACCATTATGGCCCTGGTGGCAAGTATGGCGTTTTACCAAAATGCCATTTTTCAGGAGAATGCCGATATGGGATTTGAAAAAGAAAGCGTAGTGGGCGCCAGGGTGAGCTCGCTACAGGAGTACACCACGCTACGGTCGGCGATGGAAAAGAACCCTGACGTCATTAGCATGTCGGGCTCTGCCAGTCATATAGGTTTTTGGAACTACGGCAGAACAATCAAATCGGGTGATGTGGAAAGAGAAGTAATGATGATGGACTTTGGGCCCGAGTACTTCGAAACTATGGATTTAAAGATGGCAGAAGGAAGACCTTTTGGAAAAGACCTTGCCGAAAGCGACAGACTTGGGTCCATCATTGTCAACGAAAAGTTTGTGGAGGCGTTCGGTTGGAAGGAGGCTGTCGGCCAAAGAGTATCCATCAGCGACACGCTCCACTTAACTGTGGTTGGCGTGATCAAAAATTTCTATTCCGACAACTTCTTTTCCCCTATTGAGCCCTATGCCTTCAGGCTTTCCAGGGAAGATAATGTCAACTTTCTCATCGCCCGGGTAGCGGGAGACAAAATTGTAGAGAGTTACAAGGCCATGGAACAAAGCTGGCTGGACCTGTTTCCCGACAAGCCTTTCAACGGCTTTTATCAGGAGGATACTCTCAAAGAAGCCCATGAAGTCAATGCAAATATTGTCATCATCTTCGTTTTTCTTGGCGTCGTCAGCGTGTTACTGTCAGTGATTGGCCTATTTACCCTCATATCACTTAATGTGATCAAGCGGGTGAAAGAAATAGGTATAAGAAAGGTGATGGGGGCCGAAATTCCGCAGATTCTTTGGCTCATAAGCAAAAGCTTTCTTTTGATGGTGGTGGTCGCCAGCGCATTGGGCGCTGTAGGCGGCTACTATCTTACAGACATGCTGATCGAGTCCATTTTTAAGTTCTACAAACCAATTGGGTTGGTCAGCTTTCTTGTGCCATTTCTTATCATTCTCAGTATTGCGGGTTCTACTTCTTTTCTAAGGGTTTTTGCTGCGGCAAGGAAAAACCCCGTTGATAGTTTGAGGTACGAATAGACCGACTCTCTACGGAGGTGGTTGTCCTTAAACCGACCCTTGTAGGCCAAACCTTATATTCCAACAAGAGCTGGGTGCTTTGGTTGGATCATTTATGGTGTAAATCGTTAAATCGGAGGATTATCATGCTTTAACCAGTCTTATGCAACCTTCTGAAAAAGAGGTGGATAAATTATTTTGTCTCAGCTATGCTTCACATAAGTTGAAGCAAACGATTGCAATGAATTGTTTTGAGTATTTCTTACATTATTTATAATTATTCTGTTTGTATTAGTAATTTTGCACTGAAACAAAACGATGTGCTGTTTCGTTAGATTGATTGTAATATTAAGAGTGAGGTGTTTATGAATTTTGGCGCAACGCTAAACAACAATGGTTGGCAACAGTCAACAGGAAATAAGAAGACGAAGGGAGTTATTAAGATGTTTGGTTCCAGAAAAAATGTTTCGGCCCTTGTGGCTATTCTTTTAGGAGTACTAATCGTGTCTTTAGCCATCAATGTTAAAGAAACTCCACAATCTCAGGCAAAGGTTTACTCTCAAATGAAGTAAACCGATAGGTTACCGGCAGCTATTCTTTGTCGGGAAGTAGCATAAGGAGCTTGCCACTAGTGGTGAGCTCTTTTTTGTTAATGGCCATCTTCCTGAATTTCCCCTCCACATACATTTGAGCCTGGTCGTCGTAGTGCCTGCTGTGAAAAACGCCACTTTGTCCGGTAGGTAAAATGCTCTCCGAATTTTCTATGTCTGAAAAGTCGACAACTCGTCGTGTGCTGGGCCCAAAAGATATTCGGTATCTATTTTCGCTTGTGATCGGATAACCCCAGTTATTGATCACCTCCTCTCCCGAAGAGACATGAAAATCGCCTACGTTTAAAACCTTTCCCAGCATTGGTACCACACCCAGGGCATGATTATGCGTAAGTGTATGGATATTCTCCCATCTCCATTTGTCAATGTTCTTCCCCAAGTCGCCTTCCAGCGAGGTGACGGCGCTTACAAGCGCTCCGTAAATCACCTCTTGCCGGGGTTCAACGGCTTTCTTATCCGCATTGTACCACCAGGAAGAGCTGTCATTGGCAATCAAAAGTGGAAAGGTTCGCTTCCTGAGGTCAGTCGACATGAAGAGGTCAAACTTGTCCGGGCCAAGCTCATCTTTCATTGCTTTTTCCAAAATGGTGTACAGCCATCTGGTATAAATAATGGGCGCAGCACTTTGCCCGTCAAACTTGCCGTCCCAGGATTGCAGTAGTTCTAGCGCTTTTTGATCATTTCCTGCTAAAGATGCGTTCTCCATTGCCGATAGCAGCACGCCGATATTTTGAACCACAGCCGGCGAAGTCTCATCCATCAGCATTTTTTTTACATCTTCGCTATCCCAATCATTTTTGCTATCGATCAGTTGCTTTATCCTTGTGGCCCTGTCCTCCGGCAGATAATAACCCGGATAATAGTGTCCGTTTACGCTGTCAGGCTGGTTGTTGGCAGAAAATACATAGCCCGCTGGCGGATTCACAGAATGAGGGTTTTCTGCAAATTCGTAGTATCCAATCGGGTCATCTTCTCCTTTGGTTCCATTAAGAATGGTGAAAGAGTTGACGTGCTCAGGTCTTTTTATCAATCGTGCGGTGGCCCACCAGGCCACATTTCCTTTGGCGTCTCCATACATCACGTTAAGGCCGGGTGCATGAATAAGCGAAAGTGCGTCGGTAACATCAGCAGAGGATTGAGCATTGTTCAGCTTGCGTGTGGCGTCTAGCACCTGATTGGGCAGCTTGTTATATGTCCACCACACGGCTACCGGATCAGGGCCAACTATCTCGCCCAATACTCCATTGATAACGGGGCCATGAAACGACGTTTTGACCTGAAAAACTATGTCTCCCTCGTCTTTTACCTTGATTATTTCGTCCCGATAGTCGAAGCTTTTCCATTCTCCTTCGTACAGGTACTGATTGCTATCGGCTTCGTTTTCCTGCTCTCTGAAAAAGTCCACATCATCGTTTTCGAGCATTGTCAAGCCGACCGCCACCTGACGATTGTGCCCCAAAATTGCGAAGGGATAGCCAGCAAGGTGGTAACCATAAAGCTGAAAATCGGGGGTTTCCAGGTACGCCTCGTACCACACAGAGGGCTGAGAAAAAGCAATGTGAGGATCATTGGCAAAAAGCACTTTTCCTGACTTTGTCTTTGACGGCCCCAATACCCAGCCGTTGCTGCCTATAAATGGAGAAACAGGTAGGTGGTTAAGTATTTCCAGCAGCTTTGCAGAGGAGCTTTCATTCAAGCTAATGGGGTCTCCAAAATAGCTCGGGATCATTTGCCTTGTGGTGTCTGCTTTTAGCCCAAGGTCTTTCAGATAGCCAGGCCCAAGCTCTGAATTAATGAAGTTCACTAATGGGTCAGTTTTATGGGCCGCCGCAAAACTAAACGACATGTATCCCACGGCATTATAAATATCCTCCAGGGTAAAAGGCGATTTCTCAATGCCCAGAAGCTCGTATTCCAACGGCGTTGGGCCCTTCTCCAAAAATTCATTGATGCCTCTCAGATAGGCTTCTGCTTCAGCCAGCGTAGGGTTGTTTGTTTGAGTTCGTAGCTTCTGCGCAGCTTCTTGTGAGGAAAGATGTATCCCCAACGTGCGAAAAAACTTGTCCGTCGGCAAAAGGTCTTTCCCAAGTATTTCCGACAACCTCCCTGGCGCAATTCTCCTTACCAGCTCCATTTGAAACAGCCTCTCCTGTGCATGAAGGTAGCCCATGGCAGTATAGAGATCACTTTTGTTTTCCGCATAAATGTGCGGAATGCCATAGCTGTCAAACCACACCTCCACTTTGTTTTCAAGCGGGCTTAGGGTCAATTCACCCTTGTATTTTGGCTTAATGTGCTGCAGATAAAAATATAAGGAGATGATCAGTAAAATAATTAAGACCAGGATGCCTTTTAGTAGCCTCTTGATGGTTTTCATGCAGGTGGTTTTTTGAAATTTAAGGGTTTTTGAATTTAATCCATCAGTCTCCCGACTATTTGCTGAAAAGAGAGGTCTATATTACCTGTCAAATAATACTTCCGCTAAAAAATTCAAGCGCATAAACGACCACGTTTTTGTCTATCTTCCAAAAGTAAACCAACCCATGTATGAAAAAAACTATATACACTGGCCTTCTGGCCCTGTTAATGCTTACCTGCCAATCGTGGATTTCGCCGGTGCCCGCCGGGTCGAAACTGAAAACAAAGGCCTATCAACTAGCCGAAAAGGTAGAACCTAAGGTCATCGACTGGAGACACGACATACATGAGCACCCCGAACTATCAAATAGGGAGTTTAAAACTGCCGAAAAAATTGCAGCCCACCTAAAAAGCCTCGGTATGGAGGTAAAAACCGGTGTGGCTATTACCGGCGTTGTGGGAACACTGGTGGGAGGAAAGCCCGGCCCGGTAGTCGCTCTCAGGGCCGACATGGACGCCCTTCCTGTCCCTGAAAGAAATGACCTTCCCTGGAAATCAAAGGTAATGGGTGAGTATAATGGCCAGTCAGTTCCCGTGATGCACGCCTGCGGACACGACACCCACGTAGCCATCCTCATGGGCGTTGCCGAAGTGCTGAGCCAAATGAAAAGCGAATTAAAAGGCACTGTGAAGTTCATCTTTCAACCAGCCGAGGAAGGTGCGCCGGAAGGTGAAGAGGGTGGCGCCGAACTGATGGTAAAGGAAGGCGTGCTGGAAAACCCAAAAGTGGATGCCATCTTTGGGTTGCACATCAACTCAGCCACTGAAGTGGGCAGCATCCGCTATAAGCCAGGAGGAGCTTTGGCCAGCGTCAACAGCTTCACCATCAAGGTAAAAGGCCGTCAGGCACATGGATCTGCTCCGTGGAGCAGCATCGACCCAATAGTAACCGCCGCTCAGATCATCAACAACGCCCAAACCATCGTGAGCCGAAATATGATGCTGACCAAGGAAGCTGCCGTTGTCACCTTTGGCAGTATACATGGTGGTGTTCGAAGCAATATCATTCCTGAAGAAGTGACACTCGTTGGCACTATCCGGGCACTGGACAATGGCATGAGAGACCAGATTCACGAGAGATTGCGCTCCATTGCCACCCATACTGCCGAAGGAATGGGCGCCACCGCCGAAGTAATGATCGACAAGGGATATCCCATTACTTACAACGACCCGGCACTGACTGCAAAGATGCTACCGAGCCTTGAGGAGGTGGCTGGCAAAGAAAATGTGATTTTGTCGGCGGCCAGCACAGGTGCCGAAGACTTTTCATTCTTTCAGGAGAAAGTCCCGGGCTTTTTCATTTTTCTGGGGGGCATGCCAAAGGGGCAGGACGCTTCAAAAGTAGCCTCTCACCACACGCCTGATTTTTATGTAGACGATGAAGGAATGCTGCTGGGTATAAAGTCTCTTTGCGCTCTAACGCTTGACTACATGGAAAGCCCGAAATAGGTTTCAGTCCGGCTGCGGTGGAAAAAACCTACCGCAGCCGGACTCCCTCACAAGGTTTCTCTTTTGAAACAACAGCTTCTTCAAATGGATATTGATAAGTACTTGCACCGGATAGACGTTTCAGCCAGGGAGGCTCCAGGTGCCCGTTTCCTCAAGCACCTTCATTATCAGCATTTACTACATATTCCATTCGAGAACCTTGATATCCACTGGGGCAAGGAAATTCTGCTTGACACTGAAAGGTTGTATAAAAAGATAATCGAGCAAAAACGAGGCGGTTTCTGCTACGAGCTCAACGGTCTTTTTTACAGTTTGCTTACCCAGCTGGGGTTTACCTGCTACATGGCCTCTGCCAGAATGCCAAAGCCTGACGGAAACCTCTCCCCTGAATTCGAGCACATGTGTATTTTGGTGCAGTTGGCCGGTGAGGTGTTTCTTTGCGACGTGGGTTATGGCAAAGGGCCCGTCTATCCCCTCAAAGTGCTGGAAGAGAATATGCAAATGAGCCTCAACCAATTTTATCGAATCAGGAAGAAAGACGACGAGGGCTGGTGGCTTGATGAGTCGGATGACGGTCAATCCTTTGAGGAAAAATACCTCTTCTCACCAAAAAGAAGAAGACTTATAGAGTTTATCCCCCGCTGCCTTTATCAACAAACTGACCCTGAAAGTCATTTTAGAAATGGAAAAATGATCACGCAGGCCACTCCAGAGGGCCGCAAAACGCTGACGGAAAAAATGTTGATCGTGAACAGTCGAGGGAAAAGAACTGAGCATTACCTCCTCAACCAGGATGATTTTTACATCAAGCTGGAAGAACACTTTAATATTCGCCGCTCTACAAATTAGGCTTTAGCTGCGTTACCAACTGATCAAGCCCTTCTTTATAAAATGCATATACCCTCTTTTGCTGCTGAACCGGATCTTCGATGTCAAAAAGGGACTCCGCTGTTAACACTGCGCCCAGCCAGTCTTTCTCGTGCCATTTACCATGACTCATAGGTGTGAGCTTGTCTCTGGAAGGGTATGGCCAGGGAGAAAGGTAGAAATATGGCTGATCATAGAATTGATCGCCAGGAGACATACCTATACCAATACTGCTGGTCGTTTCCGGGTCGCCTGTGTCATTCAGAATGATAAGTGCTGCTATGTCGAAATGATGAGGCCAGCATCTCACGTCGGTGGACTGTGGGAACTCCCTTTTCAGCGGCCTCAAAATATGGTCAGCATTATGAAAATACCTCGCAATTTCTTCAAAAGCCTCAGCATCCTTTTGCTCAAATGGCTTTCCATGTGCCGTGGGGTAGTCTGGAATTTCATAGGGAAGATTGATGGCAAATTGGCCGGTGTCCAGACCCAGTCCTTCCAACTGCTCTTCGAGCCAAACCATCGACTGCGCCTGGGTTTTCCCTTTGAGGTCATATTCGCCTATCGTCCTTACCTCATCGTCGACTAAATGAATGGTGAGGTTCGCCAGGTCAAGTGAGACCCGAAACTTGGTTGAACCCTCCACCCAATTACCGGCCAGCCGTTGAAATTGCGGCACCCACACAAGATTGGCATGTTTGTCGTCCTTTGCCTTGGGAAGGTATATTCGCCCCACCACAGACACCTGCTGAACGGCCTGGTGTAACTGCTTTCGGGCAACACTTAAGGCCTCAAAATTTTGGTAGGTTAGCGGTTTCCACGCAATGGTATCCATATTCACGACAAGTTAACGAATCGGTTATTGATTCAAAATCAAGCATTTGTTAATTGATTGTCAACAATGCCGTTCGGTTATACTCCAATGCCTCTCATCCAGTACCTTACTGGCAAAAGCTTCCGTTATTGTGCTAATACGCAGCAGCAGGAAAAGTCCATATTATTCTCTGTCAGTGATGAACATATTGTTACTTACCTATGAAGGCAAAATGGCGGGCTCCACCAACTCCATTTCCTTTCTGGCACTTGGCCTGGCCAAAAAAGGGCATAACGTTTACGTAGGGTGCAGAAGGGAATCTCTTTTGTACGCCCTTCTTGAAAATTCAGATGTCAACTTAGTCCCAATGAAGTTTCGTGGCAGATTCAGCCTCAAAGACGTTCTTTTTCTAAAGCAGGTGGTTCAGCAACACAACATTCACATAATTAATGCACAGTCCAGCAAAGACAGATACATCTCCATTTTTACCCGATGGCTACTGGCAAAGAAGGTGATAGTGGTTCATACCCGTCGGCAAAGACCCCGAAGCATGGGCGGATCTATTCAGAACTGGTTTTATGTTAAGGGAACAGATAAAGTTGTGGTGGTGGGCGACGAACTGAAGAAGGTGTTTACCGAAAACGGATATCCACCAGATCACCTCGAAGTGATTTACAACGGCACCCCAGCCAGTCAATATGATGTTGTGCACTCCGAAAAGGTGGAGGAGCTGAGAACGAGGTTTGGCTTGAAAAAGGGGGACAGGGTAATTGGTTGCGTGTCCCGAATGAAAGAACAGCCCCAGCTCATTCAGGCACTCTCATTGCTGCCATCCGATATCAAGGTGGTGTTTGCCGGAATAAAACCAGGCAGCCTCGATAAATGGATTGATACCTATGGCATAAAAAATGAGGTCATTTATGCTGGCCTACTTGACCGAACAGAAGTACTGAACGTCTATAAATTGTTTCAGGTAAATGTACTGGCATCAACAATGGATGGCTTTGGCCTGGTGCTGGTGGAAGCGATGGCGCTGGAAGTGCCAGTGGTCGCTACCAATGCGTACGGGATTAAGGACGTGGTTAAAAATGAAGTGAATGGGCTTCTTTTTGAAAATGGTGATATCAGTGGCCTTGCCAGGCAAATAATGAGAACGTTTGACGAAGACTCCTTACGCAATACTTTGATACAAAACGGAAAAAAAACCGCATTCGAAACGTTCTCGATTCAAAAAACAATAGACCACTACGAGGGTTTTTTCAACGCCCTCGTCGACAACAAACAATCCCGCTGAATTTTGCGTTTCTTTTAGTCAGTTGTACTTTATTTGGGCACAAAAAAAGCCCGGTCAGTGACGGGCTTTTAATTGGCTATAGGTTAGTTTAGTTTATTTCTTGTATTTCATTGCCTTTTGTCTCAGCAATGCCCTGTCAGACGTAATAGCGGGGTCAGAATAGATATTGGCAGAAAGCTCAGAAATCACTTTTCTGGCGAAGCCAAGCTTCTCCGCTACGTCCTCACAAAACTTGATCTCACTCAGGAATACCTCATTGTCGATTTTCATCAGCTGCACAACGTTGTAGAGCAATTCGAATCTGTCGTCGTCGCTAAGGCTGTCTGGTATATTCAGATCCAAAGGATTTTCCAGTAGCTCTTCAATCTGCTTGTGGCTTAGTCCACCAGATTCACCAATTAAAAAAATCAACTCTCTTTCCTTATCAGCCAAATCGTCATCAGCTGAGGCCAGTTGGATTAGTGCACTTATGTGTGTTTTGATACTCATGGATTAAATGTGATTCGTAAATAACTTGTTTTGAGTGGTAAGCCTTTATGCTGTTTCAAATTAAATAAAAACCCTGAAGTACACAACATTCAGTTTGTAGAGGATCGATTTGCACTGGTTAACCTGGGCCCTCTAATCGCTCTTCTTCTTACAATAATAAAACAGATATTCTGATTTTTGACATAAAACCTTTGTTTTCATAAGTAAAGCACCTAAAACACACGGCGTTGGTTAACTAATTCTGATTTTTGTGGTATATTCATTCTCTGACCTGTGGAGGTGCTTCCCATGAATAGCGCAGCAAGCCTTCATCCTGTAAAAAGGCGAAGGACTTGCCAGATTCGAGAGAATTTTTTGACCTGATATCCGATACAGGGAGCACTGGCTAACGATTAATTTTCTGTTACTATTTTAAATCAATACCATGCAAGAGCTGATAAAAATCGCTTGTGCTGAGATTGGAGTAAAAGAAATTCCAGGACAGGCACACAATGCACGCATTCTCCAGTACGCCAGCGAGGCGGGGTTCCAGGACGTAAAAGACGACGAAACTGCCTGGTGCAGCATCTTTTTGAGCTGGTGCTGCCTGAAGGCGGGCCTCAAGCGGAGCACCAAACTCAATGCACGGAGCTGGCTGGCCGTCGGCACGGTGATTACACAACCAGAGCCAGGAGACATCATCGTTTACTGGCGCAAGGCCATCGAATCGTGGGAAGGCCATGTGGGCATTTACATGGGCACCTCTTCCGATGGTAGCCGCTGCTACACACTGGGCGGCAACCAGGCCAATATGGTGTCCATTTCCGGCTTCGACTCCTCCAAGGTGCTGGGCTACCGCAGGCTTACCACCGAAAAGCAGTTCATCCTTCCCAAGCCTCCTCTCAAAAAGGGCAACAAAGGAGCAGCCGTGGTACAGCTGCAGGATGCACTCAAAATCGCTGGCTTCGATGCCGGCACTTCCGATGGCTTTTTTGGCGACAAAACGGCCGACGCTCTGCGCCTGGTGCAAAGCCAAAGCGGCTTCCTCAAAATTGACGGCGTGTATGGCGCAAAAACCAAAGATTACCTCGAATCTCTTCTACAGTCCTAAATTTTTTAATCATGGCAACAACTAACAAATCAACCTCATTTGGTTTTAGAAACCTCGTATTTGAAGGCGGCGGCGTTAAAGGCATCGCCTATGGCGGAGCGCTCGATGAGCTGCAAAAGCTGGGCATGCTGGATCACCTGCAGCGGGTGGCTGGCACCTCTGCCGGTGCTATCAATGCCTGCACGTTGGCCCTCGGTTGTACGCCTGCCCAGGTTGGCGAACTCATCAGCACCACCAACTTCGCCGATTTTCAGGACGGCAATGGCCTGATTGGCAACGCCCTCCGCATGTTCAATAAGTTTGGCTGGTACAAAGGCGACGACTTTATGGACTGGATTGGCGAGGTGGTGAAAAAGCAGACCGGCACCAAAGACTTCACGTTCGGCGACCTCGACGATGCCATCAAAGGCGGGAACACGGCCTTCAAATACCTCTACATGGCCGTGACCAACCTGTCGGAGCAAAAAGCAGAGGTTTTTTCTCATGAAAATGAGGCGCATAAGTCGATTCCTGTGAGAAGGGTCGTGCGCATGTCGATGTCACTGCCGGTGTTTTTTGCGGCGTTCAAAAATGGCAGCAACGTGATGGTAGATGGCGGGGTGAGCTATAACTACCCTGTTAACCTGTTCGACAAGCCGGAGTACGTTTCCAACCCTGTTAACTCCCTGGCCGGTAAGGACGGAAGCATTCTTAACATGGAAACGCTTGGCTTCCGCCTCGACAGTAAAGACGTGATCACCTATGCGAAACGTGACTGGGCCACACCACCGGCTGATGTCAAAAACCTGAAAACCTACGCCGTGGCCCTGCTCGACTTTATGATGGAAGCCGCCAACAAAGCCCACCTCCAGGGCGAGGACTGGAACAGAACGGTGTTCATCGATACCCTCGACGTACGCACCTCAGATTTCAGCCTGCCTGCCCACAAAATTGACGAGCTAACCAAAAGCGGCACCAAGGCGGTGAAAGACTACTTCGACTGGAGGTTTATCAAGGCAGAGAGCCCGTGGAAGGATCATCCGGTGGTTTGAGCGATAGCTTCTCTTCATCATACCATTTCCTAATTGTTTTTTAAAGCAAAAGGTACGCACAACCACTACCGTAAAGTCTGATCATTCTCTCCCGGAAATTCTTTACCTTATCCAGCGTCAATTCGATTCGAGCCAGAAAGGCGTCTGCGAGGCACTAAGGATCTTAAAAATGAGCAGGCTCTCGTTGGGGAGACCTCTCCCTCCTGCGTCGGTTCGGGGTGACGTGTACTAATGATGATTATGCTTTAAACTACCTACTTATGAAAAAACACCTTCTCACCCTTCTCTTTGCTTTCATTACCATCGGTTTTGCCGCTGCGCAAACGGCCACGCCACTGCGCATCGTGGTACTGGGCGCTCACCCCGACGACTGCGACCAGGATGAGGGCGGCACGGCCATTCTTTTTGCCAAAATGGGCCACCAGGTCAAATTCGTGTCGCTTACCAATGGAGACGCCGGCCACCAGACCACCGGCGGAGGTGCCCTGGCCAAACGCCGCATCGCCGAAGCACAGGAAGCAGCGAAACGCTTCGGCATAGCCGAATATGTGGTGCTGGGCAATCACGACGGTGAATTAGTGCCTAGCCTGGATGTCAGGCTCCAGGTGATCCGGGAAATCCGTAAGTGGGATGCAGATATTGTGATCGCTCCCCGCCCCAACGATTATCACCCCGACCATCGCTATACCGGCGTGCTGGTACAGGACGCTGCCTACATGGTGGCAGTGCCCAATATTGCGCCGGAGGTGCCTGCGCTAAAAAAGAATCCCGTTTTCCTGTACGGCTACGATGGCTTTCAACGTCCTAATCCTTTCCGACCAGACATCGCCGTGGACATCACCGAGGTAACGGAACAAAAAGGGTATGCGCTGGATGCCCATGTGTCGCAGTTTTATGAGTGGCTGCCATGGATAGGTGGCTATGCCGATCAGGTGCCCGAAGGCGCTGAAGCAAGAAAAGCCTGGCTGACCAAAAAGTCGGTGAGGCCTCCTTCAGCCGAGGCTAAAAAGGCCATTGAAAAATGGTATGGCAAAGACCGGGTGGCCAAAGCCACCAATGTAGAAACCTTCGAGATTTGCGAATACGGCCGACAGCCCACCGACGATGAGATAAGGGCGCTGTTCCCGATGCTGAAATAACGTGAACTTTTCCGGCAGTCTTCAGTTTCAATGCTATGATGAAGGCGTTGAAGACTGCCGGGATTGTTTTGCTCAGTTTGCTATTGCTGGGAGCAGGCGTTATTTGGATAGCAAGTGATCCATTACCCGAGGGAGAAAAAGGCCCGGAAGCAGAAGCTCTGGCCAATAAAATGCTGGAGGTAATGAATTATGATGCTTACCAGCAGATCAAAATACTGTCGTGGACATTTGCCGGAAGGCATCACTATGTATGGGACAAGCAAGAAAACACTGTCACCGTTCGCTGGGACGATGTAGAAGTAGAATTTTCTCCCGACACTTTCGACGGCTCGGCAATTGAAAAAGGGAAGCCGCTCGATGGCGACGAACTGCATGACGCTATTCAAACAGCGTGGACTTATTTTGCCAACGACTCCTTCTGGCTGGTGGCCCCATTTAAAGTAAGGGACCCCGGCACTGAGCGGCGACTGGTAGAAACAGCCGATGGGCCTGCCTTGCTGGTCACCTACACCTCCGGTGGCGTTACCCCGGGCGATAGTTACCTGTGGCTGCTCGATGAAAACTTCAAACCCAGAGCCTGGAAGCTCTGGGTGAAAATTATCCCCATTGGCGGTGTAGAAATCAGCTGGGAAAACTGGCAAAACTATGAAGGAGCCCGGCTCGCCAGCTCTCGCAATGCAGGTTTTTACCAAATGGAGATAACAGACATTCAGGCAACCTACTAACCTACAGCTTTACCCTCTGCCCCTGCGCCTTTGGCCTCTTTGCGGTCTGTCGCCCCTTCTTTGCGTTCTTTCTTCGTGCATTTCATCAAGCCGGGCCACCTGCTCCTCGGTTAGTACACTCTTCATCTCTGCTTTTTGCTTGTCATTGATGCTCTTGATCTCGGTTCTTTGGGCTTCCCGCTCTTCCCGGCCAGCATCCAGCACTCCTTTGCGTTCTTCTGCATATTTCAAATGAATGGCATAAAGTTCTTCCGACTGCTGGTCGGTAAGGTTGAGCTCTTCTTTTAACCGGGCAGTCATTTCTTTCGACCGTTCCTCGGGGGTTCGCTGAGCATGTTTTAGAGTTTTTGCCGAGCTCTGCTCCCCCTGCGCCATTAGCGTGGTAGCTGCTACCATTACACCAATGAATGTGATTGCTATCCTTTTCATGTTTGTTGTTTTCTAATTAGATACACAAACACAGAAAAGGTTTAATGGAGAGATAAAACTATCTGCTCACGGCGTACATGCCTCCTCCGATAAAAAGAAAAATAGTGCCAATGAAGGTGAGGATAATGGGCCCTATCCAAAGCTCAAAAATGCCGTCGATCCGTATCTTTTCGTAACCTTCACTTGTGATCACAAATACCTTTACCGGCTCGCCGATATCGTAGGCCGGAGGAGTGGAGGCTACCGAGCCTTGTACTCTTTGTTTTTTTCCCTTGTGGGTAAATTCCACTACGGGTATAGAGCCTCCATCCGAACCGTAGGCAAATTCCGCTACCCTCCCTTGCAATTGCAGCGCATGGTTCAGTTCCTCTTTCGTGTCGTAAGCCATAGTGCCGCCGATGGTAAACAGAAGAACTGCCACCCCCAAAAATACCCTGGAAAGAATGTAGAAGACTTTGTCGGGCCCGGAAAAACTGGTGCGGGCAAAAGGTCTTTTTTGATAGCTACTCCCCGAAAGTGGCACCTCTTTCTCCAGGGCCTCCACGAGTTTTAGTGAATCCTTAAGCGCCAAACCAAATTGTTCCTTCACGTACTTAACCGCTTCCAGCTTTTTGCCGTCAGCGATCAGCTGATGTATCTTCAATTTGGTGGCTTCCGGAATATTCATGTTAAAATTTACGACTGTTCCTCCTGATAGTCAACAGTTAAAGCCCCGTAAATGGTTTGAAAGGCGAAACTTCCTGATGCATTTTAATGGCTCGTTTTGACAGATAAAGTCCAGCGATCAAAGAGACAAGAGCGCCCAGCCAAATGCCTGGCACGTGGTCCATGAAAAGGAAATAGTCGTAGGCGCCGTGCAAAATGGTGGCAGCCCCTAGTCCAATAAGGCCGAAAGCTGCTTTTTTGTGTTGAAACTTGGCTTTACCCAAAAAGAAACCCATGAGCACCGCAAAAGTAGCATGTGCTGGCACAGCGGTAAACATTCGCATGATGGCAATGCTCACGCCACCCTCAAACACGTAGAAAAGGTTTTCCACCGTAGCAAATCCCATGCTTACCATTACTGCGTAAATAATGCCGTCGAAGGGCTCGTTGAATTCTTTATGTGGATAAAGGAAGTACCTTACGAAAAGATATTTGCTTCCTTCCTCAATAAGTGCTACCATGCCAAAGGCGTAAAGTGCCAGGTCTTCAGCACTGGAGTGATCGAGAGACACAAACTTGTCAGCAATAGCCGAAACTACCAGTGTGAGCACCAGGCTGAGTATGCCAAAAAGAAAGGCCCGAAGCAAAAGCCCTTTTGGCTCTTTTTCGTGCTTGTCTTTCAGATAGATGAACAAAATAATGGCTACACCTGGAGCCAACGCCAATGCCAGCAATGTAAAAACCATGTCGATTCTCTAGTTCTATTCGTTATCAATATATCAATCAATTGTAATATCAGCTATGAATTTTTCCAACCGTATCATTTCTGCAAGTCTTGCTATGTTTCTCGTGGCCATCACTTCTGGCTGCGATAAGCTCAACGATCTTGTCACTTTCAAAATGTCGTACACATCGGAAGTAACAGTGCCATCTTCCCTTGGTGTCAACCTGCCTCTCGATATTCTCACACCACCTATTACTACTGACGCCGAGTCGCAGTTTAGCGGTAACAACACCAACAAAAATCTGGTGAAGGAGATTTACCTGGAAAATGTCGATATTAGTGTAAACTCTCCTGAAGGCCGGGATCTTAGCTTTCTGTCTTCATTGCATGTGTATATCAATGCCGATGGGCTTGATGAAAAACTACTTGCCAGTGCAGAGAATATTCCTGACAATGTGGGCAACACGCTTTCGCTGACCACCTCAGGAGATGACTTTAAGGAGTATATCATTCAGGACACGTATTCGCTGCGGGTAAAAGCAGTAACCGACAAAGTGATTTCTGAAGATGTAGAGCTGAGTGTTAAGTCCGGCTTCAAGGTAAAAGCTGGTTTGTTGAACGACTAAAAGTTGGGCGACACCTTTTGGGAATGCCAAAATTAATGTAGGCTTGTTACATATGAGATTAATTTACCTTCTGATACTGGCTGTGTTTGTTGGCTGTGCTCCCCAGGAGTTGCCGCATCCGGCGCTGAGTGCAGAGGAAGTCGTTCATATCAATTTTCTGGCCTTGCAGCAAAACGACTCGCCGGAGTTGGATCACGGCATAGAGATCGCCTGGAACTTTGCCTCACCCACTAATAAAGAAAACACAGGGCCGATTGAGCGGTTCAATATCATGGTGCACAACGAAAACTTCAGGCCCCTGATTAATTGCAGGCACTTTGAAATCCGCACGCACTTTCAGGAAAAAAGCGAGGCGGAGTTTCTCGTACTCATCGAAGACAGCGAAGGCGAAGTACACAGCTATATGGTGTCGTTGTCGCTCCAGAAATACCCTCCTTACGACGACTGCTGGATGATTGATGCAGTAATTCCCATGCGCCTGCCGTCGAAAGATGGGCCAAGGGTGGCCTTTTTTAGCACATTCAACTATTGGCCTGCACCTTTTCTATAATTTCATTCGTCTTTAGCAGAGGCAAATGGTATGTTGAAGTTGTACAACACAATGAGCACCCTGAATGGAAGTAATCACCACCGACGAAGGCGTCAAGTACCTGGAAATTGGCCACGAGCCTGAAAATGGCTGGATAAGGTGCACCTGGTATGGCAATGTTTCTATGGCGTATATCTCGAGGGGCTCTTCTCTCTATTCCACCCTCCTGAAAACAACTGGCTGCTCCAAGCTACTGAACGACAATACCCATTTTGAGGCGAACTGGGTCGCTCTCAACGACGAGCTGGAAAAAGGACGAATGAGGGAAAGTGTTGCCAATGGCTTAAGGTATATGGCGCATGTGCATTCTTCTAAGTTTATTACTCGGTTTTCTGCCGTAGATTTGGGAACCAGGGTCAAAGACTTTGAGTTTAAACTTTTTGAACAGCTATCTGAAGCGGAGCAGTGGCTCCGAAGTGTTTCCAATGAATAGACATCGCATATTAGTTGTTGTGCTTTTTTCTCTGCTGTGCTATTGCCATGGCGTGAAAGCGCAAGAGACTCCCGCCTTACACGAGGTATTTGAAGATAACAGAAATGGCTGGTCGCTGTTTGAGCGGCCTTATGCCAAAAGCATGATTGCCAAAGGGGCCATGTATATGGATGTGGCTGATGGCGACATCGGGTTTTTTAATCAGAAACATTTTCAGCTCGACCCCTCTAAGGACTTCAAGCTGGAGACCATAGTGGAGGTAAGAAACTTCAGAAACGGAAGCTTTGGCCTGGTGTGGGGTGCCGACGAGTACAGCAATTACCAGGCAATGGACATCAGCCAAAATGGCTTTTTTCATATCTACACGTTCAAAAAGAAGAAGGTAACACCCATTCTGCGGCCCGACTTCCTGCCGACTCCACTCGAAGAGGCTAAAAAGTATACCATCGTGGTGAGAAAGACTGGCAATGAAATTTTCTTTGAGTTTAATGGTCAGTTGCTCGCCCAGGCAAAATTCACGCCGTTTCAGGGCACCTACTTAGGGTTTCACCTCAGAGGCCAGGTGTCTGTAAAGGTTTATGAGTTCAATGTGTATCAGCAAACGCCAGAGATCAGGCAGGCTGAAAGCGCCATTGCCAACACAGTAAAGGAAAACCTCGGCTCGAAAATTAACTCTCAATATTCCGAAAAGGGTGTGGTTATTTCAGCTGACGGCGCCACATTGTACGTAGCCCGGGGAGAGCACCCGAAGAATTTCGGCAGCCTGAAGAAGGACGACATCTGGTTTTCGGAGAAAGACTCTGTAGGGGAGTGGGCGGAGCTGCAAAATATTGGAGCACCGCTCAACAATAGTGGCAACAACTTCGTGATTTCTGCTGCGCCTGATGGCAACAACCTGCTGGTGGCAAATACCTACCTGCCCGACGGCAGGAACCTTGGCGGCGGCGTGTCGCTCACCAAAAGAAGCCCCACTGGCTGGAGCATTCCCGAAAATCTAGTGATCAACGACTATTACAACAACGCTGACTTCGTAGACTATTGCCTGTCGCCCAACCAGAATGTGCTGGTGATGGCTCTGGAAAGGAACGACACCAAAGGAGACATGGATCTCTATTGCTCTTTTCTTAAAAGCGACAACACCTGGTCAGCGCCTGCCCACATGGGCCAGGAGGTGAATTCGTTTGCCATGGATTTTTCGCCTTTTATCGCTGCCGACAACGAAACACTTTACTTTTCGTCATACGGCCATCCCGGCTATGGCAGTGCCGACATATTTGTGAGCCGGCGACTCGATGACACCTGGACGAAGTGGACCGAACCGGAAAACCTGGGGCCCGACATCAACACCAATACCTGGGAGGCCAACTACACGCTCGACGCCAGAGGCGAATATGCCTACCTGGCATCAGTACAGCACTCGATGGGCAACAGCGACATTTTCAGGATTCCGCTGCCGGCATCGGCACGGCCCAAGCCAGTGGTGCTGGTGAGCGGCATTGTGCTCGACGCCTCTACAGGCCAGCCAATTGAAGCGCAAATCAAATATTTTTCACTGGAAGATGTGGGAAAAGAACTGGGGCAGGCTTCATCGCACCCTGTTACCGGCCGCTATACGATCATTTTGCCAGCAGGTGGTGTTTATGGGTTCAACGCAGAAAGAGAGGGGTATATTCCTGAAAGTGCCAACCTGAACGCCAGCGACATCAACATGTACGCAGAGCTGCAGCAAAATCTGCTGCTGGCGCCCATCAATGTGGGGGCATCGGTAAGGCTCAACAATATCTTTTTCAATACTAATGAGGCCATTTTGCAGAAAGAGTCCTTTGCTGAGCTCGACAGAATCATCAAGCTGCTCCAGGCCCACCCCAAAATGGAAATCGAAATAGCGGGGCATACCGACAACACGGGCACTGCCGACTACAACCTTAAGCTTTCTCAGGAAAGGTCACAGGCGGTGATTGATTATTTGCAAACAAAGGGATTGTCGGGCCGGGCTAGGGCGAAAGGCTACGGCGATACCAAGCCAAAAACTGACAACGAAACCGACGAAGGCCGAAGCCTTAACAGGCGGGTGGAAATTGTGATCCAGAAAATGTAGGTTAGTTAAGGTTCTCCATTTCCTAATTATAGTTCATAGGAAAATGTTTCCAAACAGGTGGCCCAAAACGCCGGCGATCATTGTTTGGCAAGCTGCCCTGCTCACCAGCAAGACTTAGGCTTGTGTGTTTTGTAAAAAGGAGGTGCAAACACAAAAGTGCCCGCACGCCAGCCAGAAAATACTGCCGACTTTCCCTATCTTGCCTTTGTCCCTAAAGCACCATTTTCTATGAAATACCTCAGCCTTTTCCTTCTGCTGACCTGCTTTTTGACTACCCAAGCCCAGGAGCAGGTCTATTTTAATGCAAAAATATTCACTGCCAATCCGCAGCAGCCTTACGCCGACGCCCTGGCGGTGAAGGGAAAGACCATTGTGGCAATTGGCAACTATAGCCAGGTGAAGGCGAAAGTTGGCGAGCAAGCCGAGTGGATTGATTTGCAGGGCGGCTTTGTGATGCCCGGGCTGGTCGACAGCCACAACCACGGCATTGACGGGGGCATGGGGCTGACCAAGGCCAATGTGAACGACCTGTTTCTGGACGTGGACCAAATCCATCAGTTTGCGCTGGAAACACTGAAAAAAAAAGAAGGTCTGACGGGCGACGTGCTGGTGATTTACGGGCTGAACATCAGCACCTGGAAAGCGCTGGACAGGGTGATAAAGCTTTTCAATAGTGGAGAGTTCACCACCCAACCAGTGTTCCTGAGGGGCTCCGACTGGCATACGGCCTGGGCCAATAAAGCCATGCTGAAACGGGCGGGCGTGACCAAAACCTATCTCGCATCGCTGACGGGCGACGAGAAGAAGTATTTCGGTGTGGCTGCCGACGGGGAAAGCAATGGGTTTGTTTCTGAAGATGGTCAGCACAAAATTGAGGAAGTGCTGGAGCCCGATACCGACTTCAGTCTGGGGGCCATAAAAGCCATGGAGTATAACAATGGCTTCGGCATTACTGCCTTTCTGGATCCCTCCGCAGCCCGGCTGCCCGGCCCGCACGACAATATGCTTGACTGGTACCAGCGCCTGGAGCAACAAGGCCAGCTCACCGCCCACATAGCCGCTACGGTGGTGGCGGAGGTGAATGCCGACCCACTACCGCAAATGGCCGCTGTGAAGGCCCTGCAGCAGCAATACAATGGCAACAACCTGCAGGTGCTGGGCTTCAAGGTTTTTGCTGATGGCGTGGTAGAGCACCCTACCCATACAGCGGCCCTCTCCCTGCCGTATACCGGCACACAATCAACAGGCGTGATGATGATGGATCCTGAGAAGTTTGCCCGGTTTGCTACCCTGGCCGACAAGGAAAACCTGCTGGTGCATGTGCATGCCATTGGCGACCTGGCGGTGACGGAAACCCTCAATGGCTTTGAGGCCATGCGAAAAGCCAATAAAAGTATGGCCCTGCCCCACACTATTACCCATTTGCAGTTTGTGCAGCCTGCCGACTTTGACCGTTTTGCCAGCCTGAATATCCTGGCGTCCTTTCAGCTGCTCTGGGCCCTGGGCGACGAAACCACCATTGACATTGTGAAGCCCTATGTGGCTCCCTCTATCTACCAGTGGATGTATCCGGTGCGGTCGATGCTGCAGGCCGGGGCGACGATATGCGGTGCCAGCGACTGGCCGGTTTCAACAGCCAATCCCTTTGAAGCGATGTACTATGCCGAAACCCGCAAGGGCGCCCTCAGTGTGCTCGACAGCACCCAGCGGATGCCCCGGCAGGCCATGCTGCTGGCCTACACGGCCGAAGCAGCCAAGGCCCTGATGATGGAGCAACACATTGGCTCGCTGGCGATTGGCAAGTCGGCCGATTTTATCCTGCTCGACAGGGATGTGGAGACGGTGAGTGCCGAATCGTTGAAGGAAACGAAGGTGCTGTGGACAATTTTTGAGGGGAGGAAGGTTTATGAGGCGGGAAGATGAGCGAAGCTGCGGTCAGTTGGTATCCTTTATAGTGAATTCCCTGTTACTCAGAAACCAGTCCCTGGCTGTTACCAAAGCTTCCTGATAACTTTTTGTTTGCAGGTCGCCTGAAGCAGTGGTTGCTATCGGGAAGCTTTCGATTTCGGGAGCAAGTAGCTCCAGTACCCTGTAAGCGCAATTGATAGCATTGGTTTGATCAGGGTTGGCCGATTCACAATTCTTTTCGTTGCTGTAGAGCAATTCGACGAGGTAATCGTAGAGCTGCTTTTGCTGGGTATAAATAATTGAAGGAGCCATTTCGTAGACCATATCGTCATTTACCTCAACTCCTCTCACTTTATTGTTCACCAGGTTGATAGCTGCCTGATCACCCAGTCTGGCGAGGGCCAGGTAAGCAGCCCATCGCACCTTTCCCGAATTGCCGGGTTGCGACAACTGCCTGAGGGTTGGAGCGGCGCTCTCGTCTTTCAGCGTTCCAACTATTTTTATCAGTACCTCCTTCTTTGGCACCTGCCGATCCAACGCCTGGATAAGTATTGTCTTCTGAGAGGCATTGAATAAAGAAACCGGCACAGAACTGAGGTTTTGAATGGACAAGCCCACTATGTCGGGAGATTCGTCTTCCACCCCCTGCAGCTGAAGGGCCAGTATTTGTTGTTTGGTTGCGGGCGCAGTGGCGCTCTTTTGCATGACGTCAAGCGATTGGTAGCAGGCTCGTCTTATGGTTGAGAGAGTGTCGGAAAGGTTAGTATCAATGACCCTTATATGATCATCGAGCAACCCCTGTTGCCTTAGGAGCTGGTAGGGGAGAGAGTTTTGCTCCCCATTTCTTATCGCTCCAAAATAGTTGGCCAAGCTGGTTGGCGCCTGCTGCCCCAGGGCTATTTGGCAATACAGATGAACTATCACCATCAAAAAGAAGGACTTTGCCATGGCGTTATTGAATTGCAAAAGGTTTTTCATATGGTCTTGCCTGTCACCCATTAAGGCATTAGTCCTTTATAAACTTTTTTGCCAACAGCCTTCCATCCAGGTCGAGCATGAGCACGTAGACCCCTTTTGATAATTCACTAACGTCTAGTTGGATCTCACCATCCTTGTATATCACATCCACTTGATGTGATCTTCCTGATAAGTCAACGATAGAAATAACTGCTTTATCGTTTACTGATGATCCCTTCAGTATCAGCGTTTTTGAAGCTGGGTTAGGAAACATCGTTAATGACCCATCTACGATGGAGCCTTTTACTGCTAGCAGCCTGGCATCTTTCACTTCAAATTCAAACTCGCTGGCGACAGTACCACCAGTTCCATCATCTGCAATCACACCTATGGTAGAGGAACCCTTGCCTACCTCGATAAAGGTTATTACGGAAGTCTCGACATGAACACTGACAACGGCCTCATTACTACTAGTCACTTGATACGTTAGCTGATTTCCGTCGGGGTCAGAAAATTTATCAGAAACGTCTATCGTGGTCGAAGTAAATCCTTCATAGACGACTTGGTCAACAAAAGAATTGGATACGATTGGTGTTCCGTTAATCGTTAAAATGAAGCTGTTGGGCACGCTATTTCCAAGCCCATCCTCTCCCGAAACAGTAATAGTTGTCTGCCCAGGGAATACTTCTGTGATTTTGAGCAATCCCTCAGTTATGTCCACTGTGGCAACTAATGAATCTCTGGTAATTGCCGAGTAAGAAGGTACAATATCTTTAAAATCAAAAATGGATGCGATCTCTACTAATTTTGCGTCGAAGCCCTGCTGGAGGAGCATATCTCCAAGCGGATTTACCAATATAACCGTTGGCTTGACAGTATAATTGAATGAGGTTTTAGCAATTCCTCCTCTTCCGTCATCGGCAAAAACCGTTATCATCGTGGAGCCAATTCCCTTCGGAGTAATATTAAGCGTCGGGTTCGATCCGGCGGTACCTACGGTGGCTACGCTTTCGTCGGAACTTGTCGCACTGAAAACCAAATACGTTCCGTCAACATCAGAAAATACAGAAGCAAGCGACAATGTTTTCACATTAGCTGAAAAAAATTCACTTATGTCACTAAGCGGTGTTATAACTGTTGGCGCTATATTGACTTTGACGCTAAATGTCATTTCAGCGGTTCCGCCTCTACCATCATTTGCCGTCAAAAGAATATTGGTAGTTCCCATCCCAATTCCTTTGAGTGATAGATTAGTCCCAACCACATGTGCTTCTACTATGGTATCGCTCTCTGCAACAACAGTATAGCTCAACTCGTCACCGTCTTCATCTCTAAAGCTGTCTTTCAACGACACCAAAATCTCCTCGAATCCTGTTATTTTATCGGAGATGGCCATCTGTATAAATGGTTTGGGTGGGTCATTCACATCATTTATATCAATTCTTATCTCCTTGATTACCGATAAATTGTGAGAATCTGTCGATCGAATCGAAAATTGGTAACTATCTGTTGATTCATAGTTGAATTGAACCCCAGCAACAAGCGAATCGCCTTTTATAGAAAATAACCAGTGGTCACTTAAATACAATATGTCGTAGGTATGCTCTTCTCCGTCTTCTTTGTCTACCGTGCTGATCGCCGCAATCGCTTTGTCTTTCACGTTATTTTCATCAATCAGGTAACTACTTAATACTATGTCTGTCGGCTCACAAATCCTTCCCCGGTCGTCAATTACCCAACCAAAATCGTCAATGAGGGACTGATGTTCCTCGACGGCATCACAAAACCCCAGATTTGACGCACCGAAAGTAACACCGGTATTTAGGTCCGCCTTGGCAGCCCATCCCTTGATCAGCAAATCGTACTGCAAAGTAGTGTAACCCGAATTTCCAAACATATCTGCCATCTTGGTAGCACTCGATATATCCCAATTAGTTAAATCCTGTTTAAACGCCTTAGCATAGGAAAACATAGAGCTAAAGTCTTTAACTGCGCCAACGTCCCAAGTGCCAATGTTTTGATTAAAGTTATCATGGCTGTAAAACATAGAGTTCATATCAGTAACACCGCTTACATCCCAGCCGGTGATGTCTTGACTAAAAGAACGGGCGTAAGAAAACATCTTCGACATGTTAGTGACAGCGCTTACATTCCAGCCACTCAGGTCTCCATTGAAGGCGGAAGCAGAAGCAAACATGCTCTGCATTTGAGTGACATTGCTGACGTTCCAATTGCCAATCTCCTGATTGAACAATGTTGCGCCGTTAAAAGCTAGCGCAGCATTGGTAACATTGGCGACGTTCCAGGTGCTTATATCGTGATTGAAACTTCTGGCGGACTGAAACACCCCCGCTAAATTTTTCACATTGCTAACGTTCCAACCACCAATATCCTGGTTAAAAGAATAAGCTTCACGAAACATGTAAGATAAATCGGTGGCACTGCTCATATCCCAGTTTGTAATGTTTCCATTAAATAGTGGAGCTGCGTAAAAGGCATAACTAAAGTGCTTTACTTTGCCTACGTTCCATCCGCTCAGGTCTTGATTAAAAACTTTGTTCCCTGAAAAAATAGCCCTCATGTTCGTGACGTTGCTCACATTCCAGCTTCCAATAGGCTGATTGAACGCCGCACACCCTGCAAACATTATTTCCATTGTAGTAACCTTGCTCACGTCCCAGCTGCTTATGTTCTGGTTGAAGGTCTTGGCATCAAGAAACGTGGCTTCCATAATGGTGACATTGCTCACATTCCAGGAGCTTATATCCTGATTGAAGCTTTCAGCATCCTCAAACATGTACCTCATGTTCACCACATTGTCTACTTCCCACGCCGAAATATTTTGATTAAAGCTCTTCGCTCCTGAAAACATGCCCTCCATAGAGGTAACACTGCTCACATCCCATGTGCTAAGAAACTTATTAAAAGAGGAGGCCCTACTGAACATGTAGTACATGTTAGTTACATTAAAAACTTCCCACGAACTTAGATTCTGATTAAAGGAAGTAGCCGATCCGAACGTATTGGCCATGGATGTCACACTACTTACATGCCAGGAATTGATATCCTGATTAAATGCCGAAGCCTCATAGAAAGTATTGTTCAAATTAGTAACATGGCTCACATCCCAATGACCAATGCTCCCATTAAATTGAGTGGCACCTTCGAACATACCTCTTAGGTCAGTAACGTTCGATAGGTTTGGAGCATCGGTGGCCGTTATATTCAAATTGTTACAGCCCTTAAACGCATTTGCCATGGTAGTCCAGGCCGTGTTGCCTCACTGCAATACGTCAATGATCTTGCTTTTATCTGCACCGCCATTAAAATATATTCTCGGAAAATAACCGCTTATTTCTACCCTATAAGTACCCGCTGCAGGAAAGGTAATAGTATGGGCCCCTGTTATTCCACTGGCAGTCCCATTCACTTCGGCATTCGAAATATCCTCCCAATAAATATCGTAGTTATAGCTTGTGCTTTCAGCGGGAATCTTGATTTGGTTGTCGTCCGACGTCCCCGGATTGTCCGTTTTCCAAACGGTAATAAATGGCTGCGCCGAAAGTTCGGCCGTGGCAAAGGCCAGGGTCAAAAGCAGGAGAAGTGATCTCATAAAACGTATCTTGTTTAAATGGTTGTTTCTTTTTGGTAAAAATTGTTTGCTGCCAATCGGCGGTTCCAGTTCATTGCTGTTGAAGGTGATGGCATAGCTTGGGGAGTTTGAGTGCATGGGTTACAAATTCATTTGAAAATCCTTATTAATCCCGAAGCTGAAGACCAGTATCTGCAAGTGGCCATTCACCTTGCCGTATAAAATGCTTGGCGCAGGATTGAACCTCATATTGGCGTTGGCGGCCAGGTAAATGTCCACCAGAGTGATGGTGCCCGTCTTCTTTGACAGTTTTTTCTCATACTCGGCGTATATTCTAGCCCATAATTCCAGCCAAAGCCCTGCTTCCTGCAATTGGAAATTAGGGTTGTACTGCGCTATCACTTGTATGCCAGCCGCCGCACCCGCCTCTATAACCAGATCAAACTTTGCTAGTACGATGTCAACTTTAATTGGATCCGGCTTGAACATGAATTCCAGTCCCAGCCCCAGGTTGGCTGTGTTCTGGTTGAGGTCGAGCCAGCCCGTTGGGCCAAAGCCAGCGCAGTTCAGGATAAACTTCAGGCGCTCCTGTTGGCTGCCCAAAGCCACCCTCCAGGCGCCGGGCTTCACATCCACCAGCAAGCTACCCTGGGCGCAAAGCACACCCGGTTTTTCGAAAGAGGCGGCCAGGTGGCCAAAAAAGTGCTGCTCCGCTGAATTGTATTTTAGGACGATGGTGCCCTTTATAACCGCCGTTTGATCAATGCTTGCCACTTGCGGCACACTGCTGAGCATCTGGCCATTGCCCAGGAAGTCAACCGTAAAGTCGCCAGTAGCGGCCACGTCCATTTTTGCGTCTATCTCCAGCCGGAGCATCTTACCATTTTGTGGGCCAAAGGCCACCATGTGCAGGTAAGCCCCATAGTTGTTGTTGCCATCTGGGACAATGCCCTCCAACCCATTGGCCGCCATGTGGCGGTAAACCCTCCCCTGCAAAGCCACTATTTTGACTACGCCGAGCGCTATTTCGTCAGTCACTTCCTTGATTGTGGAAGGCTGCATCGGTTGCCCCATTTTGTCTGCGTCGGCAGGTTCCCCCGGAGTAGGTGGAGGACCTCCACTTCCAACCTCCGCCATCCAAAAGCTCACATTGTCTTTCCTGCCGCTCAGGTAGGCGAGCTGTATCTGAAAAGGCTTGGGCACTTTCACAAAGGCGTCTACATCGCCGGACCACATGTCGCCGTATTGGGCATGTCCTTTTGTGAAGTGAATAATTCCATTGAGGTCAAGTGCCGGGGAGCGCACACTGATAGGAATGGGGTCAAAAAGCAAATCTTTTGGATTGGCCCCCGACAACAGCTTTCCGCCTACAGCGGCAAAATCCACCGGTATTGAAATGCCCACTTCTTCGCCAAGCAGGTTATTCACCATTTCGTTGGCCGCAATTGAAGCCTTTTTGGCCACCGCTCCGGAAATTGCCTCCAGCGCTCCCTTCTTAATTTGATTGACAATTCGATCCGCACTTATGTTGGCTATCAAATCTTGCCCTACACTTTTGATAGCCTCCAGCATCTTGTCCATGTCCACCTGGGCACCCAGCTCATCTCCAAGGCCTTTGAGCTCATCATCAAACCCGTCCAGAACACCCTGCATAATTTCAGAAGGGTTCTGGTCTTGATTGAGGGCGCCCAGCACCACGTTTTCGGCTGTTTGCCTCACCAGTCGCCTGGCCCGTTCATTTAAATTACTGGTCACAAACGAAGTGACCGGAGACACAATGTTTTGATTGACCGACGCATTGAGCGCCAGGGTCAGTTCATTCACTATTGCCTCTCTGGTAGAATTTGCCACCTGTTCAACGACTAGGGCGGCATCGGGGGCATCTTGCGATATGCTGGCTACTACATCAGAGGAGACTGTGGTAATAATTGCTGTTACTGCCTGATCTAGTTCTTGCTGAACAGAGCTCGTTAGCTGGTTGGCTTTCCCTATGATAACGCCGTTGATATTCCTGGTGGTCAGGTCCACTTTCATCAAAAAGCCATCTCCCAAAGAAGCGACTTTATCAATAGCAAAATTGGTAGCAAATCGCTTCAGCTCGGCTACAACGTCCGAAATATTGTCAAAATCCTCCTCGCTATTCTGAACCTGTTCAATTAAGCCATCTACCACCGTAGGGTCGCTGGCCAGCTCCCGGAAAAGCTCCAGATAGGCCAATAGCCGCTCTTTGCGGTCGGCAATGGCCTCATAATCAATTTCGGCGGGTTCCTCAGGCGTACTGACCAGCGATGCTACATCGTGTGCCTGCCCACCCAGTCCGCCTGAGGCAGATGCAATCAGATCGACCGTGGTGGATTTCAAGGCCTCAGTTTGCTGTTCTACTTTTTGGGTGAGATCCTCCTCCATGGCCGCCAGCTCTTCCTCCAATTGATCAAGGCCATTTTGAGCCGACGCCAGGTTGAAAGCTCCTTGCGTAGGCGCTGGCATATAGCTCTTGTCCAGCACGGGGTTTTCAACCATGGAATAGAGATTAAATGCGGGTGCCCCGTCGTCGCCACTTACGTCCTCACCCATCACCACCTTTCCAGAAATGGCAAAGCCATAGTAGTTTTGGGTTCGGCCTGCGCTAAGAGCGTCAATAGTCACTGGGTACCCCCTAAAAGTGGCGTTGACCTGGTTAGTAAGCGCCAAAACCCCTTCCGGCACGTAAAAACCTACCCTGTAATCTCCCCACACATTGAAATTGTTGACTCCGCTCAACGTTACACCAACGGAAGGCCAGGTCACATCCATGGTGAGTTGGAGGTGATCGTTGCCTGCCATTTCCCCTTTCCTGATGGTAAGGTCAACTGCCATTTCTCCTCCTTCCGGGTTGAACCGGAACGTTTTGTTGTTCAGATTGGCCAACGTTCCTGGCCGAAACCCTCTATCGTATAGCTGCGATTGAAACTCAAAAGGCACTCCTGTGTCGATGAAAGGCACCAGGAAATTCCCTTCCAATCTACTGGCTTCGTTCGCTTGCTGGTTGTCGATGGCCAGCGTAAGCCTTGTGAAGTTGGCGGGAAACGTATTGAAGTCCCCAGTTACGTTAAACTGCAGGTCGTGCTTGAGAGTGAAACCTTCTCCAGTAACACCAACGAGGCTATTGGGCAAAGTATTTAGATCAATGCTGCTTTCGAGTTCGCTGCTGAGTGCAAACTGGCCAGCCCCATCCATCGCTTCAGCAATTTTCAGGGTCGACTGTTCAATATAAACACCCTTCCAGTAGGGCTCGCCGGCAAATTTTCCTGGCGATGAGGCATCATCCAGGTCAATGACACTTTTACGAGGAAGCAATTCCATGCCTGTACCCGCTACTACTCTCAGTGGAACTGTATTGGTTGAGTCTGATATCTCTATTAGCCTAAGGTTGTCCACCTGATTAAAAGCCCAGGTAGCACTGCTACCTGTAACTGATTTGGCCGAAGGGGTAGTCAGCGTTCCGTCAAAACCAAACCAATACTGATTGTCGAAGATCACCACGGTGCTGGTAGGAGAAAGGTCAAGCTTGAAAAACTGAGGATCCAGTAGCTCGAAAGAGTTACTGTTGGTGAGGTTGGCTACTCCTGAAAGCCGAAAATCGTTAAAGTCGGAAGCGAACTTCTCCGATGTAACTTTTCCAATGCCCGATGAGAGCAAAGGAAATGGTAGATCCCAGGAGAAACTCCCCTCGACAAACAAACCATCCTTTGTTATTTTGTAATTGGTTGCCAGAAAAGCAGCCTCACCGTCTGCCTCATTGCCTGGCGTAAGTTCGAATGCAATAGGACTGGTTTCAATGTTGATTTCTCCACCGATCAAATACGCCGAATAGCCCGACTGACGTAACTGTAGATTTTCAAAGGCTATTGAAGTCCACACTTCCTCTCTTGATAGACGTACTCTCCCCGTCCCCGAAAAGCTGGCGAAGTCCTTATTGGTGATATTGTCTACCTCAATTCGATGACCAGCAGCATAAAACCTTTCTACCAACGGTGGCCCATAAAAAACTGAGATATCACTTTTGGCAACCTCCAACCCATTTGTATAACCTTTTACCTGCCAAACATAACCTGAGTCTATATCCGGGTAGGGCAAAAGCTCTGATTTGGGATAGTTGGTGCGATTTTCACTTATTAGTTTGTAGTACCATTGCGAGTTTTCCCGGAGAGCATCTTCCGGAGACTCGCCTGGAGATAGCGGTTTGATATTAATTTCGTAGTTAACCCCCTGCTCGGGCGCCCTCGATGTAAGTGCATTCCACTTGATTACTGCCGGAATCTGCCTTCTAAAACTATGACCATAAGGTGGGCTGGTAAGTTCAATTTTTCCACCTGTAGGCCAACCATAGTATAGCAGCCGAAACTCGCTGTATCCATTGTTTTTGTACCTGTCTTTACCGTCTGCATCAATGGCCTGCACTCTGTACACATAGGCCTTTCCTGCCTCTAGCAGCGGATCAGCCGGGCCATAGGTGTAGTTGGTATTCTGCAATAAACCACTTTGAAATACCTGTAGCGCCTGCCCGTTTTGCACAGCGCTTAGGGGGTTGGCTCCTGGCTCCGTGAGCTCCCACATAGTCAGTTGGAAATCAGTACCCATGGTATTGTTAGCACTCGCTGTATTAAAAAGCTGCCAGGTGATCGGAAAAGTAGTGGTAGTGGCTGGGTCGAGAAACTCGTTGTCTGTAGGGCTAATCAGCCTGGGTGGATCCAACAATTGTATCCAGACATTGGCACAACTTTCCTGCGACAACAGCTCACCCGTATTGTAGTCCAATACCTGAAGGCAAATCGAATACATTCCTTCCGGCAACCTTCCAGAGTTAATAATTTGGCTCGTATTCCTTCCGCTCACATTGAGGTTGTTGAAGTTGAAATACTCCGCCCAGTCGGATCCGCTGAGCACATAGGGTACGCCTGGCTGGACGGTGATGGGCGATGCTGGTGTGAATCCATTTTTGGTGCGGAACCGCACATCCATGCTTTCGATGGACAACCTTAGCTTGAAGGTCCATGATGCCTCATTGAAGTCATTGAATAAAATATTGGCCGAGAGTCGGTTGCTTCCCTCTGCCGTATAGTCGCTGAGATAGACCGAATAGGGGGCAGGCAAAATGGGCTGGATATCGGCCGGGTAGCGCTGCACCTGGGCTGTTGCCTCATGCAGAACAAGCACCAGCCACGTGGCCATCAAAAGCCATCGCCTTGCCATCGCCGGGCACTTTGTTTGGTCAGATATGTTTTGCCTTCCACTCACTTCGTGCTCATCTTTTATAGGTCGTAACAGGCCACCCGGTCATCGGCGGACTTCAAAAACACCTTTTTGCCAATGGGATCGATGGAAAAATCAGGCGTGCGGTCGTTTGTCACAATCTGCCCCTCTTCTTCTCCTGTCAGAATATTGATTTTGACAAAGCCGATGCTATGGTCCTTTTTGGTAAGTATTAACTTGTATGTATCGGTACCAGCCTGCTCCCCAAACCTGGCCTGAGCCATGGCTCCAAGGCCTCCGGTCACGTCCCTTGTAAAAGTGGCCACGGTCATTTGCTTCTGCGCCTTCCTGGTGAAGTTGTCGTTGCCCTGGAGGGCCCCCTGCATCCCGTAGCCAATAGAAGAAGCGCCATAGGCAAAGCTGGTGAGGGCCGTGCCGGTGCCCAGCACGCCCAGGGCTAGTTTGGCACCAAAGCTTTGTTCCGGAGCGGGATAGAACTTGTGGTAGCCTACCTTCCCGCTCTTGCTTATCAGCATGGCATTTTGATTGCCCGTGAGCAGGTAGCCGTTGGGCAATAGTTGCAGGCCCGTAGGCAATTCCCCCCTGAAGGCAAAATTGGAGGTGATTTCCACCCAATCCTGTTGGTCGGGCATCACCCGCACCAGCTTGCCTTTGATGTACATCACAAAGCTACCGTCATTGTCCTGCACCACACTGATGGGTACTTCGCCAGCCGACAAATATTTGTCGCCATTCCACAGGAAAGTGCCATCGTCGAGGTTAAGGAAATTGGTTTCTTGTTCGCTGATAAAGAAAAGTGTGTTCCCGTACTGTTTGTAGTAAGTCAGCTGTCCATTGATGACTGGTCGTTTTTTCCACATCGGCTCCCCTGCTTCATTCACAAAATTGATATAAGCCCTGCCCACTGCGTCCATCATGGCATAGCCTAAACCTTTGTCCGTCACAAACACACCGGCATTCTTTTCGCCGCCCGTGCCCATTTTTTCCTTTTTCCACAGGTGATCTCCCGTGGCGTAGTCGATTTTACCGGAACTAAAGGTTTGAAAAAGCAGAAAATCATTTTCTCCCAGTGCCACCCCGCTGTATTTGGCCTTGGAGTAGTCTACCGGGTTTTTCCATACCTCTTTCCCGTTGTTGACATCGAGCGCATCGACTGTAAAGTTGCCGGCGGCGCCACTTGCAAGCCCGATCTGTTTGCCGGTGTTTTCTTCAAAAAAAGTAGAAGAAGGAGATCCGCTGACTGCAAACAGCACCTGCCCATTGGGCTGTAGAAACAGGTCGATGTAGTTCTTTTTGCTGTCGGTTTGCCAGATGATCGCCCCGGTGCTGCCGTTCAATTTGTAAAGGTCTTTCCCAAGGGCATAAATGATATTGCCGCCGTAGTCGATAATGGGTTGGGGCTGCAGGTCTTTGCCCTTTGCTTTGTCAAAAGTGGTGTTCCATTTTTTCTCACCACTCACATAGTCAAACATTGTGATGCCGTCACCGCCGTCGTTGCTGTAGGCAATCATTGCCCCGCCAGCCTCTGGAATCACTTTAGTGCTGATAATCGACCCCAGTGCTTCTTTTTCAGAATCAAAAATGAGATTTCCATTCAGGCCATTGATGATCAGGGTTTGTGCGTCGCCCCCCTTGTCGGCAATCAGCACCAGGGGGGTACCTTCAATCAGCTGGTAATTGGCCTCGGGCACATTCGTCAGGGTGGTGATTTCCCACAGCTTGCTCCCATCTTCGGGGTTCACGCCGTACAGTCCATTGTCGCAGGAGGCAATGAGGATACCGTAGTCGTTGATCTGCATCCATTTCAGCTTGCCTGGGAGAGAAATTTCCCAGGAGGGGGTGAGCACCTGAGCCTTTGCTCCCCACACAGTGAGGAGCAGTAGCGACAGAAAGAGGCACCGATATGCCGTCCCTACGGGAGTGGCTGTTAGGTGATGTGTATTCCGGGGTGCTGATGTGTCGTCCCTTCGGTGCTGGTGGCTAATTGGCTGGTTGTAATGTGTCATATTCTAAAAGCATAGTTGAGTGTTCCCCGCCATTCCTGTGTGGCTTTGGCAGCTTCTTCGTAAGTGTTTTTCAATAGGTAAAAGGTGTTGAACGACACCGTATGTCGCTTCCTGGCCGTCCAGTTGACCGACCAACGCACATTGTCGATGTGGCTGTTTCTCTCTTTGTTGAGGTAGCTATTCAGCAAGCTGAGAGAAAGGCTGCTCCGCACTTTGTTGTCGAGAAAAGACCGGTTCACGCCGAATACCGGTCCCAGGGTGAGGTTGCTGATGCCGGCTGCTTCCGACTGATTGATGGTGAATGACGTGTTGGTCGACCAATACTCTCCAATCTTAAAGCTGTAACCGGCGTTACCACTTTTGAACAGCGATCCATTGCCCTGGTTGTCGGTGGCGTCCTGCAAATTACCACTGACGAAGAGGGTACCTGTATTGGTTTCCTTTCCCGTTTGGTAGTTTACCGATGCCATGGCCGACCGGGTTACCTGAAAGAACTCCAGCGTGTCGGACAGGATATCGGTTTGCAGTAGTAGCTGTTGGGTGCTGGTACTGAAATTCGATACGTTGAGGTTGACATTGAGCTTTTCTGTGGCTGAAATGGACGCCGATGAGCTGAATACATATCGGTTGACACGGGCACTGTTCTGGTTATCGAGGTTATTGTGTTGCAAGCCCGAGCTGGTGGATAGCGTTACCCTGTTGTTGAACAAAGGCAATGAAAGTCCGGCCGTGATGTCTTCGAGGTCGTTGTTAAGAAACGACGAGCCGTGCGTGGTGTAGCCCGGATCCACTCTCCGGTAACTTAAGTTGGCCTGAAAGCCATCGCCCTGGTACGTAAGGCGAGATTTCAAGGCGTTGGTAAAAGCGGAAGAACCGTTGGGTTTGTAAAGCCCTCCCAGGTTATTGATGAAGGAATAGTCGTTGGTGAATAGCTCGGGAATCCGCCTGTCACGGGTGAAAAGGCTATAGGCATATTCTCCTTCCAGCGAAAACCGGTCGAAAAATTTGAAGCCTCCTTCCAGCCCCACCACCAGGTTTTCTTCAGGGGTTACCACAAAGGAGCTGTCCACCACATCGATGGAGTTAGGGTCGTCGTACGCCCGGAAGAACATGACGGCCGCCCGCTGTTTCTCCAATTCAAAGCCGACCTTGGTGCCAAAGCCGATGCGCCGGTAGGTGGGCTCGGCATACACCTGCCCAAACTGTGAGAACTTGGCCACTGGTTTGGCAAAGCGGCCGTACATGGCGCTTACCCTGACAGGATTGTTCTCAGGCTTGTATTCCACACCAGCACCAAAGAACAAGTTGCCCGCCAACGTATAATCAGAAAAGTTGATGGTGCGGTGACCCAGGTGAACAGTGAGCCCCTTGTAAGTGGGACTGATACCAAACCGGTTGAAGGGTTGCGGCTGCGCAAAGCTCTTGTTTTGCTGACTGAGCGTGGCCGAAAGCGGCACACTGATGATGCCCAGGAAAGTGAGGTTCAGATTGGCGTTCAACTGCCAGAAGTACGGGTCCCGGCGGCTGGGCATACCCGTCGCATGATAAAATGTTTGCGTGGCCGACAAGCTGCCATTGTAAGCAAAGAGCTTTTGTTCGCCCAATGTTTCCAAATCCTGAGCAAGAAGAGTCGGCGAAACCGCCAGCGACAAAAGAAGCACAGTCGCCAATCGCCAGCCGAGATAGCGTATGTTTTGCCCAACCCCATTGTCCATGATCGGATTTTGGGGTGTGTCCTTCGTGTGTTTGAGTGCGTCTCCACACTCCACGCTTTTGTCTTCACCCGCCTCGTTTTTGGGTGTGTCTCCACACCTTATATAATCGCTCTTGTCTCCACACCCTATATCAAGATCGTTGTCCTCACACACCAGCATGCCTTTCCGTTTCCTGGGTGTGTCTTCACACCCAGGAACGACACCACACCCAACAACACCATACACGGGAATGCCCAGCCAAACGTCCTTACTAGCAGCGATATCTTTTGTAAACCCCCTCACCGCTGCTCCCATTTATAAATCCACGGTACGCCTATAATGAAAGCCTTCGCCTTGCTGTCCATCAATTCTTGAATGAGCCCATTCGCATTTTCCAGCCTGCTCATCTCCTGCGAATACACAAAATACCAGGTGCCGGAAGCGCTTTGGGTGACTTTGGTATCGAGCCCGGCTTCACGTTTCAAAATCCGCTGAAAGAGCTTGGCATCGTCCAAATTGCGCAGGGCACCCACCACCAGGTAATAGGGCCCTTCCGCCACCGAAGTTGTATCATCAGGGTTGGCCTGGAGCCGGACAATGGCTTTTGACAGGTCGTCCTGGTAGCTGTTCACTATTTCCCTCAGCAGCCGCAGCTCCTCGTTCTGTGCTGCCAACTGGCTTTGTGTTTCGTTGAGCTGCCCGCTCACCAGCTCGTTTTCCTGCTTCAGGGCATCAATTTTTTCATACTGAATGGCCGATTGCTTCTCCAGCGACTTGATGCTGCCGCCTTTTTCTCTGGCTATGGGCGAGTCGCTTGATTTGCGCAGCCGCAAGCCCAGCACAAATTCGTGCGTTGAGCTCCCCAAAATACTCAAGTCCGTTGTTGGGAACTCATAGGTATAGCCAAACACAAACTGCTCGGCCAGCTGCGTGCCTATGGACAACCCTGCTCCAATCTTTGGCCGGTAGTTCATATTGAGCCACACCAGCTGCTTGTAATTCACCATCAGGTTAAAGTCGGCCTGGGAGGGCAGCCCCTGCACCGTGCGGATGAGCACCATGGGCTTTACCTCAACATTTGGCCCGGCGACAAAAGTGTAATCAGCTGTAGTGTAATGGTGCCGGATAAACGTATAGTCGAGCGACTGAAACAGCGCCTCATTGTTGTATTTGATTGTGTTTTGAAACAGCTGCTCACTGGCAAAGCCCACGTGGAGCTTCTTCAATGTATAATGCAGACCAGCATTGGCTTCAAACACAGTCCGCTGGTCAACGGCGCTCAGCAGATTGGGGTCGCTGATGTCATCGGCCTGTATGCGGTCGAAGAATATCCGGTTTTGAATGGCCAGGAAGGACAGGCCGAAGCAGAGCTGCTGGTTGGCGGTGAGGTCGATTTTGTAGGAGCCTGTCAACGCTCCGGACGTGCGTCCGATGATATTGGTGACGTCGTTAAAAAAAGTAAGCCCAAGGCCTATGTTTTCATTGTTCAGTTTTGTGTCAAGTGTGAATACCTGGGTTTCCGGTGCCCCGTTCACGCCCACCCACTGTTTTCGGTACAAAAAGAAAGCACTGGGCACGCCCGAATAGCCCGCCAAAGCGGGATTGTAAAGGTATTGGTTAAGAAAATACTGGCTGTAAAGGGGTGTTTGCTGGGCGAAAAGCAATGAACAAGAGAGGTATGTGAATAAAAATAGACAGCATATTTTAACATACAATCTATTATAATTGGCCAGCAGCATAGGAACGGTTAGGTGGTAATACTTCAGATAAATAAATAAGAAATTTTCATATTAAGCAATTTATATGGGAATATATCACCATGCAGAAAATGTAGTTTAGTGACTTTAAATTAGTTTTAGACCATAATGAATATTGGCTACCGAATGATTTTGATATCTTAAGAATAATATATTTATTAGAAACTACTTATCATATTTCTAATAATGTGCAGGCAAAAAACTATTGCTGTAATTTTTTTCTCTATGATTTTCTGCAACTGTAATGGACAAGATTCATTCGTTTTTGCAAGAAATCACCCTGCAAATTCAGCCGGAAACTTAAGTATCGAACTAAAATGGTACCATGCACTTTCACTTTTTGGGAAGGAATTCAATGTGTACAGGAGGGACGCCAACTTAGTTGAGTGGCGGCTTGTGTCGCCAAAGCCCGTAAGTAAGCTTCAAAGCCTGCCAACCTCACTTATTGAGCAAGATGAAGAGTTGGACTTTTTTATTGATGCACTGAATCAAGCTTCACCTGAAGAGCTTGAGGATGATTTCTTAAAACTGAACATCTTACTAAAGAGCTTTGAAAGCAATGAGTTTGCCAGGTTCCTGGGCATCTATTTCAAAGACAATGAAGTGCTTCAAGGGAAATCCTACCAGTACAAAATCACCATTTTAACTGGGTCTCAAGAAACGGTTTTGGGGGAGTCCAGCGTCATTGAAGCAGGAAATTATCGACAAACCTTAGGGGTTCAGGACTTGGAAGCCTATCAGGAAGGCAGGGTAATCAATTTCAATTGGATCCAAGACCTCAATTTGTATTATGCATATAATCTTTATGAGACTGATTCAATCGGATCGACAAACAGGCTAAACAATCAACCGCTGATGCTCAGTATGCAACCCGACAGCTCGGGCGTATTGGTTTTTCCGAAACCAATGTTTAAAAGACGTGGAAGCATAGAGGGGGCTAGTTATTCCTACTATATAGAAGGTATTGACTATTTCGGAGAAATGAGTCAGCCATCCAGCCGGGTAAACATTACAGTAGATGACGTAACTCCGCCTCCTCCACCTTTAAATCTATCGGGAAGGGCGGATTCCCTAAGAGTGCTACTTCAATGGGAGCAGGAAGACACAGAAGATCTCAAAGGCTACAACATCTATCGAAGCCCAAAAAGCGAAGGGGAATTTGTCCCCGTTAATGCCGACTTGATTCCGGCCGAAAGAAGCTCTTACAGTGAAACTCTTCAGAATCCAGGGCCTTATTACTATCGAGTTGAGGCAGAGGATCACACGGGTAATAAGTCGTTGTCTGAAATGGCTTTTGTTGATGCTCAGGACGTGTTTCCCCCTTCACAACCGCTAGATTTGGCCATTAAGTCCGACACCGGTCGGTTCTATTTAACCTGGCTAGAAAATGATGAACCCGATCTTAAGGGATATTTGCTATACAGAACTATTGACCAAAACGATCCTGATCATTATGTTTTGTTAAATGCCGAGCCGCTAGATACAAACTACTATGAGCAGCGGCTTCCAAAAAATGTCAAGAATGAATTTTTTTACTTCTTGGTGGCCATAGACACATCCTACAACAGAAGCAAAAGATCGGAAGTTGCCACGGCGGTTTTACCGGACGTAGTCCCACCAGAAAGCCCTGTAATCAGTCAAGTTGGCTATTCTGACGAAGGCATTGTGATCAACTGGACTCGCAACGTTGAAGAGGACTTGGCTGGTTATCAATTGTACAGATTTGATTCTGTCAATCTTGACGGCACACAGGTCAATCAAGCGCTCATTGCAAAAAACTCCTTTAGATTTATCGACCGCACTACCAATGGAAACCAGGAATATCAATATAGGTTAGTAGCAGTTGATTCATCCGGTAATGTTTCTGCGCTTTCGACCGCTGCGTACGCACTCAGGCACGAAGAACAAGTGGTGGAAGCCAGACTGACCCTAAAGCTCAAAAGTCAGAAAAGGAAAAAGGCCAATCGCTTAGAATGGAACGAAATCGATCCAAAGCTCATCAGGGGCTACATAGTATTCAGAGGTGAAACCGAGAAGTCGATAAAGCCAATCACCGGGCTAGTTGCTTCAACCAATTTTATTGACAAAGACTTGAAAAAAGAAGCTTATGTCTACCAGGTGCGGGCTTATTCCATCCCAGGCAAGGTGATTATTTCTAAGACAGTTGAATGGGGGGGTCGATGAGAAGAGCCATCATTATATCGTCATGTGTCTATGGAAAGTGTTTCGCCATTAACAGGTACTTATTGTCGATGTTGCTTAGCCTTTTACTAAGTTATTCCGGTAAAGCTCAAGTGTCAGTAGCCAACCAGAATATACCCATCGAAATTCAACCTGACGCCACTTTTTTTATACCTGGCAACTACACCGACAATTCTACATATGGCGATGGAAAGCTTAAACTGTATGGGACTTTAATTATAAACGGAAATATTAGCAATCTGGGATCTACCACTCTTATTGCTACTCCCGCTGCAGACTCTATTCCAACTGAAACTCCACGCATTTCCGGAAATGGCGATCAAACCCTTTCGATCAGTTCAGCCGAAGAAACATTTCTATCGAACCCAATCATAGCCAAACCCTCGGGGGTGTTCATATTGCGAGCTAGTCAGAGAATATTATTCGGGGACACGTTAACGTTCGAATCGGGCAATATTAAGCTGGAAAACAGCAAAGTTTTTCTTAAAGACGGCGGAACTTTAAAGAACGAATTCTCTGCCTCAAGATTCACCGGCGAAGGGTCTATTAGCACCACTCTTCCTAGTATAAATACCGACGTCACAGATTATAACATGGCAGGAATGGGTCTGCTTGTGTCAACAGGATCGCAATCCGCTGCTAATGTGGGAATAACTAGGCATCATATACCGGCGGGTATTAAAAAATTTGATGTGGCTAACGACACCACCATTCTCAAATACTTTGAACTAACGTTCGGAGAGGAAGCAGGCATTTTTGATAAAATGACATTTAACTTTTTTAATGTCACTGATGAGATGAACTCACTAAAAGAGCATGCAGAGGAATTAGCCGTTTATACATCAGAAGACAACGGTGCGTCTTGGCTCATGCTTGACGCAGTAGTGTCATCCGACGCAAGCAGCATTACAAATGATAATGTAGTATTTAACGCAAATTCCACAAACTACATCGTAGTCGCAGAAATTTGTGACAACGACCATAAACCCAAAGCTGTTCCAACCTCAAACAATGAATCCGCTCTAATTGAGGAAAACAATACCACAATCAAGGTGTGCTATGGAGGTGTGTTAGATTTAAGTTCAACCGCAGACTACCATCACTGGATCGTCAACGGAGTGGTAATACCATCCTCTTCCGTAGACACTTACATTTTTGATCTGACCGACCCGTTAACTGATGGTGCAAAAATCACCCTTTTTGAACGAAACAATAGGGGCTGCGAGCGAGAAATTGAATATACAATTGACGTTTTACCCCTGCCAATAGCTGACTTCTCCCACTCACCGGAAAACGGTCAATCGTGTTATGGTGCAACGGTGCAATTTATAAAACAGTCTCTACCCGTCGGATCAGGTGCCGACTTCGACCTTGTTGCATGGTATTGGGACTTCAAGGATAACGACATTACCAGCACGCTTGAGGAACCAACCCATGTTTTTTCTGACACAGGAAAGTTTGCGGTAACCTTGATAACAGAAAATAGATTTGGTTGCAGCAGCACTGTTTTTTCGAAAACGGTAAGAGTGAATGCATTGCCTATTCCTGACTTTGATTTTGAGGATTTATCAGCCACGGCTACCCGGGAAGCGTGTCAGCTGGAGGCCATTGCGTTTTCTAATTACAGCCACTACGAAAATTTTGACGGCGCAACACTAGACTCCGCCGGAATGTCCTACAATTGGGAATTTGGAGATGGAAACTCAGGCGGGGACATCAATGTTGAACATACTTACTCTGGCTATGGGGCAATGGAGGTCACTTTAATAGCTACAGAGCCGGGACATGGCTGCAAAAACTCAGTTAAAAAAACTATTCAGGTTGATCCAAGGCCTGTTCCAAAATTTCATTTCGAAGTTGAAGAAAGCCCCATTCTCGAAGTCTGTGAAGGAATTGATATTCTTTTTGCCAATGAAAGCACAATTGACGATGGTAGTCCAATCTCCTACATGTGGGATTATGGAGACGATAGCCTTTCTAGCGAAAAGTCGCCTATACGGGAGTATGTATATTCAAAAGACACAGTGATACGTCAGGTTGTATTGGAAGTAACTTCTTATGACTACGGTTGCGTTTTTTCAGACACACTAAACCTCACCATCCACCCTGCCCCGTCCGGCGATTTTCACATGGAATTCGACGAGTTGTCTCTGGAGCATATTTGTACCGGTGTGGATGTTGATTTTGTCAATAACTCAGATATAGAAGGTGGACGTAGCATGAGGTACGTTTGGGATTTTGATGACGCTTCGGCGCTCGATACTCTGATCAGTAAGGACATCGTCTCCCATTCCTTTGCTGACCCCAGAGAACACTACATTAGACTGACCAGAATTTCCAGCGACCTGTGCATCAATGATTTTCGGCAATCATTGTGGACGCACCCCTATCCACAAGTCGACTTTGCATTCAACAATGCTTGCGATGGTGCTCCCACAACTTTTTACAATAAGTCCGATATCCAAACTGACGAAATAGCAAACCTCTCCTGGGATTATGGTGATACTCAGTCTTCGGCTAATAAGGATTCGGTCCATACACATGATTACCCCACCTTCGGCAGCTATCCGGTAACCCTTACCGCCACTTCCTCTTATAATTGTGAGTCGTCTGTCGAAAAAACAGTGGAAGTCTTCCAAAGACCCTCGTTCAACTTGGGCCCTTCCGCCCTGAGCTGCTCCGGCAGTTTTACTATCGACCCATCGGCAGACGCCACCGTCTATCTTCCGGCAGGCACATCCTTTACTTGGTACAAACACCCTGACTTTGAGCAGGCAATAGCCTTTGGGGATCAATTAGAGGTAACCGAATCCGGTTCATACAAGGCCGTGTTGACCACGGACGATCCCCAGAACTGCGAGGCGTCTTTCTCCATCCCGGTCTATATTGTCGACCCCGGCGACCTGGGGGCCAACCGAACAGTGTGCGAAAGCACCGTGCTGGATGCAACGCCTTCTTCGGTGCCCCCCACCGGTGCGGTACACTATGAATGGACAAAGGATGGCAGCCCAATAGCCGAAATCGGCTCCAATCTGCTAGTGACCGAGTCCGGCAACTACAGCGTGACTATCACCTACTCACCCAGCAGCGACACCATGACCCCGTCCTGTTCCTATTCAGACAATGTAATTATTACCATCGACGATGTGCCCGTGCTTGACCTGGGAGATGACGTCCTTGTTTGCCAGGGTGAAGCCGCCACGCTTGCTTCCAATATTAGCGGAGACTCTTACGTGTGGGTAAACCTGGCCTCGGGCGACGAACTGGGCTATGATCCTACCCTTGAAGTAACCGAAGCGGGGCAGTACCGCTTAACAGTGGAGGCAGGCACCTGTTCAGTTTCCGATGCTGTTTCCGTTAGCCTGCTGCCAGCACCCGAAGCCGGCTTTTTGGCCAGCGGCCTCCAGGTTTGCGAAGGGGAAGAGGTATCCTTTACAGATATTTCATTTTCCATGACAGCCAGCGATCCTGTTGTTGCCCGTCAGTGGGATTTTGGCAACGGAGAAACAGCCGATACCTCAAATCCTTCCACTACCTACGCTTCATCGGGTAGCTATACAGTTACCCTCGAAGTGGAAACGCAAAACGGATGCAGCGACACATTCACCAGGGGCATTGTGGTAGATGCTCCTCCTGCCGTTTCATTTGACGCAGAAAATGCCTGCCAGGGAACTTCAGTTGGCTTTACCAACACCTCAACAAGCACCGCTTCTCCTGTTACTTATCTCTGGACTTTTGGCGATGGCACCACCTCCACAGAAGAAAGCCCTTTCCACACCTTCGACGAAGCCGGTTTATTTGATGTAACGCTTAAAGTCACTGCCGGAAAGTGCTCGGAAGAATTTTTGAAGCAAATCGAAATCTACCCCGCACCTGACCTTGACCTGGCTGCTACTTCCGTTACCTGCGGTAACCAGCTTGTTCTTGACGCTGGCAGCCCTGGCGCTACCTACAGATGGTACGATGTCGGCTCAGGAAGTACACTTGGTACCGACCAAACCTATGTCGTAACCTTAAACATGGCCATAGGCATTGAAGTGACGACCCCAAATGGTTGCCTGTTAACCGACGAAACAACTGTGACTCTCAACAGCCCCGTTCAAATTGATTTGGGCTTAGACAGGGAAGTTTGCGGCCCTGTGACCCTTGATGCAGGGGCTTTCCCTAATGGCACCTATGCCTGGTCAACAGGGGAAACCACCAGAAAGATCAATGTTGCCACCACCGGCTTATATAGCATTTCTTTTGTGGATCAAAATGGTTGTACCGACTCAGACGAGGTGTTTATCACTGTATCTCCACTGCCTTCTGTGGAGTTGGGCGGAGACATTACAGCTTGCGCAGGGAAGGTGGTTACACTTAATGCGAAAAACCCGGGTGCCCAATTCCTATGGTCGACAGGCCAGACCAGCCAAAGCATTAGCGTTACCCAAAATGGCACTTACACCGTTCGGGTAAGTGTAGGCAACTGTTGGGTCGAAGACAATATCCTCGTGACGTTCCTCGAGTCACCCGAAGTGGACATTGCTTTTACAGGCCAATGCGAGGGTGATGCCATTAGCTTTGAGCCCGTATTATCCAACGACACCGGCACTTTGAACTACCTTTGGTCGTTTGGCGACGGCACGCAATCAGCCAATAGCCAACCTGACAAGGTTTTCAGTGTAGCCAATACCTACCAGGTCACGCTAGTGGCCACTAATGCTGCAGGTTGCAAAACAGAAGTGAGCAAGCTGGTGGCTGTGAAACCTTCTCCGAAGCCGAACTTTGTGTTCAAAAACGTATGTGAGGACGAACAGCTAACATTCACAAACTCCACTTCGTATGCCGGGAACCTCAGCGACGTTTCTTACCTGTGGAACTTTGGCGATGGCAATACTTCTGAAGCTTTTCAGCCGACCCATAGCTACCAAACAAAAGGACGCTATTTCGTTACATTGACTGCTTCCACGGATGCTTCGTGCGAGAGAACCCAAACAAAAGAAATAGTCGTCAACGAAGGACCATCGCTCAATCTTCCTGCTTCCATCGAAACCTGTGAATCCACTTACCTGCTGGATGCCGGTAACCCGGGCAGTACTTATAAATGGCAAAATAACTCTTCCAATCGCACATATTTAGCCACCCAAAGTGGCACTTATACCGTTAGGGTCACCAATACGAATGGCTGCGCTGTATCGGGTGCCGTTGAGGTTGCGCTGCTCGAATCGGAGCTGCCAGACCTGGGCGAAGACCGGGAGGCCTGTGGAGAAGAAGTGCTTGATCCAATGATCAGTGCCGCCAGCTATTTGTGGTCGACAGGGCATACAAGCCCTACAATAACTGCCAGCGAGACCGGCACCTACTGGGTGGAAACCATCAGCAACGACTTGTGCATTCACAGGGACACCGTCAACCTGATCGTTTACCCCAGGCCCGTGATCTCACTGGGCGACGATATAGTATTGTGTAAGGGAGAGCCTCTAACACTTGACGCCTCGTCAGACATAGCCAGTAGCTATAAATGGAGCAATGGCTCCACCGACCCTCTGCTTGCTGTCACTTCCTCGGGCACTTACGGTGTCACACTCACCAGCCCAAAAGGCTGCACTTTCTATGAAGAGATTAAAGTCACGGTCAATGAGCTTCCTACCCTGGCGTTCGCCGATGAATATGAAGAGTGCGAAAGCCTGCTCCTCGGGGTAGATAATATCAGGAGTGAGTTCTTATGGTCAACAGGCAGCACCGGAAAAAACATAAAGATTACAGAAAGTGATACCTACTGGCTCAAAATTTCAGACCGCAATGGCTGCGTGAATGCAGATACCACCAGCGTAGTTATCAGACCTAACCCTATAGTTGACCTGGGGCCGGATGTTGTGCTTTGCTATGGCGAAACGGTTGAGGTGGATGCGGGAGTTCAGGCAGGTTATAGATGGAATGACTTGTCTGACACCAGGTTTAAAGCTGTCGGTGTCACAGGAACATATTCGGTTACTGTAACCAACGAGTTCGGCTGTGAAAACAGTGACAAAATCAACGTAACCGTCAAACCAACCCTGGGGCTCAATCTGGCGGCCGAGGCATTGATTTGCTCTCCTGAGGAGTTCTTTCTGGATGCTGGCGTTGCCAATGTTTCCTACGTTTGGACATCGAATACTGGCTATACCTCAACCGATCAGGTCATTTACCCAACCGAGCCTGGCACCTACTACTTACAGGTAACCGCAACAGACGGCTGCGCTGAAACAGACGTGGTGGAAGTGAAGGAAACCACCCAAAAAATAAAGGCCAGCTTCTTGATACCAAGTGAAGTAAGTGTGGAGGAAGAGGTGCATTTTGTGCAGCTGACCGAACCCGAGCCACTTTCCTTCAAATGGACCTTCGGCGATGGGTTTTCGTCCGTGAGGGCCAACCCTTCTTATATCTATTACCGGCCAGCAGACTACACGGTGAGCCTGACTGTATCAAATGGAGTTTGCTCCGACACGGAGGAGAAGCTGCTGAAGGTGCTGGAGTTCAGGCCGTCGGAGCCAGCCACCGACAAGGTGAGGCTGCTGGAGCTTTACCGGAGCAATCTGTACCCCAACCCGGCAGAAGATGTGGTGAAAATTGACCTGGAGCTGAGCGACGAAGCACCCGTACTGGTACAAGTATTCAACCTAAGCGGGCTCAAAATAGCGGAGTACGAATTCGTCGGAATAGAGGAGCTCATTGAGTTTAATATGCACGGGATGGTGCCTGGCACCTACATCATGGCCATACAGGCGGGAAGGATTTCGAAAACGATCAGGTTTGTAAAGACCTATTGATGTAAAAAACGACCTATGGACTAAATAATAGAAAATTAGAAAGCTTGCCGCTTAACCCCTCTCCCACGGGCCGGACGGAGTCAGAGGGGGGTAGGGTTACGCCAGCTGGCTGAGGAAAAAAACCACCATGTACATCGACCTAACCAAGTTAAAACTACTGGCACCCACGGTTGCTCTGCTACTGTGTTGGCAGACAGCAAAGGCAGTCCCCACTGCCACCTTTACTGCCGCACCTGTGTGCAAAGGCCAGGAGACCGTTTTTGTCAACGGTTCCACCACACTGTCGGGCAGCATCACCTTCTACTCCTGGGATTTTGGCGATGGGCAAAGCTCCACCGTGCCCAGCCCCCGCCATGTGTATGCATCGGCGGGTGACTTTGTGGTGAGGCTGTGGGTGATGGACAGCAATGGCGACCAGGACGACTTCTCCACCACGGTGACAGTGCACCCCACTGCGTCGGTTAATTTTACGGCCACTGCCGCCGACCGCTGTGTGTCCACCACGCAGTCGTTTACTGACCTTACCTCCATAGGGGGCGGCTCCACCATCACCGACTTTGAGTGGGACTTCGGCGATGGCACCATCGTCAACTCCGCTATTTCCATCAACCCCACCCACGATTATGCAGCAGCCGGCACTTACACCGTTACGGTCACTGCCACCACCAACAATGCCTGCGAAAGCAGCCTGAGCAAGTCCATCACAATTTTCCCCGACCCGATAGCAGACTTCACTTTTCCCGGAGATGTGTGCCTGGGTGAAAGCATCGTTTTCACCAACAACTCCTCCATTGCGTCAGGCAATGTTACTTACACCTGGGATTTTGACGATGGCTCCCCCACCTCCAGCCAAATCAGCCCCACCCATACTTTTGCTTCTGATGGGGTTTATGACGTGAGCCTGCTGGTGACCTCAGTCGCCGGCGGCTGCACCGATTTAATCACCCAACAGGTGGAAGTGTTTGCACAACCTGTGGCCAACTTCACCTTCAGCGATCATTGCTTTGAAGAGACTGCTTCCATCACCAATACAAGCACCGATGCTGCGAGCTATCTTTGGTCGTTCGGCGACGGAAGTCAGTCGACGGACGCAATCCCCACGCACGACTACGCCAGCCCGGGCACCTTCGAAGTAACGCTGGAGGCCACCTCGGCCAATAACTGCGTGGATGTAGTCAATCAAATCATCAATGTGCGGCCCAACCCGGTGGCTAATTTTGAAGTCGACGATACCTGCCTCGGCACGGCCACCGCCTTCACCAACTTTTCCACTATTACCAGTGGGCCTGTTACCTACTCGTGGGACTTTGGAGACGGAAGTCCGCTTTCCACCGACCCCAACCCAACTTACACCTACCCAACAGCCGGTGTTTACACCGTAGAGTTGACAGTTACTTCAAGCTTTACCTGCGAGGCGACCCACAGCACGACGGTTGAGATATTTGCCACCTCGGTGGGTGGCACACTGGCGGGGAGCACTACCCGCTGCGAAGATGACGACGCAGTTTATACATTGACTTTATCAGGAGAAACAGGCGATGTGGTTCGGTGGGAAAGGTCCCTCACAGGCGTAGACCAATGGATCACCATCGACAATACCACCACATCGCTCGACTACAGCGACCTGGCGCAAACCACGTACTTCCGGGCGCTTGTCAAAAACGGAGTTTGCGATGGAGTCTACTCCTCTATGGCTACCGTCCAAATTGACGAGCTTAGCGTAGGCGGTACCCTGGGCGGTGGCACCACTGTTTGCAGTGGCACCAACTCCACCACCCTGGAGATATCGGGCTACACAGGAGGGGTAGTAGAATGGCAGTCGTCCGCCAGCTCAACCGGCCCCTGGACACCCATTGCCTCCACTGCCGCCTCCATGCCTTTCGACAATTTGACAGCCACTACTTACTACCGGGTAATTGTGCAAAATGGCGTTTGCAGCAGCAGCCCGTCAAGCGTGGCTGAAATAGAAGTGTCGCCAGCAACAGTCGCTGGCCTTGTGAATGGATCGGCGGTTGTTTGCTATGGCACCAATTCAGGCCAACTCACACTGTCAGGCAACACGGGTTTAGTGGTTCGCTGGGAGTCGTCGCCCACTGGCGAGGAACCCTGGGCACCCATTGTCAATACCACCACAACCCTGGATTACGAAAATTTGCTTACCACCTCGTTCTACAGAGCCATTATAAAAAGTGGTGTGTGTGATGAAAAGATCACCAATAAGGTGAAAGTACAGATTGACCCAGCGACTGTGGCGGGGGAGCTAAGCGGCCCCTCGCTGGTGTGTGGAGAGGCGAATGAAGGGACAATCCTTTTGAAAGGACAAACAGGAGCTGTGCTCAGGTGGCAGGAGTCGCCGGATGGAACCGCCTGGACAGACATTATCAACACCACCACCAGCCAGTCTTTTACCGATTTAACTTCGACGACATTCTATAGGGCAGAGGTGCAAAGCGGCACTTGTACAGCAATTTTCACCTTGCCTTTCGAAGTAGAAGTGAGCGCCTTGCCCAATGTAGCTTTCAGCGTGGGAGAGGTCTGCGAAGGGCTGGCTTCACAGTTTGTCAATACTTCAACCGTGCCCAGTGGAACGGTAGCTTCTCAGGTTTGGGACTTTGGTGATGCTTCCTCTTCGGTCTCGACTTCTCCCAAGCATGGTTATGATAGCTACGGCACCTACCCTGTGAAGTTGATAGTGACGAGCAAGGCAGGTTGCGTCGACTCTCTAAGTCTGGCCGCAGTGGTCAACGCTGTTCCGGAAGTGTCGTTTACGCAGGAGGATGTTTGTTTTGGAGAGCCGATGGATTTCTCAAACTTGTCGACCCTGCCTCTTGGTTCAATCGATGAAATTGCCTGGAACTTCGGAGATGGCGCCACTTCCAGCGAGCAGGATCCGAGCTATACTTTTGAAGAACCAGGCGCTTTTCAGGCCAGCCTGACTATCACAAGCGATAAAAATTGTGAAGCCAGCTTCAGCAAGCAAGTGGTGGTATTTCCGCAACCCGTCGCCGCTTTCGAAGTTGGCAATGTTTGCTTTGGGGAGACGTCCACTTTTAAAAACAATAGCTCTGTGTCGTCAGGCACGCTTACCTATGTGTGGGACTTTGGCGACGGCACCCAGTCTACCTCCATCAATCCATCTCACAAGTACGAGGAGCCGGGGCACTACGCCATCAGCCTGACAGCGACGACAAGCTTTGATTGCGTTTCAGAATTTTTAGTCGAAATAGATGTGTATGAACAGCCGGTGGCGAGCTTCTCCGTGGAGAATATCTGCCTAGATGCCTCAGCTATTTTCAACAACACCTCCACCGGTTCAGATGTCAGCTTTCGCTGGGAATTTGGCGATGGTATTGTTTCGGAGGAAATCAGTCCAAGCCACGATTATGTCAGTGCTGGTATATACACGGTGACGCTGTCGGTTACGGCAGAAAGTGGTTGCTCAGATCAGTTTTCCTCCAAGATCACCGTATCGCCACTTCCACTTATCAGCTTTGTGATGGAGGATGTGTGTATCGATAAGGCCGTGGTATTCTCTAATCTCAGTAGCATTATTTCTGGCGAAGTGTTGTACACCTGGTTCTTTGGTGATGGTAAAACATCGAATGAAGTAAATCCAGTTCACTCATACGAAGAAGCGGGCGCATTTACGGTACGGCTGGAAGGAGCCTCTGACAGCGGATGCACAACTGTTCTTGAGAAAACCGTGGAGGTTTTTCCTTTGCCAAAGCCTGATTTTGTTGCTGATCCGGTATGCGATGGGTCCCCCACGACATTTGAGAACAAAACGACGCTGGCATCCGGAGCGATAGCCAGCTACCTTTGGAATTTTGGTGATCAAACCAACTCCATTGTTGTGAGCCCGAGCAAGCAGTACCTCAATCCTGGTAGCTACCAGGCCTCTTTGCTGGCTGAGTCAGAAGCTGGCTGCAAAGCCATTGTGGTAAAAGAGGTGGTGGTTCATGACTTCCCGGTAGCCAATTTTACGGTTGACAATGTGTGTGATGGATTTGAGATCGAGCCTGTCAACCGCTCAGAAATAGCCAGTGGTGATCTCACCTTCGAATGGGATTTTGGGGATGGGCAAACTTTAGCCTCTTCCAATCCCACCCACTTGTATGAGGAGGCCGGGGTCTACACCATTACGCTGGCTGCCAACTCAGGCAACAACTGCAAAGACGTTTTTCAGCGGCAAGTCATTATTTATGCCCTGCCGGAGCCGAATGCTGGAGCCGACACCACCGTGAGCAAAGGCTATTCAGCCTTGCTGACAGGCAGTGGCGGCGTGAGCTATGTGTGGAGCCCTATCGATGGCCTGGCCAATTCCAACGTGCCCACCACCTGGGCGACACCGCTGCAAACCACCGACTACGAGCTGTTGGTCACAGATCAGTTTGGCTGCCAAAACAGAGATACCGTGACAGTGAACGTGAGCGACGACTACAGGATAGTGGCCAGCAACGTATTCACGCCTGACGGCAATGGCCAGAACGACACCTGGGTGATCCGAAATGTGGAGACGTTCGGAGATGTTAATGTGCGGGTGTTCGATCGCTTTGGCACTATGGTCTTCCAGGAAACTGCTTACCAAAACGACTGGCGTGGCACTCGAGGGAATGATATCCTGCCGGACGGCACTTACTACTACGTTATCACCTTCTCAACTTCGGAAAGGAAGTACAATGGGGCTTTGACGATCATGAGGAATAGGTAGGGGCTGGTTGGTCAGAACGGAACCAGTGAATTGGAGACTGTTCAGAAAAGTGTGTCATAAGTATAAGTAAAAATAAAATGAGAACTTATGACAGAAATGGAATCAAAGAGACCACCTCGGAGTGAGTTGGAGCAACTTTTCGAGGAAGCATTACAGACACTTAAGTCGGGCAA
>NZ_JAVKDF010000041.1:0-510 GCF_040222385.1 Imperialibacter sp.
GATACTTTGCGCCCACTCTAGCTTCATCGGACGATATTTATTCCCAGATTCGCCACCAACAATGACCCAATGAATATCCGTTAAATTAAGATGTAAATCACCGAGAAGTGGTTCACAAGAGAGAAAACGCACATTGGCTGTAACTTGTAGCAGGTAATCAACACGGTGAACATAGTCCTGATTTTCAACCGATACCCCCATACAAATATTGTTATGCCATTCTAACTGAGGAGACAGCTCAGCTAAGCGCTTGTGCCGCTTGGTCAAAATTTGATAGGTATGCTGAGGTGTTTGACCCATCACATCAAACACGTCTTTAAGGAATTCGATGGACACGCCTTCATGGAACAAATCACTCATAGAGTTGACAAAAAATGCGACTTGGCTTGCGCCAACGCAAGGGTTGTTTTATGCGTTCCCGATGCAGGGTTAAATCAAATCCATTGGGAAAATTCCGATGAAACCGTTTAGTTAGTGCTTCTGCATAACAATGGGTACAACCTGGACTAA
>NZ_JAVKDF010000042.1:0-273895 GCF_040222385.1 Imperialibacter sp.
CAATCACGACATACAGGAGTTTGTGCACCTTATGTGCTTTACGGGTGAGGATGCTGACGAAAAGCACAAAGATTCCCCCTATATCAAGCAGTTTGTGGACACCCTCTACCCTATCTGCGAGAGCGAACCCAGGTTTCATCATCTTGGGTTGGTGGCGGAGAAGTAAATCCGCCTCATTAAGGTAGGTAGTCAGCGGGGCCAGCGACATTTCGCCATCTGAGCTACCTCTTTTCCGCAACCAGCTAAACTACTTGGAAATTTTGGCGTCCTTCAAAATGGGTTCGTAGTGAGCTTTCAGCGCTTCATCAATCGAATTATAAAAGTCCGCCAGCTCCATTTCATCAAGGTCTATTATCACCTGGCTGTTATTGTTCAGCTGCACTTGAATCTTATGAAGAACATTTCGCTCGTCTTTCACAGGGGTGATGTGTTGCACATCAGTTACTTTAAATGTGCCCTCTTTCCTATTGTTTTTGTAGGCGATCTCCTCGTTTGTCAGCTTCAAAAAGTCATTGTAGTTATTGATCCCGGAAATTAGCTTCCCCGCAACCGGTGCAATCACACAAATGGCCGCCCAGATAAAGAAACGAACCTGGTTTACTTCGTAGTTGGCATAAATGAAAACGAAAATTGCTGGTATGCTGAAATAGATGAATAATTGTGTCAGCAACTTGTTTCGGTGGTTTCTGAAGACCACCTGCCCTTCGGTGGGTACTACTGTAATGGGGAACAAGAATTCTTCCCAAAGGATTAACACCATAATAACGACCGCAAGACCCACCAGAGCCATGCCTATATACCCGCTGGTATCCTCCTTGAGTTCGCCGAAGGGAGCCTCAAAAAGCTGGGAGCCCAAAAAGGAAGACAAAGCGAAAATAAGCAAAAGAAGCCCTACGCTGAACTCAACCGGATAGGTTGGCCTGATGATCTTTCCCATAACACTGACGTCTAGCTACGATTATTTTTTCTGCGATATTACTAAAAAAAGAATCTCGAAATCTGCTTTTGTTTTGGGTGACAGGAATAAATGGCTCGAAGGAACAGACTGGGGGACAAAGAACTTGACGACAGCGTTGATCTTGCCTATCTAAACCCTCAGCGAGCCACGGAATCCCCTGGCGCCATAGTAAGACTCTGCACCATTGTGGTACAGAAAAACATGATTGAAGCGGCGGTCGCAGAAGAGTGCCCCGCCAAGTTTTCGTATTGCAGGAGGCGTTTGCACCCAGCTTGAGGTTTTCAAGTCGAACTCTCCAAGGGTTTGCAGAATGCGATACTCTTCTTCGGTCAGCAACTCAATCCCAATGGTGGCGGCCATATTGGCGGCACTGTCCACTGGCTTATGTTCTTTCCTCGACTCAAGTGCTTCATGGTCGAAACAAAGGCTTCTACGCCCTTTCGGGCTTTCAGCGGAGCAGTCATAAAAAATGTACTCCCCGGTACTGGCATCAAAGCCAACAACGTCGGGCTCGCCGCCTGTTGTTTCCATGTCGTCGAGCACCCATAACTTGTCCGGGCTGGCTTCCAACTTTGCTTTTACTTTGGTCCACTCCAGTCCTTTATGGCGATTCATGTGCTTCTCAAAGCGGGCCTTCAGTGTATTGAGCAGCTCTTCGCTTTGTGCTGGTGGTAGTTCTTTTTTTGACATCTGGCTAATCGTTTAGTCCTTTTCCATTCAAAATATGCTGCATATACTTTTCGATCCTTGCCTCCCGGGTCTTGGATTGCTTGGGTTGAGAAAAATGCAGCAGATACCCCCTTTGCCTCCCTGGCGTCAATGCCTCAAAAGCAGCTTTGAAACCAGGGTTTTCGTCCAGCGTCTGGCGAAACGCTTCCGGCATATTGAATTCTGATGTTTTTTTAAGCTCCACCTGAGCACCCGATTTTTCTACTCGAATGGCGTCGAGAGTATAGCCTTTGATGATCGGCTCCATCTCTGCTACTTGCTCAGCACTTGTAAACCGGAGTTGGCGTGCCACCTGCACATTCTCAGTTTGCTGTATCAGCAAGCCATGCTTATCCTCCAGCAGCACACCCTTATGGAAAAGCACAGCACAATATTCCTTGAATCCATGGATTAACACCACATTGTTTCCCCGCAACGTGTAACAAGGCTTTCCCCATTTCAACTCCTCCTCCAGCTCAGTGTCGAGAATAATCCTCCTCAATTGATGGAAGGCCTCTTGCCAGCGGGAAGTTTTACTGAAAAAAGCATCGATACTGGGGCTCATATGGCTCATGTTGCTAAATTTAGGTGAGAGGCAGTAAAAACACAATCCGAGGCGTACATATCGCTACCGGCTCAGGCAACTGAAGCAAGTTTGCGGGACGATGGCCTGAAATACCACGACACCACAGTCAGCACCAGCAACAACGTTGGCCCAAAGAGCTCCATAGCATCGCTGCTGGCGGCTACATGAGAAAAGATGGCGCCCACCATATTGAAGAAAAAGCCAGCATAGGCCCACTCCTTCAGCAGAGGAAATTTGGGGACAAGCACGGCCACTACTCCCAAAAGCTTCAGCGGACCAAGTATGGTGAGTATGTAGCTGGGGTAGCCCAATTGAGCCATTTTTTCTACCTCTTCCTGCATTTTTATGATCTGCACTATGCCAGTTGAAGTCATGCCCAGGGCGAGCCAAATGGTGGCAATCCAGTAAGTGATTTTTCCTACTCTTCCGGCAGGTGGGTGTGTCTTTGTCATGGTTAGTTATTTTGTGTGTTCGGGTGTAAGTTTTAATGTCTTTCAGCGATTAGCTTTGGCCTAATATTTCCTGGATGCGGTTGTGGGCCATATTAATGCCTTGCGCAAAGGGCAGCTGCAAAATTTGGTCACGGATGGCCACCGACCTGTAAACGACGTGCATGGTGAGTTTGCTGGTATCGGCACCCAGCTTTTCAAATTCAAGGAATTCCAGTTGCACTCCAAAAGGTGCATTGTCCATTTCAAAAGTCCTCGTTATCTTTTCATTGGGAACGAATTCATGTATTGTCCCATTGAAGCCATGCTTGTTCCCTTTTGGATCGGTGGTTTCAAATTGCCAACTGCCGTGCTTTTTACTTTCAAGCTTCAGCACTTTCGTGCCCATCCATTGTTCCACAATCCCTGGCTCTACATAGGCCTTAAACAGCAGCTCCAATGGTAAATCGAATTCTCTCGTGATCAGCAATTCCTGCTTGCCATCTTCGGCATGAATTTTTGTTTTGCGTTCCATAAAATCCTTTTTACGGGGTTTTGTGCTGTTTCATCACAGCTTCCAATTTATTGAACCTGTCGTCCCACATTTTGCGAAATGGTTCAATGAAATCGGCTACTTCTTTCATTTTTTTCGCATTGAGGTGATAGGAAATCTCCCTTCCGTTCTGCTCTTGCTCAAGCAATTCGCATTCAGTGAGAATCTGCAGGTGCTTTGACACCGTCGGCCTGGCAGTGTCGAAGTTGGAGGCAATGGCCCCTGCTGTCATCGACTGGGCAGCCACCAGGAGAAGAATGGCCCTCCTTGTGGGGTCGGCTATGGCCTGGAAAACGTCACGTCTTAAATTCATTATGTAGCTATTTGACTACAAATATATATGTAGTTATTTAGCTACGCAATAATTTTATAGAATAATCAGCACTTTCCGACAGGGTCAGGGCATTTCGGGGGCTCGCAGGCAAACTTAAGCTACCCGCAAAATCTTCTCCATCTTGCGGCCTCTTGCCAGCTCGTCGACCAGCTTATCCAGGTACCGGGTTTGTTGTGTCAATCGATTTTCGATCTCTTCCACCCGATAGCCGCAGATGACGCCGGTGATCAGGTGAGCATTGGGATGGAGCGAGGCACCCTCAAAAAATTGTTCGAATGTGGCCTTGTTTTCAATGAGCTCGTGAAGCTTCTTTTCGTTATAGCCGGTTAGCCATTGAATGACCTCGTGCAATTCAGCTTTGGTTCTACCCTTCTTCTCAACTTTCGTTGCATAATGCGGATACACGGAAGCAAAGATCATTTTTGCAATACGCTCATCGTGGTGACTTGTGTCCTTCATATTCGATCTGTGTTCTAGCTAATTTCGGTGTTGCCAGCTGGCACGCTCCTGATAATAAGTTTGGGTAAACAAAAATACACAAAGTGGCGAGAACTAGGTTCGAAAGCATTTAGAAGCCACCGCCATGTCCTGATCTACATGCCCAAACAGTTTATTACTTTTTGGCCAGGGTCAAAACTACTTTTCCAATAGCGTAGTGGGTTCCAAATAGTTATTAAACGTGATTGTTATTGGAAGACGTTACCTTAGACAATACCGTGTCGATTGAGTCAGAGTCTGTTTTGCTTTTTATTTGAGCTATACCACATTGAAACGTTAACAGCGAAACAGAGACCACAGAATAAATATGTCTTTTTACTGTATGCTCCATATTACTCTCTGATCGTTTTGTTCATTCAGTAGGGTTAAGTGAGGTTTAGGGGTGCTTCCATCAAAAATCAATTGCGATGAAAACAATAGTTTTTCTTTGTTCCAGAATGCCACCCAGTGAGGTGTCAATGGTTCAGTTTGTTGAAGAATAATTTGACGGTTTCCTTTTGCATCAATTAAATCAAAAGATCTTCTGCCCCAATAAGAAAGCAGTAATTCTCCATTAGAATAATCTGCGTCAAACAATTGATTTCGGTTCAATGGCGAATTTTGCACACTAGGATCAGTTAATTCATTCCATTGTTCAAGGATGCTTCCATTTTGTTGCACCAAATAGCAACCCTCATCATCCAAAAGAAGGATTTGGCTGTCCTCAACAGCCCGGATTCTTTTTATTGGAAGGTCAAATTCGAAATACTTTGTGGGCTGCTCTCCTTTTTTCGAGCTATATATTTCAGGGTATTTCCCGAAAACCATTTGATTGTCAGAAAGCATAAAAAATCCACCTTCTCCAATCCTGTAATCGTCTTTGAACCAATCCCAAATAACCTTTGGCTGCGAACCAATTGTTGATTTTAAAACCCTTATATGAAATTCATCGGATGCTTGCAAAAACCTCCTTTCTATAATGTAGATTTCATTCTGGTTATTGTAAAGCATAAAGTCACTTGCTGCATACTCGGATTGAATAAACACTTTTGGTTGAGAACCTTTTGTCCAAATCATTACACAGGCATAATGGTTTATGTCATTTATTGGATTTATATATGACCATAGCACACTCTCACCAATAGTAATCATATTTCCTGTTGGGTGTGCAAATGCAAACGACGTGAGGAAAAACAGAACAGTTCCTAATATTGTGTTTTTGATGCTTAGTGTTTTCATTTTCCAAGTTAACGCCCAGAAGCAGCCCTTGGGATGGGTAAGAGATACCGCTGCCCTCAGCAAATAGCCACGCCGATGAATAAAAATACATAATGTGTGCGGGGACTGCAATCCCTACTGCGATTTCCTTGCAGGTGAGGCCCCATAATGTCTTGTGTTAGCGCACTATTTAACGGTGATTTTTTTGGACGCTACATAGGCATATTTATCAATCAGCATATTCGCCGCAAATAGCTCTAAAATCGTACAAGACTCTGTTACCGTTTTATCTTCGAACAACAGCCAGTTCACGTATAGGTCTTACACCCTTAGCAACCCAAGCTCAGCAAAAACTGGACTTTTCTGAAGAGGAATTTGCGACGTAGCATACGAAGATGGGCTGTATTGCAAAGAATAAAGAGGCAAAAGGTGAAAGAATGAGACACAAACGCCTTCGACCAATAATATTCGAAAAAGAAGCCGAAATGCCCGTATTTCGCACTTTAACTGAAGGCCTCCCCAAACGTGAGACAAGTACCGTTGGGGTCGGCGATGGCAAACTCCTTTTGCCCCCAGGGTTTCGACTCCAAACGGGTGATGATTTTTACCGCCGAACTGCCCTGCCTGCACTTTTCAAAAAGACTTTCAATGTCGCTGTCCACACGCACATAAATCATAAAGTCGGACTTGGCCGGAACAATAGTGGGGAATGAAAAGAAATGCAACTCCACCCCGTCTTTGTCCATGATCAGGTAGTCGACATAATCGGACCGCAGAGTAAAACCCAGCTGATTCACATAAAAATTGACAGTTTCCTGCTTGTTGATAAAAGGAAGCTTGGGAACAACGGAAGTGAGCATATCTTTTTTTAGGCAATTTATACACTACCATACATATGAGCACTTGATTGGAATCAAGAAACGAGGCGCACAAGCCGCCACGCAGTTTTACAAATGATCAGGAAGGGCTTTAAACTCCTTTTTCTTTGCCTCAAACCAGGCTTTCATTTTCTCCGGCGATTTCATTAGCTCGCCCATGGCCTGCATCGCTTCGAGATGGGCCGTATCTCCTTTTTGAAACATTTCAGTGCCATGGGCTTTGCTTAGCTGAGCTATTTCGTCGAACGTGGCAGCATGGAAGGCTTTGTCGCAGGCCCCTCCCAACTGTCGGCAGGTCATCGTTTTCATAGTAGGGTAGTTTGTGTAAATGTTTGGGATAAACAGCCTTATTCAGCATTTCTACAGTCGACACCTACTTAAAGGTAGTCAATTTGCCGATTAATCCACGACCAACATCACCCCACTTACCACTATTCACATTTCACCTTTGCCTACTTTTAGTTAAATAGTACAAAAAAAGAGGATTCAAATGAACAACAGACAATTACTAATCACTTTATCGTTGACCCTTTTCCTGGCCTTGCCAGCATTGGCGCAGCGAAAAAAGGCTGCTCCCGCCGAAATAGTACCCAAAGCAACACTCGCCGCAGAGCGCTGGCAGGGCTACCAGCAAAGGCTGGCTCTTCAGCAAAATTCTCTGGTGAAAAACATTCCCTTTCGCAATGTGGGCCCCACAGTAATGAGCGGCCGTGTGGATGACATAGAAGTAGACCCCTCCGACCCTACCCACTTCTATGTGGCCTATGCCTCGGGTGGCTTATGGGAAACAAAAAACAACGGCATCAGCTTCACCCCTATGTTTCAAAATGAGATTGTGATGTCGATAGGCGACATAGCTGTCGACTGGAACAGTGGAACGATCTATCTGGGCTCTGGCGAAAACAACTCCAGCCGTTCCTCCTACTCCGGCTATGGTGTGTTCAAAAGCACTGACAATGGTAAAACCTGGAGCCACCTGGGCCTCGAAGAAAGCCATCACATTGGCAGGATCGTCCTGCACCCCACTAACCCCAACACCTTCTGGGTAGCAGCCCTTGGTCACCTTTATTCCGACAATGCCGAAAGAGGCGTTTACAAAACCACCGACGGCGGAAAAACCTACACAAAGACATTGTTCAGCAACGACAAGTCGGGCGCTATTGAGTTAGCAAAAGACCCCTCCAACGCCGACATCCTTTACGCCGCCCTTTGGCAGAAAGACCGCAAGGCGTGGAACTTCGACGGCGCAGGTGAAGGCTCCGGCCTCTACAAAAGCACCGATGGTGGCAGCAACTGGACGAAAATCAATACCGCAGCCAGCGGCTTCCCTACTACCAAAGGTGTGGGGCGCATAGGCCTGGAGGTGTCGGTGTCCAATCCGTCGAATGTGTATGCAATGCTCGACAACCAGGACTTCCGTGACAAGGATGACAAGAAAAAAGAGGAAGACAAGGTCACCAAAGACCTGCTGAGAACTATTTCCAATGCCGACTTTCTGGCCCTCGACAACAAGGACATCAACGCCTACCTGGATGCCAACCGATTTCCTCAGAAATACAATGCACCCGACATCAAAAAGGACGTGGAAGCGGGCAAAGTAAAGCCGCTCGACCTGGTGGAATACACTGAAGACGCCAATTCCCTCCTGTTTGACACCGAAGTGAAGGGCGGAGAAATGTACCGCTCCAACGATGGCGGGAAAACATGGTTCAAAACACACCCAGGTTACATCGAAGACCTGGTGTACAGCTACGGCTACTACTTTGGACAGGTGCGTATCGACGCCCAGGATCCCGACCATATCTACACCATGGGTGTGCCCATCGTCCGTTCGCTCGACGGCGGCAAAACCTGGGAGTCGATCGACAACGACAACGTACACAGCGATCACCACGCCCTGTGGGTGAACCCCAATCGCACTGGTCACCTCATCCTCGGCAACGATGGCGGCATCAACATTTCTTACGACGATGGCAAAACCTGGAACAAGTGCAACCCCATTCCGCTGGGTCAGTTCTACTCGGTGAGCTACGACATGGCCAGCCCCTACAATGTGTACGGAGGCCTGCAGGACAACGGCGTGTGGATGGGGCCAAGCAACTACGAATACAGCAATGGCTGGCAGGCCGAAGGTGAGTATCCGTTCAAGTCCATTTTCGGCGGCGACGGCATGCAGGTGCAGGTCGACTTCAGAGACAACCTGACCTACTACACCGGGCTGCAGTTTGGTAACTACGTGCGTGGCAACTCACAAACCGGCGACAGAAAACGCATCACTCCATCGCATGAGCTGGGCGAGCGGCCCTACCGTTGGAACTGGGAAACGCCCATCTTCCTCAGCCGCCACAACCAGGAAGTGCTCTACATGGGCTCCAACCGCTTCCACCGCAGCATGGACCAGGGCGATAGCTTCGAAACCCTCTCCCGAGACCTGACCAACGGCGGCAAAAAAGGCAACGTGAGCTACGGCACCCTGACGGTGATCGCTGAGTCTCCCACCCGCTTCGGACTGCTCTACACAGGCAGCGACGACGGGCTGATCCACGTAAGCAAAGACGGCGGCTACAGCTGGACAAAGATGATGAACGGGCTGCCTCAGAACTACTGGGTAAGCAATGTGGAGCCTTCCAAACACAAAGAAAGCCGGGTGTACGCCTCGCTCAACGGCTACCGCTGGGATAATTTCGATGCGCTCATCTATGTTTCGGAGGACTATGGTGTTACCTGGAAGAAGATTGGCACCAACCTTCCCAAAGAGTCTGTAAACATCATCAGGGAAGATCCTGAAAATGAAAATGTGCTGTACGTAGGCACCGACCACGGCTTGTATGTATCGGTAGACAGAGGTGCCAGCTTCATGGCCTTTGATGGTGGCCTGCCAAACGTAGCCGTTCACGACCTGGCCATTCACCCACGGGAAAAAGACCTGATCGTAGGCACACACGGCCGATCTATCTACATCGGCAATGTGGCCCACCTGCAAATGCTGACTGGCGAGGTGCTGGCCAAGGCATTGCACTTGTTCGACACCGACAAGGTAACCTACAGCGAACGCTGGGGCATGCCAGGCTTCAGCCAATGGAGACCTGCGAACGAGCCAAGCCAAACACTGCCGTTCTATACGAAAGCAGGCGGCGACGTATCACTGACCCTTGCTTCTGACAAAGGCACCAAAGTATATGAGACAACAGTAAAAGCCGACAAAGGGCTCAACTACTACGCTTACGACCTCTCGGTAGCCGACGCACAAGTAGAAGCACTTAAAGCAGAGCTGGGAGAAGAAAAAGCCAAAGCAGTGAAAAAGGCCGACAATGGCAAAACCTACCTCGTACCCGGCACCTACACAGTTACCATTAGCCAGGGAGGAGAAACCTCCACCACCAAACTAAAAGTAGACGAACCAAGAAAACGGCCTGAGAGGAAGGGGTAATTAATTAAGAGGTTAAATAGAAAAGAAAAAGGTCCAAGCCTGTCCCGGCCGGGCGGGACGCATTGAACCAGTTTTTCTTTTCTATTTAACCTACACAAATCCCTTGATAGGTACTGACCAACGGGATAGGAACAACTCCGTTTTCTCGAATACTAATCTTAGTTCGGAGCAGTACCCGCTCAGGAGGGCGGGGGAAAAATGGCAGAGGATGAGCCTTTCTCGGCGAACACAAGGTCAACGAGTATTGGCTGGTTTCCCCTAACGACAACATCGTGGAGATTTTTCTTCTCAACCCAGAAGGCCATTACCTGTCTGCCGCCCGGCTTTCCGGCAGCGATCATGTTCAATGCGGCATGCTTTCCGCAATCAACCTCACAGTAGGCGATATTTTCGAATAGATCAATAGTTGTGGCGTTGCCTGGATGTAATTCCATGAGGCAAAGCGCTGCCTATTTTCGCTCGCCGCCCCAACTCCTTCCAGCTTCCCTGTGTCCTATCGCTCAAGCATTAAATTCATTATGAGTATCAGGCACTTTTTCATCTTACTTTTGAGCGGACTAGCACTTGCAGGCTGCGGAGTAACCGACGACGACATTCCCAGAAACGAAACCACCGTCTTCTTTCTGGTCACTGAGTTTAGCGCAGAAAATGGCGACTCCTACATCCTGCCACTTTCGAGCGCTGAAGACATTGCAAAGGCAAGGGCCATCGTTGCTGATAGAAACAACGAAGCGCTGGACAGGCTGGTGGTGGCTAAAGTGGCGGCAACCGATGGCACCGAAACCTACCTGAACAAAGACCTGCTCCGAAATGTCACGTGGTCGTGGAAAGTAACGGAATTTAGCAGCTTCGCTGGCTCCACAATTGAAATTCTAGATGGCGGCCCTCAAGACGTAGAAAATGACATGGATTGGTGGTTCGACAACACAGGCCAGGAAGAAGGCACTGGCAATATCGGTTTTTGGGGATACACTGTACAGAGAGAAGTGTCGCCAGAGGAAATAAAAAAATAAAAGGAACGGCTCATGGCATGAAAAATGCCAGAGATTGCTCAAACACAAAATAAAGATGAACAACACAATCAAACTGACCGGCCTGGCGCTGGTACTTTTATTCACGCAATGCGGCAACAACAACTCCGGCGGCGAACCCATGGGTTTCAGCAGCGAAATGGCACCTGCCGCCGATCGCAAGATGGCTGCTACCGAAGAGGCTCCCCAAATGCACTCCGGAGACGCCCCCAACACCATTGAGCGCAAGCTCATCAGGGAAGGCAACATGCGTTTCAAAACTGAAAACGTGGGCAAAACACGCACCTTTCTTGATTCGGCTGTAACAGCTTACGCCGGCTACGTTTTCAATGAAAACATGTACAAGAACGAGGGCATGATAGAGCAAAGCGTAGCCGTTCGCATTCCTGACGACAAGTTTGAAGTATTTATGGCTGCCATTTCTTCGTACGCAGGCAAGGTGGATAGCAAAAATGTGAACGCCATTGACGTGACAGAGGAGTATGTGGACGTGGAAACCCGGCTCAAAACCAAAAAAGAGCTGGAAGCCCGCTATATCGATTTGCTCAAGCAAGCCAAAACAGTCACTGACATGGTGGCCATCGAAGCGCAACTGGGGCAGGTGAGAACCGACATTGAATCGATGCAGGGCCGCATGAACTACCTGCAAAACCGTGTGAAGTTTGCCACGCTTTGGATCAACTTCTACCAGACCGACTCAGAGGGCTTTGGCTTTTTCTATAAAGTAGGAAGCGGCTTTGGCGTAGGCTGGGCCAAGTTCCTGGGCTTTATGGTTTGGACAGTAGAACTGTGGCCTTTTGTGCTGATTATCCTCACAATCGTAATTATAGTGAGAGTAAGAAGAAGGCGTAGAAATATTTAAATCTACACAGGGGAGCTTTTGCTCCCCTTCTTATATCTTGTCTTTGCCCATGGTCAAACACCTGCTTGCCCTGCTTTTCATATTTTTCATTGCGTCAGAATGCCTTGCCCAGCAGCCATTTCTGTTGTTTCATAAAAGCAGGATAAGGGAAGCCAAGTATTACGCAGGAGAAGTGATCGCCTTTCGCATCAAAGACAACGATTTCAAGGTGACTGACCAGATCAAAGGCTTTAAAGACGGCCTGATACTCTTCGATGGTTATGAAGTTGACCCAAAGGACGTCACCCACCTGTATATGGACGACAAAACCATTATCTGGTTTGCCCTGCGGTTCAAGCTGTCGAGGCTCTGCTCCATTGCCGGCGCTGCCTACCTGGGGCTCGATTTACTGAACAATTATGAAACCGACAGAAGCACCATCATCCTGGGCAGCTCCCTTATTGCTGCCGGTGTTCTAAGTCATGTCATCTTCAGAAGGGTCTTTAAAATCAAGGGGAAAATGAAGTTGGTGGTTATAGCCTGATGTTCACCGGCACTTCCACCCACTTTCTGAAAATAGTATTGGCCCTGGTGGGAATCGTGCCCGCAGGGTCAGCGGTAAAACACCAACAAGGCTGCTACTTGAGGATAATGTCCTTTCGATGGGTGGCAAGTGGGTCGAAATGCCATTTCAATAAATATCTCTTGCTACATTGCTAACTATGCCGAAAACTCTGCTACTGTTCTCCTTCGTTACCCTCCTGTGCTTCCCACTCCGGGCTCAGCAGCCTTACCTGCTGTTCCATAAAAGCAATGCTCGTGAGGCTCAGTATTTTGCTGGCGAAGTCATTGCTTTTCGCATCAAAGACAATGACTTCAAAGTAACCGACCAAATCAAAGGATTCAGAGAGGGCATGGTATTGTTCGATGGCTATGAGGTGCACCCTAACAATTTCGAAGTGCTTTATACTGATCAAAAAACCAGGGCCTGGTTTGCTTTCGGCTATAAGTTTGTGAAGCTTACCATGATTGCCGGCGCTGGTTACCTGGCCCTCGATGTGATCAACACGGGCCGTTTCGACAAAAACACCATGATCATCAGCGGCTCACTGATTGGAGCAGGATTGATCGGCCGCCTATTCATCAGGGAAAAGTTCAAAATAAAGGGCAAAAAGAAGATGGTGGTGATTGAGTGACTTGCCTCAGCAAATAACTGATTTTCAAAAAAAGGAAACTCTTTACCGTTACTTCGTCGTTTTAAACCTGACATGTGAAGTGATAAATTTCTATCTTTACTAAAAGCAAGTAGATGACTCTGGTGATCGACAATACTATCTTAGACAACACAGGCCTAAGCAGCGAGGAACTGCAGCTGGAATTGGCTATTGCGCTGTACAAACACGGTAAGCTCTCAATTGGCCAGGCTTGTGAGCTCGTTTCATTAGATAAAATCGCTTTTCAGAGAGAACTCGCTTACAGAAACGAGTACCTCAACTATGATTTGAATGATCTTTCTGACGATTTGAAAACTATCAAATCTTTCAACTCCTAAAAACTTGGTAGTAGTAAGTGATAGTTCGGTTATTACTGGTCTGCTGGCTATTAACAAACTACACCTTCTCCAAAGCCTTTTTCACAACGTTCTTCTGACTCCTACAGTTTACTCAGAATTATCCACGCTCAGAAAATACAACTACCCTATAGAAGACATAAACACGTCCTGGATCAATGTAAAGGGAATAAAAGACTACAAGAAACTTCAATCGCTTAAGCTGGAACTTGACCTCGGTGAGGCTGAATCCATCGTGCTCGCCCTTGAAGAAAAGGCCGATTACCTACTGGTTGATGAAAAAAAGGGAAGAGATATCGCAAAAAAAGAAGGTCTCAAGATAATTGGACTTTTGGGTATCCTTGTTCAGGCAAAAACTGTCGGCCTAATACCCCTCTTGAAGCCAGAAATAGAGATCCTCACCTCAAAAATTGAATTTAGATTGCACCAAAAACTTATCCAGGCAGCGCTTGACGCAGTTGGAGAGTAAAAGAATACTTTCTGCCGCAATCCACCCTCCAATTTGCCGGTTTAAGCAAGCTTCCACTTTGAAGCTATGACCTAAATTTGTATCATTCATTCATTTAAACACAAAAGTCATGAGCGATAACAAAACCCTTGCACCTATCACCATAGAAGCCGTTGTCAATGCTCCTATTGAAAAAGTTTGGACCTGCTGGAACGAGCCTGAGCACATTACCCAATGGTGCCATGCCTCCGACGACTGGCATGCTCCCTTTGCTGAAAACGACCCAAAGACCGGGGGCAAATTCAAAACTACCATGGCCGCCAAGGACGGCAGCTTCAGCTTCGATTTTGAAGGAGTCTACTCTCTCGTGAAAAAAAATGAGCAAATTGCCTATGGTCTGGCCGATGGCCGCCAGGTAAACATAACTTTCACTGCTCAGGGCAACAAAACCAAAGTGGTGGAGACCTTTGACCCTGAAAAAGAAAATCCCATCGAAATGCAGAGAGGTGGCTGGCAAGCTATTCTTGATAACTTTAAAAAGCACACAGAAAGTGTCTAAGCAGTTCGCTAAACTATAACGATGGTCATCAGTCACGAAAAGTTTGACTATCGTAACAAATGTCTGATCGAAAAGGTGGTCATTAAGGCCCCTTTTCGATTTGCTGTTGACTTCCACGAAGAAGCCTGTTTTATCCACTTTTCCGCTGGTGAAGCGAGGATCAATTCCCCCTCCGGTCAGCTACCTGTTGGGCCGGAAGACTCCGTGCTGCTGAAGTGCGGCAGCCACTTTGCTGATTTGCTTAAGTATGGAGCTTCCAACACATACGAGATTCTCGTTGTACACCTTTACCCTGATATCCTCCGAAGCGTTTATAAGCATGAGATTCCGTCTTTTGTAAAGGCTTCGGAATCAAATTCATTTTTCAGAAAGGTAATTCCTGACCAGCTGATTGGGAAGTTTATTGAAAACCTCTACTTCTACTTCGACAACCCCTCCCTGGTCAGCGATGAGCTGCTTGAACTCAAAGTAAAGGAGCTTGTGCTGCTGCTCGTTCAGACTAAAAATGCCGACTCGATGCTTCAGCTGTTTTCTGACCTCTTCACCCCCCGACAGGTCAACATCAGGGACGTGGTCAACAATCACCTTTTTTCCGGCCTTTCCCTGGAAGACCTCGCTAGGCTTTCCAACATGAGCATATCTACTTTTCAGCGCTCGTTTCAAGCCAGTTTCCATCAAAGCCCCGCCAATTACATCCGCACCAAACGACTGGAACGGGCGAAGGAGTTGCTCGGCGTAAGTACCTTTAGTGTGAGCGAAATAGCGTTCCAAACTGGTTTCAATGATGTAGCTCATTTTTCCAGGGCTTTCAAAGCCGCTTTTCAGTTGTCCCCGTCCGATTACCGGAGTTCTTTGAAGGCATAGACACCTCCCCGACCAGAATAGTCAACTCATTGACCTATTTGTACAAAGCAAATAAGTGCCAGCTTCGGACTTTTGCTGTGAACATGACTATTCGCAGTAACCATGAAGAAGATAGACAAAGGAAAGTTTGGCCCCTGGGCCCTGATTACAGGCGCCTCCGCTGGTATTGGAGAGGAGTTTGCCCGGCAACTTGCATCCGACGGATTTGATCTGGTGCTGGTAGCGAGAAGAAAACAACTGCTGGAACACCTGGGACAAGAGCTAAAGCAAAAACACGACATCAACTATACAGTAATCGAGGCTGACCTTTCCACACCAGCCGGAGTAGAAAAAGTGATTGAAAGTACGGGTGAGCTAAACATTGGTCTGCTGATATCAAACGCAGGTACCGGCAACCCCGGCAAATTTCTCAGCTTCGGTCTTGATCACCTCATGGCCACCATTCAACTGAATGCGCTTTCCCACATCACATTAACCCATCATTTTGGACGAAAAATGGCGGCTGCAGGTAAAGGTGGCATCCTGCTAACCGGAGCCATGGGCGCCATAGATGGTTTGCCTTACATGGCCAATGAGTCAGGCACCAAAGCCATGGTTCAGGCCCTGGCTAAAGCCCTTAACACGGAGCTGAAGGCCAGTGGCATCCACATCACTGTGCTGGTGACGAGCCCTACAGAAACGCCGGTGCTGCCAGTGCTTGGCTTCACAAAAGACAACCTGCCCATGACACCGCTGTCGGTTCAGCAATGCGTGAGTGAAGCACTTGAGGGATTGAAGAAGAACCGACCATCGGTATTGCCTGGCCTAAAGTACAGAGTAATGAACACTCTGGTGCCGGCCTCATTTTCACGGGCGATGATGGCCAAAGTATTTAAAAAGAACAACAATATCGACTAGTATGAAAACCATCAAAATCAATTCCATCCTTCTGGGATCCATGAGCCTTATCTTTGGCTTGCTGAAATTTACCGATCCCTTCCAAACATGGTACGCCACACAAATAGAAACATCTGGTCTGCCTTCTATTGCCTACTCCATGGGTATTGGAGGCGAAATAGTTACCGGCTTGCTGTTGCTCATGCCATGGCTCCTGTCATTTTCTGCTGCCTCGAAAAAGGTATCACTGCTAGCAGGTCATGGCTCACTAGGCATCATGATGCTGGTTGCTTGTTACGTCCACCTCCTGCCCAATGTGCCTGCCGATGTGCTGCCGCTGAAGATCAAGCCGCCATTTATTCCGTTGGCGGTTTTCGCCTACACGCTGTTGAATATGATTCAGATATACCGATCTAAGCCATTTAACAACTAAGGCTGCTACACTTTCAACTTTTTTGGTAGATTCCGACACCAAACGAATCTGCCATGTCAAACCAACCGAAACCAATACTAGCCCTTTTGCTGGGCGTATTTTGCCTGCTGAACGCTCAACTATCCGCTCAAGTTTATCAGCCAGAAAAGTTCGGCGACATGAAGTGGCGCATGATAGGCCCGCACCGGGGTGGGCGCACCGTAGGCGCTGTGGGCGTGCCCCAGCAACCGAACGTGTTCTACATCGGCGTAAACAACGGCGGCGTGTGGAAAACCACCGACTATGGTCGCACCTGGGTGCCGATTTTCGATGACCAGCCTACAGGCTCTGTGGGAGACATTGCCGTTTCACCGTCCAACCCCAATGTGCTCTACGTAGCCTCGGGCGAGGGGTTGCAACGCCCCGACCTTTCTGTCGGCAACGGCATGTACAAAACCACCGATGGCGGTAAAACCTGGGAGCACCTCGGCCTGGAAGACGGGCAGCAGATTGGTCGCATCGATATCGATCCGAAAAATGAAAATAGGGTGTTTGCAGCAGTACTTGGTCACCCCTACGGCCCCAACGATGTGCGTGGCGTATACCGCACGCTTGACGGCGGCACTACCTGGGACAGGGTGCTGTATATGGACGAAAACACTGGTGCCATTCAGGTGCTAGTTGACCCACAAGATCCAAATACAGTCTACGCCTCCATGTGGCAGGCTCGCCAGGGCCCATGGGAAAACGCAGCCTGGCAGGGACCGAACAGCGGGCTTTACAAGTCGACCGACGGCGGCAATACCTGGAAAAAGCTAGCCAAAGGCTTGCCTACTTATGAGCAGGGCCTGGGCCGCATCGGTATTTCGGTAGCACCGAGCGACAACAAAAGGCTCTACGCCAGTGTGAACGCTCCGGACGTAGGCGGCATCTTCCGTTCCGATGATGCAGGGGAATCGTGGTACCTCATCAACAACGACCCAAGGCCCTGGGGCCGTGGCGATGACTTTGCAGAGATTCAGGTCGATCCCACCAATCCCGACATTCTCTATTCAGCTAACGTGGTCACTTGGAAGTCTGTAGATGGCGGGAAAACTTTTTCTGCCTTTCGTGGTGCTCCGGGTGGCGACGATTACCATCGCATCTGGATCAATCCTACCAACCCCGACATTATTTTGATTGCCGCCGATCAGGGAGCCATCATCACGGTAAACGGCGGAGAAACTTTCAGCAGCTGGTACAATCAGCCTACGGCACAGTTTTACCATGTCAGCACCGACAACGACTTTCCTTACAATGTGTACGGTGGTCAGCAGGAAAGTGGTTCGGTGGGTATTGCCAGCCGTGGCAACGATGGGCAGATCACCTTCCGGGAATGGCATCCGGTGGGCGTAGAAGAATATGGCTATGTGGCCGCCGATCCCCTTGACCCCAACATCATTTATGGTGGCAGGGTAAGCAAATACAACAAAAAGACCGGTCAGGTGCAAAACGTATCGCCTGATCCCGTGCGTGATGGCGGCTATCGCTACATCCGCACCATGCCCATCCTGTTTGCACCCACCGACCCCAGAACACTGTACTCCGCCGCCAACGTAGTGTTCAAAACCCAAAATGGAGGTGACAGCTGGGATGTCATTAGCCCCGACCTGACAAGGGCCACCTGGGACATTCCTGCGAGTGTGGGTATTTACACCGACGAAAGCATGAAAACCATGCCACGTCGTGCTGTGATCTACACACTGGCACCGTCGCACGTGGATGGTGATGTGATTTGGGCAGGCACCGACGATGGACTGATTCATGTAACCAAAGACGGAGGCAAAACCTGGACGGACGTTACACCACCCCAGGTCACGTCATGGGAAAAGGTGTCGCTGATGGACGCCGGTCACTTCGACAAGGAAACCGCCTACGCCGCCATCAACAGCATTCGCAACGACGACATGAAGCCACATATTTTCAAAACACATGATAGCGGCAAAACCTGGACGGAAATCGTGAAAGGGCTGCCCAACGACCCCATCAATGTGGTAAGAGAAGACCCCATCAGAAAGGGTTTACTATACGCTGGATCGGAAACGCAGGTGCATGTGTCGTTCGACGACGGTGCCAACTGGCAGCCATTGCGCCTCAACATGCCAGCGACCTCCATCCGTGACCTTGTGATCAAAGACGACGATGTGGTAGTGGGCACGCATGGACGTTCGTTTTGGATCCTGGACGACATCACCCCTTTGCGCCAGTTGACGACGACAGCTGCAACTCAGCCAGTGCTGTTCAAACCCCAGGATGCCTACCGGGTGCGCTGGAACATGAATACCGACACACCGCTACCACAAGAGGAGCCGGCAGGGCAAAACCCACCCGACGGCGCTGTCATCAATTATTATCTACCAACCAATGCTTCTGAAGTAACGCTGGAGGTTTTTGACCTAAATGGAACTTTAGTGAATAAGTACAGTAGCCAAGATAAGCCCTATGAGGTACCACCGGTGAACTTTCCGCACTATTGGATAAGACCACAGAAAATCCTTTCTGGCAAAGCAGGCCTCAACCGCTTTGAATGGAACATGCACTACACCCAGCTCGAAACGCCAGGCCGTTTCTCCATTGCTGCCATTTATCAAAACTCAGCGCCAGAACCTGACGGGCCATTTGTGCTGCCCGACACTTACAATGTAAAACTAACCGTGGACGGCAAATCGTACAGTCAGCCAATTACCATCAAAATGGATCCCAGGGTAAAAACTTCGAAGGTGGATTTGCAAAAGCAGTTTTTCCTTTCAATGGCCTGTTACGAAACGAGGAAAAAGAGTCTCGCTCTGCTGGATGAAATGGAAAAGGTGAGTAAAAACCTGGAAGCTGGCAAGGGAAAAAGCAAATCGCAGGCAGCTGCTGCAAGCCAAATGCAGCGGGAGCTGATGGGAGCCGACAGAAGGCTCAGCCGATTGATGTCGATCCTTCAGGAAAATGATATGACGCCCACTACTTCGACAGCGAAAGCAGTAAAACAGTATGTTGACGTGGTAGCCAAACAGGCAGCCGACTGGGCAGCATTTAAGAAAACAAACAAAATGCGATAGACCAAGCCATCACCTACCTTTACAAAAAGAAACAAAAATTTTACTAAATGTAAAACAAACTTTACTTTTGGTCGTATAAGGTTTACATATTCGATGAACTTTACTTTGATATGAAAAATCTGGATCAAATTGAAACGTTTTTATTAGCCCCTTCCTATAGAAAATGGGGTTGGATACTATTGATTGGAGGCATTCCCCTGGTGCTGCTCATCTTTACGCTCGTTGTGATGACCGGTGCCATGGATCGTTTTTCCGCATTCTGGGCTGGCTGGGGCCTGTTCTTTCTCCATGTTCCTCTCAGCATCGGGTTGTTTTTTCTGCTTTTTTCAAAAGAAAAGAATGAGGACGAGATGTTTCTGGCACTCAGGTTCAAGGCCATGATGCACGGCATTCGTTTTACTTTCGCAGCCATGCTACTTTTCCCGTTGATGGTGTGGGCGTCTACCATTTGGACCGAGCAACCCTATCATTTTCCTGAGGTTGGGGGAAATCTGGCTGTCGTTACACTATTGCTTTTATATTCTAATGCCACCTATGGTTACTTTAAATATCAACTAGCCAAAGATGAAGAATAGCATCAAGGTGGAAAGAGCGAAGAAAGACCTCACGCAGGAAGACCTGGCTCAGGCAATTGGCGTATCGAGGCAGACCATCAATTCTATTGAAAAAGGAAAATACGTGCCCTCCACAGCGGTATCATTGAAAATGTCAAAAGTTTTTGGAGCACCTGTCAACGATTTTATGGAATTGGACGAAAATGATGCTTAGATTGAGACATCACTAAACTACCTGAACCACTATTATGAAAAACAATGCCCTGTTGCTCACGATCGTCATGCTGTTTTCTTCCCAGGCGTTTGCCCAGGATTGGCCCAACTTTGCCAAATACCGTGAACAAAATGCGGCCCTGGCACCACCAGCCAAAGGAGAAAACAGGATTGTGTTCATGGGGAACTCCATCACTGAAGGCTGGAGCAAAGTGAACCCAGAATTTTTTGAAGGTAAGCCTTACATCAACCGGGGTATCAGCGGCCAAACCACGCCACAAATGCTCGTTCGCTTCCGGGCTGACGTCATTAACCTGAAACCGGCTGTGGTGATCATCCTGGCTGGCACCAACGACATTGCGGGCAACACAGGCCCTTCCACACTTGAAATGATTGCCGACAATATCTACTCGATGGTGGAGTTGGCCCAGGCCAATGGCATCAAAGTGGTGCTTTCGTCCACCCTTCCTGCCTATGATTACCCCTGGAAGCCCGGTATGGAGCCTGCTCCAAAAATCGTTGCCCTCAACAAAATGATCAAGGCCTATGCTGACAAAAACAAGATCATATATGTCGACTATTTTTCAGCCATGGTCGACGATAGAGACGGACTACCTACGGAACTGGCTAAAGATGGCGTGCATCCCACTAAAGCGGGCTACAACGTGATGGAACCGCTGGCAGAGGCGGCGATTGCTAAGGCACTGAAAAGTAAGTAGCGGCACCATCAACTGTACCAGACCTGGGTTGTTTTGAAAGCTCTCTTCTATGGCATTTGCTGTTGTCACAGTAAGTCCCATCGGGACGACACATCGGTCAGAGAGCTCAGGCACCAGTCCAGTCCCATAGGGACGACATATCGGTAAGGAGATGGCCTCTAGCGCATGGCAAGTGCCGTAGGTACGACACATAAAAAAGAGAGAATGGACTGGAACAGCAAACTAATCAACAATCTCAACTTCGGCACCAACATCAACAACCTGGAGGCAAAACTTAAGATTGCAAAAATGGTCGCTGCCAAAGCCAAAAACGGCGAAACCATAGGCTTTGGTTCCGGCTCCACCAGCTACCTCACCATCCTCGAAATAGGAAAGAGAGTGGCTAACGAAGGCCTTCGGATCAAAGCCATCCCTACTTCCCATGAAGTAGAATTAACCTGCATTCAGCTCCAAATTCCCGCCGTTTCGTTCAATGCCCTCCGACCCGACTGGTGCTTTGATGGGGCCGACGAAGTAGACGCTGCCAATAACCTCATCAAGGGGAGAGGTGGAGCCATGTTCAAAGAAAAGCTCATCATGGCCGCTTCGCCCAAAACTTTCATCCTTGCAGATTCCTCCAAATTGGTGAAAAGGCTTGGTGAGAAATTTCCGGTTCCGGTGGAAGTGATTCCGTTTGCGCTGAGCGGTGTCGAAAGCAGCCTGTTGACATTGGGTGCCACTAGCATACAATTAAGAATGGCTGGCGGCAAAGACGGACCAGTGATTACCGAAAACGGAAATTTTATTTTGGATGTACACTTCAACGATATTGGAGAGGGGCTTGAGAAGCAGATCAAATTGATACCCGGGGTGCTGGACAGCGGGCTTTTTATCGGATATAACATCGAGGTAGTGTCTTCCTGACAGCAATAGTTAACCGTTGACCATCAAAGTGGTGGGTGATTGAATAAAAAGGCACCAATTTACACTCTCAATTTTCGAAACCGACCCTTTCTGATCCATGACTAAATCCCGCTTTCAAGCTATCTCCGCATGTTGTGCATGCATGCTCATCGCCGGGGCCTTTCAGTTGGCTGCCCAAAAAAACATCGACGCTGCCATTGCCGAAGTGCTCCCCGCAACGCTCAAAAAACACCGGGAGTTCGTTAGCCTGCCCAACATTGCTTCCGACACAGAGGGCATTCTCAAAAATTATGAGTGGGTGAAAAAGGAATTGGAGCAGCAGAAGTTCACTGTAAAAATGCTGGAGTCTTCTACCCTGCCATTGATGCTAGCGGAAAGAACGGTCAGCAAAAAAGCGAAGACAATTCTCTTTTACCTGCACATTGATGGCCAGCCGGTGAATGCTGCCAACTGGGATCAGGACGATCCCTTCACACCGGTATTGAAGCAACAAAGCAGCGATGGCAGCTGGTCGGCAATAGACTGGAAAAATCTCGACGGCGCTATCGATCCCGATTGGCGTATCTTTGGTAGGGCAGCAGCTGACGACAAAGCACCTATCATGATGATGCTTACTGCGGTAGCACTGCTCGACAAGGCCAAGACAAAGCTCGGTGTCAACATCAAAATCATCCTTGACCCACAGGAAGAAGCGGGCTCCGAAGCGTTTCTTTCCACCCTCGACCAATACAAGGCTGACTATGCCGCCGACTACATGATCATCATGGACGGGCCCGCCCACCCTACCAACCAGCCTACCATTACCTTCGGCTGCCGGGGCAATGCCACTTGCAGTATCACCACTTATGGCGCCAAGCTGCCCCAGCACAGCGGCCACTATGGCAACTATGTACCCAACCCTATTTTCACCTTGTCCCACCTGCTAGCCAGCATGAAAGACGAAAATGGTAAAGTGCTGGTGGATGGCTATTACGATGGCATCGAAATGACCCTGAAAGTAAAAGCGCTCCTCAGCCAGGTACCCGACGACAATGATGAAATCCGAAAAGGATTGGTCATCCACGAAGCTGAAAAAGTGGGCAATAACTACCAGGAAGCGCTGCAATACCCGTCTCTCAACGTCCGCCACATCGACACCTCGTGGAAAGGCCCTGGCCTGAAAACCATTATTCCTGAACAAGTAACTGCTTTTATCGACGTTCGCCTGGTAGCAGAAACTGACGGCGGTGAGCAGCTTGAAAAGATCAGAAAGCATATTGAGAAACAAGGATTCCTCGTATTGAACCGAGCACCTACCGATGAAGAACGGCTCACGCACCAAAAAATAGCGGCTTTCAAAACCAACGGCTTTGTCAACGCTTTCAGAACGGACATGGAAGCACCTATTGGTCAAAAGCTAAGAGCAGCCTTTGCAAAAGAGTTCGGCACACCACCGGTCAGCATCCGCACCATGGGCGGCACCGTGCCTATCATTCCGGCGATCAATACGTTGGGCATTCCGGCCATAATTGTGCCGATGGTGAACATGGACAATAACCAGCACAACCCCAACGAGAACATCCGCATTGGCAACATCAGCCAGGGCATCAAAATGTGCATGACGATTTTGACAATGGAGCTTTAAAATTAAAGAGGTTAGTCTCTGCGCAAGCGCAGATAGGTTAGATTAAAGAGGTTACTCTGCCACAAAGCACAGAGTAACCTCTTTAATTATTTGGGAAAAACACCTCCACCTTGTCATGCATGGTATACAGCCGAAACTTTGAACCATCCGGAACCAGTATACCACTGGACCGGTTTTCACCCATGATGGGATTGCCCTCATATTTCGTCCAGTGCACCAGGTCCTTAGATGCAGCCACGTTGGTTGACCACTCGTGCCAGTCTTCAAAGGCTGTGCCGTGGTAGTAGGCATAATACGTTCCCTTGTACTTGACGATTTGGTTAACCGCTAAGCCATACTTATCATATACCTCAGGCCCCATTTCAATCACCGGCTCGTCCTGCACATTGGTCCACACATGCATATCTTTGGAGGTGGCCAACCATATACCCAAATCGTTGCGTTCGTAAAATAAGTGCCATACATCATTCTCAAGCCAAACGGTTGGCGTGCCGTAAGGCCCCTCGCTAAGTGGCTCTCCGCTCATTTGCCGAATGTCCAGCGAACCATGATCCGTCCAACGAATACCGTCTGGCGAAGAAAGACGATGGGCAATATCTCCCCTGCCTTCAGCAAACATCTGGTAGACACCGTCTACCTTTATTACCATCATGTCTTCCGTCCAACTCCCATCAAATACTGGGTTGCCAGGGTAGCGATCCCAATTGATGCCGTCCGCAGAAGTGGCATACCCCAACGACAAAGTCTTGTTCTCAGTCTGGAAGCCCGTATACCACATTTTGTAGATGCTATCCTCCTTCAGTATATAACCCCGTTCCCTGATGTGCTCATCCCAGGTGGTTTGGCCAGTGCCAGTAAAAATCGGATTGTCTGGGTACGCATTGAAATCAATCAGTTCAGAAGGAAATTCAGGCGATTCCTCTTGTTCCTTCCCTTCCGTCGATTGCTTATTTGATCCGCCGCAACCCAGCAAAAACGTGCAGGCAATAGCTATTAATGGCTTATAAGTTTTCATTTTCTTCACTATTAGCAAGGAATTTAAATTTTATGAATCAATAAGAATAATTGATCCCGGAACTTCTTTTTTATACTTTTACATTAGATGCATATACAACCAATATGAAAGCACCCAATTCTCTGGAAGAGAATCTACTGTTTCAGATCAGTGAAGTGGCGAAGCTGCTACATAAGAGGCTTACAATGGCTTTCGAAGAAAATGGATTCGATGTTACGCCTGAGCAGTTTTCAGTACTGGCCCTGCTGTGGTACAAAGAGGGTGTCAATCAGCAAGACATCGCCGATGAATTGAGGAAAGACAAGACAACCATTGCCCGAATTATTGCCAATATGATCAACAGGGACCTGATTGTTAAAATACCTGACCAGCTTGACAAACGAAACAACCTCATTTATCTGACAAAAAAAGGAAAGGAATTGCAAACCGAAATGGTGGAAGTATCGGGCAAGGTTTATTTCCAAACCATGCAACACCTCCCGGCAAAAGACGTCCGGGTGACCCTGTCCGTGCTAAAACAAATAACAAAAAACTTTGAATGATTTTCTGTTAACTAATTAGTTGTATTACCCACTATTATTCTAACACTCTATGAAAAGTTATTTTAAAATCACTGCCATTTGGGTCGTCTTATCAGTGCTGATGTTGGTGCTCTGGGTTGTAGGCCTCATTGTTGGCAATATCATCTTTCCCAGCGATCTGATGAAAGCGTCGAACGGGTCGGGAGACGATGGCCTGCAAATCATGCTGCTCATCTGTGGCCTCAATACAGCCGTTGTCATGTACTTTATTCACTGCAGCCACCGTCGGGGCTGGCTACTAGTCGCCACACTATCCTCGGTGCTTTTTAGCATCCAATATTTCATGTCACAAATTGAGACTCTTTGGTTCAACGACAGTCTCAAAATGGCTCTGAACAGCATTTGGGCATTGGTGGCGGGAGGTGCAATCTCTTCCATGCTGTTTTCCGTACTTGCGGTATGGATAACAGGAAACTTCAAAAAAAGGGAACAACTAGCTTCAAAAGGTGAGATAATGCCTTTTTACAATACCTTAACAATGACAGCACTGATGGCAATAGTCATCTGGCCTTTGATCTACTTTCTGGCCGGCTACTTCATTGCCTGGCAGTTTGAAGAGGTTCGCATTTACTATTCAGACAGTAGCGAAAAAGCTTCCTTCCTGTTCATGATGAAAGAGAATGTCGCTTCACATCTATATTCATTTCAGGTACTAAGAGGTGTTTTGTGGACATTAATTGCCCTCCTTGTATTTCGCTCAATCTCCGGCAGTTGGCTGCAAAAGGCAGTCGTACTTGGACTCATGCTTGCTGTGGTGGGGTGCAGTCAGCTGCTGCTGCCCAACCCTATCATGCCCGAACCTGTGAGGCTGGCCCATCTTCTGGAAACCTCTCTTTCAGGAGTAGTACTTGGCATGGTGATGGCCTGGCTCTTTGCCAGAACTTCGCCAAAGAAAGCTAGTGAACCATTGGCTTGACAAAACCATAAAACGAATCGACGTTTTAGGAATTACCCCTAAATTGCTTCTCTTGCATCCCATCTTTGCAGTATGAACAACGAACTACTAAGCCATACAGTGGCTGCGATCAGGTATCGGCTGACAAGGGCCGTCGCCCAGACTTCGGATGGCTTTGGAGAGTACAAAGTCAGTGCTCACACACGAACTCCCAATGAGATCATCAACCACATGACTGATTTGGCTTTGAAGGCAACAATGATGGTGGAAGAAGTCCATTTTAACAGCCCTGCACCAACGCAGCTCACTTTTGAAAAAGAGCTTGCCAGGTTCAATGAGAGTTTGACTGCCCTTAGTAAATTATTAGAAGCAAAAGAGCTGGATCCTTCTCTTATGAAAAAGTTACTACAAGGGCCTATCCTCGATATGGCCACACACGTAGGGCAAATAGCCATGCTCAATGGGCTCAACGGGAACAAGGTGCCTAAGGAAAATTACTTTGCTGCTGATATGAAAAACAGCCACCCGGAAGAGTAGAAAATAACCCCGCCACCGTTCATCCTTCATTATTTTCGCTGCTCCTTTCTGTATTTTAATTGAATAGCACTTGGTGTAATTTGACCTCAATTACTACTTGTTAAGGTTCATTAATTAATCGAAAACTGTATATGAAAATGACTTACAACCCAAAAATGCCCTGGCAGGGGTTTTTGCTGGCTTTGGTTGTCCTGATGGGCGCTACCGACGCTTTTAGCCAGCGACGAGGAAGCAGCTCTGCTCCGGCAACTACCAAATTTGATGAATCACTGTATTCTGCAATAGAATGGCGCTCTATTGGGCCTTTCAGAGGTGGACGAGCCGCAACAGTGACAGGAGTGCCCAACAAGCCTAATCTCTTTTACATGGGCGCAACCGGCGGTGGCGTTTGGAAAACAACTGACGGCGGACAGCGCTGGGAGAACATCTCCGACGGTTTCTTCGGAGGCTCCATTGGCGCAGTAGCCGTGAGCGAATACGACAACAACGTGATCTACGTCGGTGGTGGAGAAGGTACCGTGCGTGGCAACGTTTCTGACGGCCAGTTTGGCATCATGAAATCTACCGATGCCGGCAAAACCTGGACAGATATGGGGCTACCTAACGCACTACATATTCCGAGAATAAGAATCCATCCTAAAAACCCCGATCTGGTATACGCTGCCGTATTGGGTGATATTTGGAAGTCCTCAGCAAACCGGGGTGTTTACCGTTCTAAAGACGGCGGTAAGAGTTGGGAAAAAGTGCTTTTTGCAAATGCTGACGCTGGTGCCGTGGATATCTCGATGGACCCTGGAAACCCAAGAGTACTTTTTGCCACTACCTGGAGATTCAATCGTTCACCTTACGGTTTCGATAGTGGCGGAGAAGGCTCTGCCCTTTGGAAATCAACTGACGGTGGTGATACCTGGAAAAACATCTCGACCAACAAAGGTTTGCCTTCCGGCCTCTGGGGTATTGCCGGCGTATCTGTGTCACCGGTTAATTCCAACAGAGTGTTTGCCATCATAGAAAATGACAAAGGTGGTGTATACCGTTCTGATGACGGTGGAGACAACTGGAGTTTGATCAACAGCGACCGTAGCCTTCGTCAGCGTGCATGGTACTACACCAAAATATATGCCGACACCGAAAACGAAGACATCGTTTATGTAATGAACGTCAACTTCCACAAGTCAAAGGACGGTGGAAAGACTTATGAAGACTACGACACACCTCACGGTGACCATCACGATCTTTGGATAGCACCAGACGACCACAACAGAATTGCAGTGGCAGATGACGGCGGTGCGCAGGTAAGTTTCGACGCCGGCGACAACTGGTCAACCTACATGAACCAGCCTACTTCACAGTTTTATCGTGTGGTCACCGATAACAGCTTCCCTTATCGTATCTATGGTGCTCAGCAAGACAACTCAACGGTAAGAATTCGCCACAGAGTAGACGGCGGCGCTATAACAGAAAGCGATTGGGAAGAAACTGCTGGTGGTGAAAGTGCACATATTGCACCTGACCCTGACAATAATGACATTGTGTACGGCGGTAGCTACGGCGGGTACCTCACAAGGGTTAATCACGCCACGGCTGAAGAGAGAAACATCAACGTTTGGCCCGACAACCCAATGGGTCATGGTGCTGAAGGCATGAGGTTCCGTTTCCAATGGAACTTCCCGATCTTCTTTTCTCCCCACAATAGCGACAAACTATACACTACCTCCAACCAGGTGCACGTGAGCTACAATGAAGGCCAAAGCTGGGAAACCATCAGCCCGGATCTGACCAGAGCTGAGCCAGAAAAGTTGGGCCCAGCAGGTGGCCCGATCACCAAAGACAATACAGCGGTGGAGTACTATGCCACTATTTTCGCAGCGGTTGAGTCGCCTTTCGAAAAGGATCTTATCTGGACAGGATCTGATGATGGGCTGGTGCACGTGACCAAAGATGCTGGAAAAACCTGGGAAAATGTAACGCCTCCCACGGCACCCAAATACGTGATGTGGAACAGCATCGACCCTGACCCTTTTACAAAAGGTGGAGCCTACCTGGCTGGTACGCAATACAAAATAGGTGATTTCAAACCATACCTCTTCAAAACAGAAGACTACGGCAAAACCTGGAAGCAAATCACCAGCGGCATCAACCCTTCACACTTCACCCGTGTGGTGAGGGCCGATCCAAAGCGCAAAGGCCTGCTGTATGCAGGTACCGAGTCAGGTATGTACATCTCGTTTGACGACGGCGCCAGCTGGTCGACATTTCAGCTGAACCTGCCTACAGTGCCAATCACCGACTTGACCATCAAAAACGACAACCTGATTGCTGCGACCCAGGGAAGAAGCTTCTGGTTGATCGACGATTTAACACCTTTGCATCAGCTCAACAGCACAGTGGCTGCTGCTAACGTGCATCTGTTTAAGCCAATAGACAGCTACCGCATGGGCGGCTTTGCATGGCGTATTCCTTCAGGCGCTGGCAAAAACCACCACAATGGCGTACAGTTCTTCTTTTCATTAAAGAACGAACCTGGTGAAAAGGACACTGTGACATTGGAAGTAATGGAAGCCGACGGCGACCTTATTAAGAAGTTTTCTACTGTATCGAAAGAGCGTGGCGAAAAGCTGACTGTGAAGAAGGGCAGCAACACCTTTGTTTGGAACATGCAATATTCAGCTCCCGAAGGTTTCGACGGCTTGATCATGTGGGCGGCTCGTTTGAGTGGGCCAAAAGCAGTGCCGGGCACCTACAAAGCCAGGCTTACCGCCAATGGAAAGACCAGCGAAACTGAGTTCACCATTTTGAAAGACCCACGCACAGAAGGCACAGTTGCTGACATCCAGGCTCAGTTCGACTTCATACAGGGAGTTAACGCCAAAATGACGGAGACTCACCAAACAATTAAGGACATTCGTTCGGCTCGTGTGCAAATGAATGACCTGAAAGAAAGGCTGGGCAAAGAGGATGCTTACAAAGAGTTGGTTGAGTCGATCAACGAGATCAACAAAAAGATGACAGCCGTAGAAGAAGAGCTGTACCAGACCAAAAACCGCAGTGGTCAGGATCCTTTGAACTACCCCATCAGGCTGAACAATAAACTTGGGCACCTGAGCTCTGTGGCTAACAGCAGCGACTACAAGCCAACCGATCAGACGATCGCTGTAAAGACCGAACTTGAGTCGGCCATCAATGAGCAGCTGACCAAGTGGGAACAAATCAAAAACAGCGACATCCCTCAGCTGAATGAGAAAGCCAAGCAGAAGGGCGTAGAAGCCGTGATGCTGAAAAAAGGCGATGCTTCAAGCATGTAAATCATTAATTTGAATTGAAATAGTAAGAAAACCGGAGAGCTTAGCTTTCCGGTTTTTTTTGTGACACATTCTATTTTTTAAACAAATATTAATTATACTCGTATTTATATTTTATACAAATGACAATAATATGAGTTTACACTTGGGCGTACTTGAAGAGATCATACTTATCATACTACTATCAAAGGAAGAAACCTACGGCTTCGATATCGCTGTTGAGTATGAAAATCAGTTTAACCAAACCATTTCCCTGCCAGCCATCCATGTCGTGTTGAAGCGACTCGAGAAGAAAGACTTGGTAAGCACCCGCATGGGCGAGCCAACGCAGGAAAGGGGCGGTAAAAGGAAGCGCCTGTACAAAGCCACCAGCAAAGGATACGAAGCCGCCAGAACACTTCAGGAAAAAAGAACAGAGCTCTGGAAAGGCGTTCCTTCATTCAATGTGGCAGCCCAATGAAATCAAATAATACAACCCCACCCCGCTGGGCAGATCGCTTTCTCAAGTGGGCCTTAAAGTTCGATAGCTACGAAGAAGTAAGCGGTGACCTTCATGAGGCTTTTCTTTGGAGAGCAAGCAGCAAGGGGCCTGGCTACGCTAAATGGATGTATACCGCAGAAGTAATCAAGTCAATTAGATTTTACAACATAAAACCAATTGCCGCAATGAATCACTACCTCATTATGTACAAAAGCTACCTAAAAACAGGATGGAGATTCCTCATGAAGAACAAGTTCTACGGCACGCTAAATATCATGGGCCTTGCGCTAGGTATTTCATTTTGCTGGCTTGCGTATTTGTATGCCAACGATGAAATGAGCTACGATAAACATCTGGACGGCTACGAACGGCTCTACAGAATTGTGATGGATATGAACCATGGTGATGTGGTAGATCAATTCGGTGGCAGTTCAAATGCCATGTCTGTCTATTTTCGAGACAATGTCCCGGAGATATCTGAGGTGGCGAGGATAAAAACTGGATTCGGCTTGGTTCAAAAAGAAGAAGAGGTGCTGAAAGAGTCTTTCCTGTATGCTGACAGAGCGCTATTCGACCTGATTGACATGGAGTTTACCGATGGAAACCCTGGCACATTTGACCTACCTAACGACATTGTCATCTCTGAATCGATGGCTAGCAAACTCAGCCTTAGCGGTGAGGCGGTTGGTAGTATTCTGTCACTCAATGAGTCAGGAGACGCTGAAGACTTTATTGTACGTGCCGTATTCAAGGACATTCCTGAAAACACCTCTGTCCGTAGCCATGTTATGGTGTCGTACACAAACTACGAATCTCATGCGCCAGAGCGACGGCTTACCACGTGGATGGACATTAACATGAATACGTTGATTCAGCTACAGGAAAATGTGGAAAAATCACAGGTAGTAGAAAAAATGAATCTCATACAAGCTGAAATGGAGGAAGATCCCGAGCTTAAAAGCAATGTGAAGCTAGGGCTACAGCCAATTACTGAAATTCATCTCGACACAGTCTACGGTCACTACAATGGAATAGCCAGAGGAGGAAACAACACGCTCATCAAACTGTTTGCTGTGATAGGGATATTTTGTCTGGTTATATCCATGATCAACTATTCAAATTTTAACATTTCACTTTATATCAACCGCTCCAGGGAAGTGGCGTTGCGAAAGGTAGTCGGTGCTGGACGACGTAGCATTTTTAGTCAATTAATCACCGAGTCCGTTCTTTCTTCGTTGTTTGCCGGGGTTTTTGGCGTCCTCCTTTTGGTTTTCATTCTGCCTTATTTCTCTTCCTTTGTCAGCAAAAGTTATGAACTAAGTTTCTTACTCAATGCAAAATTCCTAGTAGGTGCCGTTATCATATTGTTAGGCACTGCCTTCGTGAGCGGAGTATACCCAGCCTTTGTCTTGTCCAGGTTTTCTATCGTCAAGTCTCTCAAAGGAGAGCAGAAAATACGCAGTGGAAAATGGATTACACAGACATTGCTGGCTACACAGTTTGTCATTGCCACCGTACTCATTGCAGGCATGCTGACTTTGAGAAGTCAGATCAGCTTTCTTACTTCCTTCGATACCAAACTTGACTACAACCAGGTGCTTTATATCGACGACTTCAACTCTGATGACGACCGGGTCAAAGCGTTCATGAACGACCTGGAGCAATTGCCGGAAGTTTCTAGCGTGGCTTCAACTTCTGGCTATAATGGAACAAGGTTCAAAATGGAAGAAGATGAAATTCGGGTCAGGCACTTGAGGGTAGATCATGACCTCATGCAACTGCTTGATATCGATATTGTGGATGGAAGAAACTTTGATCCGGCGATAAGTTCCGATGCCACGCAAGCCATCCTGATCAATCAGGCTTTGGCGGAAAGATTGGGCATGAGTGACCCCATCGGAGAGATAATTCCATTCGATTACGGCGATCTGAAGAACCCCAAAATCATCGGCGTGGTGGAGGATTACCACTTTCAGTCGGCGAAAAGCATCGTGGAGCCATTGGTGATTTATCAATCGCCACAATACCAGCTTCAAAATGTTTATATCAAGTTGTCTGGGGGCACGCAATTCAACGCAGCTAAGTTTGAAGCCGTATGGAAAAAGCATTTTAGCCCGTTCCCTCTGAACTATACTTTTCTCGAAGACGAATACATCAGAGCATATGCCGCCGAGCAGCGAATGATGCAGTTGGTCAGCATCGGCTGTTTCGTATCCATTTTCCTTGCCGCTATGGGCCTACTAGGCATCGTTGGTTTGCAATTGAATCAGAAGTTGAAGGAAATAAGTATCAGGAAGGTGCTGGGTGCCAGACCCAATCAGCTGTATCAACTCTTCACTCAAAGGTTCCTTATTGTCATAGCCACTGGGCTGGCTCTTGGCCTATTTGTCAGTCATCAGTTGATCAATGAATGGCTGAGCAGTTACCCCTATAGAGTGGATTTTGGAGCAGAAATTATTCTTATGACCATCGGAATTGCCCTTTTTATCGGACTGAGCACAGTATTAAGCCAGGTATTCAAAGCCGTCAGAGCTAATCCGGTGAGGTATCTAAAGGACGAATAGCCTATTCGCCTGCTGTCCAAAAGATGGCATTTCTGACAAGGGTAGTATATGCTTCGTTGTCGAAAAGAAGGGGCGAATGTCCCATGAAAATATAGACATTACGGGCGGCCAGCAGCGGATTAGTCCAGACCACAGGATGGTCGCCCATTTTGATCTCTGAGTCAGGTTGGTAAGTTGCTTCATCTACGGATGCCAGCACCTGCACGTTGGCTCGGGGGCTTTGGTTGTAGGTATACCACTCTTCCTTTTTAATGCGTACCCGTCCAGGCAATCCTTTCATCACTGGATGTTCCATGGCTTCTACCCGAACATCTGCTTCAGCAAAAGTGGCTATGTAGTTTTTGTATCGAATACCTCCCATGAATCCGGAAAACCAGTCCCACATTGGGTAACCGTCAAACTCACCTAGTAAAGTAGCATGGTGAAAACCAATCCAGCCGCCCTTGCCTTCTTCGATAAACTTCTCAAAGGCTATCACTGCTTCTTCCGTCCAACCATAAGGTGGATAGTCGAGTTGAATAAACAACTGATAATTGCTCAGCAAAGCCTCATTGATTGTTTTGGTGTCGGTAATAAAATCCACAACAAAAGAGCTGTCTGCAGCCAGCTGCTTCAGCCAGGGAACGGCTGCGTTGGTATACTCGAGGTGGTGACCACTGTTTTCGTAGAGAACTAAAACATGAATCCTTGTGCCTACTTGCGACTGCTGCGCATGTGTGCTTCCCAGGCTAAGAACAATGAGGTACAAGGGAAACCAATGCCTCCAGCATATTATACTTCCAATGCCTATACCTTCCATTATCCCTTTGAGTAAAAACGATCCATATTCTAGGCCAAGTTATTTATATTAGTTGAAACCTATTCTGCATCGAATGCGAATATTAATTAAACACTCGCTATGAACAACCCCGACCCCCAACACCGCCGTGAGTTCCTAAAAAAATCAAGTCTTGCTGCTGCCGGAGCTTTGCTGGCTACCAATGCATCTTTCAATCTTTCGGCTGCCCCCGCTCCGAAAAATAAATTACCTGAGTGGAAAGGCTTCAACCTTCTCGACTTCTTTTCACCTAACCCGGCTAATTCCAGGGAAGGCACCAAAGAGGAATACTTTAAATGGATGGCCGACTGGGGATTTGACTTTGTGAGGCTTCCCATGGCTTATCCCTCCTACCTCAAATTCGACCGCAGCCGAAACATTACTCCGGAAGAAGTCAGGAATATCGACACGGAAGCCACTGATAAAATTGAAGAGTTGGTGTACCTGGCCCACAAGTACAAACTACATGTGAGCCTCAACCTGCACCGGGGCCCTGGTTACTGTGTAAATGCCGGTTTCAATGAGCCCTACAATTTGTGGACCGACCAGCAAGCCCTTGACGACTTCTGCTTTCACTGGAACTTTTGGGCCACTCGATTCAAAAATGTCTCGAAAAAGAAAATAAGCTTTGACCTGCTGAACGAGCCCAGCAACCGGGAAGACATGAACGACCAGCACTCAAAAAGAGGGCCGGTGCCGGGCGATGTCTACCGAAAAATGGCTATCGCAGCTTCTGAAGCTATCAGAAGCGTCAACAAAAAGCACCTCATCATTGCCGATGGCAACAATACAGGCAGCACGGTCATTCCGGAAATCGCCGACCTCGACATTGCGCAAAGCTGCCGTGGATACACCCCCGGCATCGTTTCTCATTACAAAGCTCCCTGGGCCATGAAAGACATCGACAACCTGCCGGAAGTGAAGTGGCCCGGGCAGGTGGGCGACCAATACCTGAGCAGAGAAATGCTGGAAAAGTTCTACGCACCCTGGATAGCCCTGAAGGAGCAGGGTGTGGGCGTGCACTGTGGCGAGTGTGGCTGCTTCAACAAAACGCCTCACGATGTGTTCCTTGCCTGGTTCGACGATGTGCTGGACATCTTGCATACCAACCAAATCGGGTTCGCACTATGGGAGTTCAAGGGCAGTTTCGGCATTTTGAACTCTGGCAGAGAGGATGTGCAATATGAAGACTGGTACGGGTTAAAACTTGACAGAAAATTACTTAACTTACTGACAAAGAATGTGTAATCGCCAATGAAAAGCCTTCTCCTCTTTGTACTGTGCATTGCCCAATCCTTTTTTTGCTTTGGGCAATCTAACTTTGGGTTTGGATTCAAAGCAGGAGTGGGCTACAGCGGTTGGGGCAAAACGCTTTCCGCCGACAGTCCTGAGGCGGCATACACCCCCACCGGTGCCAAAGCACTGGGTATTTTCGCCAGCTACAAATTACCCTACCGACTGAGAGGCACGGTGGAAGCTATCTTTCTTCAATCGGGCAGCCAATACAGAAATGAGTCGGCGGTTTCCAGTTCATTTGTTGGTGCGCCATCGAACGCAGCAGAAGTAACCTACAGGGTTTCGAGAGTTTACGCCCCCATTCGACTATCTTATGACATCCTCAATACCAAGGTAACGCCCTACGTTAGCTGGGGATTCGGGCCATCGTTTGTGCAGCAGGCGTCAAGAAGTCACCGTGACGATCTGTCACCAAATGAACAGTCTGAGAATTTGAACCTGGAAGCATCCTACAACAGAGAGCTACGCCTTGCTTTCCCTATGATTTCGAGCGCAGGTGTGAGGATATTCGAGAGGCTCACTTTGGAGGCATCGCTCATCCTGGGGAGAAAGTTCTATTATCGATTCCAGGCCGACGATGCAGTTTGCTACGAAGGCTGCGCACCACCGGAGCTTAGCTACAACAACCGGGTGATCATGTTCGCTGCCGCCTACAACATCCTGCCCTAGGGTTCTGCACAGATTATCTTTTTGTGAAGTCGACACTGCTTTGGCACGTTTGCCCTATTTTTAAGCATTGATAAGCCAACCAGACGATGACTAAACGTATTCCCATTTTATTGCTGTTCACTATTGTTGCTCTTCTTTTTGAAAGCTGCAACCCTTCCAAAAAAGAAGCTCCCTACGTGCTGCTTATCTCATTCGACGGTTTCAGGCACGACTACGTTGCCAAATTTCGGCCACCGCACTTTCTCAAGTTTATCGAAGACGGAACAGCCGCTGAAACCATGCTCCCCTCCTTTCCCAGCAAGACATTTCCCAATCACTACTCGATTGTGACAGGCATGTACCCGGGGCATCATGGCCTGGTCGACAATACCTTCTACGACTCCGCCCGAAACGTGGTATATACGATGGGCAAAAGAGAGCTGGTGCAGGACGCCTACTATTATGGCGGCACTCCCTTGTGGCAACTCGCCCAGCAACAAGGCCTCAAATCTGCCTCCTACTTCTGGGTAGGTTCCGAGGCGCCGGTAGCAGGCAATTACCCCACGTACTACAATATTTACGACGGCAGTGTGCCCAACGAGGACCGCATCAGCCAGGTGGTGGACTGGCTAAAACTACCTGTAGCTGAACGGCCACAATTTATTTCGCTCTACTTCTCGTTGGTGGACAGTGAGGGGCACAACTCTGGTCCCAAATCAGAAAAGCTTCAGGGAACAGTGATGGAAGCTGACAGATTACTGGGCCTGATCGATCAAAAAATAGCTGAATTGGATCTGCCGGTGAATATCATCGTTACGTCCGACCACGGCATGTACGAAATGAAGGAAACGCCGGAAACATTCGTATATCTCGACAGCCTTTTTGCCCCTGAAGACAGCATCAGGTTTGCGAACAGCGGGCCGATCGTGCATGTGTATGAAGATGATAGTGCCAGGCAAGATCAGATTTTTCAGTCGCTGGCTGTCAAAGAAGCTCGCTTCAAAACCTACCGGCGAAAAGACACACCAAAGCAATGGCACTATGACCAGCATCCCCGCATCGGCGACCTGCTGCTCGTGATGGAGCCCGGTTTCTACTTTAGAAACGGCTCGCCCGACACGACAAAAACGACGATGGATTCACCATGGGGTGTGCATGGATTTGATCCGTACGTCACGCCAGAGATGGGAGCGATCTTCTACGCCAAAGGGCCCAACATCCAAAAAGGACTACTAGTGCCTCCTTTTGAGAATGTGCATGTGTATCCACTGGTCGCAAAAATCCTCGGTTTGACAACTCCTTCGAACATTGACGGCGACCCGGACGTTCTGATAAAGGCATTTGTTGAGTAACTGGGTCGAATATGGGCAACGCACGGGAAGATGGAATAGCAACACTGCACGCCGCAAGCCAGCAGGCATGGAGAGAGTGGCTGGAAGTCAACCATGAGACAGAAAAAAGTGTGTGGTTGATTATCTACAAAAAGGAAAGTGGTACCCCCAGCGTCTACTACCCTGAGGCTGTCGATGAAGCATTGTGCTTCGGGTGGATCGATAGCAAACCTAACAAACGTGACGAGAAGAGTTACTTTCAATTCTTTGCAAAAAGAAATCCGAAAAGCAAATGGAGCGGAGTAAATAAAAGAAAGGTGACTCGACTGCTCAATGAAGGGAGAATGGCGCCTGCAGGGCAAAAGATGGTAGAACTTGCCAGGCAGACTGGCACCTGGGAAGCTCTCAACGACGTCGAGGCCCTTTCAATTCCACATGACATGGAAGCGTTGCTGAAGAATACTCCCGCAGCGGCCACCAACTTCAGCAGCTTTCCGCCCTCGACAAGAAGAGGCATCCTTGAATGGATTTCCAATGCGAAAAAGCCTGAAACGAGACAAAAAAGGATTGAGGAAACTGTATCGCTTGCAGCACAGAACATTCGTGCCAATCAGTATAAGCCGAAAGGTTAGCTACCTGATCAAATGGATGCCGGCTTGTTCATACCTGGCAGCGAGCGCTGGAGAAATCCCCCTATCTGACACCAGAGAATCAATAAGAGACATTCCGGCAAACTGTAAATAGGCGTCTTTTTCCAACTTTGAAGCATCGCAAAGCAGATAGGTTTGCTCCGCCCTATGGGCCATCGCCAGGGTGATGGACGCTTCTTTTTCGCTGGCTGCGCTGAGTCCGTTGGCAAGCGACACGCCATCCACCCCGACAAAAGCTTTGTCAGCCTTATAGCGGGCTATATGTTCCAGCGCCATGCTACCATGCACCGCTCTCCGCTGAATGTCAATTTCCCCTCCAATCAAATTGATGGTGAAGCCAGGATGGTTTAAAAGCTCCGAAACTATCGGTAGCGAATTAGTAATAATCGTCAACCTCTCCAGCTTTCTTAAATGAGCACACATTTGGAAAACCGTGCTACCGCAATCCATAAAAATGACATCGTTAGGTTCTACGCACGAAGCCGCCAAGTTACCAATGTATGCTTTGGCTTCATTGTTCCTCGATTCTTTTTGATGAAAGCCCGTACTCTCCGGCAACATGGCCCCGCCATGGGTGCGCACCAGCAGCCCTTTTTCCGCCAGAGCGACCAGGTCTCTTCGTATGGTAATGTCCGAGGTCTCGAACAGGTCGGCCAGCTCTTTCACCGACAACTCTTCACCAGCCTTCAATTGATCAAGTATTCCTTTTTGCCGGGCCTTACTGCTCATGAGATTCTTTTTTGTGAAGATAGCAAATAATTCTTGATAATGATTGTTTTGTGATTACTTTTGATCGATTAATGATTACATATGAACAATCCCAACATTAAAATTGAAAAGAAAGAGCTGCTATCCGGCAACTGGTACAAGCTTTACAAGGTTGACTTCCAAATCAGAGGAAAGGCAGGAGAATGGCTTAGCCAGTCGAGAGAATGCTACGACAGAGGCAATGGGGCTACTATTTTGCTTTACAACACTGAACAAAAGACAGTGATCCTCACAAAGCAATTCAGGATGCCCACATATGTAAACGGTAATGACACAGGCATGCTGATCGAAGCATGTGCTGGTTTACTGGATGCTGACAGCCCCGAAGAGTGCATCCGCAGAGAAACAGAAGAAGAAACAGGTTACAAGATCAGCAAGCCGGAGAAAGTATTTGAGCTTTACATGAGCCCCGGATCCGTCACCGAGATCCTGTACTTCTTCATTGCATCATACACCAAAGAGCAAAAAGTAAGCGACGGCGGTGGCGTTGACGAGCATGAAGACATTGATGTGCTGGAGGTTGCGTTTGCAAAAGCCCTTGAAATGGTGAAAACAGCGGAAATCAAAGATGCGAAGACAGTGATTTTACTACAGCATCTACACCTGGGTGGAAGATTAAACTAGGTACAGGCTTCGGCCCAACAACACCAGAGAGCCCCATCGGGGCGACACATCATAGGCGTGGGTTTCAACCCATGCCTACTAATGCAGCAGGTAGTTTTGGCGACATTTTTGCCCTTTCCAGCAAAAATGATGACAAAAAGGGGCTCAGAATTTTCGTTCGCAAGACAATCAATGGACGATTGGCTTTTTAGTAAACAGCAGCGCTTAACAAGCCCCATCGGGGAGGCACACCATAGGCGTGGGTTTCAACCCACGCCGACTAATGCAGCAGGTAGTTTTGGCGACATTTTTGCCCTTTCCAGCAAAAATGATAACAAAACGGTTCCAACATATTCGTCCAAAAAAACCATATATTCGGTAAATCCTTTTGCCGATGAACCGAAAAGAATCTCTCACCAAAATAGCTGCGGGTGCTGGACTGCTCACAACCTTGCCAATAGTCGGTTGGGGCAGAAGTCACACAACAGATTTCAAATCCGACTTCCTCCCCCGCTGGGAAACCAGCAAAGGCTATACACTGAAAGTGCTTGACAAAATGCCAGAAGAGCATTTCAACTATGCCCCAACTCCTGAGCAGATGGGCTTTGGCAAGCAGCTGACGCACATGGCCTTCTGGAACTCCTTTTACATTGCACCCTTCGAGGGGAAGCAAGCCATGCCGGAACCCAAAGAAATCACCAAAGCGTCAGCCAGCATCTACATCGAAGAAAACTTTGACTACTGCACTTCAATAATCCAAAAATTAACAGCCGCCGACCTGGATAGACAAAAGGTCATCGATGAGGATTATTGGAGAGAGCACACTGGCAGGGATTTGCTTCTCCGGGCCTTCGCTCACACCTCCCACCACCGGGCCGAGGCTATTGTCTATCTAAGGCTGAAAGGAATTGAACCTCCTTTTTTTGAGTTCTAGTGTTCTCTCACTTTCTTCACTTTTTCGTTCAACCGATCAATTTACACAATGAACAAAGTGTTTGCTTTTTCAGGACTGCTACTTGTCCTATCCGGGTGTCAGCAAAACACCAAAACCAGTCAAACGGAAGAGAAGGTGCTATCAGGCAACCCTCTTTGGGAAGGTTGGTACGCCGACCCGGAAGGTGTGGTGTTTGGCGATGAGTACTGGATTTACCCCACGTTCTCAGCGAAATATGAAGAACAGGTTTTTCTTGATGCCTTTTCATCAAAAGACCTCGTCACCTGGACAAAACATGAGAGTATTATTGACACCACTATTGTGAAATGGGCCAACCGGGCCATGTGGGCTCCATCAGCCATTGAAAAGGATGGGAAGTACTTCCTATTCTTTGCAGCCAACGACATCCAAAACCAGGACGGGCCTTACTGGAAAGACAATCCTGATGCAGCCAAACAGCAAGGTGGCATCGGCATTGGCGTGGCTGACAGTCCGTCCGGGCCATTTACCGACTACCTGGGCAAGCCATTAATCGATAAGTTCTACAATGGAGGCCAACCCATCGACCAGTATGTATTTAAAGCGATGGATGACAAATACTATATCGTGTACGGCGGGTGGAGACATTGCAATATCGGGCAGCTGAATGAAGACTTCACGGCTTTGGTGCCATTTGAAGACGGTGACCTGGTGAAAGAGATTACACCAGAAGGCTATGTGGAAGGCCCCACCTTTGCCATTAGAAACGGCAAGTACTACTTTATGTGGAGCGAGGGCAACTGGGGTGACGAAACCTACCGGGTGGCCTATGCTATTTCCGGTTCTTTGTTTGGCCCATTTGAAAGAATTGGCACCATCTTATCGCAAGACCCTGAGGTAGCTACCGGCTCTGGTCATCATTCTGTGATCAACGTTCCCAATACCGACGAATGGTATATTGTGTATCATCGTCGCCCCATCCCGAACGAAGGACGGGATCACAGAGTTACCTGCATCGACAAACTGGAGTTCAATGAGGACGGCACCATCAAGCCTATAAAAATTTCTTTTGAAGGCGTAGAAGCCAGGCCACTTTAACAGGTCTTGGTTTGTATATTTGAGCAACTACTTCAATACCATGAAAACCATCTTTTCAATTGCTGCTACCCTGTTTTTCTGTTACTCCTGTGGCTGTAAGTCAGAATGCACCAGTCCGCCAATGACTTTTACACTAGAAATTGTGGATTTGGAAACCGGCGCTAATCTGATAGAAAATGGAACGATCAGCACAGCCGACATCAAATTGAAAGCCACCGATACCGGGCAAGAGGTGGACTTTTTGATTACAGACAACCAGATAGTATCCAATGAAATAGGTTGGAAAAGCGCAGACGGGTCTACAGAGTTTGAGCTAAAGCTTGGTGATTCCGGAACCGTGATTTGTACGATTGTATACAAGGGCGTATCTGAAAATTGCTGTAGCTTCTTTGAATTGCAAGGTGCCAGCTTCAGCATAGAGCACGAAATGATTGATGAGTATAGTTATTTGATTAAGCTGTAATTTTTCAATTACTGTTTTCAAGTCTAAAACCCAGGCTTCTGACTTCACCCAATTTTTCTTATATTTATTGTAAACGAAAGTGATATGACCTTGACTACCCAAAATCAACTGGCTGAATGGATTCTAAAGCTTGAAGATGAGGGTCTACTTGACGCCATTAGCCAACTAAAAGAGTCATCGCAGCAAGGAGATTGGTATACTGATTTAACAGGGGGCCAAAAAGAATCCATTTATAAAGGAATGGAAGATCATAAAAATGGGAGAACCTTGAGCAGCGAAGACTTCTGGAAGAAAAATGGCTGACCTCTCCCGCTCTGAATTAAGTAAAAACTAATCTTTTATGAAAGCACTAGTTCACACCAGAAAAAACCAGTTGGCTCATAGCCTCTTCTTGACGATAGCCTCGATAATCACTCTCATACTATTCTACGTTGACGAAGGAAGGTACTCTTTTGAAGGTCTATTTTCTTTGGAGTTCCTGCCTGTCTTTCTTTTTTACGGAACGATCTTCTTCGGTTTGCAAGCTGCTCCCTTTCACCTGACAGAACGAATCCTTGGCTTCTCCGGCAGGCTCATCACCTCGTTCTCCTTTTTCCTCTCCTTGCTTGTTGCCGCCTATTGGGCCATTTCCTAAGCCCAGGCCCTGTCGCCTTTAGCATAGGGCACGCATCCCTCCCATCGCCCCGGTACGGCGATATACCTGAGCGCCTGCGTAGCGCCCGGCTCTGAAGTAAAGTAGCCCCAATTGGTGAGCTGATGCATCATAGTAAAGTAGTGAACAGGCTCGTCCTCAGCTTTGCTTTCATTGTACTTTTCCGCTTGCTCCAAAAGAGCAACAAGCAATAACTCCCTCTTCCCAGCACCAATGACCATAAAGTCATCTCCCTGCATTTGCTGGCTTGCCTTGTTGAGTTTCACCAGCCCCTCTGTAAATACCTTTTGCTCCTTTTCAGAATAGCAATCAGTGACTATCACCTTCATAAACTCACCAATTTTAGCGGCTTTGGCACCCGCAGAGCCCTCCGTTGTTGGAAGGATAGTTTCCCCAACCTCATCCAGCAATGCTATGTCGTCGACACCAAAAAGCCCCTCTTTTGGAGCCGATGGCTTGCACCCGCTTAAAAATGCCTGGGCACCTACCATGGTTCCACCCATAAGGAGTGCAGTCGCTGATATCGCTTCTCTTCTGTTCATAGCTCTCCGTTTACAAATTACCTTTCTTAAACTCCTCAGCAGCATAATTCGCCGCCCTGGCAGTCAGGGCCATATACAATATCGACGGGCTCTGGTTGCCGGTACTGGTCATGCAAGCCCCATCGGTAACAAACACATTTTTGCACTGGTGCACCTGGTTCCATTTGTTCAACATGGAATTAGCAGGCTCTGTACCCATGCGGGCACCACCCATCTCATGAATATCGAGGCCTGGTGCCTGCTTGCTGTCGTTGGTCTCAATGTTTTTCACACCCGCTTTCTCCATCATCAGCATACTTTGCGAGAGAAAGTCTTGTAGCATTTTTTCATCGTTGTCGTCATATCCCACCGAAGTCACCAAAAGCGGTATCCCCCACTGATCTTTTTCTGTAGCACTCAGCCTCACATGATTTTCCGCTTTGGGAATGGTTTCTCCCTGCATGTACATGTACACATGCCAGCCGCCAGGTTCGGTCTGTGATAGCTTGTAAGCCGCACCTATCGCAGGCTGCTTGAAGTGCACACCTCTGTCACGCCATGCCCCGGAAAAGATAGTGTAGCCGCCCACAAAGTCAGTATCCCTTTCTCCAAGGTTTCTGAAGTTGGCAATAATGGGCTCAGTTGGGTTACGGCCATAGTAGTACTTGTCTTCAAACCCTTCCACTTCTCCGCTTGCCCAACCCCGATAGTTATGAAACGCCACATACCTACCCAGTAGGTCATGGTCATTGCCCAGGCCATTAGGAAAACGGTTCGATTTGGAATTGAGCATGATCAGCGTGCTATTGAGTGCAGAAGCATTGAGGAAGATGATCCTGGCCTTGAAATCAGTCACCTCTTTGGTATTGGCGTCGATGACCCGCACGCCGGTGGCCTTACTTGTTTCTTCATCGTAGAGAATGGAGTGCACTACAGAAAAAGGCCGAATAGTCATATTACCAGTTTTCTCGGCCCAGGGCAAGGTGGATGATATGGAGCTGAAGTAGCCACCAAACGGACAACCCCGCATACACATATTGCGGGCCTGGCATTGGCCTCTTCCCTGCTGAATGTGGATCTCCTGCGGCTCAGTAATATGAGCCCAGCGGGCATGCACCATGTGCCTGTCAGGAAAGTGCTCTTTGATTTTGTCGCTCATGTGCTGCTCCACACAGTTGAACTGGAACGGGGGAAGAAACTCACCATCAGGCATGGCTTCAATGCCATCTCTGGTGCCACACACACCCATAAATTTCTCCACATGAGAATACCATGGTGCTACGTCATCGTAGCCTATCGGCCAGTTCATGCCATAGCCTTGTCGCTCAGGAGCAGTAAATTCATACTTGCTCCAGCGCTGGGTAGCCCTTCCCCAAATAATCGACTTGCCCCCCACCTGATAGCCACGGATCCAGTCGAAAGGTTTTTCCTGCACGTAAGGATGGTCTTTGTCTTCAATAAAAAAATGTTTGTTATCCTCTCCAAACCCAGCCGCCTTTGTTATCAGCGGGTTGTCCTTCCTGAATTTCTCTGTCAGCGCACCCCGGTGCTTCAGCTCCCAGGTGTGCAGGTTGGCAGTGGGGTAATCTTTGTTGTGCACAACATCCCGGCCTCTTTCCAGCACAAGGGTCTTAAGTCCTTTATCGCAAAGCTCCTTTGCAGCCCAGCCCCCTGAAATTCCCGAGCCGATTACAATAGCGTCGAAAGTGTTGTCCATATCATCAAGATACCGTTATCAAAAAGTTAGCCTATCAAGTTAGGAAATTTCGAAGGGACTTGACCGAGAATATTGTACTTTTACCTCTCCAACACCCACTACTACCTGGCAAGCCATTTTGTATCACTTTTTGATCACTAGAGTTCATAGCCATGTCCAAACGTGTAATATTCGACTTCGATATCAGTTTCACCAACGGTGGCGGCATACAGGGTCAGGAATTTCGGCTCGACATCGGCGGAGAGTCTATATCTGATCAGGATTTGGCCGACTACATCGTATGGGACATGCGCCTGCTGATGGTGGGCAAAGTCAAAATTATCAACAAGCGCTACATTGCTGAAGAGCACAAAAAATCACCTATCTCGCTGGCACAAGGAGAAGAACTCATCGATCTCAGTCATACTATTTTTGACGGATTGGTGACCTACAAAGGTCTGCCTGCCCCTGTCATTTGCGACTACCTGAGCAGAGAGCAGTCAAAAGAGATTTATGACAAGGGTGCGACCGTTCAAATTGGGCGCATTGACATGGTGGCCAACACCGGCACCTACATCGACTGCCCATTTCATTTCTTTGAAGAGGGCATGGATCTATCGGAAGTGCCCCTCACAGCGTTTACAGGGCTAGACGGCATTACCATTGAAGCCAGAGGCGTCATGGAAATTGGCGTAGACTTTTTCAAAAACAAAGAGATCAGAAACAAAGCTGTGCTGGTTCACTCGGGCTGGGCCACCAACTGGAACACGGAGGCCTATTTCACTGATCATCCGTACCTGACCAAAGAGGCGGCAGAATACCTCAGGGAGTGCAGCGTAAAACTGGTGGGCATCGATAGCCATAACATTGATGACACCAGAGGCAAAAGCCGACCCGTGCACTCCACCCTTCTCGGCGCCGACATCCTTATTGTGGAGCACATGTGCAACCTCGACATGCTACCTGCTTTTGGTTACACCTTCCACGCCGTGCCTCCGAAAATCAAGGGTATGGGTACGTTTCCTGTGCGGGCTTATGCCAAGGTGGGTAGATAAATGTCGGATGGGGCAGGATCGCCACTATTATTTTCTGGGCTGAGAACTTTCACTGACATACTGTTGTCAGTAGCTGTGGATACTTTTGGCAGCTAAAGACGACATTCAAATAATGGCTACTCCCCTCAAATACCTTTACTCGGAGAAATTCACCAACGACTTCACGGAAATCATAAGCCAGGTATTCCCTTCGTTCCCAAAAACACAATTCTTTAACCTTGTTCACGACGATTCATGGGAAGGCAAAGAGCTCAAGCAAAGGATGAAACACATCGCCTGGGCCTTGCACCAGGTTCTGCATGGCGGCTTCAAAGCGTCAGCTGCCACAATTGAAAGCGTGGTTCAAATTCTACTACGCCGCCATCCAAACTCCATGTCGTTTGAATACATGTTCTTGGCCGACTACATCGAAACCTATGGCATCGACGACTTCGATACTTCAACACGGCTAATGGAATTGCTAACTCAATTCGCTAGCTGCGAGTTTGCTGTGAGACCTTTTATCGTTAAGTACGGTGAAAAAATGATGCGGCAGATGCACGACTGGAGCCTGCATGAAGATCATCGGGTAAGGCGGCTGGCCAGTGAGGGCTGTAGGCCACGACTGCCCTGGGCCATGGCATTGCCTGAGCTGAAGAAAGATCCGTCGGCCATACTTCCCATCCTCGAGAACCTCAAGCACGATCCTTCAGAATTTGTTCGGCGCAGCGTGGCTAACAACCTGAATGACATAGCAAAAGACAATCCTGAACTTGTGATTTCTATTGCTCATCGATGGAAAGGTAAAACCAGGGAGACCGACGCTATTGTGAAGCATGGGTGCCGAACGCTGCTAAAGCAAGGCAATGTGGCGGTGCTGGAGCTGTTCGGAATTTCAAGTCAGCCAGTTGTTGAGCTAAAATCTTTTGAAGTCCATACATCAGCCGTTAATGTAGGCCAGCACCTCGAATTCTCATTTTCTCTCAGAAACATAACCGAGCAAGACCAGGCGCTACGACTGGAATATGCCATCCATTATCTGCTGCAAAATGGCCAGCACTCTAAAAAAGTATTCAAAATAAGCGAACGGAAAATCGCCGGCAATGGTCAGCTTGATATAGAGAAAAAGCACAGCTTCCGACCCATTACAACCAGGACATTCTACCCAGGGAAACACAAAGTCTCGCCGATCGTGAACGGGCAGGAAAAAGGAGTTGCAGAGTTTGAGCTAATTGCTTGATAGGATGCTTTACCGGCATCCTCATTTTATTCCACTCCGTCCGGGGTCGGTCAACGCCTCGAGCGAACGAAAGTGGCGGTACGGCAAGCAGCCTTAAGTAAGAGCCGTCAGACACCGGTTAGCTATCCGGCGCAACATCTGGTGTTTTGTTTTTGCCCCTATTTTTTTACTTCAAAAATGATCTTTTTTGAAATTCATACAAGTCATCAGTAGTGATTGTTATATCGTAGCCCTTCTTCGTCAGACCAGCCCTTAAGGCTTTGTCACCCGTCCATATTTTCACTCCCATAAAATCTGCAAAGGCTACGTATGGGGTGTCGTTGGGATCAATGCCACTCACAATTTCTTCTGCCGTTATCCAATGCTGAAATGGAATCTCAGACTCCGAAATAAGTTGTACATTCTTTATAGTGCTGGCATAAATCCTTTCAATCTCATCAAAGGGCTTATTAGTAATTTTCTCAATCTTTGAAAAATATTTTTTCACCTCGTATATCATATACTCCGGTGCCACGTACTCTATAAGACTGGTAGAATTTAGAAGGAGATAGCCAATTTTTCCGTTAGTATTCAAAATGGCGCTGAACACCATGTTAGCATCTACAATAACTTACACTTGATAAACTTATCCCTATTTTTAGCCCACCAGGTGGCATTCAATTCATCAGCAAGCTTATCAGCATCTCCCTGTTTGCCCTTTACATCGGACGTCATTTCCAGGTACTCGATGTATTCGAGCAATCGTTCCATTGCGAACTTGTCGATATTGGGGGATATCTTCAATAAGATTTCATTTGGAGTTCTTTCAACGATCATATTACCTCCCTTTTTAGTAAAGATACCATATTTTACGAACACACTTAAAAACTTCTTTTCCATAATTATTAGCCCAATGCGAGGAGTCATGCTAAGCCATTGAGTTTCTCGAAATAGTTCGGATGAGGTAGGACTGCCATCCTCTTTTTATTAAACCATTTCTAGCGCTTTGAACAGTCGGAGGTTTCGGAACGGCCCAATAGCCCCGCCTGCAAGCGCCGTCAGACACCGGTTGCGTCTCTAAAACGGCGGCCGACCACCATAACGTCATCCGACGCAACAACCGGACATCACCGCCACAAAGGCACGAACACACAAAGAATGCACAGCCAAGGCGGACCACTCTTCCCCCCCCGGCGGCTGACGGCCCAAACGCCACAAGCCCACTAGCCGTACCGACGCCCTCACTTCCGTCTCCCGTCTTCCTCGCCCGCCGAAGCTTTAGCTCAGGCGGGCCACTACTTACTCCCCTACTGCTTACCAACTACTTCTTGTTTTCCCCTATCTTTACCTTACCTAATAACCAAAACTTACCAATTCTATGAAAAGACTTATCCTGCCAGCAACGGCATTCGGCTTGTTTTTCGGTTGCCAGCAAACACCGGAGAAAGTGGCTGTGAAAACTTACTCCATTGAGCAATTCTACAAAAACATCAACGTGAGCGGCGGCAGCTTCTCGCCTGACGAGTCGAAGATGCTCGTTTCCACCAACGAAACCGGTATTTACAATGCCTACGAAATACCAGTGGATGGCAAAGGCGAAAAGAAACAGCTGACCAACTCCACGGTCGACTCCTACTTTGCCCTCTCCTATTTTCCGAACGACGAGCGGGTGCTCTTCACCGCCGATCAGGGGGGCAATGAGAACAATCATATTTACCTGCAAACACCAGATGGCACGCAGAAAGACCTGACGCCCTACGACAGCGCCAAGAGCTCGTTTTACGGCTGGAGTCAGGACAAGCAGAGCATGTTCATTGCCTCCAACAAGCGGGACGCAAAATACATGGACGTATATGAGCGCACCATTGCCTCACTTGATAGCGAGACTGGTTTTGGTGAGGTGATTTACCAAAACAACGACGGCAGAGATGTGGCTGCCATTTCGCCAGACAAGAACTACTTCGCACTGACTGAGTCCATCACCAGCGCCGACTCCAAAATGTACCTCTTCAACAAAGCAACAGGCGAAACTACCGACATCAGCGAGCATGAAGGCGATGTGCAATACAACCCACAGTTCTTCAGTCTAGATAACAAGGAGCTGTACTACCTGACGGACGAAGGTGCTGAGTTTGTGTATCTGGTAAAACTCAATCTGGAAACAGGTGCCACCGAAAAGGTATACGAAGACAAATGGGATGTGTGGTATGCCTACGAATCACAGAGCGGCAAATACAGAGTAATTGGTGTAAATGAAGATGCCAGCACCAAAGTGCATATTTTTGACATGACCACCGGCAAGGAGGTCACCCTTCCTGCCATTGAAGGCGGCAGCATTGCCTCGGTGAACATTTCTGACAGCGAAAAGCTGGCCCGGCTGACAGTGAGCACCTCGGCATCGCCCAGCAATATCTATGTGTACAATTTCGAAACCAATGCCCTTACCAAGCTAACTGACACGCTCAACCCAGAAATGGCAGCCAGCGACCTGGTGGAAGGCAAGGTGGTGCGATTCAAGTCGTTTGACGGCACGGAGATTCCGGGTATCTATTATCAACCCAAGAATGCTGCTCCCGGCGAGAAGGTACCAGCCCTGGTGTGGGTACACGGTGGCCCGGGCGGACAAACCAGACTGAGCTACTTCGCTCTCATCCAGTACCTGGTGAACCATGGCTATGCGATACTGGCGGTGAATAACCGGGGCAGCAGCGGCTACGGCAAAACCTTCTACCACATGGACGACCAAAACCATGGCGACAAAGACCTGAAAGACTGCGTGGCTGGCAAAACCTACCTGGCCTCTACTGGTGTGATTGACATGGATAAGGTGGGCATCATTGGTGGCTCTTACGGCGGCTACATGGTAATGGCAGCGCTGACCTTTGCGCCTGAGGAGTTCAATGTGGGCGTGAACCTGTTTGGCGTGACCAACTGGCTACGCACACTGAAGTCCATTCCCCCCTATTGGGAAAGCTTCCGCAAGTCGCTATACGACGAGATGGGTGACCCTTACACGGCGGACTCTGTAAGACTATATGAGATTTCACCTCTCTTCCATACAGAAAAAGTAACCAAGCCTCTCATGGTACTGCAAGGCGCCAACGACGTGCGGGTACTTCCGGTGGAATCTGACGAAATAGTAGCCGGCGTAAAAGCCAATGGCGTACCGGTAGAGTATGTAGTGTTCGACGACGAAGGCCACGGCTTCCGCAAAAAGGAAAACGAGATCAAAGGCTACGGCCAGGTGCTGGTGTTTTTGGATAAGTACCTGAAGGGAGAAGGAGAGCCTGTGGCGGAGGAGTGAAGTAGATATACCCTCAGATGCTCTTAAAACATAGCTTCTGAGGGTATAGGCTATCAAAATAACCCAAACTCATGAATAAGCGATATAAATATTTCTCAGGGAAGTTCAATCGAAGACAAATAGCGGGTAAAGATGCAAGCCCAGCCGAAAAAAACGAAATTGAAGATTTTATTTCAAAATCGTTGAAAATTGCCCCAGCCCTCCTTATAGTAATAGGTTATTTTGACCTTCATTCATACTATAATGAATTCGGAATAACTATCTATAACTACATTGATTCTTTTGAGCTATTGCTTCGCTTCACACCATTTCTATATACGCTGATAGTCGTTTTCCTAGGTGCGATATTTACTTGGCTTTATTACACATTTAGAACAATCGCTGATGAGCCCTTAGGTTTTTCTAATTCCAAACGCACAGTTGGAGTTAGAAACAAAAAGAGGGTTAGGCTTTATTTTATATCGTTAATGACGCTTGTACTTACAGGAATATTATCCGTTGTCGGTGTGGTGTTTCAAATAAACAATGCTGCTACCACCTACCCAAGTAGGGTACCTGAACTTGCCCTGAGTGGCTACTTCATCCTAATTTCATTTTTCGTACTAATGATAGTTGTGGTTGCCGCTGATGGCACCGTTTATGAAAAACTTAGGAATTGGTTTGTATTCGTTTTTCTCTTCACCATGGCTATTGGATATGTATTAGCTAAAAACAAAATCAGTGCAAACAATGTCATTAATGGAAAGCCAAGATATACCGTTGAGTTCAAAGTGGACGAGGAAACCATAAAATCTGATACAACTACATTATTGTTTATCGGCAACGTCAGAAATCACACCTTTTTACTGGATCGCAAAAATGATCAAGTCTTAATCTATCGAAACTCAGAGATAAAATTATTCACCTTGAAAGAATTGAGAAAAGAGCAATTATGACCCCTACCACAAGTCAGCACTTAGCAAAACAACGCCGCTCTTCGGGATGTTCCGAAGGGCATCCCGAGGTACAGATAAAAGGGATTTAATCCCCACTAAACCTAAGTCAACTCCAACAACCACTTCCTCACCCTACAATAATCGCCGCAGCTACTGATATTCAAAATAATATTACTTAAATCGGTAATAATAAATAAATAATATAAATTACAACATGATCATCAACTAAACTGCAATGGCTAAACAACCTAATTCTCCTCAGCCACCTAAGAGGGATTCCCCACAACCTAGCAGAAGAGAATCACCACACCAACCTCAACGAGAATCCCCCCAACCTCTTCGCCGAGATTCTCCCTCACGTCCAGATCACAGACCTGATGGCCCCGGAAAAGGCAACCGACAAACTCCAGATGGTGGCGGAAGGCCTCCAGCTAGAAGCTGAATAGGAAATAAAGAATTAGACTTATAAGCGCAACCAGCATCGTTATCATGCTGATAAGGTTCAATGCATTTGTCCATTTTGTGTAAATGTCTGCTAAGTCGTCACACTTAGTAATTTCCTTGGCCTGTTTTTTGTTGGGTTTTTGGCCGGCATCAAGTTTCGCTTGACACATCTTCATATCCATCTCATTCGCACTCTTTCCAGTAAACTGGCTTATGAAATTAACGACGATTGACAAAACAAATAGAGCGCCGGCTCCCTTGATTAACGTTAAGCTTTCGAGAGGATTAGTCTTCGAAAACTTAAGCGTTTCCAAAATCACATATATTCCTGCACCGCAAATAGATATGATTAATAGATCAATTCTTTGAATGGCGTAAAACCATCCCTGCCATGACATTTGTTTTCTTTCTTTTAGACTATCCATATTGGAATAAATTTAACTAGTTGAGGTCTTTAAAAAAAGTTCCATGCCGCAAGGGTCTCCCTTGTGGCTGATGCTAATCTGGCGTCCGCCAGCTCTGGGCTGATGGTCGAACTCGCTCTCTATTTTCTATTCAGTTTATATATCCTCACCGCCTCAAGATACCTCTCTCCGTTTTCTCCATCCAAGCCGCCACCTAGATAGTCTCCCAGGTTCAAAAAAAGCACTTCACAATCGTCGCAGTCATTAAGAGCTAATACTAGAGCTTTGTCGATGGACAGGGGCAGACTAGCACTAGAAAGCCCTGATTTCAACTCCTTCAATTCTTCTTCCAACTCATTTGCTGTAAATTTTGGGAATGAATAAGCGCCAGCGTTTATCTGCGTGATAAGCCGATCATCAATGAAGAAATAAGAGTTCTTCGTTACCGGAACAAGATTATACTTCCAGCTTTTCGAAACAGGCAAATTTGCGAGCTCTGTTATTGAAATCCTTCCATCTTTCAGCTCCACCTTTTGGGGCAATGTCGACGGTTCATTTAGCTTCTCGTGATGCAAACAGTCCTGCACAAGCATTTCCGTTCCATAAATCACTTTATTTTCTACCGAGTCGATGGTGCCACATACAGATAATACTCTTCCCGCTTCAGTATATCTTAACATCGGCTTACTGTTTGAACCCCCATACCCATTGCAACCACACTCAAGCTTTACATCTTGGATTTTCGAGCTGTGCATGTATCCGGAAAGACCATAATTAGTCCAGACCTTGTACCAACTTGATCCAGACCCATCAAATTCAAATATTTCTCCGTCATTAATCTGTCCAATAACGCCTGCCTGGCCACTTGGTTCACTTCGCACGTTGGTGTAACCATCAGCATCGTTTATTTGACCTAGTCTTGGTTGAGAAAACAGATGGATTGGTAACAAAAGGAGGAGTATGGCTGTGTATTTCATTTATCTTAAAAAGTTAGCCCTGGCTGCCCTCTCTTCGGATGTTCTCCAGGCCATGAATTAAGATAGGGAATTAGTTTAAATTTAGGCAGGGCACTTCTGGATTAAAAATCCAGATTCCCGCTCTACGACATGTTCCGAAGGGCATGTCGAGGTATAGATAAAAGGGATTTCAATCCCGCTGCTACCAACCCTCTACCAACTTCAACAACCCTTTCCTTACCCCATAATAATATCGACCTCGCTCAGCGATGTTCTTCGGAACATCCAGAAGTGCAAAATCATTCTTTAGTCACATTCCCATACAGCTCCCTAAATCCACGGGAAATAGTAGCTGGAATGCCAGACATGTGGTTTTCTCCCTCAAAAATGTGAGTTGCCAAATTCAATCCCTCATAGTCTCTTGATTCAATTCTATCCTTTAATTTATTCCAGCTCACCTTCACTTCTTCGAAATCGTCAGATCCAGCCGACAGAAAAACAGAAGCAGGAAGCTGCTTATTCCTGGCATAATATTCCTCTTCATATCTCAATGTCACAAAGTCGTCACTGTAAAGCGCAGGACTACCAATCAGGTATTTGTCAAATGACCCTGGGCTGGTAAACAAGACGTATGTCGCAAAAAGAGCCCCGTTAGAAATGCCGAAAATTCCTGATCCGGTTTCCTTAGTTCTGTAATTTTCTGAAACCATTGGTTTCAGCTCCTTGTCCAAAAACTCCAGGAATTTTGACGCTCCACCCGAAAGAGGCGGAACCATATTATCAGCATTTCCTTTGTTCACTTCCGTAATCACAGTTGGGTAAAAATCTCGTGACCTATATGACCAGGCATCATAATTTGAAGCATTCTCATAGGAAATCCCTACCAAAATCAATGGAGCGATTTCTTTGTAGGCCCTAAGCAATCTGTATGTTTCGATGACGGTACCTCCCCAATAGTAGGCGTCCAGATAATAGACCACAGCGAAACTATCCTTAGATTGCTGATAGTTGGCAGGAAGAGTTATATGAAGTTCATACGACATTCCTTCCACAATCTTCGATTCTATCTGCTTCACCTCTGTGCCCCGGATTGAAACTTCTTGCTTAGAATATATTGGTTTCTCCAAGCTCTTTTCTTCATTTTTTGTTTCCGGCGCAGAGCAGCCAAGTAAAAAAATAACTAATAGTTGAAACAGACGAGTATTCATCATTGCTTTAAAGATTGCCCTTCCGTTCATCAATATATTCCGAAGAAGTCCCGCCAAACGGATAAGTCTAAGTTACAATAAAAAGGACTTTAATCCTCACTCAACCTCCGCCAGCTCCAGCGGTTCAATCTTCACTATCCCTGTGCCCCGCTGCCGCAAGGGCATTCCTTGTGGCTATTGACATTCTGGCGTCCGCCAGCTCTTCGCATGTTCCGCAGGGCATTGGACTTGCAGCTTGGGCGCTTCAAGGTGAACCTTAGCAGCCGGGGTTACGAGACGCCCGAAGAGGTGCTCAACTACGCCATTAAAGGCAACAAGATCATCTTTTCTCCCAGCCCTGAAATGAAGGAAAACATGAGTGGTGTGAGGTACACCAAAGTGGCCGGGCAGTCGGCGTATACGAAAGTGGCGGAGCAGCCAGCCCCTCCCATTACCTTCACGAAACGAAAAAGAGGATGATGCTAGTGCACTGGGCATTTACCCTAACCTGACATCCCGCATGACCTGCGGGATTTTTTTGTGCGGGTTCGGTGTTGTCTGCCACCTGCTCTTCGGGATGTTCCGCAGGGCATCCCGAAGTACCGATAAAAAGGGATTTTAATCCCTACTAAGCCTCCGCCAATTCCAACAAACCCTTCCTCACCCCATAGTAATCCCCACAACTACTGTGTAAGTATTCTTCCTCTTTCTCGACAAGACCTGCTCTCACCGGGTTCATATGTATATATTGAAGTTTGGAGTCAAAAAAGTCACGAGTAGTTATCTCCTCTCCATGATAGCCTTCTTCCCAAAACCACACCTTATCGTCTTTTCGCAGTAACCAAAGCAACCAGTTCTTTCTACTTTCCCTCTGGTTATTTTGAATAGCAGCATACACCTTACTGGCTGTATATTTCTTGAAATCCCTTATGATATCACTCAGCTTTTCTTTGTTGCTGCTAATGATCAAGTGGATGTGATTGGTCATAAACACCCATCCGTATATCTGGAGTCCTTTCTCCTTCTGGCAGAACCTCAAGCTGTCGATCAATATATTCTTGTACTCCTCTCTCGTAAAAACATCCACCCATTGGTGAACCGTAAAGGTGACAAAGTATTGACCATACTGGTCTTTTATTCTGTATTCAAAGGCCATGAGTTAAGATAGGGAATTAGTTTAATTTAGGCATACCTCTTCCGGATTAAAAATCCACCTCTATTGAAACTTCGGGATGCCCTGCGGAACATCCCGAAGAGCTAAGTCCGCCAGTTCCAACGGCAGTTCCCACCTTTCCGTATTGCGCCCATCTGTTTTCGGTAAAGCGCTTTACCGATTTCCGTTAAGGGCTTAGTGAACTTTCGTTAAGCGCTTAGCGAAGTTCCATTAAGGGCTTAGTGAGAATCCATTAAGCGCTTAATGGGAATCGGCTGTCTCTTTCGCTCTGTCTACAGTTGATTTTACTTTCCCAAAAGGAATAGCCAGTGACCAAAAATAGTGCAATTGTGTTGTGTTCTCAGCTCGCATGCATAGGCCCACTTGCTACGACCGAAAACAACTTTAACAACGAATCAAAGCCAGGTAGTGACAAACGATTGAAACAAGCATTAAACACGATTAAGAAGCTGGTCTTAAACGACCATTGTATCATATGGTTACGAGATAATCATTGGAATTCCCACTTTTTTCACCATCTAACAAAATGAGAAAAATAATATAAAAAAATGAAGCGGATTACAGCGATAAAATTAGTTTTTGGCATCAATATTGAATCGCTTTCTACATACCCCGAGTGGTCTTTTCCTTCAGCTGAAAGTTTAGTTTTACTCCGCCAGGCTCTGTAAACAGGGCCTGAACAGGGTGCCAATTGTCAATCATTTTATTCACATTTAACCATTTAAAGTCATGTCAATTCAATACAAAGCAATTCGCCGTACCGAGCCGGGAGTGGCAGGTGGCGGCCAAATCAAGTACTACGCAGGCATCGTAAGAGAGCGGGAGGTTTCGCTCCGTGATATGGTGAAGGAAATTTCTTCCCGCAGCACCGTTACCACCGCCGATGCCTTTGCGGTTATCGAAAACTTCCTGGAGCTGGTACCCAAGTTTTTGCGAAGCGGTCGCAACGTGAACATGGGACAGCTTGGGCGCTTCAAGGTGAACCTTAGCAGCCGGGGTTACGACACGCCCGAAGAAGTGCTCAACTACGCCATTAAAGGCAACAAGATCATCTTTTCTCCCAGCCCCGAAATGAAGGAAAACATGAGCGGGGTGAAGTACACCAAAGTGGCCGGGCAGTCGGCGTATACGAAAGTGGCGGGGCAGCCAGCCCCTCCTATTACCTTCACGAAACGAAAAAGAGGATGAAGCTAGTGCACCGGGCATTTACCCTAACCTGACATCCCGCATGACCTGCGGGATTTTTTTTGTGCGGGTTCGGTGCTGCCTGCCATCACAAGGCCTCCCTAAACTGTTCGAAAGACTGCCAATATTTGTCCTTGCGGATTTCGCTGCTGATACCGAGCTCTTGTGAATATTTAATGGTCAGCTGGCGCAATACTTTTGATGGCTTTCTGAATTCTTTGCAGCCAAAATAGATTACTCTGGTATTGTCCCCGGTATGCCGGCCAATGCACAAATAGCCGTCTGCATCTTTCAGTTGACTGATGGCCTCATTCTCAATTTCATCCAGCAGTTGATAGGTTTCTACGGTTGGCATACCTGTTTCTTTATCTCCGTCATACCTGATTTGCAGTTCGGCGATCCAGGGATGTGAGGGCTTTCTGTCCCAGTCGAGTAAGGTGGTGTTAATGATCCCTGTAACTGGCATGCCCTCTTCCATCACTCCCTCCAGGCTGGCATAGGCATCGTGTTCCGTATCGTACCTTTCGCCCTCATACTTTTCCAAAAACTCTGTTTGTCTCCAGGTGAGGTAAGCCTGTAGCTTTTCAATTGGAACCAGCTCTTTTTCGATTTCACTGCCATTTGCTACAGAAAGATTGTCAATGGTGGTGGCGAAAACCAGTTCTCCAAGGTAGCTGTCGATAAATACATAGACACCATTCCTAATAAGGTTTTCATCTTCTTCCTTGTAGTCGCTATAAACAACGGTAATATCAATTACGTCGGGGTAAATCGGGAAGTCATTCGAATAGAAGAAAAGATTGTCACTATTGAAAACGTAGCCTTGCATCTCTATTTGCAGGTCGTTTATGTCCATTGCCTGCTTCAGCGCTGTAAACTTCCAACCCGGGATAGCGGGGGCGGCCCTAATAATGTTCTCAGTAAAGGCAAAATTCTCCACTATGCCATCAGATGTTAACACCAACTCCACCGTGCTGTCATTGTGCATGCCAGCTAGAAAGGCAATGCCCTCTCTCAATTCTGCAAGTTTGGCGGAGAGTTTGTTAAAAAAAGTAGCCTCAATATCACTGCCGTTTTTTATTGCATTAAAAAATGCTCTTTCATTTTCCTGAAACCATGCCCAGAAGTTTGAGAAAGCTTCTTCAGGCTCCTTGTTCCCATTCAAAAGGTCGGTTACAAAAGTCATTATCCAGCTCTGGTTTAGTTATCTCATCTTTTAACTATCAATCGAAGCTACCTGCGAACTGTTACACTCGACAGGTAGAAAAACCGAGATAGGCCAGGCAGGTTGGTTAACCTGCTACGAAAGGCCATGATTTAAGATAGGGAATTAGTTTTAATTTGGAATATGCGGATTGGATTAAAATCCATTTTAATTATCACCCCAATGCCGCAAGGGTCTCTCCCAGCCGGGCAGGCTTGTGGCTATCGACTGTCGGGCGTCCGCCAGCTCTGTCCCACTCTTCGAGTTTTATAGTCGCCAGGCGAGAAACTCGACGACCCATCGTATCGCTTGCTGTCGGGTAACTACAAAAAAGTGAAATATTAGAACGGGTCGCAGACCCTACGATAAGGCTCCCCAATTACAAATTGGGAAGAGCTGGGTTGGCGCTTAGGCGATCTTTTCCGCTCTTCAACAGGTTACGAAGACTGGAACTACCGAATTAACCTCATTGCATTTTGCCAAAAACTGTTCTATCGCCGTATCTTCATAAGCGATGAATAAAACTATCAGCTTTGGCCTTCTGGTTTGTATGGGGCTTGGAGTATCGTGTCGTGAAGATATGCCCACTCCAGGTAACCCTTACGTCAAATGCAACGAACTGCTGTCGGCGTGTGCAGGCAATGGTGATGGCGCTTTCTGCACGTTCGGATATAAGTGGGGCGAAAGCAACCCTTTCTACGACAATGCGGGCCTTGATATCGACGGGCCTGGTGACTGGGGAGGACAAATTTCGTACAGCCTGGCTCCGGAGGGCACCAGTTTCAACACCCATTCGCAAACCAATGTGACTAGCGTTTCGCTGAAAGAGATCACCGTCTGCACAGCCGAGCATGAAATCAAAAGGGCGCTGGAGGCCTGGGCGTCAGTCGCTGACCTGGAATTCGTAGAAGTGACAGATCAGAGAGGCGATATCCAGTTTATCGTAGCCGATATAGAGCAGGGCGGCATTGGCTATCCCAACTACACGGACGATCTCTGCTCAACGCTGGCAGGTCAGTTAATTATTGACGTGCCTACCCGAAACACTTGCGATGGTTTTTACAACCTGGTACTACATGAAATAGGTCATACACTCGGGCTAGGACATGTTAGCACCGCCAATATCATGAATCCTGGCTTCTCTTCGACGGAACTGCAGCCTGGAGACATTCAGGGGATTCAATCAATTTATGGCGCAAGGTAGACACAGTTTGTCCTGCCACCGCTCTTCGAGGCTGCCCTGCGGAACATCCCGAAAAACTACGCACACAGCACTACAACCCCAACTCCCTCATCAATTCCCGGGCTGCTGCGCCGCCAGCACGATTGGCGCCGATAGTAGAGGCGGAAGGCCCATAGCCCACCAGGTGGATCCTGGGCTCTTTCGCCACCATGGTGGCCAGGCTTCCGGCCATCACAATGCCGCCACCCTCTTCTCTTGGCAGCACCGCATCCAGATGTGAGAGAGCACCTTTGAAGCCCGTATTCCAAAGAATCACGTCAGCTTTTTCTTCTCTGCCATCGGGCCACTTTACGCCTGTCTTGGTGATTTCGCTGAACATCGGGAAGCGGTTGAGCACGCCCCGCTTTTTCATATCGATTACTGTCGGTGACATGGGTAGTCCGGTAACCGATACTACCGACAAAGGCGGCAGCCCATTCCGTACACGCTCTTCCACCATGGACACAGCACGATGGCCGGCCTCATCATCAAACGGCCCTTCTTTGAACTCAGGCGGACGCCTTGTTACCCATGTGATGGTGGTCACTTTCGATATCTGATCCAGCAGCTGAATGGCCGAGATACCAGCACCTACTATCACCACATGCTTTCCTTTAAAATACTCTGCCGTCCTAAAATCTTTGGTATGGAGCTGCTCGCCTTCAAAAAGGGCCGCACCGGGATACTCCGGAAGGTGGGGGTTTTGCCAGGTACCGGTGGCATTCACAAGGCCCAGCGCTGAGAACAGCGCAGTGGACGTATCGATATGCAGCCGGTCGTTGTGCCAGTACACCCTCTCCACCTTGATGGGGCGATACACCTGCAGCCCAAACTTCTTTTCGTACTGATCATAATAGTGTGGCACAGCCACGTTGGCTCTCACCTCTTTGGCGTCGGTTTCCAGGCTGTCTTCAAACGGCATACCCGGCAGGTCGTGAATCCTGTTCACTGTGCTCAGGGTGAGTGAGGGCCAGCGAAACTGCCAGGCACCGCCGGGGCTGGGTGCTTCATCGAGCACCACAAAATCCCGACCTGCTTCCAGCCCACGTCTCTTCAAATGATGAGCCGTGGAAAGCCCGGCCTGCCCTGCTCCTATGACCGTAATTTTAGTTTTGTAGCGAATTTTGTTAGCCATCCAAAACCTCTCATTATCGCCAACCCAGGCCTGGTGCTACGTGTTCCAGAATAGAGGACAATACATGCACATTGTAATCGACTCCCAGGGTATTCGGTATCGTCAGCAGTACAGTATCTGCTTCCTGAATGGCCTCGTCTTTTGCCAACTCTTTGATCAGTTGATCCGGTTCGGCCGCATAGCTCCTTCCGAAGATGGCCTTCCTGTTACTTTCTATGAAGCCTATTTTATCTGTTCTGTCAGCCTCACGGCCAAAATAGTACCTGTCCTGTTCGTTGACCAGGGCAAAGATGGATCGGCTCACTGAAATCCTTGGTTCCCGCTTGTGCCCGGCCTCTTTCCACGCTTGCTTGTACAGCCTGATCTGCTCAGCCTGCTGGATATGAAAAGGCTTGCCGCTTTCATCAAACTTCAGGGTGGAGCTTTGGAGGTTCATGCCCATTTTTCCCGCCCACGCTGCCGTGGAATCAGAACCAGACCCCCACCAAATGCGGTCACGAAGTCCCTTTGAGTAGGGCTCCAGCCGCAGCAAACCCGGAGGGTTCGGAAACATGGGATTTGGATTCGGTTGGGCAAAACCTTCGCCCTTCAGCCTTTCGTAAAACTCTAATCCCTTCCGGCGGCCCATGTCGGCATCGGACTCTCCCTCTTCGGGCTCATAGCCAAAGTACCTCCATCCATCAATCACCTGCTCAGGGGAACCTCTGCTGATGCCCAATTGCAGCCTTCCCTCTGAGATCAGATCGGCAGCACTGGCGTCTTCTACCATATACAGCGGATTTTCGTACCGCATATCAATTACTCCGGTGCCAATCTCTATTTTACTTGTTTTGGCCCCAATAGCCGACAACAAGGGAAAAGGTGATGCCAGCTGCCTGGCGAAGTGGTGCACCCGAAAGTAGGCACCGTCTATCCCAATTTCTTCCGCCGCTACCGCCAGGTCAATAGATTGCAGCAGTGTGTCACTTGCAGTTTTGGTGGCATACGCCGGATGATTGTCCCAATGCCCAAATGATAAAAACCCAATTTTTTTCATAGTTCCCCCCAAGGGTTGAATGTAATGTGTAAAGATAGTCAGCTGACTCCTGCTCCGAACAGAAAGCCCTGCTGCTTCATCTCAGCTAACCACAAACACTAAGAGATGAAAATTGGTGCCATTACTTTCAATCAGTATAGTATCGACTCAGTAGAGTCCAAGCCAGCCCCTGCCGCAAGGGTCTCTCCCAGCCGGGCAGGCTTGTGGCTTTCACAAACTGGCGTCCGCCAGCTCCCAAACAAACCCTGTGCTACCCAGGGCTGAGCATGCTAACGCAGGTGTCGGCACGGCCAAATAGCCCCCAAGCAAGAGCCGTCAGACACCGGTTGTTTCCTGTATCCGGCGATTGACGGCTCCCATTGCATAGCCCGGGCTTTTTCCCCTTCACATTTTGGCTTTATTTCCATCACTGCGTAAGTTGCCTTTGGCATCAAAACACCGGCATACATGAACAATAAGAGAATATTTTTCACAGGCGGATCAGGAAAAGCAGGAAGGCACGTAGTACCCTACCTTCTGAACCAGGGACATAGGGTGATGAATGTAGACCTGGTGCCTTTGGATCACCCTGGGGTGGACAACCTGAAGGCCGACATTACCGATTCAGGGCAAATGTTTAATGCCATGAGTTCGTATGCCGGGCTGGATGAACTGGAGCCCAGCAATGGCGTACCAAAGTTTGATGCTGTGGTGCATTTTGCTGCCGTGCCCAGGATCCTAATCACTCCTGACAATGAAACGTTTCGGATCAACACCATAGGCACCTACAATGTGATTGAAGCGGCTGTAAAGCTTGGCATCAAGAAGATTATTATTGCATCGTCGGAGACCACGTACGGTGTCTGTTTTTCGGATGGTAAAACCGACCCGCATGTGCTGCCTTTGGAGGAGGACTATGACGTCGACCCCATGGATAGCTATGGATTGTCGAAGGTGGTCAATGAAAAAACAGCCCGCAGCTTCCAGCGACGTTCAGGCTTTGATATTTACGCCCTTCGTATTGGCAATGTGATTGAGCCTCATGAATACACGGAACTGTTTCCTGGATATTTCAAAAACCCTGAAGTGCGCCGCAGGAATGCCTTTTGTTATAGTGACGCACGTGACCTGGGGCAGATCGTGGATTTATGTTTGAAAAAAGACGGCCTTGGTTATCAGGTTTTCAATGCCGGCAACGATCATAATGGTGCGATTATCCCCAGCAAGGACCTGGCTGAACAGTTTTTCCCTGGTGTGCCCATTACCCGTGAATTGGGCGAGCATGAGGCATTGTTTTCCAACCGCAAAATCCGTGAGGTGCTGGGCTTCAAAGAGCAGCACAACTGGCGAAAGTATTTAAACGGGTAACATCCAATTAGATATGCTCAGAAGAGATCTGTTTCTCCAAAACCTCTTGCACGGCATAAAACAACACCGAGCTAAACAAAGTCAACGCCATCTCATGCTAAAATCCTTATCTGCTGATAAGCCAAGCGGAACATCCCAAATTGCCAGCAACCAGCACAAATAAGGAAAAAATCTGCTTATCCGATGTAGGATGTCGTAGCGTAAACTCCCGACCAACACCAGCGAAAAGATAGAAATTACGAGCAGACCAGACACACATTGGCTCATAAGAAATTTCCCAATCGGGCTTCCTTCGTTGCTTCCGTGCAAGTCGCCATACCAATATGTTTGTGGCTTAGTAAAATGGTTATAGAGATATCAAACAGGATTGCTCAAACGGGTGGATCAATAGTATTAGCTTCTTCTTGGTCATTAAACTGGTGTTATTCTATTTTTGCGTCGCAGCGTATTATCCCTAAAATCATCCCATTTTGTTGCTCAGTTTCTCCAGCCAAACATCTCTGTCATTCAAAACGAAGTCGTACTTTTTTCCATCATTAGTAGTCACTCTCATTCCATTGTCTACCAACCCACCTGTTCTTCTTTTGTGAACGCTTGCAATTTCCTTATAGAGAATGTCAGTAGGGCCCTTTTGTAGATTAAGAGAGTGAGGTCGGAACATGAGCCCCCGGTTTGTGAGGAATAACTTTCCACCCACAGCCTCCATTCGCCGAAACAAATTGGCTAAACCTTCCATCTCCACTTGTTCACCGTCAGCTAAGCTCTTGTGAAGTTCTTCACCAATCCGGGGTATTACCTTCCTGTCAAATTTATTTATGATATAAGGAAAACTGAGCCCAAAGAACACTCCAAAGAAAATACCCTGAAAAGCGATACTGGCCAGAGAGTAGTTAATAGCGGATACTATCCAGTCATACACCAGCATCATGCTGGAAAACAGTATTCCACACACAGCCATCAATAGGATGCGTTTCTTCCAGCTTAGTTTCAATAGAGTGTCGCTCATAGTTATCACAGCAAAATGACTTGCTCTGCCAATAGATGGTAAAATAGCCACTCCGGGTAGAACTTTGACATTTTAAGTCAAAAAATTATTCTGGTATAGTAATTGAGTCTAATTGTTTCAAAAAAGCACCTACCATTATGAAAAGAATCTACCTACTTACCCTAACAGTGATACTCTTCTCTTGCGACAAAGAAGATGAAGCCCCAGAATACCCCGACCTGTCAATCTACGTAGATCGTTTCGTTGAAGAAGCCAAAGACAGGGGATTTGATTTCGATTTATCTGGCTTGGAGGCTGTATATGTTGACGAAATAGATCTGGATGGGAATGAGTATTGCGGATATGGTTATTGGGACTACAAGGGAAGTGGAAAGAAAAGGATTGAAATTTCCAAGTCTGCCAACTGTGATTGGAAGAACAGATCGGACATAGAAAGAGAGAATTTATTTTTCCATGAGATGGGCCATGCATTCCTAAGAAGAGTTCATGATGAAACCCTCCTTTGCGATGGAAAGCCGATGTCGCTTATGGCCTCCGCCAATGGCCTCGGCTGGCGATTTTATACAGAAGCAGAAGTTAAAAAAAGAGACTACTACATTACAGAGTTGATTGATAGACTCTCGATAAAAGACGAGTGTATTGATTACGGGCAAAACTGGGCAACGAATCCTTTCTTCTATCAGGATATCTATCAAGATAATGAATGGTACTTCCATTCTGACAATAACAATTACTCTGGCAACAAGGGGTTCATTGGAGGAGATCCAACAAAACCAATTTTTACAATTCAGCAAATTGATGGAACAATCACGGACAACACTGGTTATTGGCTCAGGCAATTCAATAATCCCAATATTCCGCAGTGCGCCAAGGTAAAGCTGAAAGTTAGCATGAGTTCGGAAAGCCTGGAGGGAACCGGTGCCGCCATCGGCGTTAGGGCCTTTCACTCTCCTCCAAAAACAACCGGAGCAGTTAATGAGGAATATCTTGTGCTCTCTACCGAGGAAACAGCCCCTCTTACAGGCACTTTCTCCAAAGAAATACGGGAGCTAGAAATAGACTGCTTCAGCAGAGATACAGACTACCTCATTGTTTTTATTGTAATGCTTCCCGGAAGCAAGGGCGTGTTAAATATCGACGATGTTGAGATAGTAGTGACTGAAAGTCTGGGGTAAGGAATCTCATTTGCGGCTAGCCCATCCCTGACGGGCCAGCTACAAGTGTTTAGCAACCAACTCTCGGAATGGCCTGAAGAACTAGAAGTCACTGCATGGCCTCCGCACGTCTTTCCTACCTATTTGATCCCGCCGAAAGCTCCAAAACACATGTTCTTATGAAGAATTTCCACCTTCCTAAACCCGGCCTTCTTCATCAGATCAAGCTGGTAGTTCATTGACCTCGGCGAATCCTCCTTTTCAACATAGGCCAGTACTTTCGAACGGTATTCGACCCCTCCTATTTCTTGCAGGTAGTCGCCATAGCGCTCCCAGGTGTAGTCAGTCATCACTTCCGTATCCTGCGAAATCAAATCTGAAATCATCAAACACCCACCTGGCTTCAGTAGCCGATAAAGTTTGTTGAAAGTTGTTTCCCAGTCTTGGTCGTCCCGCAAATGGTGAAGTACTGCGCCCGCCAAAATGATATCGAAGTGCCCTTCCGCCAGGTCGACTTCCCTAATATCCCCATGTAGCGTTTCAACACTTTTGACCTTTTCTTTACGCACTCTTTCTCGTGCTTTATCAAGCATTGGCTGGCTCAGGTCAACCAAACTGCAGTTCAGGTTGGGCAACTTCGACAGCATCATGATGGAATAGTTACCTGCCCCACAGCCTATATCCAACAGATTTTCGGCGTTAGGAACAATTCTCCTCGCAGCCTCTGTGATGAGTTCCAGCGATAACCTGGCGTCAATTGTTGAGAGCTGCCCTGTGTCAAGGTTTGAAAACCTGTCCACATCATTATCAAACCGTTCCCTAATCTCTGCAACTGTTGATTTGTTCATTGCTTTTTAATTATACCCCTTCCCGGGTGATTAAAAAATCGTTCGTGCATAACCTGGTGCTGGTCAAAGATATTTATCGGGCAAGCAGATCGCAATAATGCACCGCTTCCAAAGCAGAAAAGAGTGGTGACTTCCGCACTTTGTCACCAAGTCGCCCCCCTTCTCAACTTTCACTTTCCCATCCCAAGCTGTTGGACTCCAGATCAGCATTGATTTTTTTAACCACCGCATCAATTTCATTGGCCTGATCTATCATTTTCTCCACCAGTTGATCAGGCTGCACATCAGAGCCCATTTTGTAAACAGCGGCCAGGCCCAGCAGCCTTGCCACAGGACCCCGCAAATGATGGGCGTTGATGTGTCCATACCTGATAAGCATTTCGTTTTGAGACTTAATTCTTGCCGTACGCTCAGTCACAATTTGCTCCAAATTTTGGTTCAATGAGCTAAGCTCCGCCTGTGTTGCATGCAGCTCTTTGTTTTGCTCAGCTATTTCGTTCGCCCTCCGCTGGAGTTCTAAATTGGTGTTTCGCAAGTGATAATGAATCCCATCGTAGCTACCTTTTAATACAGCCGTAGCAAACGTAATAACGAAGTATAGAATAGAAAATGTGATACAGGCAGTAACCTTTTCCGACACATGATAGACAAACACAGTATTGAGGAGAATGAATGCTATCCCGTGCATAACCCACATGGTTCTTCCCTTCAGCATCACTGAGATAACAAAACCGACAATCATAACCACGGCCAGTGTGACAGAAGCATGGGGGGCAATAAGCCGTTGATAAGCCACTACAGTTAGCGTTATAGAGGTTAAAAGAAGCACAGCTTGCGTAGGGTATTTATCCCTCAACTTATAGGCAGCAATGCAGGCCAAAAGAATGACTAGTGAAACCACGGTGGGCAGCATCTTCTCCGGACGGAAAACAATACTGGACAAGAGAATAAAAGAGACCCCAAGAATACTTATCCTCAAAAGGGTGTTGAGAAAAAACTTCTCAATATTCCTTACTATCATTTAGCTGGTTGCTCAAAAAATCAGTTCGCTTTCAATTTAACAAAAGTTTACTGCGGTGAAACGAGTCTTTTTACTAATTGACGGGTAACGAGTGAATTCCTTAGCGAAGTGCCTTTTTATCTACTCACAGTCCAAGTTAGTTTGTTGTTTTGTGGCGGTATGAGAAATATTCATCTTTTTGCAGAAAGGCTTCGAGGGCCACAGGGAAACGCCTGGCTTTACATTTCCAGTTCTTTAGACTCCAGATCGGCATTGATCTTCTTAACCACGGCATCAATCTCATTGGCCTGCTCTATCATTTTCTGCACAAGCGCATCCACTTTACCGCCAGATTCAATCTCGTAAATGGTAGCGAGTCCCAGCAGTCGTGCCACCGGCCCCCTTAAATGATGCGCATTGGTATGGCTATAGGAAATCAGCATGTCGTTTTGCGCCTTAATTTTCGCTGTGCGCTGGCCCACTATCTGCTCCAGATTTTTGTTCAAAATACTAAGGTCATGCTTCGCTTTGTGGAGCTCTTCGTTTTGCATGGCTATCTCCTCTGCCTTTTTCTTCATCTCCTTATTTGTGTGCCGCAGGTGTTGGTGGATTCTGTCATAATTAACTTTCAGCACTCCACTGGCATAAGCGATGATGAGGTATAAGATCGAGTAAGTGATGGCAGCCGTCGCAACGTCCGACACGTGATACAAAAACACAGAATTCAGCATAATAAAAGCAATACCATGCATGACCCACATGATTCGCCCCTTTAACATCACCGAAAAAATAAAACCAATAATAATCACGGTAGCCAGTGTAATAGAAGGGCTGATTTGCATGAGCCGTTGGTAGCACACCACTGCCAAAGTAATGGACGTAAGAATTACTATGGCAGCGGTGGGGTGCCTCTCCCTGATATAGTGAGCCACCAGACAAGCCAGCAAAATAACGAGCGCAATAATTACACCCACGGTGTCTTCCGGGAACAAGAAAAAGTTAGAAGCGAGAATCAAAGCGACTCCTACAACGCATGCTTTCAGGAGCGTGTTGAGAAAAAAAGGTTCTATGTTTCGGCCTTCCATTATTGTACCTAAGTAGCTATTAGTTTCTTGTCAATTTTACAAAAGATTATTGGGCCAAGCTACGATTTTGTCTGGTTACGGGCATATAACCAACGGCGTATTGAATAGCGATTTCAACTCCTCCGGTTTCTCTGAAAGCACATACAAGAACGGGTTTATACGTCCTGCACCACAAAAATGGCATTGTGGTTTAGGTCATAGAAGCCAAATTCGTGTGTACCCCAGGGGGTGTTCATTCGCAATTTCTCTTTTGTGATCGTTCCCCGCTCCATAAATTCTTGGAAATAAGGCTTGATATCGGCGACAAAAATCTTCATGACAGAGCCGCCGGTAATAGGATCTTCCTCATTGCCATGATGGAACTGCAAATGGAACTCCAGGTTTTCTCTTCTTAACCCGGCGTATCCGTTATCACCAAAACAGTAACTAAACCCGGCGTACTTGTCATACCATTTGAGGTCACGTTGTATGTCGAGTGAGGGAAGAACCGGGATGATACCTAAAGGTGAGGGTGTGGCAGCCATGGCTTTGTTTTGGATGTTCTACGATTTAATATACACATTGCAACTGGTTATTTCCAGTGATTGTGTCACCGGATCACGGTGCACCAGCCTGATCGAAGCCAGGGAGTCAATCCCACGCACTGTTGAGATGCGAGGTAACCATAAAAGTCCTATCTTCCCTTATGAAACACAACCAATCACTATCGTTACCATTACTATGCCTTTTGTTTGTTGCTACCATGTGCAACCCGCCTACAGCAGACGAAACAGCCAAAGAAAGCATGCCTAATTCAGAAACCATAGCTCCGGAAGGGTTTAGGGCGCTGTTCAATGGTGTTGATTTGGAAGGCTGGTATACCGTTAGTGATGGAAATGGCCCCGATAGCCTGGAATTATTTTCGGCAGAAAATGGAACCATCCACGCTTACCCCAGCCAACAGGCAGGTTCCAGACAGTCATTTGCTGGTTTGGTGACCAAAGAAGAATACGGCAGCTATATACTGGTGTTTGAGTTCAAATGGGGTGAGAAAAAATTCGAACCCAGGACTGAAAATGTAAAAGACGCTGGTGTTTTGTTCCATCTCTTCGACGACACCGATTTTTGGCCCTATGGCGTAGAATGTCAGATACAAGAAGGAGATCTTGGGGATTTATGGATCATTGGGGCAAGGGCATCAGCCAGAGTAGACGCCTCAGAGCACTATGCTGCCAACGGCGAACTTAAAACAAAAGGAGAAATAGAAAACAAATACCATCGCTTCTCCAGATCCAATTCATGGGAAGGTCCAGGATGGAACCAGGTGGAAATTGAAGTAAACGGCGACCATGCCACGTTCAGGATCAACGGCAAAGTTGTCAATGAAGCGATTGACATGAAGTACTGGGATATTGAAAAAAATAGCTGGGAGCCACTCACCAAAGGCAAGATTCTTTTGCAGGCTGAAGGTGCAGAGATTTTTTACAGAAATGTATTTATCAAAACATTGTAACAGACACCATCAAATTCTTTTCTCAATCATCCACTTGTGGCCGAAAGGGTCTTTCACCACTCCCTGGCGATAGCCGTAATCATAGTCTTGCGCAGGGCTAATCTCCTCGGCCCCGGCAGCTACTGCTTTGGTCATCCATGCATCCACATCGTCGACGAAAAGGCCTATCAGAGCGGTGCTTCCACCCAGCGCAACCGGATCAAAGCAGGCATTCCTCTCTGAATTTTCATGTAAATGAAAAAGTTGACCTTGTAACGAAAACTCAGCCACATGGTAAGTGCCGTCGTCGTTCATAAACGTTCGCAAAAGCTCGGCACCGAAGGCCCTGGTGTAAAAGTCGACATTGGTGGTGCCATGAGGAATGTAGAGTTCCGGGGCAAAAGAGGGGAGATTCATATCGTTTGTCATAACAGTTGAGTATTTATGGGTATAATTCAAAAATACGACTAATTATAAAACCACTTGCTTAAGCGTGTGAAGACATACGCTCAGGCTGCTGAAGAATTACAATTGATATTTACCGAATCCCCACATATCCTTCAGCCGCTTTGAATAGCTTTTTTGAATCATAGCCAACTCCATTTTTAAAAACAGTATTAAGCGATCTGATGGCGGTAATGTCCTTACTGATGTCTTTGTCCATGATCAGCAGGTCGGCGATTTTTCCTGCTTCTACGGTGCCGATGGAAGATGCCTGTTCCAGATAGGTAGCGCCATTAAGTGTACATATTTTAATGGCTTCGGGAATGGTGAAACCCATTTCTATAAATAGCTCCAGCAGCCTCATATTGGCGTAACCAGCCACAATTCTCCCGTCGTAAGTAGGGTCGGTGCCTGCTACTAATAAGCCACCTGCATCGTAAAAAGCCTTCTCCCACACCTTGGCCTTGTTGAACGCCAGGTAATCGAGCGAGTCCCTGCCCTGCTTGCTAGCCCAGCGTTTGTACACCTTTTCTTTAGCATTAGGAAACAAAGCGTCGATGCCTCCTCCCGGCACCACCTCTCTACCGGTGTAGGGCTCAAATACATTGATGGTAGAGGTCAACGCTACTTTCTTGCTCACCAGGTGTGTTATCAGGTCGGTCACTTCCTTTGAGTCGACCGGAATAGTCAACAGGGCCTTACGCATTTCAAAAGGATCGCAAATATCAACTTGCTTGCCTTTCACAAAGTCGCTGCAGGAGAAAAAACCATGCTCAAGGTTATCGATCCCAATATCAGCGGCTTCCCTGTAGGTAATGGAACAGATATGACCAGTGACTTTCATATTTCTTGCATGAGCCGCTCTAACAATCGCTTTAAGGTCTTCCCGGGTGATGAAATTGTACACCTTGATGGAGGTGATCCCCATATCCGCATAGTAGTTCACCGCCCGGGCTGCACCTTCCGGAGACTCGATGGCACCGAGTTCAAATATCCCCACTCCTGCCCTGTCAATATGTGGACTGGTTACGTCCATTTTTGGGCCTGGCACTTCACCTCTCCCAATGGCTCTCTTAATATTCAGGTCGGCCTGCGGCATGATACTTCCGGCCGTTCTCATGCTGGTAACACCACCGGCGAGATAGAGCCTGGGAAATGAGTAGCTCATTTGGTCCACTCCGTAGTTTGCATCTGGCGTTGTTTTCGGATAAAACAGGTGCTCATGCAGCATCACCATGCCTGGCATGGCACTTTTGCCTTCCATGTTGATGGCCGTCACCCCCTTTGGCACGGGTAGATCAACACCTACTTTTTCAATTTTGTCACCCACAATAAGTACATCCTGATTGGCTTTGGCAGGGCCGCCAGTTCCGTCTAAAAGTGTGAGATTTTGCAGCAGGTACGATCCTCTTTGGTGCGTGACAAAAACGCTCGTTTCGTCTGTCAGCTGATCTTGTGCCAGTGCGCCAAGGCAAGTAGAAATAACGATAAGGATTGTGGGAAATAGTCTTCTCATGGTCGGGAATCAGGTTGGTTAGCTTGCATATTCGCACAAGTCAATACGGCACATACGAAACTACAAAAAAAGCGAGCAAGTCGTATTTCGATATTTCCTATCTTCGTCAATATGACCCGACTGGTTGCCTGCTTTCTTTTCGTTACCGCTTTCCAATTGAGCGCCAAAGGTCAGGGCTCCTTCGCTATCCCCGATTCAGTTCACAGAATCGTCTTCCTGGGCAACAGTATTACTTACGCCGGGCAGTATGTGTCCTATATCGAAGCATGCCTCAAGTTGACTTACCCCCACAGGAAGTTCGAAGTAATCAATGTGGGACTGCCCAGTGAGACCGTGTCTGGCCTCTCTGAACCCAACCATGCAGACGGTAAATTTCCCCGACCAGACCTCCGGGAGAGGCTGGCTCGTGTTCTTGAGCAAACCCAACCCGATCTGGTATTTGCCTCCTACGGCATGAACGATGGCATCTACCTACCCTTCGATGACGCTCGCTTCCAGGCTTATAAAGAAGGAATCAACTGGCTGCACACAGAGGCAGAAAAAGCTGGCGCCTCGATCATTCACCTCACACCGCCAGTCTTCGATGAGCGAAAGGGTGCTGCTTATGCCAATGTGCTCGATATTTATTCCGACTGGCTGATTAGTAATAGATACACAAAGGGTTGGAACGTGGCTGATGTGCATGGGCCTATGAAAAAGCATCTGGAAGACAGGCGCATGACAGATCCTGATTTCAAATACGCTACAGACGGTGTGCATCCTGACAAAGCTGGCCACTGGATCATGGCACGTGCGATCCTGGCTTACCTTGGGCTCAACGCCATGTCCAAAGCTGACAGCATCGGGGAAGCCGTTTCCGCCACCAACAACGGTGAAAAAATACTGCAACTAATTGAGAACCGTCAGTTAATAATGAAAGATGCCTGGCTAACGGCCACCGGGCACACCAGACCTGGAATGAGTAAAGGAAAGCTACTGATCGATGCGCAATTGGAATATGGCATCATAGCTACCGAGATCGACAAATTACTCCGCTGAAAACAGAATACTCTATCTTTCACCAGCCATCCGTCACCACTTTGCCCACTGCATTAAACATCCTCTTTAGAGTGTCGAAAATCAAAGTGCCAGTGTGACTTAAATCACTGCGCCCCACTTGGTAAATCGCTAGCTTCACCTATCAATAAAAACAACAATAGATATGGAAACTACAATGAATGAAGAAGTGGTGGCTATGCCACGCATTGGCGATAAAGCACCAGCGTTCAAAGCAAAAACTACCCAGGGTGATATCAACTTTCCCGTTGATTACCACGGCAAGTGGGTCATCCTTTTCAGCCATCCGGCCGACTTTACACCAGTATGTACATCAGAGTTCATGACCTTTGCAACGCTGGAAGAGAAGTTTGCTAAAGCAAATACACAGTTGGTTGGATTGTCGATTGATGGATTATACAGTCACATTGCCTGGCTGCGCACGATCAAAGACAAAATCGAATTCAAGGGAATGAAGAATGTGGATGTCAAATTTCCGCTCATTGAGGACATCACGATGAACGTAGCCAAGAAATACGGCATGATCATGCCCAATGAAAGCAGTACGCAGGCAGTTCGGGCGGTGTTCTTTATCGACCCCAAGGGCATGATTAGGGCTATCATCTACTACCCACTGAGCCTTGGCCGCAACTTCGACGAGCTTTACCGTGTGATCGTTGCACTGCAAACAGCCGATGAGTTTGCTGTGGCTACACCAGCCGACTGGAAGCCAGGTGACGATGTGATCATTTCGCCCGCAGGATCGTGCGGCGTAGCTAAAGACAGAATGGATGGCAATGTCGAGGGTCTTGATTGCAAAGACTGGTTTTTCTGTACCAAAAAGCTCGACAAAGACATGGTGCTCGACAAGGTACTGAAAAAAGAAAAGGAACCTGTATTAGCGTAAGTAGGGACAACAAGTTAGTACGGTGGCTGCATTTCCAGGACAAAGTACCGGGCGGTGCAGCCTTTCTTTTTCGGCCAGCTCAGGAAGGCCACAGCCATACTCAAAATAGAGACGGTAAATGAGGCATGGAAGAGCCCCAAATTCACTAGCGATCACCAGCGCTTTCTAAAGCACTCCCTTAGTGCTAGGCAACTGATTCAGTGCATTGGCGTCTCTGCCTATAGCCATCTTGATGGCCCTCGCAAGCGCCTTAAAGGTTGCCTCTATCTTGTGGTGCTCGTTAGCGCCTTCCGCCTTGATGTTGATATTACTCAGCGAAGTATCAGAAAACGACTTAAAGAAGTGATAAAACATTTCCGTTGGCATATCGCCTACCATTTCCCGCTTGTATTCAGCCTCCCACACCAGCCAGGGCCTTCCACCAAAGTCGATAGCCGCCTGCGCCAGGCAGTCGTCCATAGGCAGCATAAAGCCATAGCGGCTAATGCCTTTTTTGTCGCCAATAGCCTTGCGGAAAGCTTCCCCTAAAGCCAGCGCTGTGTCTTCAATCGTGTGGTGCTCGTCGATATGTAGGTCGCCTTTCACAGTTACTTCCAAATCACAACCAGAGTGACGGCCCAGCTGATCGAGCATGTGATCATAGAACCCCAGCCCGGTATTCATCTTCGTTTGGCCCGTGCCATCGAGGTTGAGTTTTATCAATATATCGGTCTCTTTCGTGGTTCGTTTTACTTCCACTATCCTTGGCGGCAGCTTGAGGAAACGATAAATTTCATCCCAATCCGAAGTACTTAAAGCTGCATCTGGGTTTGACTCTCCTATAAAAATAGCTTTTGCACCGAGGTTCTTCGCTAGTTCCACATCCGTTTTACGGTCTCCTATCACATAAGAGTTAGCCAGGTCGTAATCTTCGGTCAGGTATTGTGTAAGAAGTCCTGTGCGGGGCTTTCTGGTTGGGGCATTGTCCTTTTCGAAGGTTTTATCGATGTGGATAGCAGCGAAATTGACCCCTTCGCCTTCCAGCGTTTCCAACATCTTGTTCTGTGCTGGCCAAAAAGTATCTTCAGGAAAGCTATCTGTGCCTAATCCATCTTGATTGGTCACCATCACAAGCTCGTAGTCGAGTTCTTCCGCTATCTTCCTAAGGTTGGAAATAGCACCCGGAATAAACTTCAACTTCTCCAGAGAGTCTACCTGAAAGTCTTCAGGTGGCTCCACGATGATCGTGCCGTCTCTGTCTATGAACAATATCTTCTTCATTTCTTCAAATTAATTAACAAATGAGTCCTCCTTTACCAAAGCCATGGCTTTTAGTAAAGCTTCGTTTTCTGTTCTCGTTCCTACCGTTATGCGCAGACAGCCGTGGCAGTGCATCACATTGCTTCGGTCTCTCACAATCACCTTTTGATCGATAAGAAACTGGTAGGTTTCCTTTGGCTTCGGCACCCGGATGAGCATAAAGTTAGCGTCGCTGGGGTAGATATGCTGCACAATTGGTAAGGCTGCGAGCTGATCTTCCAGCCAATTCTTTTGTTCCAGAATGTCAGCCACCATCTTTTCTTTGGCCAACACATTGGCCAATGCCTCTCTCACAATACCCTGTGTCGGCGCTGCTATATTATAGGGTGGCTTGATCCTGTTCAGGATGGTGATAATTTCCGGACTGGCAAAAGCCATCCCCAGTCGCACACCCGCCAGCCCCCAGGCTTTGCTCAAGGTTTGCAGCACCACCAGGTTAGGAAACCTGTGCAGATGCGGTAAAAAGCCGGCATCAGGTGCAAAGTCAATATATGCCTCGTCGATGACAACGAGGTTAGGAAATTCGTGAAGCAAAGTGAAAAGATCTTCTTTTCGGATCAGATTGCCTGTAGGGTTGTTGGGACTACAGAGGAACAGGATTTTCGTATCCGAACCAGTTGCACTTAAAACGCCCTTTACATCGAGCTGAAAATTCTCGTTCAAAGGTACTTTCAAAATTCCCACATCATTAATGCCAGCGCTCACCTCGTACATGCCATAAGTGGGGGGCACTGTGATCACCTTGTCTTTCCCCGGATCGCAAAACGCCCTTATAAGCAAGTCGATAGGCTCGTCGCTGCCGTTGCCAAGGAAAATAGATTCGGTGCCAATATTCTTGATTTTGGCAACCGCTTGTTTCACCTCCTGTTGGTAGGGGTCAGGATAGCGGTTGTAAGCTTCCTTTACCCCAGCAGAACCGTAGGGATTTTCGTTGGCATCCAAAAAAACGCCCTCTTTACCAGTGTATTCATCCCTGGCGGAAGAATATGACTTCAGGTTAACCAGGTGCTTACGAAGTAGCGAGTTCGGATCAAAGCTCATTGGTACCTTCTTTAATTTTCTGCAATCGAAGTGTTACAGCCATCTTGTGTGCATCGAGCTTTTCAGCTGAAGCCATCGCTTCAATGCTGGGGCCAAGCTGCTGCAATCCCTCCGGCGTAATTTTCTGGAATGTGACCTTTTTCACAAAGCTATCAACAGAAACACCCGCCATCGCCCTGGCCCAACCATTGGTGGGCAGCGTGTGATTTGTGCCCGACGCATAGTCTCCTGCCGACTCAGGTGTATAGTTGCCTATGAATACTGATCCGGCATTTTCAACCATTTCAGCATACTTGTCTGCATCTTTCAACGCAAGAATCAGGTGCTCAGGGCCATACATATTAATATAGTCCATGGCAGTAGCTTTGTCTTCAAAATAGATGGTTCTGCTATTCTCCAAAGCTTTTGCTGCCATTGCCTTCCGGGGCAAAGTAGCCAGCTGACGTTCCACCTCCTGTGCCACGCTGTCCACCATGCGCTTGCTGGATGTGACCAGTATCACCTGACTGTCGGCACCATGCTCAGCCTGCGACAGCAAATCGGCCGCCACAAACGATGGCTCTGCATGCTTGTCGGCAAACACCAGCACCTCCGAAGGGCCTGCGGGCATGTCGATAGCCACCGTGTCACGGCTCACCATTTGCTTGGCCGCCGTCACATATTGATTGCCCGGACCAAATATCTTATCAACCTTGGGCACCGACTCCGTGCCATAAGCCATAGCGGCAATGGCCTGAGCTCCGCCAATCTTCAGTATCTTCTTTATACCTAGTAAGTGGGCCACGTATAATACGGTGGCATTCACCTGCCCCATGCTGTCAGTGGGCGAAGCAATAATGATCTCTTTACAGCCAGCGATTTTGGCAGGAATACCAAGCATCAGGGCAGTAGAAAAGAGGGGTGCTGTGCCTCCGGGCACATACAGTCCAACCCTGTTTACGGGTATGCTCTTGCGCCGACATACCACACCCGGCATAGTTGCCACCGTTATGGGAGATTCCTTTTGCGCCAGATGGAATTTCTCAATATTTTCCCTGGCAACATGAATGGCTGCCTTCAGTTCATCCCCTACCTGATCAGCCGAGGCCAATAGCTCTTCCTCTGTTACAAAGAGGTCGTCCAGTTCAACATGATCATACTCAAGTGCAAACTTTCGCAAGGCCATGTCGCCGTTGCGCTTCACCTTTTCCAATATTGGCTTCACCACCTTCTCAAGCCTTGCCGGATCCTGAGCGGGCCTGCTTGTTAGCTCAAGCCATTGCTTCCGGGGTGGTTCGTATATTAGTTGCATGGTCCTCGATTTGTCTACAATATCATTTTTTCTATCGGCACCACAAGAATGCCTTCAGCACCGGCCTCTTTCAATTTCTCAATTATTTCCCAAAACCTGTCTTCATTGATCACAGAATGAATAGAACTCCACCCTTCCGTAGCCAGGGGCAGTACCGTTGGGCTCCTCATCCCAGGCAGAAGGTTTGCGATTTCCTCTATTTTATGATTGGGAGCATTGAGCAAAATGTACTTATTATTAGATCCATTCTGCACTGATCGAATCCTGAAAAGGAGCTGATCAAGGAGCTTTTTCTTTTCAGCACCGAGTCCTTTGTGGCCGACAAGCACTGCCTCGGATGTGAAGATGGTCTCTACTTCTTTCAGTCCGTTACTTAAGAGTGTGCTACCGGAGCTAACAATATCACACACAGCATCGGCCAGCCCAATGCTTGGCGCAATTTCCACCGAACCGCTAATTTCGTGAATGTCTGAACTGATACCGTTTTTCTTCAAATAGCTCCCCAAAATCTTTGGGTAGGAAGTGGCAATACTTTTGCCTTCCAGCATTTTTATGCCTCCATATTCCTCATTTCTGGGAATAGCCAAAGAAAGTCTGCACTTGGAAAAACCGAGCTTTACTACTATATCAAGGTCTTTTTCCTTTTCTTCTACCACATTCAGCCCAACAATACCGATGTCTGCTACGCCGTCGGCTACATAGCCCGGAATATCATCATCTCTGAGCAGCAGAAACTCCATCGGGAAATTATGGGAAGAGGCCTTTAGCTTACCGACACCATTATTAAAGTGTATTCCACACTCTTTGATCAAACGGAACGAATCTTCGCTTAAGCGACCTGATTTTTGAACTGCAATACGTAGCATGAAAAGCTTAATTAGAGAAATGAGTAAGTAAAATGAATACGGGCCAATGTTGAAGTAAAATGCTCTTCCTTAATGGGAATGACGAGACACATGATCGTGGTTCACGTGCAGATGATCGAATATATGGGAGTGTCTCAGGTACTTCATTTTACAAGGCCAAATTTAGGTTCCACTAACATCAATTAAAACCCAAAAAGACAAAATTGTTCAAGTTTTTTTCTCCCCTTCCTTTTACATCAAAGAATGGCTAAATATTGATACTATATAATAAGGTGTAGGCAACACCTGAAGAAGGCTTCATCCGGGCATTTCAGAAAAGGATTCGCCTCAAAACGAGGAAAAAATAATTTCAACCTTCTATCTTTAGCCCCTCACTTTACTCACAACCAAAATGGATTCACAACGTCGCTCATTTTTAAAAAAGGGAACAGGTCTGCTTGGCCTGCTCGGCTTAGGTACATATTCATTTGCAAAAACAAAAACTATGAAAGATTCATCTGTTAACTTCTATCACGTTGTTTATTTCTGGCTCAAGGATCCCAGCGAAGCCAATAAGAAAACTTTTCTTTCCCACGTGAAGGAATACACAGGCAGCATTGATGTGATTAAGGAAAGGTTTATCGGAACGCCTGCCGACACCAACAGACCCGTCATCGACAATACCTATACCTTCTCTATCGTTTTAGCTTTCGATAGCAAGAAAGATCAGGATGCCTACCAGGAGCACCCTGTCCATCTGGCCTTCGTTGAAAAAGCGCAACATATGTGGAGCAAGGTGCAGGTCTATGATTCAGTGAAAGTATAAGTACTCAAAAATAGACCGACAACCAGTCCGTTTTGATTCCTATGAAACGGACTGGTTGTCATCCCAATTTCCCCGCCGCTTTTGTGCTATAACACGCACCCCACCTCCCCTTTTATTGAAAAATGTGCCAGAAGGGTTCGCACCATTTCAAATTCCTACATCACGGGTCAGCTTTTTCGCATCTCCTCAACACCTACCTCAACAAAAGATATTCCACTTGTTTTCAGTTACTTAAGAGTTAAATCTCTTCGCACTCGGCTTTTAATTTTAGTTCTAAAGGCTTAAGAGTTCTCATAATCTTACATCAGATAGTATTCGTTCGCACTTGCCACTTTTGCTCCAGGCTTATGCATTTACTTTGTGATATAGTAAGAAGTAACCAACCGGTATAGCAATTATTTGTACCTCTTAATATCACCAGTATGGAAAAAATTTACATTCAGGCAACAGAATTCACTCCGCATGTCCACTTCGACCCTTCCAACGGGATAATAGAACTAAGGGGCAATTCCAACCCTCACAATTCGCTTACCTTCTACACAAAAGTGATTCATACGCTCGAAGACTACGTTGTGAACGACACAAGAGGGCTGGTAGCGAACATGGCGTTCAGATACTTCAACACAAGTTCCTCAAAATGCCTGTACGATATGTTCAAACAGCTCAACGCCATGAGGAAAAAAGGCCGTCAGGTAACCATCAATTGGTATTACAGTCTCGACGACGAAGACATGTACGAGGTAGGGAAAGATTTTTCTGACCTAATGAACCTGAACTTCAATTTTATTGCGATGTCAGCATAAAAACCTATCAATACAGCAACAGTATTATTTGAAATGAACGAAACTAGTAGCCTTTTCCACGTAGAAGAAAAGTCCTTAAAAGAATTTAAGGAGAAGGTGAAAGACAATGCACTTTCAAAAAAAAGTCTGATAGGCTTCGTTGACAATTACGATGACCTCATCACACAAAGCAAAGTAATCACTCGGGTTAGCGACAGGCTTCAGTCGAAGCTTAACAAGGCAAACGAGCAAATCGCTGCACAAAACGCAACCATCAGTGACAATAATAAGTTGCTCCATAATACTATAGAGCAACTGGTGAAAGCCAAAGTCAGTAAAAAAGCCTCTACCATCATACTTACAGCCGCCGTTGTCCTTTTCGTGGCTGAAGAAGTGCTTCTTGAAGAGGCAATCAATAGCTACGTTGATATTCCATATATCGGCTTGATCGTAAAACTTTGCATTGCACTTACCCTAAAGGCCTTCGAATCAACTATCGAGAAATTTTTTTTGCGGAGAGAGCATTCAAAAATTGTTGAAGAAGGTTTGTGGGAAGAGTTGGAGGTTAGCAGCCCACACTCTCCCGGGCTCATCACATCAGAAGCCGTTCCCCGATAGTTTTCTAAAATCACCCGGGCCGTTTCTTGGCCAGAATTAAACCTTGTACAATAACATCGAAAAAAAACAAGGCAGAAACGTGGGTGTAATCGACATAAATCATTGATTATAAATACATTAATAAAAAAAAGGTTAATGAAATCACTCGCAAAAGATTATCCAGCTCTCCATTTCATTCGCTAACATGAAAATTTTATCAAAAAAATAACATTCACTCTACTCACCCCTATAACCGTATGTTTTTTCAACTATCTGATGTTTATATCAATCTTAAGCCAATAAATATTACATCAGTTTCCAGCATCTTCGAAAAAAACTCTCTTAAGTGAAATAAATATATTACACTGATTAACAGTCATTTAAGTTACTTTTATTAATTAAACACTTCCATTTAAACAGGATTTTACTTCTCATACAATAGATATCTTACATAAGAAAGTATTGGCCAGAAATCGAAGGCAATCAAGCTTCTAAAAGAAATAACTTAATTAAAGATTATTAGGAGTAAGGGATGAGATGTAGAACCACCCTTCTTTTTATATACTTTAGTTGAGATTATAACAGTAACAAACCTGAGAGATTATGGAAAAAGTTTACATTCAAGCTACGGACTATACACCGTTCGTCTATTTCGACCCTTCGACGGGGCTGATAGAATTAAAGGGGAATTCAAATCCCGCCAACTCAAATAGTTTCTATCAAAAATTTATTATTGAGCTGGACGAGTACGTTACCCACGAAAGCGGGGGACTCACCGCAAATCTGTCTTTTCATTACTTTAACACGAGTTCTTCCAAGTGCATTTTTAATATGCTAAAAAAGCTCCACAAAATGCAGGAAGCAGGGCGATGTGTTACCATCAACTGGTACTATCTGGAAGAGGATGAAGAAATGAGAGAAGTAGGTGAGGACTTTTCAGACATACTTCACATGAATTTCAACTTTATTACTATAGCAGCCTAACGGTTTAGTTGCTGTGGTTTTCCTGACCACACAAATCACTAATCGTTATATCTAACAAAGGCAGCTAGTTGTTATTCGAAACTTTCAAAGACAGGTTACATACTTTGTTGACTACACTGTATACCTAATACCTATCTCCTAACTAATTTTAAAAGGTATGAATGACTTGTGGGGACTATACGACGAAGAAGACAAAGCGCTTCATGCGTTTAAGACCAAAGCGCAGCAGAACAATATTTCAAGAAAGGATCTTGCCCAATTTATAGATAGCTATCAGGATCTACTTATTCAGAGCAAGGTTATTACAAAGGTTAGTGACAAGCTTCAGTCTAAGCTGAACAAAGCTAACGAGCGAATCATAGAACAGAATGAGGAAATAGTTGAGAAAAACTCGCTTCTTGAAAGCACTATTGGTCAGCTAGTGAAGGCTCAGGTTGGAAAAAAAGCTTCCACTATCATATTTACTGCGGCCGTGATAATGTTCCTTTCTGAAGAGGTGTTCCTGGGCGAAGCAATCGCCGTGATCGTGCATATCCAGTACTTAGACCTTGTAGTTAAGGGCTGTATCGCTTTTGGTCTTAAGTTTTTAGAGGGTGGCCTGGAAACATTCTTCCTGAAGAAAGAGCAAATAAAGATTGTGAAGGGAAACAATGGGAATGTTCCGGAACTTGAAAACAAATTCAAGCTACCCACTATTAAACTATCACCATCTATTGGAAAGCTTTTGTTTTCGAAATAGAGGCCGTTTGATGATATGGAAGAAGGTTAATAGATAATGTTTTCATAAACTCCTTCGACGCAGGTTTTGCAGGCCATAGACTCCAGCAAAACAGTGGGCTTGAGCATGGACTTGCCCAGAAGCATTCTGGCACATTCTTGTATCCCTTCGATAATAGATGGGTGTGGGTGGATAAGTTCTGCGAGCTCCTCCACTCCTTTGTCCATAGAAATGAGGAGAGCCACAGCCTGAATGGCACTTGAGGCATGCTCTCCTACCACACGCATGCCCAGGATTTTCATTTTATCGTCGTTTGTTACCATCAGTTTGATGAAACCCTGGGTGTTACGCATGGCCGTCGCTCTTGAAATATTGCTATAACGTAAGCTGGTGACTTTGTAGTTGATTCCCTTTTGTTTGGCCTGAATCTCGTTGAATCCAACTCCAGCAACTTCGGGTGCCAAAAACATGATCGTGGATATGTTTTCATAAATAAGCTTGCGCAACGGCTTGCCGTATATTCGTTCTATGGCATACCTGCCCTCCAATTCCCCAACATTAACCAGGGCAATGTCCGCTGTAATGTCGCCAACAGCATAGATATTGGGCACTGAGGTTTGCGTGAGGTCGTCAATGATCCCACGGGCATCGGTATCTACGCCTATTTCCTGCAAGCCAAGGTTGTCGTGGTTAGGTATCCTTCCCACTGAAACGAGGGCCTTCTCTACCTGAAACTTCTTCTTTTCACCGTTATCATATTCCAGTTCATACTCCACCTCGCCGTTGACGATCTGCAAATCGATGAGTTTGGAATTATGATGCACCAGAACCTGCTTGGACTCAAGGTTGTCTGAAATAACGTCGACAATATCGCTGTCTTCAAACGGCAGAATCCTATCTCCTTTATCAATCAGGTTGACTTGCGTCTGGCCGAAATTGGAAAAAATCGTTGCAAACTCGCAGCCAATTACCCCAGCACCAACTATTACCATACTTTTCGGCCACTCTGTCCAATTGTGGATGCCGTCGCTGGTAACGACAATCTTTTCGTCGATCGGTAAATTAGGGATCTTCCTGGGCCTGCTTCCAGTAGCCAGAATAATATTATCCGCTTCTATAACTTCAACGCCATTTTCTCCCGAAATCTCAACATTGTTTTTACTCAACAGTCTGGCCTCACCTCTTTTGAATGTCAGCAGGTCATGGCCATTGTTGTTCATGGAAGTCATATGAAACTCCAGCAGGTCCTTTCTTTCACTCGTGGCTTTCAATACTTCCGCTTTTACCTTCTGAAAAGGTATTTCAGGTACCTTGAAATTAAATGCTTTACCATGCTTTCGAAGGGTGAAATAGTCTCTGGAAAGCTCCCACCATGTTTTACTTGAAAGGGCACCATCGTGCACGCCAGCACCCCCTACCTGATTTCTTTCAATAAGAATTACTCTTTTCTTAAAATCCAGCGCCCGCATAGCAGCAGCATAGCCGGACGGTCCCGCACCAATAACGCAAACATCAAACTTGTTCATTACCAGGTCATTAAGGTTCAAAAAATGTTGTTTAGCTAGCTGGCAAATGTATCCCAGCCATCATACAGCGGGCACTTCCCCCTCCATATTTCTCAATGGTTGGAATGTCTATGGCAATTAAGTTAGCATATTTTTCCAGAATAATCTTTTGCGATTGTGTGAGAGCGGTAAATGCGGTGATGGACATGACCAGTGCAGGCTTACTTCTGCTGGTAGCCACCTCCAGCATATTGCCAGCAAAATGTTCCATTTGATCAAAAGAAATGTCGACGATTTCGTGGTTCGTCGCAGCCAGACTTGCAAGAAATACTCTTTTTTCCTCACCCTCAGGAATGCTCGCAAGACAAACCACACAATAGGATGTGCCGAGACACATCATCACATTGGTGTGATAGATAGGCATGCCGCTTCTGTCGACGGCATCAAAAACCACAGCGCTGAAACCAAGTCTGGTGGCATGGGCTCTCACCAGGCCTTCGTTTGTCCGAATCGACCGGGAGGCATACATAATGCGGTTGGGGTAGTCAACGATCAAACTCCCGGTACCCTCCAGGTATAGCTCTTTTTCTTCAGTTCCTGAGAGGTCAGTGATTTTATGTACTGTAAACCGAGGTTTCACAGCGTCAATCACTTCTGGTCTTCTCTCGGTTCTCCTGGCTTTGGACTGCATGGGGTAAAGAAACACGTCGCCTGACTCATGAAATGACACCCAGTTGTTGGGAAAAACCGCATCACGTCGTTCTTCCAAAAATTCATCCTGGACCACAATTACTTCGACGCCACCGTTTCTGAGTGTATTTACGGCAGCGTCAAACTCTGCAATGGACTGCAAGCGAATCTGATCCAGTTCTCCCGTTTGGGCTGCGCTTTGGAAGGAATTGCTTCCGGCTGTTTCGGGATTGGGGCCGAAGTTGGCCGGTCTCACCATGAGGACTGCTGGTGCAGCGTTGCTTTGCAATTTTATTTCTCTGGGCATTTGCCCAATTTCGCACTTACAAAGCTAATTTTCCAGCAGGAGGGCCTATTTGTTATGCCTTTGTTTCAGAATATCAACCACATCATCCAGCTTACTTCCCTTGGCTTCAAGCAAGATCATCAGGTGAAAAAGTAAGTCTGCCGATTCATTGAGAAAAAGCTCCTCATTGTCATCCTTGGCCTCAATCACTACTTCAACAGCTTCCTCACCCACCTTTTGAGCCACTTTGTTAATCCCTTTTTCGAAAAGAGACGACGTGTATGACTTATCGGAAGGATTATGGTGCCGGTCTTTTATAATCGAGGTTAGGTTGTTGAGAAAATTGATACCATCCGAATTCACCTCATTAAAGCAGGTGTCGGCACCGGTGTGGCAAGCGGGACCAACGGGGCTCACTTTTACCAGCAGGGTATCTTTATCACAATCAGCAATAATGTCCTTTACGAAAAAGAAGTTACCCGAAGTTTCTCCTTTGGTCCACAGCCTGTTCTTCGTCCGGCTAAAAAATATGACCTTCCCCTCGGCCCGTGTCCTGGAAAGCGCCTCCTCATTCATAAAGCCCAACATGAGCACCTTGCTTGTTGCTTCATCTTGTATAATTGCCGGAATCAATCCGTCACCCTTACTAAAATCCAATCCTTCCATTATCCTCTCACTTTATAATCGCATGGGTATATTCTGGTCACGAAGGTACTCCTTTAATTCCTTAATAGGCACCTCCTGAAAGTGGAAAATGCTTGCCGCCAGCGCAGCATCGGCTTTTCCTTTGGTAAACACATCTCGGAAATGCTCCTGGGTTCCACCCCCACCAGATGCTATTACCGGCACACCCACTGTTTCCGAAACCTTTGCGGTAAGCTCATCTGCAAAGCCCGCTTTGGTGCCGTCGTGATCCATAGAGGTGAGCAAAATTTCGCCAGCGCCTCTTTCTTCAGCTTCTTTGGCCCAGCTAATTGTTTCCAAAGTCGTGGGTGTGCGACCACCATGCGTATGTACTACATGCACACCGTTGACAAATCGGGAGTCGATGGCCACCACAATGCACTGGTTACCAAACTCACGACTGAGCTCATCGATCAGTTCGGGCCGCTTCACTGCCGATGAATTGATCGACACTTTGTCAGCTCCGGCATTGAGCAGGGCTGATACGTCAGCAATAGAGCTGATGCCACCACCTACGGTAAATGGGATATTGATCTCTCTGGCCACATGCCGAACCAGTTCCACCAGGGTTTTGCGCTTTTCTACTGTGGCCGTAATATCAAGAAATACCAGCTCATCGGCCATTTCGGCTGCATAGCGGGCACCCAGCTCTACCGGGTCACCGGCATCTCGCAGGTCTACAAAATTGACGCCTTTAACGGTGCGACCGTCTTTGATATCGAGGCAGGGGATGATACGTTTTGTTAGCACAGAGATTACTGATTTGAGATTACTGATTTGAGATTACCGTCGGTCTTTGAACTTCTGGCCTTTGATCTCGGAACGGTTTAAATAACTAATAAAGCCAGCGATGCTGGCACTAAGCTTTTCATACTCTTCTATTTTCGCCTGATAAGTAGCTTCCTTTATATATGTCTGATCGAACGCCCGATGCAACTGTGACCGTACTTCTCCGGCAGAGCCCTTAGCAAAACCCAGAAAGTTCACAACCTCTAACCGGCCCGACCGTTCGAAACCTTCTGCAATATTATCCATCACAGAGCCCGCCGCAGCCCTAATTTGATCACGAAACCTGAAGTCAGTAGCGAATGGTGGCTCACAGGTTAGCTTGTAGACTTCAAAAGAAAGCCGTCTGGCTTCTTTCCAAATTTCCAAATCCTCAAACCTTTTGATCGTCGCCATAATTTCAATTTTTAAATAATCTTTGCGGCCTTTCCGCCAAGCAAATCAAAATCTCAAATCAAAAACCTTAAATCAGCAATATTGACCCTTCCTTCATAAATCGCCTTCCCTACAATCGCTCCTTTGCAGCCAATTTCTTTGAGTTTTTCGAGATCTTCCATAGAGCTTACACCACCACTGGCCACAAAATAAATGTCAGGAAACTGTTCCACCAGGGTTTTGTACAGGTCAACCGACGGCCCTTCCAACAGACCATCCTTGCTCACATCGGTGCAGAATATATTGGTAACGCCCTTTTGAACATACTTCTCCATGAAATCATACACCCAGATGTCTGTCGTTTCTAACCAGCCCCCTATGGCAATCTTTTCGCCTTTCACATCGGCCCCAAGAAAGAATCGGTCAGCTCCGTACTGCTCCAGCCAGTCGGAGAATATCTCCTCGTTCTTCACCGCCATACTGCCAACGGTAGCCAGCTTTGCGCCGCATTCAAAAACAATATCAACGTCCTCAGCACTTTTAATCCCACCGCCAAAGTCGATCACCATGGAGGTCTTGCTGGCCAACGCCTCCAGTACTTTCCAGTTTTTTACTGTTCCGGCCTTTGCTCCATCCAAATCGACCAGATGCAGGCGGGTAAGGCCGGCATCTTCGAACTGCATAGCCACTTCCACCGGGCGTTCATTGTATATCTTCTTTTGGTCATAATCACCCTGGGTAAGGCGCACGCACTTTCCATCGATGATGTCGATTGCCGGTATAATATCCATTCCTACAGTTCAATAAAGTTCTTTAGTATTCTCGCTCCGTCCACACCACTCTTTTCAGGGTGAGCCTGCACGGCGTAAAAATTGCCTTTTTGCAGCGCTGCACTAAAAGGCAGCATATAGTCCGATTGGGCAATGGTGCTGCTTCCCATTTCAGCATAGTAGCTATGCACAAAGTACAGATAAGCATCATCGGTGAGTCCTTTCATCAGAGGGCCTTTGAGTGAATGGATTTTATTCCATCCCATGTGAGGCACCTTTTCATTGGGCGGAAACTTTTTCACTTCCAGATCAAATACACCCAGGCAGGGCGTATCATTCTCTTCCGAATGCCTGCACATCAACTGTAGTCCTAAACAAATGCCGAGAAAAGGTTGTTTGAGCTCAGGGATGATTTTATCCAACCCGTTTTCTTTCACTGAAGCCATGGCCGTGCTGGCTTCTCCCACACCGGGAAAGATGACCTTGTCAGCACTTTTGAGCACTTCCGGATCATTACTCAGCACTGGTTCAATGCCCAGCCTATTGAGGGCAAAGGTGACCGACTGCACGTTTCCTGCGTTGTATTTTATAATCGCTACTTTCATTCTCTCCAATCGATAATGCTATTCTCGTTTCTGCCGCTTTTTGGACAGGCAATAGAAAACCCCGGCAAATTTATGTGAATTACCTAAAGTTCCGGGGTTAAAGTGAAATCAATGGACGTGCTGCGCCTTATCAACCTCCTCAGCAATCACCTGTTTGATCTCAGGAATCGCTTTGTAGAGCTGCTCATAGGAGTTGATAATGAAGTACTTGTCTTGAAATTTATCCTTCCAGTAAGGCGTTGCCATAATCTGCCTGACATTGAATTCATAGTGAGCAGGTTTATCGCTTAGCGAAAATTTGGTTTCTCCAGCTGAGCTTAAAATACCTGCACCATAAATCCTCAGTTCGCCATTCTCTCTGATCAAGCCAAACTCAACCGTAAACCAGTAGATCCGGGAAAGCAATTCTATGGCGTAGTCGTTGCCGCAGTATTTCAGCCCAATTTTACTCAACTCTTCCAGAAAGTTGACAAAGTTCTGGTTAGTAAGCATGGGTACGTGGGCAAATACGTCGTGAAACATGTCGGGTTCCTCCAGATAGTCGAGCTCTTTCATTTTTCTTAGCCATGTAGTGGCCGGAAAGTACCTGTTCGACATCAGTTCAAAGAAGGTGTAGTCTGGCACAAGCCCCGGCACCACCGCCAGCTTCCAGCCTGTAATCTCGTGGAGAATCTCATTAGTGTCTTCGAAATGAGGAATGTTGTTGGCCACAAAATTTGTTTGCTCAAGTCCTTTCAGGTGTGCCTTCGATGCTGCATTGGGAAGATTTACGATCTGGCGATCGTACAACAATTGCCAGACCTTGAAGTCCTCGTCGTCGTAATTCTCATAAATCTGTCTCATAAACGTATAATTTTCACTTGTTGGGTTAATGCAATTACTCTAATAACGAAAAAAGACCTGAATCATGCGATTGAGGTCTTTTTTCTAATAGCTATATAAATATCGTCTATTACTGCCTAAATCGCTCAGGAGCCACATGATGGTAATAGATATGATAGGTATTTCTGTTCATTATCTGGTATAAAGTTACAAAAAAATCAATGTTAGTAGACAGCGTTACGTCTGAACTCTCAATGAATATTCAAATGCTTCTTAATGGCCTCATGTCCAATGAATGTTTCTCGATCTCCTTCTTCAACCCTATCGCCTCAGTTACCTTACCATCGAGAGTATCAAGTTCGCCAAGCACCTTTCCTGCGAGAACATTAAAACTCTTCTTCACATCAGAAACGTCATTTTTCATGTCAGAAAGGTCATTTTTCATGTAGTCTAAAGTAACATGAATATCTCCAAGCGCATTAACAATAGCGTTTTCAGTGTTCTTGTCCATTCGTTATTGGTTTCAATTCGTAACAATATTACCAATATAATGATTCATGGCCGATATTTTGCCCCCATCACCCTTCACATGAATAAAATGTGTTAGTGCAGCTTCACCCACTTGGCGCCAGCGTCACCTGATTCAATCACGGCGTCGATGAACTTCATGCCACGCACACCATCTTCAACGGTTGGGAAATCGAGGTTTATCGGATCTGGTTTTTTGCCATCGATTCTTGCCTGCACAGTTTTGGCAAAGTTCTTATAGATATTGCCAAACGCTTCCAGGTATCCTTCGGGGTGGCCTGCCGGCGTACGTGTGTTCGCTTGGGCAACAGCGCCCATATATGCACGGTCACCACCTACCCGGTACACCTGAGTGGGTTTGTCGAGCCATTTCACCAGCATGGTGTTAGGTTCCATCTGGTGCCACTCTAAGCCCCCTTTTTCACCATACACACGAATATTGAGAGCATTTTCTTCTCCAGCAGCGATTTGGCTACAGTGAAGAACACCTTTGGCGCCATTGTCGAAACGCAGCAATATATTGGCATCGTCGTCGAGCAAACGGCCCGACACCATACGGCTTACATCGGCGCAAAGCTCTGTGATTTTAAGTCCGGTGATGGTTTCTGCGAGGTTCTCAGCATGGGTGCCTATGTCGCCCACAGCCCCTGCCTTACCTGAGCGCTTAGGGTCAGTTCTCCAGCTAGCCTGCTGGTTACCAGACTGCTCCAGCGGAGTTGACAACCAACCCTGTGGGTATTCTACCACTACTTTCCTGATCTTTCCGAAAACTCCCTCCTTAATCATTTCACGGGCTTGCTTCACCATCGGATATCCCGTGTAAGTATGTGTAACGGCAAATGTGAGTCCGGTCTTTTTCACCAAAGCCTCTAATTGCAGGGCTTCATCCAGGCTGAATGACAGCGGCTTCTCACAAACTACATGGTACCCGTTCTCCAGGGCCAACTTGGCAGGCTCAAAGTGAACAAAATTGGGCGTAACGATTGTAACAAAATCCATACGCTTGTCAGCCGGAAGTTTAGCTTCCTTCTCAAACATCTCATGGTAAGTTCTGTAGCAACGGTCTTCAGGCAGGTAAAAGTCTTTACCTGAAGCGACAGATATTTCAGGATCAATATGGAAAGCTCCGCATACTAATTCAACCTGTCCATCGAGGCCAGCTGCGTGACGGTGAATAGCGCCAATAAACGCACCACGGCCACCACCTACCATGCCCATTCTTATTTTTCTGCTCATTATCTATGATAGTTTTAGGGTGAAACAATCGAATGGCCGCCACCAGTGTCCGGCTTCTCCCGGTGGGTGGCCCGCCAATTTCACCTCAATAAATTCATTTTTCGGCTAAAAATGAAGTTTTATTCAACTCCCTGAGCGAATTTAATTTGAATGGCCCAGAGAGCGAAAAGCGTCAACAGGTCTTCAAGCAGTCTTAAGCGCTATCTGTTTTGCAATTATTACCCACATAAATTATCAACTTTCTAAAAATTAAGTAATACTTCATAACAGGCGACAATATTTTTGACTATTACCTGCGCTTTTGTTTATCTTTCCTAAGCTTATCTGAGCATCTACATTATTCGACACCCCTTTTATTTTCAGTTCCCAATCAGAGGAACATTTCAGGATTACCAGAGGCATGCTCAGGCTTCTTTTGATAATTAAACCAATATTCAAACCTGTAATAAAAGGATGGAAAAGACAACCAATCTTAATCGTAGATCGTGGCTGAAGTATAGTGCTTTGGCTGCCGGCGGTGTTGTAACCAGCGCTGCATTTCCCACATTTGCCAACAGCAAACCAGCGCTTGGCATGAAACCATATCAGGGCAAGTACAGCCTCATGGAAAACTACCATGTGATGATGGCTGACAGAGCTGATATGAAAGCGAGGCTACTTGCTAATGAAAACCCATGGGGGCCTTCAAAGAAAGCTGTTGCCGCTATTGCAGCAAGTGCTTCTATGGGCAATCGCTATGTTTACAATAGTTCGGCCAAAATGGTAGACTTCCTTGCAGAAAAAGAAGGTGTATCTAAAGAATCCATCCTTTTGTCGCCTGGCTCTACCGACATCCTCGAGAAAGTAGCTTTTTCATTGTTTATGAACGGAGGCAACATTGTTTCTGCCGACCCTAGCTACATGTCAATGATCAGAACCACTCAGTCGATTGGCGGTACATGGAAAAACATTCCATTAAAGGCAGACTATTCGCACGACCTGGATGCCATGGCCGCTGCAATTGATGATGAGACAAAGCTTGTGTACATCTGCAATCCGAACAACCCAACCGGCACCATGACGCCTGTAAGTGAGATCAAGGCGTTCTGTAAAAAGGTCTCTTCAAAGGTGCCTGTGTTTATCGATGAGGCTTATATGGAGCTACTTGATAACCCTGAAGCAAACACCGCAGTGAGCCTCGTGCAGGAAGGCTACGACGTCATCATTTGTCGTACGTTCTCTAAAATACATGGCATGGCCGGCTTGCGCCTTGGCTACATGGCCGCCAATGAAGCGAGGGTGAAAGCCATCAAGAGCATGGTTCGCACCGAAATGGGGATCAGCGTGACCTCACTTGAAGGTGGCATGGCGAGCCTGAAGGACGTTGAGTTTCAGGAATTCACCAGAAAGCACAATAAGGAGAACAGGGAGTATGTGTTCGCTGAGCTAAAAAAGGCCGGCATGAATCCAATTCCTTCGTTCACGAGCTTCATTTTATTCCCTATTCAGGTACCCACCAAGGAGTTCCTCACTCAGTTTATGGACAGAGGCGTGGGCATCAGAGGGTTTGAGATCGACGGGAAGCCTTATGCCAGGGTAAGCATGGGCACCATGGACGAAGTGAAACTGTTCACAAAAAGCCTTTATGAGATCGTCAGTTAACTGACTATGTGTTAGCTGCCCGGGCTGAGTTTCCGGCACTCAACCAGGTGCCCACAGTGATGGCCCGGGGCAGCGCCCACACATCGACAATACCCCTCTTTTCAATCGACCACCGTTCATTTTTTATAAGCACAAAGTATTTCTGTTTTAGTTCATGAATTCAGCCATTACTAAAACCATTTCATTCCTTCTCCTTATCGCTATTGGGTATTTTCTTCAGAAAAAAATCCAGGGCAAGGAGCGAAAGGATGGCATCAAGACGCTCATACTCAGCCTGGCGCTCCCTGCCACGATTTTCATTGCTTTACTGAAAATTGAGTTTTCATGGGGAATGATCATTGTTCCCGTGCTGGCTCTTGGCTTTAACCTGCTCATGTATTTGTTGGTAAGCAAGCTACCCCTGCCTTCGCTGTTTAACTTAAAAGAAGAGCAGTATCGCACACTGATCATGCTACTACCCTCACTGGCACCAGGCCTTTCGCTGTTTCCATTCATTATGGAGTACCACGGCGAGGAGCCACTGGCACTGGCTGCGCTGGCCGACGTGGGCAACAAAGTGTTTGTGCTGATAATTTTATACAGCATTGCCATGAAATGGTATTTCGACCGCAATGAGATTGGCAACCGAAACACTTCTGAAAAACTCAAAAGCCTTTTCAAATCGATGTTGGAAGAGCCTGTAAATATGGTGATGCTGGCTGCCATTGTGATGCTGGCTTTTGGACTACATTTCGACTCCCTGCCTGGCTTCCTGCGAGATTCAGTTGACAAAATGAGCCTGATGATGACTCCAATGATTCTCCTTTTCATTGGCATCTCAATCAAGTTTACCTGGCAACAAGTAAAAGCTATTTTCTCCTTCCTGTTCTTCCGGTCTGCCATCGCTTTTGTCATCAGTGGCTTGCTGCTGGTGTTACTGCCAGTAACCGACGTGCCTACCATGATTCTCATCGTGGTGTTTCCTCAGAGTGCCTGCAGTTTCTGGCCGTTTGCCCATATGTCGGCCGTTAATACGTTAGAAGGTGCGCAGGAAAACCCGATTCGCCCCCGAACATTTGACCTCGACTTTGGCATGAATGCATTAGCGTGCTCTTTGCCCTTTTCCGTAGCACTCATTCTCGGTATTTATGTATTTGAAGACTTCTTTGTGCAGCCAGCCAATGTCTTCCTCTCCTCCGGTATTTTCATTGCCCTGGCTGCGCTGCCACTCTTACTTTCCGCTCGCTGGTTCAAAACCTACGCAAGCCGACTGGTAGAAGAAAGAAGCTAATAATTCCTTTGCCCGCCTGACAAAAAAGGTGCTCAATGCATGAATGTTTTGTCGGAAATACGGCAGTTCATCGCCCAGCACACTTACTGGCAACAATTTGTAACTTTGGCCATGGATAGGATCACGTCTAAAATGAGCCTGTCGCAGAGAGAACGCCTCAATGTCAGATAAGAAAAAGAAACTTCCTGGTACATCTTCACAAGTTGGCCGAAGAATGGAAAAACCCAAATTGCATCCACGCAACAAGCACCGGCAGCGCTATGATTTCAAGCAACTTAGCAAAAGCCATCCAGCTTTGATGCCATTTGTGCGATTGAATGACTACGGCAACGAATCTATTGACTTTTTCAATCCAGAAGCAGTCAAAGCACTGAACAAAGCGCTTTTGAAACGCTATTACAATATAAAAGATTGGGATATCCCAAAAGATTATTTGTGCCCACCCATTCCCGGGAGAGCGGATTACATCCACCACATGGCAGACCTATTGGCCTCCTCTCATCCACTGTCGAAACGGGGCAAGCCTCCAACCGGCAGCGAAATTAAATGTCTGGATATCGGTGTAGGGGCCAATTGCGTTTATCCCATCATAGGGCATTCGGAGTATGGCTGGTCATTTGTTGGCACCGACATTGACCCTGTGGCCATTGAATGCGCTAACAAAATAGTTGAATCAAACGCCCACCTTCGAGGAAATGTTAGCCTGAGGCTACAACCGAACTCCAAAGACATCTTTAACGGGATCACTAAAAAGGATGAATACTTTGATCTCACCATTTGCAACCCTCCCTTTCATGCTTCTTTTGCTGAAGCCCAATCTGGAACCATTCGAAAGTTGAGAAACCTAAAGCAAAAGAAAATCACGAAGCCTGTTTTGAATTTTGGGGGACAGAATACTGAATTATGGTATGATGGAGGCGAAGAGAATTTTGTCCGGCAGATGATTCTTCAAAGCAAACAGTTTACCACTTCCTGTTTTTGGTTTTCTACGTTAATTTCAAAACAATCTAACCTTAAGAACGTCTACGAGGCACTGAAAAAGGTAGGTGCAGTGGATATTAAAACAATCCCTATGGGGCAGGGGAATAAAGTTAGCCGCATTGTTTCCTGGACTTTTCTAACTCCGGAAAGCCGAAGGAAATGGGCAAAAATGGGATAGTGAATACACTCGCATTTCTACCATTGCGTTCCCTCCAGTGCTTTTTCCTTCTCACACACAGTGCTACCCGCCGCCAAACTTTTCACACACGAGCGCCAGCGCCTGATCATCGCCGACATTTCCTGGAAACACCACGTAAACTAGCCCGGGAAACTTGCTTTCCCCTTGCAGCTTCCACACCGGCACTCCTGGAATAACCGGGCCCAATACTGTTGCCTTTTGAACTGAAAGCCCTTTGGACGCCAGGTCGCTGGAAGTAATGCCACCTTTGGCAACCATAAACTTCGGACGGACAGAAATCCCTTGCACAATGGCTACAAGGAAGCCGGACACCAGGGCATTGATTTTCAGGCTGCTTTCTGCATCTGCTCCAGTTTCCAGTCTGCGGCTCGTGTGAATCACCACATCGTCGCCAGCAGCGAGCCACACATCCACCTTGGCGCTGATGGCCTTTGCCTCGCCACTTAAGTCTTGCGGCCGAAGTAGCTGACTAACATCTACCTCCAGATTTTGTTGTTTTCCCTGCTTGAGCAGATAAGCCAGTTGGCTGGTAGTTTTAGGCACATGCGAGCCTACCACCACAAGCGACCCATGGCTGACAGCAGTGTCTTCTTTTTGTGGGTGATAAAGTTTACCTGATACCATGCCCGCCCTGATGGGCACAAAAGTGGCAGAGGTACGGTACAGAAACTTCCTACCTGACTTTTCGGCCAAGATCAAACCCATCACCCCTATCTCCAAATCCCGGTAGCTGGCAGCGTTCATAATACACACTGATCCATTGGCGCAAGCTTCCAGCTTCTCTGCAGCTACTTTGGGGCCGCCTGCCCGCAGGTCCTCGACGGACACCGAGTTGACTTCCGAGGCTTTGATCCGTCTCCTGGTTTTTTCCTCCACCCATTCCTTCAGGTTGGCGTGCCTGTACCCAAACGACACATCTTTAGCAAAAGGTGTGTCCGACACAGGCACCAGCTCTTCATTTTCGACGATGTAATGCACATCGTCCATCGTATACCTTGCTCCTTCAATGAAAGCTGGCACCAGCACGGTGACTGCTCCCTGAAGACCAAGAGCTTCGGCTACAGCGTCTACCTCCGCTGGAAAGTGGCCTCTTAAAGTAGAGTCGCTCCTGCTCACCACCACCACGTCTCTTTGACTCTCTTTTGCCGCTTCTTTAAGATTTCGCCCGATTTCCAGTGCCAGGTTAACTGCCTCTGGCTCCGGCAGGCTCCGAGAGTTGGTGAGGATGTAGAGAATGGAGGGTTTTTGTCTGAGTTCTGCCGCTATCAGGCCTACCTCCCACGAAGTAAGCACCATCACGTCGTAGCATGTCTGTGTGCCTGTGGGATCATCATCCAGCACCACAATGGTTTTTTCACTTGCCAGAAATTCCTTGTGAATGACAGGTAGGAGGTCTTCTGGATACTCCGGCGGCAATTGATTTAATTTTTGGTTTACGTTTTCGTACATCGCAAGCATCTCATCAACCACTCAAATAAGCTTCGTAGGTGGTGGGGTAACAATTTTATTATTTATCTTTTTAAGTCGAACCGATCGACCCGTTTAACAAGCCCTGAATCTATGCAAATAATTATTACCGGAGGAGCAGGTTTCCTTGGTCAGCGCCTGGCAAAAGCCCTGCTCAGCAGTAACCTTGTTTTTGACGAGCTATTGCTGGTGGACATTGTGATGCCTCCCAATCCTGAAAATGACAGCCGGGTTCGGTGCCTGCAAGCTGATCTTTCTGAAGAGGGAGTAGCCAAATCTCTTATCTCCGCCGAAACAGGTTTTGTTTTTCACCTGGCAGCCGTGGTGAGCAGCCATGCGGAGAAAGACTTCGACGTTGGCTGGAAAGTCAATATGGACATTACCCGCCAACTGCTCGAGGCCTGCCGTCATCAAAAACCAGGCATTAAGTTTATTTTCTCAAGCTCCATTGCTGTGTTCGGTGGTGACCTGCCCGCCACCGTGCTAGACACCACGGCGCTTACTCCCCGCTCGTCGTATGGTGCCCAGAAAGCGATTGGTGAACTGCTGGTCAACGACTACTCCCGAAAAGGATTGGTCGATGGCAGGGTGCTGCGATTGCCTACCATTTGTGTGCGACCAGGGAAACCCAACCTGGCGGCTTCTTCGTTTGTCAGCAGCATCATACGTGAGCCGATTAATGGAGAAGACGCCATCTGCCCGGTGTCGACCGACCTGGCGCTTTGGCTCTCAAGCCCCGAAACTGCTATCCAAAATCTTATCCATGCCACCACGCTAAAAGCGGAAGCTTTCGGTGGCTGGCGTACTGTCAACTTGCCGGGCGTCAGTGTTACGGTGCAACAAATGCTCGACTCGCTGGAGCGCATCTCCGGCCAGGGTGCTCTGGCCAGGGTGCAGTTCAAACCGGATTCAGCTATCGACGCCATTGTAAGTAGCTGGCCTGCCGCCATCGACAATACCAGAGGACTGGCACTTGGCTTCACAGTCGACGGGCAGTTCGATGCCTTCATCACGCAGTTCATTGCCTCCAGCAAACCGTCAGCGGGATGAGCGACCTCTCCATTCCCATCATTGGTCTGGCGGTTGCCGTCTTCGTCTTGATTTTGCTGGTGCTGCGCACCAAAGTGCACCCACTCATTGCTATGATTACAGCCGCTTGTGTGGCAGGCATAACAGGAGGCTTGTCGGTGAATGAAACCCTCGACGCTATTACCAAAGGTTTTGGAGCTACACTGGGCACTATTGGCATTGTGATCGGGCTGGGGGTGATGATGGGGCGTATCCTGGAAGTATCGGGGGCCGCTGAACAAATTGCCTACTCCTTTATCAAGTGGCTGGGGTATCGACGGGAAGAATGGGCATTGGCTCTCACCGGCTATCTGGTGAGCATTCCCATCTTCGTCGATTCCGCTTTTGTCATTCTCTACCCTATCGCCAAGGCGCTGGCACAAAAAGGCAGCCGATCACTCCTTACCCTCGGAGTCTCACTCGCAGGCGGCCTTATCGTGACTCATACCATGGTGCCACCAACTCCGGGGCCTCTGGGTGTGGCGGGGCTCTTCGGTGTCGACATTGGCGCCATGATGCTGCTCGGCATTGTACTAGCCCTGCCTTGCACCCTGGCGATCGTGTGGTATGGGCAGTGGCTTGGGAAAACATATCCCGACTTAGTAGGCACCGTGGTGCAGGAAGACCTGAAAGCCGTCCACGCTGATTACTTAAAAGAAAAAGAGGCCAAGCCCCTCCCGAGTCTGACAAAGTCGCTGCTTCCCATTCTTGTACCCATCGGGCTGATCTTCTTGAAGGCAGTAACCAACCTGTTCCCTTCGCTTGCAGCCACCGACAGCACAACTTTGTCATGGGTCTTGCAGGTAGTTGCCTTTGCTGGCTCGCCTGTCATTGCTTTGTGCATCAGCACGCTGATTGCGGTTTACACCCTGGTGCCTCACCTCAACCGCCACGAGACCTCCGAACGACTGGAGGAAGGGCTCAAGTCGGCGGGCATTATCCTGATGGTGACTGGCGCCGGAGGAGCGCTTGGCTTCGTGGTAAGAGAAAGCGGGTCTGGTGCTCAGCTGGCCTCGCTGATGGCCAACCTCCCTTTTTCCCCAATCATGATCCCGTTCTTTGTCGCCACCATTGTGAGGCTGATCCAAGGATCGGGAACGGTGGCCATGATCACAGCGGCGTCTATCACAGCGCCTATCCTGATCAATATACCCGATGTTAATATGCTGTTCGCAGCACAGGCAGCCGTGTTGGGTTCCTTGTTCTTCAGCTATTTCAACGACAGCTTCTTTTGGGTGGTGAACCGCATGATGGGCATTGCCGATGTGAAGCTGCAGCTCATGACCTGGTCGGTGCCTACTACCATCGCCTGGGCCATTGGTGGGGTATTAATTGCGCTGACTAATTTAATCTTTGGTGCCAATGGCTCCCTGCTCGATCCGCTGATTCCGCTGGCTGGTTTGGGCCTGATGTGGGTGGTGATAAGGAGGAAGTGAGGTTTCAAACAATAGCGAAACCATCTGGGCAAAACATGCTTCATTGAAGGTGCGTGAAGGCACGGCACCTTAACGGTAAATGGACGAAAGACCGGAGAAGGAAGGCAGGGAGTGAACAGGCGTCGGTACGGCGAGCAGGCCCTTGCGTTGAAGCCGTCAGACGCCAGGAAGGCTGAGGAAACTCCATCGGATAATCCAATCCTTGTGGCTGACGGCCACTCCACACCATCATGTCCTTATAGAAAATTTTCTGTAACTCGGTAAACTAAGGCAGACAGTCTCCGAATGTCGGATACGTGTAGTATGGTAATTATTTGCACGTATTGGCGAGTTAATATATCTTTGCACGTGTAAATTGATAATCATACAGACGTGTTATGAATACAAAGTTAACCTTGACAATTGAAGAGACTTTAATTGAGAAAGCGAAGGAATATGCAAAAGGAAAAGGGAGAAGCCTTTCGGATATAGTGGAGAATTATCTTAAGGTGATAATCAAAGAGGACAATGCAAAAGTGATAGATTCAACACCAATTGCTTCTTCTTTGAGAGGTTCCTTCAAAGCGCCTGAAGGGTTTGACTATAAAGAGGAGTTATCCAAAGGATTGTCAAAGAAATACTTGCAGGATGGATAAAGTATTAATTGATACAGATGTCATTCTCGATTTCTTTTTTGACAGGCAGCCTTTTGCCGAATATTCGGCCCAAGTAATTGGTTTATGTGAAACTGATAGGATAAAAGGATTTGTGACGCCGGTGATTTATAGTAATGTATATTACCTCCTAAGACAAACAGCAAGGCATGATAAAGTGATTGATCATCTTAAGCAATTACTCATGATTACCGATGTTTTGTTAATGGATAAGGAGGTTGTAAGCAACGCACTTAACTCTGGATTCAAAGACTTTGAGGATGGTTTACAAAACTTTGCTGCTATGAAAAATGGTGGAATTGATGTGATTCTAACTCGAAATTTAAAGGATTTTAGTAAAAGTGAGATTGGAGTATTGACTCCAGAATCTTACATTAAATCAATTATTGCCAGCCGCTAGTCGAGTAGATATCTCCACCACCTGCCTGATTAGGTTCTAATACTCCTCGGTCCGCCTAATCCGCTCGTTCAGTATCTCTGCCAATCATAACCTAAAGAATGTTTTTGTGAAAAATTCCTCCTATTTTCAAACATGGAGGAAAATGCGTGGTCTTGGATATTTCAGCTACTAGGTCGCCTGCACCCGGTAGCAGTGCACTTTCCTATTGGATTATTGATTGTTGCTCTTTTTCTTGAGGCGCTCACCCTGAATGGCAAACGGGATGGTCTAAGGGAGGGCATCAACTGGATGGTGTACCTGGGAGCCGCTTCAGCTGTATTGGCCGCTGGTCTTGGGTGGTTCCTTCGCACTTTCGATGATTACACGGGCGAGTTGGTGCAGCTTCATCAAAATCTGGGCATCGCCACAGCCGTACTTTCTATCATTGCCGCTTTCTTGCTCCAAAAAACAAATGCAGGGAAGTTACCCAATTTCTTCGCCTACCGGTCACTGCTGGTGCTATCGGTTATCTCGCTTACGATTACAGGTCACTTGGGTGCCAGCCTTACACATGGCGAAGATTTTCTATCAAGCGTACTCCCAGGAAACTCAAATCCTTATGATGATAGCAGAGGCGTGGCATTATTGGCCCAATTGAATCCACTGGACTCGCTGTCAGAAACAGAACTTGATGACCTTAATTTGGAAGTAAGGGCCATTTTTGCACACAACTGCTATCAGTGCCACAGCGAAAACAAGCAAAAAGGGGAACTGGTATTAGAGAATAAAAGAGGCGTTTTCCAGGGTGGAAAATCCGGAAAAGTGATTGTGGCGGGCCACCCTAAAGACAGCGAGCTATACAGAAGAATTTCACTGTCGTCCAACGACGATGATGTAATGCCCAAAAAGGGCAAGGTGCTGAAGAAAAACGAAGTTGCCCTGATCAAATTATGGATAGAAAAGGGAGCTCATTGGTCGGACCGGGCGTTGAAAGTATTCCCAGAAGCGGCCCTTGCTTTGTCAAAGCCGGTGTTGCCCGCTTCCTCAGAACAAGTACATCCCGTGGACAAGCTGTTGCACGTCTACTTTGAAAAGAACGGCATCGCCTGGCCTCAGTTGGTAGACGACAAAACCTTTATTCGACGAGCTTATCTGGACATTGTGGGGTTGCTGCCAGAACCGGATGCCATCATTCAGTTCGTCGATAATCAGGACGCCAACAAACGTACGCAACTGGTCGACCGCCTGGTGGCAGATAATAGCAACTACACACAGCACTGGCTGAGTTTTTGGAACGACCTGCTAAGGAATGATTACTCAGGCACCGGATTCATCACTGGCGGCAGAAAGCAGGTCACTGACTGGCTGTACAAATCGCTGCTAGCAAACAAGCCGTACAATGCGATGGTGAAGGAACTGATCAACCCCACACCTGCCTCCGAAGGGTTTATCAAGGGCATCCAATGGAGAGGCGTGGTCAACGCCAGTCAGCGAACCGAAATGCAGGCTGCCCAAAATATTGGCCAGTCACTACTGGGAGTAAATGTAAAGTGTGCCTCTTGCCACAACAGCTTTGTAAGCAACCTTACCCTGGAACAGTCTTATGGCTTTGCTTCCATATTTGCCGATTCGGTGATGGAACTCAACAGGTGTGATATACCCACTGGAAAAATGGCCCAGGTCAGTTTCTTATATCCGGAATTGGGGTCGGTGGAGGCCGACAGCCTAAAAGAACGCTTGCTAAAACTTTCAGAGGTCATTGTGAAGCCGGAGAATGGCAGGCTGTACCGAACCATTGCCAACAGAATATGGCAAAGGCTGATGGGGCGGGGTTTCATCGAGCCTCTGGATGAGATGGACAAGACCCCATGGGATGCTGATTTGCTCGACTGGCTGGCGGCGGATTTCATTGAGTCGGGGTATGACCTAAAGCAATTGATGCGCACCATCATGACATCTAAAGCCTACCAACTGCCAACGGTGAGCTACGAAAAGTTGGAACAGGTGAAATCAGCTCGCTACGTGTTCAATGGGCCGATTGTCAGGCGAATGAGTGCCGAGCAATTTTCTGACGCAGTAAGCCAGGTCATAGCCCCGGTTTATTATGCAGCCGCTTACAACCCTTCCGGCGATCAGCTATCTTCGAACAGGGTTTGGCACAGGGAAAGGAAATTTGACAGGGACGTACTGCCTGAACCCGGCACGAGATATTTCCGCCACAAGTTTACCCTGACTGACCGGGAAATCATCAACGCTCAGGCCCTGATTTCAGTTGATCATTCTTATTCGTTTTACCTGAATGAGAGCAAGGTGGCTGAAGATACCGACTGGAGAAAAGTAAATAAGCTGGACGTGACGAAGTTCCTGCGAAGCGGGGAAAACGTCATCGCCATCGAGGGAACAAACGAAGGCCCAATTGCCAACCCTGCGGGGATATTGTTTGCAATGAAGATTCAGCAAAAGACCAGTCTTGAAACCACTATCCAATCAGCCAACGGCGAAGGTTGGAAAAGCACCGACGTGAACCCCGGCAAAGAATGGCTGAGCGCTGCGTTCAATGATTCTGGTTGGGAAAACGTCCGCAACTATGGCTCCATGCATTGGGACCAGCTATTGGGTTTCATCTTCGAAGACAGTATGCCTACCTATGCCCGGGCCAGTCTCGTCAGGCAGCATCCGTTTTTGAAAGCACTTGGTCGGCCAAGCAGGGAAAATGTAGCCACCTCCAGAGATGATCAGGCCACTTTGCTGCAATCGCTGGAACTCACCAATGGTGCCTATTTCAACCAGGTACTTGAAGAAGGTGCCAGCAGCTGGCTACAGCAATATGGTAGCGACGGAGCAAGCATTGTCGACGCTCTTTACTTAAAGTGCCTTGGCCGGAAACCCTCGAACAAAGAAAAAGACATTATGCTGACTGCTTTGGGAGACACACCGGACAAAGAAGGCTTGCAGGATGTGTTTTGGGCCACGTTGCTCTTGCCTGAATTTCAGTTTATCTATTAGAACGAGAAACAATGAACCATCACATAGCCAATTCACGCAGAGAGTTTATGAAGAAAATGGGGGCTGCCAGCCTTGCCGCTGCGGCTGTCAGCCTTCCCACTACCAGTTTTTTAAGCTCATGCAGCACTGCCCCGGCAATTCGTTCTACGGCTGACACCGTCATACTGCTATGGATGGCCGGAGGCATGGCGCATACCGAAACTTTTGACCCAAAGACCTACACACCCTACACAAAGGGCGTCGAGAGCAAAAGAATTTTAAGTTCGTTTCCAAAGGTTCCGACAGCGGTGGATGGACTATATTTTTCAGAAGGCCTTGAGTCCATTGGCAGTGTAATGGACAAAGGCGCTATCATTCGATCCTACAAATCGGCCGACCTGGGGCACATCCTTCATACCCGCCACCAGTACCACTGGCATACTTGCTATGAGCCTCCACAGTCGGTGCAAGCGCCGCATATTGGTGCCTGGATTGCCAAAGAGCTGGGGCCAGTCAACCCGGTGATTCCTCCTTTTATTGCTATGGGCCAGCGTTTCACTGTTGGGGAAGGCGAAGAACTAAAAGCTTTCCATACGGCTGGGTTCCTGGGCAGTGAATATGGCCCGTTTCTCATTCCCGATCCTTCAAGTGGGCTGGAGAGCGTTCGTCCTCCTCAGGGCATGTCAGTCAAAAGGTTTGAGGCAAGAAATCAGCTTTACAAAGAATTGGCCAACAAAAGTGAGGTGATGGAACGAGGCAGTGATTACCAGCGGGAGTCACTGATGCGGTCGATGGAGCAGTCGTACCGGTTGTTGAATTCGCCCGAGTCGCAAGTGTTTGATTTGACACAGGAGCCAAAGGAGAAGTACGACATCTACAACACCGGCCGGTTTGGGCTAGGCTGTCTGACCGCCAAAAGGCTGGCCATGAATGGTGCCAGGTTTGTGAGCGTATCCACAGAATATGAGCCATTTCTTGGGTGGGATACGCATGAGAACGGACATACCCGTGTGGTGAAAATGAAGGAACTGATCGATGGCCCGGTTGCGCAGCTTGTTAAAGATTTGGATGAATCGGGCCATTTGGACAGAACGCTCATTGTGCTGGCCAGCGAATTCAGCAGAGATGCGCTGCTGGAAGGACGCCCCGGCGAAAAAGTACAAGACCAGGTGGATCAACCAGACATCATTGAAAACGAAAAATTCTATGGCATGCACCGGCATTTCACCGACGGCAGCTCTATACTCATGTGGGGAGGCGGCATCAAAAAAGGGTTGGTTTACGGCAAAACTGCCGATGAAAGACCTTGCTCGTCGATTGAAAATACCGTCGTTATTGACCAAATACACCAGACGATCTACCATGCTTTAGGTATCCACCCTGAAACAAACTACACGATTGAAGGCCGCCCCTTCTACACCACGCCAGACGGGCAGGGAAAAGCCGTTTTGGAGTTGCTTGCATAAGGCGGCTTAAGTTGGATTGGCTAAAGCAAAAGTTATATCTTGCTTCCTCTTATTCTCGCTTATGAAATCGTTGACATTATCCCTTTGCTTCGTCATTGGCTTTGCGACTACGGCACTTGCACAGTCTCCCAAATTCACTCGTCAGGACACACTCCGTGGCTCCATCACCCCGGAAAGAGCATGGTGGGATTTGGTACATTATGACCTCGGGGTGAAGGTCGATCCGGAAGCGAAAACTTTCTCGGGTCAGAACACGGTAACCTACAAAGTGCTTACGGAGGCCAAAACCATGCAAATCGATTTGCAGCACCCCATGAAAATCACTGAGGTGATGCAAGACGGCAAGGCCTTGAAATTCCTTCAAAATGGCAATGCCTGGTTCATTAGCCTAAAGAAAAAGCAGGTGCCCGGTGCCGTGAACAACCTGACGATTAGCTATGGTGGAAGGCCGCAAGTGAGCAAACGCCCACCCTGGGAAGGAGGCGTTACCTGGACGAAAGACAACAACGGCAACGACTTTATTGTGACGACCTGCCAGGGAGACGGTGCCAGCCTGTGGTGGCCCTGCAAAGATCACATGTACGACGAAACCGACAGCATGACGATCAGCGTGACGGTGCCAGACCACCTGATGGATGTTTCCAACGGGCGATTGAGAAAAACCACCGACAACAACGACGGCACCAAAACCTTCGAATGGTTTGTGTCCAACCCCATCAACAACTACGGAGTGAATGTGAACGTGGGTGACTATGTTCACTTCGGGGAAGTATATGACGGTGAAAAAGGCCCGCTTGACTGCGACTACTACGTTTTAAAAGACAACCTGAAGAAAGCCAAAACCCATTTCGAAGACGTGCCCAAAATGCTGGCAGCTTTTGAGCACTGGTTTGGCCCCTACCCTTTTTATGAAGACAGCTACAAACTGGTGGAAGTGCCCTATTACGGCATGGAGCATCAAAGCAGCGTGACCTATGGCAACTTCTACAAAAACGGCTACCACTCCACTGATGTGAGCGGCACAGGCTGGGGCTTCAACTTCGATTTTATCATCGTGCACGAATCGGGGCACGAGTGGTTCGCCAACAACATTACCTACAAAGACATTGCTGACATGTGGGTGCATGAAGGATTCACGGCGTACTCGGAGAGTTTGTTTCTTGACTACTTCTACGGCAAAGAAGCGAGTGAAGAATACGTGATTGGCACCCGCCAGAACATTCGAAACGACAGACCAATCATTGGGTACTACGAGGTGAACAAATCAGGCTCTGGGGACATGTACTCGAAAGGAGCCAATATGCTGCACACCTTACGGCAGCTAGTAAACGACGACGAAAAGTGGCGCATGATGCTGCGGGGCCTCAACAAAGAGTTTTACCACCAGACAGTAACCAGCGACCAGGTAGAGCACTACCTTGCCATGCAGTTTGGGGGAAATTTGAGGCCGTTTTTTAACCAGTACCTGAGGGATGTGAGGATTCCTGTGTTGGAATACAAGGCTGACGGCAGCGGCCTCAGCTACCGATGGACGAATACGGTGGAGAATTTTGCCATGCCCGTAGAGGTGACTATTGATGGTAAAGCACAAAGATTGAAACCCACTGGCGAATGGAAAACATTGAAACTTGATAATCCAGCCAAAAAGGTGGAAGTGGACAAGGATTACTATGTAGAGAGTAAACTGGTCAAGTAGTATGTTTGTTTCTTCTGTTCCGGCGATTGAATCGAACCATCATTAATTGAAGTGCTTGCACCATGATGCTGAACTATATACTGGCCGAATTTTATCAAAGAGACCTTCGTCAGCTGATTAAGGAGGTTAATCAATTTAAAGACGAAAGCAACCTCTGGAAAACGACGGGGGCAGTGAAGAACTCAAGCGGCAATCTCGTTTTGCATATTCTGGGAGGAACCAACTACCTTATTGGCACCGTGCTGGGCGGCACAGGCTATGTTCGTCATCGTGATGAGGAGTTTACCCGGAAGAACATACCCGGAAATGAGCTGGTCGATCAGCTGGAAGGGCTCGCAGTTATAGTCACTAAAACATTGCACTCCCTTTCGTCCGACCAAATGGAAGCCGAGTACCCCATCTTTTTTGACAGGCCCAAAACTACTGTAGCGTATGTGCTCACACAACTGGCGCTGCATTTGAATTATCATTTGGGGCAGGTGAACTATCTTAGGAGAATACTGGAAGCTCCTGAAAACACCACCCAGCCGCAATCGACCCCTTAAATTATCGGGTTGACACGCCTGATCTGCAACGATTTACAACTACATTTGATGTAGTTGAATCAATGATCCCTGGCCGTTAACCATCGATTTGTCGGCACGGGGCAACCCACTATAAATGAAAGCTGATATGAAAAAGTTGCAATTCAAAAAAGACATCAAAGCACCTGCTGCCAGGGTTTACAACGTCATGCTCGGCATTGACAATATCAAAACCTACCAGGAGTGGACAGCCGCCTTTAACCCGACCTCTACCTATGAAGGGGATCCCTTTGAAGGGAGCTGGAGCAAAGGCAGCAAAGTACTTTTTGTTGGGCAGGATGAAAATGGCAAAAGAGGCGGCATGGTGTCAGAAATTGTGGAAAATAAGCCCTCTGAGTTTGTCTCCATCCGGCACTATGGGCTGATAGATGGCGACAAAGAAATCACCACTGGCCCGGCCGTTGAAAAATGGGCTGGCTCGCTGGAAAACTACTCTTTTCAGGAAAAAAATGGCATTACCTCTCTCGTCATAGACATTGATGTAGCCGAAGAGTACATCGACATGTTCAGCACAATGTGGCCTGCAGCACTTGATAAACTGAAGGAGATGGTGGAAGGTTAACCTGCTACACGGAAAAAAGTATTCAATCCACTCTGATACAATCATTTGGGGAAATTGTAAATTAACGTTGTCGCAATAAGTCAGGAGACAAACCTCTGTACTGAGGAGTCTGGACTAGCTACTGATCAACGAGGTCGTATGGAGAAAATCCCAGTGAGAGATATTCGTACCACTGACAATCAGGTCTTTGGTCGATGTAGCATTCGAAGGATAGAAGATATTCTGGAAGGAAAGGATTTGCTTCACGCTCTACACAGACACAACTTCTTTTTTATTCTGGCGGTGTCGCAAGGTGAAGGCGTTCATGAAATTGACTTTGTACCTTTTCAGGTGTCGCCGGGATCAGTCTTCTTTTTGCGGCCAGGCCAGGTCCACCGACTGCTGTTGAAAGCCAACTCAAGTGGCTACCTGATGGAGTTCGATCTTGAGTTTTGCGGATCCAAAGACAAAAGTGTGGCTCAGCGCCTTAGAAAGGCTAGCAGTAAAAACTTTTGCCAACCAGAGGATAGCCGGTTCAAAAAATTGGATAGCCTTTTGTTAAACATGTTTGATGAGCACTCCACCAGACAGGACGGCTACCTTGACGCAATTAAAGCGAACCTGGAGATATTTTGTATCGAGTACAGTCGACAAAGTACGAACCCCGGTCCGGCAACAAATAGCAACAGCCTCTACGCTCAGGAAAGATTTGAAGAGCTACTGGAACTACTGGAGGACAAAATCAGCCAAATCAAAAATGCTTCGCAATATGCTGAAATGCTCCATCTTTCTCCCTACCAGCTAAATGCCATCACTAAAGCTTCGGTAGGCAAAACTGTCTCTGACCTCATTGAAGAGCAAGTGATCCTGGAATCAAAACGTTACCTGCTTGCCACCCCCAATCAAGTGAAAGACATTGCCTGGGACCTTGGCTACGAAGATGTTTCCTATTTCATCCGGTTCTTCAAAAAGCACACCGGACTGTCGCCGGACGCCTTTCGTAAGAACTTCCGATAAGTCCTACCCAACTTCACTTTCGTCCTACCCCACCCCCTTTTGTTCATTCTACTTTTGTAACGTAAAGTTTAAAGAGTATCAAAATGAACAAAAAAACACGCCTGATGGCCTCGCTAAAGATATGGCTGGTCATCTATCCCTCTATCACTCTGTTTCTGGCCATTTTCGGTGAAAGTCTCGCTGAATTGCCTCTTTATCAGAGAACCTTCATCCTGACCATCTCCCTGGTACCATGGATGATGTTCGTAGGTGTGCCCTTGGTCGACCTCGTGATAGGGCAATTTTCCAACAAGACCAATAACAGCTAAAGTCGTGCTTTCACGACGTCAGGTCATACAATTCGTGGGTATCGCAACAGCCATAGCTCTCTTGCCAATCCCACCATTTGCACATTCAATCAGCAAAAATATGGAACAAGAGGAAAAATTAGACGCAATAATTATTGGTGGCAGTTATGCAGGGCTGGCAACAGGCCTCGCATTGGGCCGGGCACTAAGAAAGGTGCTGATCATCGATAGCGGGGAGCCTTCGAACCGACAAACACCGTATTCACACAACTTCCTTACTCAGGACGGCATACCCCCAGCTGAAATTGCAGCAATTGCCAAACAACAGGTATTGATGTATGGCACCGTAAGCTTTCTGCAAGAACGGGTAGTAGATGCCACAAAGCAGGCGAAGGGATTCAAAATTAGTGTTCAATCCGGCGAATCCTTTACAGCTAAGAAATTGGTTTTTGCTACAGGCATCACAGACGTCATGCCGGACATTCCCGGGCTCACCGAAAGCTGGGGGAAAAGTGTGCTTCACTGCCCCTACTGCCACGGATACGAGGTGCGGAGTCAAAAGACCGGAATACTTGCCAACGGAGATAGCGGCTATGAATTCTGCTCGCTCATTGCTCATTGGACGAGCGACCTGACACTATACACCAACGGCAGTAGCACACTGACACACGAGCAAACCGTCCGACTGCACAAGCACAAGATTAACATCGTTGAAGATGAAATCTATAAACTAGGCCAGACGAACGGGTACCTGAACAGCATACAGTTCAAGACAGGCAGGGTGGAGCTGGTGACTGCCTTGTATGCCCGGCTCCCTTTTCAGCAGCACTGCGACATTCCACAACTACTCGGCTGCGAGCTGACTAGCGATGGCTACATCAAAGTGGACGCTGCACAAAAAACATCTGTATCAGGTGTATTTGCCTGCGGCGACAATGCCACTCGTATGAGAACAGTCGCCAATGCGGTTTCTATGGGTACAACAACCGGGTTGACGGTAAACAAAGAACTGATTGAGGAGGAGTTTTGAGGGCACATTAATTATGCAATTAATCCAAAACGAAAACAATACACTTTCGCTATGAAAGCCTACACAAAAACAACCTATGGAGGGCCGCAAGTCCTCAAATTGGACGAAGTGGCCCGGCCTGTGACCAAAGAAGGCCACATTTCAGTAAAAGTTCATGCCAACTCGGCCAATCCAGCCGACTGGCATATCCTGCGGGGCAAACCCTTTTTTGCCCGCCTTAGCTATGGCTTATTCAAACCGAAGAATAGAGTCCCCGGGGCAGATTTTTCGGGCATTGTTGAAGAGGTGGGAGCAAATGTGGGCCAGTTCAAGGTTGGCGATCGGGTATTTGGCGGCACACTCAGCGAGGGTGCTTTTGCCGAACTTAAAAACGTGCCAGCAGGTATGTGTGCCATGATGCCCGAAAATGGAGCTTTCCCGGAAATGGCAGCCGTTGCAATGGCAGGTGCCACGGCGCTCCAGGCACTGATCACTCACGGTAAGCTAGAAAAAGGCGAGAGCGTCCTCATTAATGGATCCAGCGGCGGAGTCGGCCACCTGGCCGTGCAGATTGCCAAAGCCTATGGTGGTTACGTAACGGCAGTTTGTTCAAGCAAAAAAGTTGATTTTGTCCGATCCCTCGGGGCCGATCAGGTCATTGCCTATGACAGGAAAAATATTCACAAGCACGCAGGACAGTATGACCTAATCATTGATACCCACGGCAATTTGTCCTTTGATGACTACCAAAGAATGGGCAGGCGGGGAGTAATGGTTGGATTCACTTCCATGAAGCAAATGATGTCTTTGATTTGGCGAAAAGCATTTAGCCGCTTCTCCATCGCACAATTCACCGCTGAACCCAATACGGCCGACCTGACTACGCTAGCCTCACTAGTGGAAAGTGGCAAAATCAAGGTTCACATAGAGAAGATTTTTTCCTACAGGGAAATACCCCTGGCCATCAGCCACATTGAACGCATGAAAACCAGTGGAAAAGTAGCGATGGTGTGGGATAACCCCAGTGCAAAGACAAGACAATAACCCAAAACAAAAAAGAAAAATGAACTCACACTCATCCATCGGTTCGCACAGAGCAAATGCTATTGCAGCAGGTGTGTGCTACATCGTCGCAACTGTGGCGGCCATCACAGCAGTCGTATTTTACGGGCCCTCGCTTTTTGAGCAAGGACAAAGCCTGCCAAACGCTGACCGTGCCCCACACATCATTACCGGAGTTTTCTGTGACTTGCTCGTAGTCTGCTCAGCAGCAGGCACTGCCATCATGCTTTTCCCGTATATCCGGCGATACAACGAAAGCCTTGGCCTGGTGTACCTTTGCTTTCGCTGGTTCGAAGCCCTGATCATACTGGTAGGGCTTACCGCTGTTCTCACCATGTTGTCGTTAAGCCAGGAACTCGCAGCTTCGGATGCATCTGGTATCAAAGACTTTTCAGAAAGTTACTCAACGCTTAAGGCGATACACGCCTGGACGATGATACTGGGGCCAAATTTCCTCCTCGGCATCAACACCTTTACCTACAGCCTGGTCTTCTATCGAACAGGATTAGTACCCAGGCAGCTAGCCATTTTTGGCATCACTGGTGCCACACTTATTTTCATTGCAGCCCTGCTTGAGCTTTACGGCGTCATCGAACAGGTGTCGGTGGCAGGCGCTATGTTTGCCTTCCCGATATTCCTCTACGAAATGATCCTGGCTGCACGACTGATCGCCAAAGGGTTCAACAACAGCGGTCTGCAAATGCTATTTCCATCGGAGAGCACGGACAAAAAGCAACACTACTTCAGACAAGTGCTACACAACTAAAAAAATGTCCTATCCGGGGCGCTAAGCCTCCATCTACCTTTGTAACAACATGGGAAAGGGGCTCCCAAAACAAGCTCCATTTGTTAAATCATATTCTAAAACCAAATCAAATGAACGATGAAAAAGTCAATCAAAACAATCGCAAAATCGGGATTAACTGCAAGCTTGCTCTTGCTGTTGGCAGTCCCTTCGTTTTCACAGACAAACAAGCTCGGTCTGTCTTTTAACTCTCTGACCACCAACTTCAACTATGGTGAGTCAAACAGTAACCTGAAGTCCCACAAGAAAAACTTTACAGGTCTGCAGGTAGGCGCCATTTACCAGGCGAGCATTAGCGAACGTGTATCGGTCGTTCCCGAACTCTATTTTTCAATCAAGGGCGGAACGCTCAAAGCAAACAACCCATTGACAACTGACAAAACCACTTTGAGGCTGTACTCCCTCGAAGCGCCAGTTGTGGCTCGCTTACACCTTAAGCAGCTCTATCTCAATGCGGGCCCCTATGTAGCCTACGCCATGGGTGGTCGATTGAAAACAGAGAATTCAGAAACTTCAGAAAAAACCAAGACTGTCGTTTCCTTTGGCGATGATGCAGACGACTTCAAACGCTGGGATTTTGGCTTTCAAGCGGGTGGTGGTTACAATTTCAACGTAAAAAGGTCTGTGCTTACGCTTGATGTGCGCTATGGATATGGACTTGTGAATATCTCCAGAGACGTGGAGCGCTACAACAGGCTCCTCAACATCAGCCTTGTGCTTTCAAAACCAGCCAAAGCTGGCAAGAGCGACAAACAGTCATAACAACTTTCATTCAGGAAAAAGCCGCAACCAGCACTAGTACATATTTCGCTTAGTCGACTATAGAAAAAGCGACCTCATGCTTCAGCAGCATTTCCTGTTGCGGTTTATACATCAATTTCAAAATACATTCATGAAGATTATCATTGTAGGTGCCTCAGGCACCATGGGAAGCCATTTGTCAAACGCTTTCGAAAAAGAGCACGAAGTTATCCGTGCCGACCGCCACGGAATGGATATCCAGATCGATATTACCTCTCCTGAGTCCATCGAAAACATGTACAAAACAACAGGCGCATTTGACGCACTGATTTGTACAGCCGGGCCTACCTATGTGGGACCGTGGAAGAGCCTTACCGATAAAGCGTTCCGCCAGGGGGTAGAAGGCAAAATGATGGGGCAAATCAATTTGGTGTTGATTGGTCAGCACCATATCAACGCCAAAGGTTCTTTTTCATTGATCACAGGAGCTTTGACACACGAACCACAACGGAACTTTGCCAACGCTTCGGCAGCCAATGGGGCAGTTGAGGGCTTCGTTCGGGCGGCGGCCATTGAGCTGGATAATGGCATCAGAATCAATGCAGTGAGCCCAACGGTGATTGAAAACTCACCGCAGTACTTCCCTTTTTTTCCAGGAGAAATACCAACAACGATGCGGCAGTTGGAATACGGCTTTCGCAAAAGCGTTTTCGGGGCTAACACGGGTCAGGTTATCAAAACCCATTAGTCAACAAAACTGTCATAAAGAGACTATCCTGTAGGGTGGTCTCTTTTTTTATTCTATTAAGCATATAACCACAGCCTCCCAACCCCATCAATAGGTGTATATTTGACACTTATATGATAACTTGGTCCTGAATCATAGGACATAAGCGCTTATAGTACCTTCTAACTACTGAAAACATGACTGGCAAAAAACTTCTTTCTGGTATTCTCCTTTTTTCGAGCCTCTTTTTCTTCTCATGTACCGAAGTAAAGCCCCCAGCTCCTTACGGACCCGTTCCCACCGAAAACCAGTTGAACTGGCAGAAAATGGAATACTACGCCTTCGTCCATTTTTCCGTCAACACCTATACCGACATGGCCTGGGGCCTGGGCAATGAAGACCCCGCCATCTTTGATCCTAAAGAGCTGGATGTGCGGCAATGGGCCAGGATCTGCAAAGAAGCTGGCATGAAAGGCATCATTATCACTGCCAAGCACCACAGTGGCTTTTGCCTCTGGCCTTCGGAGTACACTGAGTATTCGGTCAAAAACTCTCCCTGGAAAGATGGCAAAGGCGATCTGGTAAAGGAAATGGCTGACGCTTGTAGAGAGTACGGACTCAAATTCGGTGTTTACCTCTCTCCCTGGGACAGAAACCATGCCGACTACGGAAACCCTGAATACATTACCTATTTCAGGAACCAGCTGACAGAGCTACTCACCAACTACGGCGACGTATTCGAAGTATGGTTTGACGGGGCCAACGGTGGCTCAGGATACTATGGCGGTGCCAACGAAATCCGCAAAATTGACCGAACCACCTACTACGACTGGCCCAATACCTACAAGCTGGTGCGGGAGCTGCAACCCAATATCGTGATTTGGAACGACGGCGGTGACCGGGCCGACCTGCGCTGGGTAGGTACGGAGGCTGGCTATGTAGGTGAAACCAACTGGAGCCTGCTGAATGCCACTGGCGATGTGCCGGAAGACATGCTGCGCCATGGCGTAGAAAATGGCAATGCCTGGGTACCTGGTGAAGTGAATACCTCCATCCGTCCTGAGTGGTTTTACCACCCCAAGGAAGACCGCAAAGTGAAAACCCTGCCGCAGCTGATGGATATTTATTACAACTCTATCGGGCGCAACGCCACCTTGCTCCTCAATTTCCCCATTATGCCCAACGGCCTCATTCACGAGAAAGATGAAAAGGCCGTGCTGGAATTTGCGGCAGCTGTCGAAGAGGTATTCGACGACAACCTGGTGAAAAACGCTGAGGCTGAGGCGTCCAATGTCCGGGGCAACAGCTCACTGTATGCAGCAGACAAATCCATTGACGAAGACACCGAAACCTACTGGGCGACGGATGACAATACCACCACAGGTTCACTGACCATTAGCTTCAAGGAGCCTACCACATTCAACCGCTTTCTGGCCCAGGAGTACATCCGGTTGGGGCAGCGGGTCAAAGCGTTTACTGTGGAAGCACTGGTAGATGGCAACTGGCAGGAGTTGGCCAGCGAAACCACCATTGGCTACAAACGCATATTGCGCCTGCCCACGGTGGAAGCCACCAAAGTGCGGTTGACCATTGCTGATGCCAAGGCTTGTCCCTTGATCTCCAATATCGGCGTGTACAACGCTCCTCAAATACTCACCGCACCCATCGTTGTCCGTGAAAAATCGGGGCACTTGCGCATTACCCCTGCCGATCCGGAATCAGAAGTGTACTATACGCTGGACGGCAGCATGCCCACCACAAGTTCGAGCAAGTACACCGAACCCGTATCCACCAGTGATGGCAAAGTGGAAGTGAAAACCCTTGCCTACAATCCCGTGACAGGAAAGAGCAGCCCGGTAACAGAAGAGGAGTACGATATCGCCAGAGCAAACTGGACCATCCTGGGTGAGGACGATAAAAATGCTGCGGTCATCCTCGACGGCGACGAGCAGTCGTCCTGGCGCAGGGGTAACGACGATAAATTACCAACTGATCTGGTGATCGACCTGGGGAAAGTACAGGAGCTAACCGGCTTCCGTTACCTGCCCGACCAGCACTGGTGGGCAGAAGGCAGCATCATTACGCAATACCAATTTTTTGTATCGCAAGACAACAAGCAATGGAACCTGGTGAGTGAGGGAGAATTCTCCAATATCCAGAACAATCCGTTTTGGCAAGCCAAGTCGTTTGCACCGCAGAAAGCCCGCTACATCAAACTTCGGGCGCTGCACAATGTGAACGAGGACAACGGCGTAGGTTATGCGGAAATTGATGTCATCACCCAATAAAAACAGCCTATGAAAGCTATGCAGTTTACTTTTCGCTCCAGCGTCGTACTGGCGTTTCTGACGGCTGTTTCACTTACAGCCGTAGGCCAGAGCCTTGCGGATGATAAAGGCACCTGGCATGCCGACAATGGCAACGGCACCTTCACCAACCCTTTGTTCTTTGAAGAGTTTTCGGACCCCGACATGATCCGTGTGGGTGACGACTACTATCTCACCGGCACCACCATGCACACCATGCCAGGGTTGCCGGTGCTTCATTCCAAAGACCTCGTGAACTGGGAACTGCTAAGCTACGCTGTCGATAGGCTCGATGTGGGGCCAGAGATCAGAATGGAGGCCGGCAAAGAGTTTTACGGACAGGGCATTTGGGCGCCTTGCTTTCGGTATCACAACGGCACCTTCTATATCATATCGAATGTGAACAGGGTGGGCACACAGGTATTTTCAGCTACCGACCCCCGTGGCCCGTGGAAGCAACAGCAAATGAAAGTGCGCCTCCATGATCTTTCCATCCTTTTCGACGACGATGGCAAAGCCTATGTTGTCTGGGGCTACGACGAAATCAAAATGGCCCAGCTGACCGATGATTTGCTGGACATCGTTCCAGGCACAGAGAAAATCATCGTGCCACGAGGCAGCGGTGCCGGCGAGGGCGTGCATTTCTATAAAATTGATGGCCGTTACTATATCACCAGCACCAACTACGATCCGGTATGCTACCAGGTTTGCCTGAGAGCCGATGCTCCCTACGGACCTTACGAAATCAACGTGATGAGTGCTGAAGAAAGCCTGGGTGAAGGCCAGCGCATGCGCATTTGGAATACCAAAGACGGCCCTCCCTTCAATATCACCACCTACCCCGACGACTATGTAGGCTGCATCCCCATGCACCAGGGCGGCATTGTGCAGGTGCAGTCTGGCGAATGGTGGGGCTGGTCGATGCTCGACTACAATTCCATTGGCAGGGTCACTGCCCTGTCGCCTGTGACCTGGGAGGATGGCTGGCCTCATTTTGGGCTGCCGGGCAACCTGAACCGCTCGCCACGTACGTGGGTAAAACCCAACACCGGATTTAGCTCCGAGCCCATAGCACCCTTCGAAAGAGACGACGATTTCAGCGGCCCAGCCTTGAAAAATGCCTGGCAATGGAACCACCTGCCCGACGACAGCAAGTGGTCGCTCAAAAAACGAAAGGGTTACCTGCGTTTATCATCCCTGCCCGCTACCGACTTTTTCCATGCCCGCAATTCACTGACCCAGCGGGGTGTGGGCCCGGAGTCGTATGCTACTACGGAGGTGGATGTGTCTGGTCTCAAAGAAGGTGATATGGCCGGACTGGCCCTGCTCAATCTGCCCTATGCCTGGATAGGCATAGTCAAAGAAAAGAACGGACAGGTGCTGCGCTTCTTCAACCAGCAAACACAGGAAACTATCAACGTACCTTCTGCTCAAAAGACCCTTTGGTTCAGGGCCCATTGCGATTTCGACAAAGACCTGGGCCGACTCAGCTATAGCTTCGATGGAGAACACTTTAACAACATTGGCGGTGATATCCTTCTCCCTTACCAGCTCAAAACCTTCCAGGGCGTGCGCTACGCCTTGTTCAACTTCAATAGTACCGGAAAAGCCGGCGGCTATGCCGACTTCAACAGTTTTGAAATAGCCGAACCGAGACCGAAAGGACTAATGCGCCCCATCCCGTTGAATTCGGTCATTTCTTTCCGTTCTGTAGCTGATAGCACCTTATTGGTCAACTGGAAAGACTTTGTTCGGCCGGTGGCCGCCGACAGCCGATTTGCAAGCGACAAGGCGTCTCACTTTAAGGTAATCGACCAGGGTAATGGCCGGATGGCTCTCCAATCTGTATCAAGCGGTGGTTATGTCACTGTAAAAGGCCAAGCTGGCATGGCCGAAGTGCGGATTGAGCAGGAAATGCTTGGCGACGCCTCCACCTTCCAGTGGCAGGAGCTGACCGATGGCACCATTATGCTTATGTCGTTGTACAACCACCGCTACCTATTTGTAGACCCAAATGCTGGCAGCCTCTGCTCAGCCGATGCGCCAGGTGCCATACCTACTCACCAGGGCGGGGCCTGCTTTTGGTGGGAGTGGGTGGAGTGACCATACATTCAGTAGTATAATTTTGGCGTATATTCACAGAAACATATAAGGGCGTAATACGAACTAGTTTGTGTTTCCCAGATTTGGCTTCATTGAAAAAAAGATACCGAAAACTTGAGCATTAACTGGAACAATATCAGGGCAATTGAAGGCCAACGAGAAGGCTTCGAGGAACTGGTCTGCCAACTTGCAGGGCAAGAGAAAGTTCCAAATCAGGTATTGTTTACCAGAATTGGTAAACCTGACGGTGGTAAAGAATGCTATTGGGAGTTGGGCAATGGAGAGAAACATTGCTGGCAGGCTAAGTATTTTACAATCAGCTTGTCGGATAACCAATGGACACAGGTAGATAAATCAGTAAAATCGGCCATTGATAATCATCCTAAACTAAAGAAATACTATATAGCTATTCCTGTTGACAGGCCTGATGGGAAAGTGCGAGGTAAATCAATGCTTCAGAAATGGCAAGATCATGTTACCGAGTGGGAAAAGTATGCCACATCAAAGAAAATGAAGGTTTCCTTCGAGTATTGGGGGAAACATGAACTGGAAACACGCCTACGCAAGCCGGAAAATGAGGGACTAATCTATTATTTCTTTAATGAGACGGAACTAACGGATCAATGGTTCGATACAAAAAATCAGGAAAGCATTGATGCACTTGGTGTTAGGTACACTCCTGAGTTGAATTTCGATTTACCTTTTTTAAGTTTCCACGACGGATTGACACGGCAACGAAAATTTTCCAACCAAATCAATTCGCATTACGAAGTCGTTCTCGAAAAGCGTAGGAGAGCATATTTACGAGCACGGCAAAAAGAACTTGAAGAAAAAACATCCAGTTTAGACAGGGCCATCAAGTCGTTGAGAGAGGTTTACGAAAAAATCGTTTTTTCTGGTATTGGTGCAATTCCTTTTGGCGATATTAAAAGTCAACTGAAATGTGTAGATGAAGCTGCCCAGGCAATATCTAACCAACTGTATGAATGGCAGGAAGAGGCAGAGAGTACTAAGAAGGAAAAAGGGGAAAGAATAGACTACTATTCTAGGCCTTACAATAACGAGCTGAACGAGTTGCGTAATCTTTCCGATGCAATTGATGACTTCCGCACCTTTTTGGATTCAGAAGTGTGTACACTGGCTAATGATCCCTACCTAATATTGGTTGGCCCGGCGGGAATTGGAAAGTCTCACGCTCTTGCCGATATGATTTCCGGAAGAAATTCAAATAATTATACCAGCCTACTACTGTTGGGAGAGAACTTTTCTACAAATGAAATGCCGTGGACACAAATTCTACGAAATCAACTCCGGTTTGATGGTAATGAAGATGTTTTACTTGGGGCTTTAAATGCGAAAGCTGAAAGCCAACAAAATCGCATTATCATTGTAATTGATGCCCTCAACGAGGGAAACGGAAGACGTGTTTGGCCAAAAAAACTGAAGTCCTTCGTCCGTTCGTTTCGTCGGTTTCCCTGGCTAGGTCTTATTGTCAGTATCCGCAATTCCTTTGAAAACCTAATAGCTCCAGTAAGCGAGATTGATAATTCAATTGCCTCGAGAATTTATCATCCAGGCTTTGAGGGTTTGGAGTATGAAGCTTCCATTCATTTCTTCAAACATTATGACATTATTCCTCCAGGTTCACCATTGCTACATCCTGAATTTCAGAACCCTCTATTTTTAAAGCTCTTTTGTGAGGGCTTGAAGAAACGAGGACTTAAACTGGTGCCGAATGGATACCAGGGCATCTCAGCCATCATTGAAAACTACCTCGAAGGAGTTGAAGAAAAATTAGCACAACCGAATGAGTTAGACTATGACAGAAAGTTGAAACTTCTGCGCAAGGCTGTGGAGGGAATACTGGCAAAAATGGTTGAAGATCGGGAAGATCATCTACCCTATGAAATAGGCGAAGAAATTGCCAACAATATATTTTCAGGTAAGTGCGGAAGTCAAGATAAGCAGTACTTAAAGCGTTTGATCTCCGAAGGCGTAATCAACGAAGACCTTTATTGGAAAGAACGAAAAGACTATGACGGTATTCACTTTGCCTACCAACGATTTCAAGACCACTTGATTGTTTCTGCCTTGCTGGATAAATACCTTGATCCGTCCGATCCTAGAAAATCGTTCGATTCAGGGGCATTGAAAGAGTTATTGGCCGACAAATCAAGGGCATATTATAATCAAAACATTATCGAGGCACTCTCTGTGCAAGTACCGGAGCGCATCGGAAATGAACTTCATGAGGTGGCTCCATATGCGGCAACTTACTATGTAACGGCAACAGCATTTATTGATGGGTTGATGTGGAGACGCACTGACACTATAGGTGAGGCTTCTCGGAAATACGTCAATGAGGTCTTGGGACGAAATGATGATCTCTTTTATCGATTCTTGGAAATGGCTGTCTCAATGGCCACCAAGCCAGATTTCTATTTCAATGCCGACAGGCAACACAAGTTTCTTTATCAACTGTCTTTGTCCGAACGAGATAAATTGTGGACAACGTGGCTACAAAACAAATACGGTGAGCACTCGGGCCACAATGCTGTTAAGCGTTTGATTAATTGGGCTTGGAACGAAGACCTCAAAGCAGAGATTAGTGATGAGTCGGCAAGGCTCGCAGGAGTGATGCTGGCTTGGTTCCTCACCAGTTCAAACAGATATTTAAGGGACGCCGCAACAAAGGCATCGGTCTGTCTTTTGCAAAACCGCATTGTAGTACTTATTAAGGTGTTGCAACAATTTGAAGGAGTCAACGATCCCTATGTGTACGAACGATTGTATGCCGTTGCCTACGGCTGCGCTCTGCGGACGCAGGATCAGCAATCGTTAGTTCCTCTTAGCAACTACATATACAAAGCTGTTTTTGACAATGAACTCATTTATCCGCACATTTTGCTTCGGGATTATGCTAGAGGTGTTATTGAGTATACTATTCACTTGGATTTGAAACCTGCCATCGTGCTCGAAACGATTCGCCCACCATATAAAAGTGAATTTCCAAGCGAACTACCGACTATTGACGACATTGACGCTAAGTATCAACCAAAAGGAAAAGACGGCAACCATGGAAGAAAAGCATGGGGGGCAACTGCAATACTGATGTCAATGACGACCGAATACGGTCGAGGAACCGGTAGCTATGGTGATTTTGGTAGATATACTTTCGAAAGTGCTTTAAGCAATTGGGAAGTAGATTGTGATGGTTTGAGCAATTACGCTATTCAGCGAGTTTTTGAGTTGGGCTACGACCCAGAGGTTTTCACCGACTTCGACGCTAGACAAGGGTCAGGTAGAGGGAACGGGCATCTGGAGCGCATTGGGAAAAAGTACCAGTGGATTGTGTTTTATGAGATTCTTGCAAGCGTGTCGGACAATTGTAAAATGCATGATGAAGGTAGCTATTCGTGGAGTAATGAAAAAAAATATACAAATTATAACGGCCCTTGGCGACCCTATGTAAGGGATATTGACCCAACGATCATTGTAAAAACAACCCAGAAAGAAAACTCCATAGAAAGACTGGAACATTTGCCCTGGTGGGTTCCGTGCAAATACGAGAACTGGAAAGAAGATGCAGAGGCATGGAAAAGGAGATTCGACGATTTTCCACCCATTCAAGAGTTGATGACGGTAAAAGATTCAGAAGGTGTGGAGTGGTTGAGTCTTAATATGCACCCAGATTGGGGAGAGCCGAATAAGTTGGGAGAAGATCGCTGGGGTACTAACCGCAAAAGAATTTGGTACGATATCGGGAGTTGGTTGGTAGAACCAAGGGAACTTCGCAAAATGCTAAAAGTAGATCATTCAGCTAACTACGGGAGAGGTTGGTCACCGGAGGTGAAAAACCGCTACCAAGTTTTTAGTCGTGAGTATTATTGGTCTCCGGCGTCATTTTTCTTTCAACTCACCCCGTATTACGGTGGCGATGTTTTACCGATAGCGCTTGAAGTGAAAGAATCAAGAAAAAAGATTGCTATGGCACACCATACAGCAATATATTTTTTGTGGGAAGAGGAGTTTGATTGTTCTAAAGAAGAGTCAATTAGCTATTTCAAGCCCGCTCCATTAATTGTAGTTGGGTTGAATCCTTCACAGAAAGAGGGCGAGTACCTTAACGACCAAGGCGAATTAGTTTGTTTTGATCCATCCGTTTATGAAAAGGGGCCAGCCTGTCTTTTAATGCGCAAAGATCACATTCAGAAGATTCTAAAAGAATCTGGTTTAAGGCTAGTGTGGATAATTCAGGGTGAGAAGCAAATACTCGGAAATAGTCATACACAACTGCCAAGAGTCGATCATACAATTGGCGGTCTTTATCACATGGATGTAAAGGGGACAATTAGCGGAGAGATGCAAAGTTATATCCGGGATTATGACATGGGGAAGGAAGAATAGGAGATAAAACTTCTGTAGCCAACAACTCCAATCGGCAATATTCTTCGGGACAGTGCGCATTGCAAACCGATGAACTCGCCATTAAAACACAGCCGCTCACCTTGGCGAAACTTGCTCAGCCATCGGCACAAAAAAATCCCGCAAACAGTTGCGGGATTTCAATTGTAGGGTGCGGAGTCTGAGGATAACCCCCTGCTGACTCAGCAGCCGGGAGATACTGCCACAGCGTAGAGGACATTGCCGGAAACATAGAGCTTAAACACTTTCTCAACAGGACCGGCCGGCGTCCACAAGGCGAATTTCAGTGAAGCATATAGCGGGTTGCCAAAACCAGCATGAACACGCTGCCATGTTTTGCCCATGTCCCGTGAACGGAATATACCATCTGGGTGACCCACGAATAAGTCGCTGCCCAGTTGTTTTACAGATGAAATGTTCGACGACGGCTGAAGTCCTTCATTAATGGCTTGCCAGGTTTTTCCATCATCAAATGAAGTATGTATGCTTCTGGATTCAGTTTGGGTATTGTAGACTATCGCAGCAAATCCACCATCGATCCGTTCAAGGGCTATACCTACCCCTCCCTCGCTGATGACCCATTCCCAGTTGTCACCATGGTCTGTCGAGCGCATGATTCCCTTTTCACCAGTAGCCAATAGCACCCCTTCTGACTCCAATATATTGTCCACCCAGCCTATATGTACTGGCTTCCAGCTTTGTGCTTTGTTGGTAGATTTGGAAAGGCTCTTACCGGTACCAGAGAATACCGTCTCATTAGATGCTTCAAAAATAGTGGCTACCGAATGCCTGATACGCTCTGTATATATCGGCAACCAGGTGTCTGATAAGGCCTTTTTTCGATAAATGTATCCATCATTACTGAAGGCTATCACTCCTGATTGATTGAAAACAATCGAAGTACTTTTTAGCTCAGGAAGATTCTCTTTCTCCCAAACAGGGGTTTTAAGATGGCTCTTACTGTGATACAATGCCCCGTTGGTACTTAAATAGACCTCCGACGCACCAGCAAAAAAACCTATGCGTTCTTCTGTTTCAGGCAAACCGTGGCTGATATCTTGCCATGTCTGGCCGCCATCTGTTGACTGGAGAATGACGTTGGTGACTTCGGCTTCTTTAGTCGGTTCAGCCATCTTTGTTTCGGAAGCCTGATCGCCGGCAAAGAAACCAAGCAGAAAATACAAAAGGGGTAATTGCATGAAAGGCATAGCGAATTGGGGTTTAATTGAAAATGATACCTCAAAGCTACAGGCATCACAGCCGTATACAGCCATTTCATTTGTAAAATGATTGTAAATGATACGTAAAAAGATGAGCACAAAGCCCATGAAAAGTGAGAATAGCCGACAACGACATGCAAAGTATATTAAATCATGTAGCCATACCCTTTTTGTAACTACGTATTCCCGCCTGACTCTCTCAGAAAATAAAATTAAATTTCAAGTAGCGCTTATACTCTATTTGACTTGACACCCGATTAGTCGCACAATAGTAATGATATTACTTACTTACAAAAGGGTCATAAGACATCCAGTCTACCTCCATTTGGTATGGCTGCAAGGGTTTTTCAATAGATTGTGGATTCGTCTCAACCGACCAATTGTCGGTATGCCAGAAATTCATACGGTAGTGCGTTGGGTTTTGTGGTATGCCCCTTGAGGATCCCTGGTAATCCCATAACACCACTTTTTCATCACTGTCGGGATGAATAATCCACCAGCGAATGCGGTCCTCAAACCAATCAAAACCGTAGGTGTAAAATGCAGAAGAGCCATCAAAGTTCGGAATGGCGGCGATAGTTTCTGGTTGGTTTTGTTCGCCAGTCAAAGGTATACGTGTACCTGCATGCCCTTCTCTGTAGGTGGTTTCATAGATTATTCCTTTGGCCAGGTTAATGGTTCTGCCAATTCGTTTTAGCTCTCCCGACTGCCCTCCCGTCCAAGTACCTACATAAATAACCGTAGGGTCGGCGGGGAGCCATTCAAAGTCAATTTCACTCAGTCCGGCTATACTATCTACATGGTAAGTGAAATATCCCACCACTGCACCCAGATTCGGTTGAATATCCCTTACTTCAGGAACTTTCAACCGGGCTGAATAGGTGCCGAAATGCGTAAAGTCTTTGGAGATAATTTCAGGCCCACGTCCAGCGCCAGCCCTATCCTCGGGGTCCATTCGAAAGGAAAGAATTTTAGTGCCCGGTTCAGATGGAGAATCCACGCCCAGTTCGTACTTAAAATCGGCTTTGGTTCCGGTAGAGCCATACCTAAAGTAGCTGGAAGCAGCACCCTCAAAATTCTCGACAAATGAACCATGATACTTGTCAGTCTGAGGAAGTGCGAGAAAAGGAATGAAAAATAAAATTGCCAACAAAAAGTGCTGTTTCATAGTAGTACCCAATTGAATGAAGGATTGAAAATACAAAAAAGAAGCTTTTCTATTTTCACTCATTTAGAAACAAACAGTCGCTTCTAAAGTCGACTTGCTACTAGATTTACATAACCGAGTTAAAATATACTATAGCTGGTCAAGTACAGACTTTTGACCCCCATAAATCCACAGCCACTCACTAAAACTTGCTCAGCCATCAGTACAATAAAATCCCGCAAGCAGTGGCGGGGTTTCAATTGTAGGGTCTGGAGTCTGATGTGCGGCTCATTTTTCTGACTGGTTCGTATACACCAAGGGTTGGGCACCAGCTCGAGCAAGTTCTCGATAACAGCCAGGCTTGGGCTCCAACACCCCGGGGCTATCCCCACGCACCATAACGGAGCCTTTTTTGGTAGGGATTAGGCAGTGACCTTGCCAAAAGCATACTTTCAACAGCATGATTTTGGTGTATATTCACCGATAACATGTAATGGGTATAAACCACACTTTTGTCGCTTACTCAAATGTTAGCTACATAAAAAAAAATGATACAGTTAATGAAAAATATGTTTATAACGATTTTGGCTGCGATTGCTATTTCTTGTAATGGACAAGTACAAAAAGAACAACAAACTCTCCAGGCTGAGAAAGGTTCAGAAATGGTCAAAATTCCTGTTCCTAAAAATGGGTTTTCAGATGCTTATCTCGACAAAGACGGTTCTATTTGGTTTTGCAGTAACGGCGGTGGTATATATCATTATAATGGAAAAGCATTTAAAAACTATACCGAGGAAAACGGATTGAGCAGTAACCAAGTCTATTCCATTACCTCCGACCATAATAATAATATGTGGTTCGGAACTCAAAACGGTTTAACCAAATACGACAGAAAACAGTTTGAAAATATTCCTCTACCATACCAAGACACCACAACAGGTTGGATTAGCACTGTTTACCCTACGCTAAGCCCCAATGCTGCGCATTCTTTAGCAACTGATAATAACAATAATTTATGGATTGGTACCGCTGGTAATGGTGCTTATAAATATGATGGGGAAAACTTCAAATCCTATTTAACTGAAATAGGCAAAAAGCAAGAAGATAGCTTATATCACAATTGGATTCCGTGTATAAGTAAAGACAACAAAGGAAATATGTGGTTTGCTTCAATGATTCATGGAGGAATTAACAAATTTGATGGGGAAAAGTTTACTCAATTTTCAATTAAAGATGGCTTAAGCGATAGCCAAGTAAGAACCATTTATTCTGACCAATCAGGAAACATATGGATGGGCTTTAATGGAAATAGAAACAGCGGACTAACGGTATACGATGGCAAGTCATTTATAACATTTTCAGAAACAGATGGTCTTTGCAGTAAGAGAATAAGGGCCATTTACGAAGATAGAAATGGTAATCTTTGGCTTGGAGCACAATTTGGAAATTTATGTGTCTTAGAGGGTAAAAAGTTTTCTGAATTTAAATACAACGGTCAGACTTTTTCTGACCTGTTATTCATTTTAGGTGATTTGGAATACAATATTTGGTTTGGAGGAGTAAATGGAATTTGGAAATATGACGGAGAGATAATAACAGCAATGACAACAAATAAATGATAAAATTTCTACAGCTAACCATGTATATAAAAATAAGCGAAATGGTGCTAAATGAATAGCTTGTGGGTAGTATCAAACTTTGTGCTTAACCGAAAGTTCAGGGCTTCAAAATCGCCTGCTTTTGATATACTATACGTTGTGGGTCAGCCCAAATGCATTCCCCATAAAATCACTGCCAGTCACCTTGGCAAAACCGGTTCAACCATCAGCACAAAAAAATCCCGCAAGCAGTGGCGGGATTTTCAATTTTCGGGTGGGGAGCCTACAGATGTGCGGCTCATTCTTCTGACTGGTTCGTTAACACTAAGTGGCTATTCACCAGTGGAGGGCCGGCTTCTGGTGGCGATTAGTGGAGTAACCTTTACAAAAAATTACTTTTAGCCGCTAGATTTTGAAGTATCTTCATGCATAACATATGAGGTGCATCACATGTACTGTGCGTGTTACTCAAATGTTGCCAATAATGTGAATAGACGACACGAACGAAATAATTATGACTTTAGAAGAATATACATATTATCGCACAGGAACCACAAAAGTCTCTTTGATTATTCGAAATATGTTCTTCAAACCATTCTTCTCGTCTTCACTTAGGTCCTTTTGGAAATATTGGAACCCAAGTTGGGGGTATTTTCTTCTATTCTATTGCTACAAGCCATTCAGAACCGTTTTCCCGAACTGGGCATCCCTGATTATGACTTTTTTAATTTGCGGTTTGCTTCACGATATGATTTATATAATACCAAAGGTGATGAACAAGGGCGAATTTGTATTTCCCTTTATAACAGTGTGGTTTTTGATAATTTCAATTGGAATTTTATTGACCGAATATCTTCGAATTGATTTTAAAAAAACCAACTTAATGTACCGTCCGATTTTTCATTCAGGTTATCTGGTAGGTACGTTTATCTTGACAAGATATATTGATTTATCAATTGGGTAACGGATAAAACTATTGACAACACGGCATATAAAAAATGGCAAGTTTTAGCTAAACCAATCTTAGTTGCGTGTTTGGTGGCCTCTGATTTTCCTTCGAAAGATCCTCGCACACAAACACCCATCTTTCCATGCACCAACTGTTGTCGACCACTTAAAAACCAGTAACCAAATAGAAAAATGGAATATTCCGAGGTAAATAGGTTATCTCGACTAACCGCAATTTTAGTTCGATTTCAGACGAAAAGAATTATCACAGCTACTGAATTGTCGGAAAAATTTCAGGTGAGTAAAAGGACCATCTACCGGGATGTAAAAGCACTTGAAAAAGCCGGTGTACCCATTTTGACCGAGGAGGGAAAGGGGTATTCCTTGATGGAAGGGTATAGAATTCCACCAGTGATGTTCACTGAAAAACAAGTAAACGCCCTGATACTGGCAGAACAGCTCGTATTGAAAAGTAAAGACACCTCTTTTGTGCAGGATTATGCAGAGGCCATTGATAAAATCAAGTCCATTCTCAGATATACCATTCAAGACAAAGCCAATCTACTGGCTGATAGAACACAATATGACGAGGCGCTCAATCAGGAAAGAAACAGCAGCAACTTGTCGGACCTGCAAAATGCGCTCACCAACTACAAGCTGGTCAAAATAAGGTATGTTAATAAGGAGGGCTCCACTACTGACAGAATCATCGAACCTTTTGCCGTGTTGAGTGCTGAAAATTGGTATTTGATTGCGTGGTGCCGCTTGCGGAAGGAATTTCGGTTTTTTCGGCCGGACAGGATTCAAAAAATGGAAGTGCTGTCAGAAAATTTTGACCCTCATAAGTTGACCCTACAAGAATATTTTGACAAATATCAAAGCGCTCCCTGACCCTTGACATAAGGCTGTCTCACCCCGGTCATACGTTTGTCTTAAATCTTTAAAAAAACATAAAAATGACAAACGTTACGAACTCACTTCTTGCTGAAACAGGGTTTCCAAAGCCTACTATGATTTCAGTGAATGGCGTAGAACTGGAAGTATTTGAAGCTGGTCGACAAAATGCGGGAAAACCAATTGTACTATGTCATGGCTGGCCAGAACACGCCTTCTCCTGGCGTCATCAGGTGCCTGCGCTGGTCGAAGCCGGCTACCACGTCATTGTGCCAAACCAACGGGGTTATGGCAACTCATCTCGTCCGAGCGAAGTTACTGCCTACGACATTGAACATTTGTCGGGTGATCTTATCGCACTGCTCGATCATTACGGATACAAAGATGCCACCTTTGTAGGTCACGACTGGGGTGCGATGGTCACCTGGTGGTTGACGCTGTTGCACCCAACTCGTGTAAAGAGAGTTATTGCCCTGGCCGTGCCCTACCAGGTGCGTGGCGAAAGACCCTGGATCGGTTGGATGGAAGAAATATTGGGTGGCGATTATTATTTTGTCCACTTCAACCGACAGCCGGGGGTGGCAGATGCCATTTTGGATGAAAATGCTCCGCAGTTTCTCCGCAATATATTCCGGAAGAACGTCCCCCAAACCGTTCCTGAACCAGGCATGGCTATGATCAATCTCGCCAGAGCCAAAGCACCACAAGGCGAGCCCGTGATGAGTGAAAGTGAGCTGGCTGTTTTCGTCTCCTCTTTCGAATCGACAGGGTTTACAGGGAGTATCAATTGGTACAGGAACCTTGACCGCAACTGGCAATTATTGGCCAATGCAGACCCCATCATCCAACAGCCGACACTTATGATCTATGGCAATCATGATGTGATACCAAAGTTTGAAGGACTATCGGCCTTTGTGCCCAACGTGGAAGAAGTGAGCTTCGACTGTGGTCATTGGATTCAGCAGGAAAAACCAGCCGAAACTAACAAGGCAATCTTGAAATGGTTAGAGCAGCAAAACTGATGTTGAAATAGAATCATTTTGACCAAATAGCCGAGCAGATTGGAAGAAATGGCTGGAGAATAATCATCGATTAAAACAGTCTGTTTGGCTTATTTTTTTTCAAAACATCAACAAAGACTGCTTACCCCTATCGTCCTTGTTTGACCGCTGCGGAAAGGCTGCCCGCCCGGGAGGACATGATGAGTCAGGCGATTGTATCGCCCCATGCCTACTACTATAGTCGGCCCTTTGAAATTACCCTTTCCGACTTCAATTCCCTACCGACATCGAAGCTGGCGCTGCGCCTCGTCCCGTACCCCATTTCTCATTGGGTGTTGGCCCCATTTGGAAGATGAGCTCACCTCCTGCCGTGATTTCGTCCTGGGTAATCCAGGTGCGGTTGAAAACAGTACCGTTTAATGTAGCCGATTGAATGTACTTATTGTCTTTAGAATTGTTGAGCGCTTTGATTGCAAAGGTTTTATTTCCGGCGACCCTAAGGATTGCCTCGTCAAAAAACGGGCTGCCAATCACATAGTTGGTGGAGCCTGGCGTGACAGCATAAATACCCAGGGAGCTGAGCACATACCAGGATGACAAGGAACCCATGTCTTCGTTGCCACACAGCCCGCCAGGGCCAGGCCGATACAACTCTTCGCAAATCTGTCGCACCCGCTCCTGCGTTTTCCAGGGCTGTCCTGCGTAATTGTACAAATAGGCCACATGGTGCGAGGGTTGGTTGCCGTGCACATACTGGCCTATGGTGCCCACCACTCCCACGTATTTGGGAGGCGTGATCAGCGGGCTCATCTCAAAAAACGTATCCAGCTTTTTGGTAAATGCTTTGTTACCACCAAAGAGGTCAATCAATCCCTGAGGGTCGTGCTGCACCGACCAAACGTACTGCCAGGCATTGGATTCTGTATAGTGTCGGTTAGGGCGACGCCCCACCAGCAACGGATCAAAATATTTGTAGTAGCGGTGCCCCTCGTATTCCTCAATTTCCTGTTCATGGTTACCCAGAGGCTCAAGCCATGTTCCATCCGCTTTCCTGGGGCGCATAAACTGTGTTTCCTTGTCCCATAGTTTGGCGTAGTTTCCTGCACGTTTCATAAACAGCTTGTAGTCGTCAGGCTTGCCAAGCGCTTGCGCCAGCTGAGCAATACACCAGTCGTCGTAGGCAAGCTCCAAGGTATTAGGCACAGCTTCGGTCACCCGGTCGACAGGTGTGTAGCCCAGCTCCAGATAGTAGCCCAAGCCTGCTCTTCCCATATATTCAGGAACGGGAGGCTGAGGGTTTTGCAATGCTTTGGTGCGCATAGCATCGTACAGCTTCTTAATGTCGTAGTCACGGTAGCCTTTCATGTAGGCATCCACAATAACCGGAATCAGGTGGTCGCCCACCATCGACTCCTTAAAAACGCCCTGAAAATGCTGGGCAGGCAACCACCCAAAGTTGTCTACTTTGGCTTCAATCGACCGGATAAAATCATTGACGTGCTCCGGTGCAGTTAGGGTTAACAATGGATGCTGTGAACGATAGGTGTCCCAACACGAAAAAGAACCATAAAAATCGAAGCCTTTGGCAACGTGGATCTTCCCGTCCGATCCTCTGTACCTGCCATCTACGTCCTGGGAAATGTATTGCGACAAGAACGAGCGATAGAGAGCGGAATAGAAAATCTGCTTTTGATTGTCGGAAGCGCCGTCAATTTGAATGGTAGAAAGCTCCTTTTCCCAAACCTGGCTGGCCGCCTTTCTCACCTTTTCAAAATCCCAATCGGGGATTTCAGCTTCCAGGTTCTTCCGTGCTCCTGCTACATCGACATAGGAAATGCCCACTTTAACAAGGATTTGTTCCTTCTCGTCGGTTTCAAACTGCACAAAGGCTCCTATTTTCTTACCGGCTTCCCCACTTTTATAAGGAAAAATACTGGCGCCCGACTCAGGCGTCACATAGTTGGCATCGAAGGTGCCGTAGTATAGAAATGGCTTACTGAATTCAGCAACAAAATACAACTTGCCCTGCTCAGTCGTTTTCACGCCTTCAATCCGGTTGTTGTTCACTATACTCAATTCTGAGTTTTCCTCGGAATAAGCACTTCCTATCTGATGCCCCAGATCCAGTATCACCCGAGAGTTTTCTGCTTTGGGGAAAGTATAGCGGTGCAGCCCGACACGCCGTGTGGTGGTCAATTCCACCTTCACATCGTAGTCTTTGAGCATGACGGAATAATAACCTGGCGATGCTTCCTCCTCTTTGTGTGAATAACGGGAACGATAGCCACTATCCGGGTTTTCCTCTGTCCCTGGAACTACCTGCAGCATATTGCCAACTGTCGGCATCAGCATCACTTCACCGCCATTTACCATGCCCACACCACTCCAATGGGTATGGCTGAATCCGATAATTGACGTGGATTGATAGATGTAACCAGCACAATACGTCCACCCGTCGGTTCCCACATCCGGACTTACATGGACCATTCCGTAAGGCAAGGCCGGCCCGGGAAAGGTGTGCCCGAAAAAATCAGTTCCCAAAAAGGGATTGACGTGGCTTGTCAGGGCCTGTCCGGAGCTTTGAGCGAAGGCAACCTGATGGGTAAATACCAACAGAGCCAGGGCAAGTCTGAAACGCAAAAGGAGTGTCGAGAATCGTGAGGGCATTGTGCTAAAATTTTAAAATCAATAGTGGGCGACTAAAATAGTATTTAGAATGGTCAATGCCGAAGCGGTTGAAAGGAATGGGCATTTCTATAGTCTTAATATGACTGCCAGGCTACCGGGGAGGTTAAGAAACTAGAAGGTGGCACTACCTTACAAACTAATCAAACAATTTTTTCGTTATTAGGACAAATAAGATATTTTTACAGACAAATGTCCTAGCCATGGAATTAGCAAACACTGAAAAGCAGCTGTCCAAAGAACTCACATCTTTTCTTAAAGATACTGCGGCATATGAACACATTAGTATCCCAAACGAAATAGATTATAGCGATTTTCTGAAAAGCAAAATTTTTCTCGTTTTCGCTATAAGAAGTGGCCTACCCTATTCTATTTTCAATTTAATTCAGAGGCAGAGCCCATTTTCGCTACATGATTGGTCCGGATTTTTGAACATCTCTTATAAGTCCTTACAACGTTATAAAGCCGAAAAAACCAGGTTCAAACCCCTGTATACTGAGAAAATATTTGGGATGGCAGAGGTGCTCGATACTGGTGTTGAAGTATTTGGTGACTTGGAAAAACTAAAACTCTGGTTGACTACGGAAAATTATTCCTTGGGTAGCTTGAAGCCAATTGAGCTTTTGCGAGATTCTTATGGCAAAGACTTGGTTTTGGCGGAATTAACGAGGATTGATCACGGCATTCTTGTCTAATGGAAGTATTCAGACTATCCAGGCTAAAATACATTTCAGACCTGTCAGGAAAAGGAGCAGCAATCAAAGGAGCCAGATGGAATAGTATTGGTACCGAAATAATTTATACTGCAAGTAATAGATCTTTGGCTATGGCCGAAGTGGCCGTCCATTTTTCATTGGCAACAATTCCGGACGATTACTATATGCTCACCATATTTATTCCAGATAACACCTCAATAATAACTTTACAAGTCAAAGACCTTCCTCCAAGATGGAATCAATTTCCTCACAATGAAAATACCCAGAAATATGGCGATGATTTCGTGAATGCGAATAAGCACTGCCTGCTGAAAATTCCTTCTGTCGTAACAAGGGGTGATCACAACATCCTTATAAATCCATTCCACTCTGAATTCTCAAAAATTAAAATAACCACTCAGGAAAAATTTCCCTTTGATGAAAGGTTGTTTCGTCCGTAAATACTAAAACTACACAACGGCTTCGCAGGCAAGGAAATGACATTGGGTATCGCAGTCAGGCATCTTGAAAACTCGACAGACAAGAACTTTTGTCCTCCTACAGCTTACAACAGTATATCCCCTGGCATCACTCTCTAAACCAACTTAATTCCCCTTCTTCCACCTGCTTTTTGTGGGCAGACCATTCGGTCACGTAAAAGCTGTCCACTGCCTTTACAAACTCACCTACCTAAAAGCCACATTTGAAAAGATACCGATAATGCTGATATTTAGGAAAATTACAGAAACCATGAAGGCAGCTATTTTATCCAGTGATTCTGATTCTGACATGAAGCTACTCATAGAACTAGCAAATAAATTAGGAATTAAAACCAAGATCTTGAGCAGCGAAGATGCTGAGGATTTGGCAATGGCATACCTCATTGATGAAGCAAAAACAGGGGAGTATGTAGACACTCAGGATTTCATCAGTAACCTTCGTAAATGAATATCCGAATCGATAAATCCTTTGAAAAGGACGCCAAAAAGATAAAGGATAAAAAAGTACTGGCTCAACTGGCTGACGTAATTGAACACACCCAGGCCGCCGGAAATATTACTGAAATCAAAAACATCAAGAAGCTGAAGGGTGCCGACAGCTATTTCCGAATCAGGCTGGGAGATTTCAGAGTCGGTGTATCAATCGAAGGTGACACTATCGATTTCATCAGGTTTCTTCCCCGAAAGGATGTCTACAAATACTTTCCGTAGAGAAAAATTAGTTTTCGCTTAGGTCCTCGTTTGAGCAACAGCGCCAACAAAACCTAGCCATCGATTGTGGAGGCTATCATCACTCCCTAAACCAACTCAACTTCGCCTCCTCCACCTGCTTTTTGTAGGCAACCCAATCGGAAGCGTAGAAACTGTCCACCGCTTTCACAAAGTCTCCAACCAGCTGCTCGGCCTCTTCGATTACCTTCACGTCCTGGCTGGTTGGCACGAATAAACGGCCTCTCAGCGCCTGCGATGCATCGCTCAGCTTAGACGTCGCCGTAACGGCAAATGACTGCCAGGCACCTACCTGCTTGTCGGGGCGAGGGGCACGGGCCATGTCGTTAAGCGCTTTGATTTTTTGCTGTATGGCTTCGGAAGCCGTCACAACTTCTATGGCTGCGACCGCTTTAGCCTGGACTAGCACATGTTCTATCGTTTTGTCGCTTGCTTGCAACCTGGCCATGGCACTGGACAGCTTTTCGGTAGACATATTGAGTCGCTTGCTCAGTGTGTAAATAGCCTTGTCCACCTCCTCGTTGTACTCAAAGCGAGGATCCGGAATCACCTTCACAGTTGTTTCCGAGCTGTTGTCGCCATATTTGATCTTGATACTAAAGACGCCGGGCAGCACAGGAATATCACGTGAGTCCTCTCCTACCCACGCACCCGGCAGGCGGGCCATTTGCTCGTCGAGCTTCCAGGTAATGTAGTTGAGCCCAGCCACCACGCTGTCGGTGCTTACTGTTTGGATCAGCTGGTTGCCGGCATTGTACACCTCAGCCATGGCTTTGTCACCTGCGTTGTTGTCTTTGACAAAAAACGGAATTTCCACTTTCTGAAACGGCTTATTGGCGCCCTCGAAAGTAGTATAAAAGCCTGTCCAGATATTGCCGGGAGGATTGATAAACAAGCCTTTTACCTGCACAGCGTCGTTGACTGGCAAAGCCGTCAACGGCAGTTGCTCCAGCTTGCCTTTGGCTAATTCACGCAGCGACAACAGGTCATCCAGCACCCAAATGGCCCGACCGAAGGTGCCTACAATCAGCGCCGATTCCCTTTGCTGAATCGTCATGTCCATAGTTGACACAGATGGGAAACCATTTTTAAACTGCTCCCAGGTTTTGCCTTCATCAATACTGATCCACAGGCCGTTTTCAGTCCCCAGAAACACTAGCTTCGGTTCCTTGCTATCCGGCATTACCGACAGGGCATAGCCTTTCACCTGACTGGCGTCCGCCATGCGTACCCAGGTTTTCCCATAGTCTTGCGTGCGGAACAAGTAAGGTGCATAGTCGCCCTGGCGGTAGTTATTAGCCACCAACCACACTTCACCTGCGTTATGCGGTGAGGTCTTCATTTGAGCAATCCAAGCATGCCTGGGCAATCCTTTGATGTTGGCAGTGACGTTGGCCCAGCTTTTTCCGCCGTCTCTGGTAAGGTGTACCAACCCATCGTCGGAACCCGTCCAAATCACGTTTTTATCCAGATAGCTCGGTGCGATGCTCAAGATCGAGTTGTAAATCTCAGCCCCGGAAGCATCGATGGTCAGTCCGCCGTAGTCCTGCCGCTGATGGTCAGGGTTGTTGGTGGTGAGATCAGGCGAAATGATCGTCCAGGTTTGGCCTTTGTCGGTGGTTTTGTGAACAAACTGGCTGCCGTGGTAAGCCAGGTTGTTATTGTTCGGGTCTTGCGCAAAACCTGCATTCCAATTGTACCGCAGGCGGGTTCCCATATCGGGTGACTTAGGCTGTATGTTTTGGTAGTAGCCGGTCAACTTGTCGTAGCGATAGAGCTCGCCATTTTGCGAAGTGCCGTAGCCAAACCGTGAGTCAACCGAGTCGGGTTGAATGATAAAACCATCACCCCCCACCAGGTACTGCCAGTAGAGTGTGCGGATGCCGCCCCGCTTCCACACATAACCGGGGCCCGACCAGTTGCCGTTGTCCTGCATGCCGCCGTACACATTGTAAGGCATGTCTTCATCTACATTGATGTGATAAAACTGGGCCACGGGGATCGTTTCCGGGAAATACCAGGCTTTGCCATGATCGTGGGTAATGCCAATGCCACCATCACCACCAATGATGAAGAAAGTGGGATCGTTCGGGTCGACCCAAAAAGCATGAAAGTCAGCGTGGATGCCCTTGGTCTCATCCGCCGGGATCATTGGCACCGGATCGAAAGACACACCTCCGTCGTAACTCACATGCAGCGGCTGGTAGATATTGTAGAGCCTGTTGGGGTCTTTGGTGTCCACAGCCAGCTCCTGAAAGTAAAACGGTCTGTTATTGGTAAACCTGGGGTTGTCGTTGATCATTTTCCACGACAAGCCGCCATCGTCGCTGCGGTAAAGGGCATTTCTGGTAGCTTCCACTTTAGCGTAAATCCTATCCGGGTTGCTTGGGGCAATGGCCAATCCTATCCTGCCCAGCTCTCCGGCTGGTAGTCCTTCTTTTTCTCCGAGCTTTTTCCAGGTTTCCCCAGCATCGTACGTGATGTAAAGTCCCGATCCAGGACCACCGGAAGTAAAGCTGTACGGGGTACGGCGATGCTCGTACATGGCTGCAATTAACTTATTAGGGTTAGCTGGATCTATCACCAAATCGGCAATGCCTGACTTGTCGTTGGTATAAAGGATTTTCTTCCAGGTAAGGCCCCCGTCTGTTGTCTTATACAATCCTCGTTCGGTATGCGGTGTAAACGGATCGCCCATCACCCCCACGTACACCGTGTTCCCGTCAGTCGGATCAACGATAATTCTGTGGATAGTTTTGGAGTTTTCCAGCCCTACCTGCTTCCATGTTTTTCCCGCATCAATCGATTTGAACAATCCCAATCCTAGGCTCATGGAGTTGCGGGGATTGCCCTCACCTGTGCCTACCCACACTACGCTCGGGTTGCTCTGCTGCACAGCAATGGCGCCGATATTGACCGTTGGGGCGTTATCAAATATGCTTTCCCAGGCTGTTCCTCCATTTTCCGACTTCCACACACCACCTGAGGCAGCCCCTATGTAAATGATCTTTGTGGGCGTATCGGCCACAGCGGCAATGGCAGTGATCCGTCCGCTCATATTGGCAGGACCGACATTCCTTATTTTGAGATTTTGAAACTTGTCGGAGGGGAATTTTTGTGCGAGACTGCCAGAAAGGGTAGCAATACTCAGGACAAAAACCAGAACGTATTTGATGTGCTTTTCGGAGATCATACCTGTATGTTTAACGAAGGAAAGGTATTAACCAATCTCCGATAACTCAACCGGCAAAAGGATGGATGGAGAAAACAACCAACCTTCAGCCATTCTTTTGACGTCTGCCAGCAAAACCATTTGGGGTATTTCCTTTATGTTAACATATTCGTATGTTATTAAAGAACACTTAATGGCCGAGTCAATCCATTTTGCAAGCCGGGTCGATATTATTGCACCCAGTGTCCAATTGCGCTGGCCTAACCTATCTGAAAACAATATTTATGAGTGATTCGAGAAGAGAGTTCCTGAAAAAAGCGGCCCTGCTGGCAGGCGGCACCAGCGTATGGAGTACCCTGCCCATTTCGATTGAAAAGGCTTTGGCTATTTCACCTGATCCCGGCACTACTTTTTACGACGCCGAACATGTGGTGCTGCTCATGCAGGAAAACCGGTCGTTCGACCATTGCTTTGGCATGCTCAAAGGGGTACGTGGCTTCAACGATCCCCTCGCTATTTCGCTGCCAGATAAAAACCCCGTTTGGTTTCAGCCTGACAGTGCCGGCAACAGATTCGCCCCATTCCGCCTCGATATGAAAGACACCAAAGCCACCTGGATGGGCGGCGTGCCCCACTCCTGGGAAGATCAGGTCGACGCCCGCAACGATGGCAAGTACGATGGCTGGATAGAAGCCAAACGACCCGGCAACAAAGACTACAAGCACATCCCCCTTACCATGGGTTACTATACCCGGGAGGACATTCCTTTCTATTATTCTCTGGCCGATGCCTTTACCGTCTGCGACCAACACTTCTGCGCCGCCCTTACCGGCACCACCACCAACCGCAGCTACCACTGGACAGGTAAAACACACGGCGAGCCAGGCGACAAGGCTAAAGTGAGGAATGGGGAAGTGACTTATGATAGAGAGGCGAGCTGGACAACTTTCCCTGAGCGACTGGAGGACAACGGCATTTCATGGAAAGTATACCAAAATGAAATCAGTCTCCCCACTAATGTAGAAGACGACTCGCTGCTGGCCAACTTCACCGACAATAACCTGGAGTGGTTTACGCAGTATGGCGTGCGTTATAGCAAAGGCTTTCACGAATTCCTGAAGACCAAAGAAAAAGAACTGCCCGGTGAGCTTGCATCATTGGAAAAACAACTGAACACCCCTGGCGCAGATAAAGCCAAGCTACAGGCGCAAATTGATGCAACGAAGCAAGGTATCGTTCAGGTAAACGACCTTCTTCAGCAATGGACACCAGAAGCGTTTGAGAAGCTTTCTGCTCGTGCCAAAAACCTGCACAACAAAGCTTTCACCACCAATATTGGTGACCCCAACTACCACAAGGTGGAAGACATGACCTACTCCGGCAATGGAACAGAGCGTACCACCAAAGTACCCAAAGGGGATATCCTCCACCAGTTCCGCAAAGATGTGAAAGAGGGTAAACTCCCCACTGTTTCCTGGCTGGCAGCACCACAGAAATTCTCCGACCACCCGAGTGCTCCGTGGTATGGTGCCTGGTATGTCTCTGAGGTGATGGACATCCTGACTGAAAATCCAGAAGTTTGGAAAAAGACCATTTTCATCCTCAACTACGACGAGAACGACGGCTATTTCGATCACATCCCTCCTTTTGTAGCACCCAACCCAGCCGACCCAAATGATGGCAAAATCTCAGATGACTTAAAAGCCGATGGCGAGTATGTGACCGTAGATGAAGAAATAAAAGCTGGCTTTGACGAGAAGGAGGCAAGGACTAGTCCGGTAGGTTTGGGTTACCGTGTGCCACTTATTGTGGCCTCACCATGGTCTCGGGGTGGATGGGTGAATTCAGAAGTGTGTGATATCACGTCTACCATCATGTTCATGGAAAAATTCCTTTCCAAAAAGACAGGTAAAAAAATTGAAGAGCCCAACATTAGTTCCTGGCGCCGGGCAATCAGTGGCGACCTCACCTCTGTATTCAGACCATACAATGGCGAGCAGATTGACATACCAGCGTCACTTGATAGAGATAAGTATATTCAGGAAATCTACAATGCCAGCTTCAAAGGCTTGCCCAACAACTTCAAAGCCCTTAAAGCAGATACCAACATGTTGACTTCACAGCTCCCAAAGCAGGAGCCTGGCACCAAACCTTCCAGTGCACTGAACTACGAATTGCATGTCACCGGCAATTTGACCTACGATAGCAAGTATTTCCGTGTTCGCTTCAAGGCCGGAAAGAGCCTGTTTGGCGAGAACTCTTTGGGCGCACCGTTCAACGTGTATGCTCCCGGCAGTTACCGCAACCCTGCCACAAATACTTTTGAACCTGTAAAAACCTGGGCCTTCGCTGTGAAGGCTGGCGATGAAATCGAGTACCAGTGGCCACTGGATAACTTCGAGGGTGGACAATACCACCTGAGAGTGTATGGGCCAAACGGCTTTTTCAGGGAGTTTGTTGGCAATGAAGGGAATGGCATAGACGTAACTTGTATCCCGGAAATGATTGGAGGAAAAGTCAATGGTAAGCTAAAAGTTTCCATCATCGACAGAAGCAAAAGTGCCTTAAAATTAGAGCTGAAAGACGATAAATACCAGCACGTTGAAGAAGAACTAAAGCTAAAAGCCGATGGTTTGGAAAGTGTAACGCTCAATACTGCATCTAGTAAGGGTTGGTACGACTTTTCTGTAACAAGCCCCGGCGACCCCAATCTGAAGGTACGCTTTGCAGGCAGGCTGGAAACCGGAGCGGATAGTATTTCAGATCCGTATATGGGGAGGGGGTAACGATTCCTTGACGTCATTGCGATGGAGGTTGCCAATTGCCATCTATGTAGCCAATTGTCAAGCGACAGAAGCAATCTTGGTAGTTAGAACCCGGCTCCGAAATAGGCAAGATTGCTTCGTCACTCCCTCACGACAAACACAATGAGAAATGCCGGAAGTTCCTCGCAAAGACGGCAAAGTTTGTAAGTCAGTATCCAATTGGCAGGCTCCACTTAAACAGCCATCTCAAACTCTTCTCTCAGCGCATAGGTCTTCTTCATCTTCCTGATGAGTGCCGCCGACTGCTGGAAGTCCAGTGTCTGCTGGCCGTCGCTGGCCGCCTTTTCGGGAAGCGGATGTATTTCGAAGATCACACCATCAGCTCCTGCCATCACTGCGGCCAGCGACATGCTATCGACATAGTCACGAATCCCGATGCCGTGAGATGGATCAACCACCACAGGCAAATGGGTTTTGTCTTTTAAAATGGGCACAGCATTCAAGTCAAGCGTGTTGCGACTGGCTTTCTCGTAGGTACGAATACCTCGCTCGCAAAGGATGAGCTTCTCGTTGCCACCTGAAAAAACATATTCTGCCGAATATAAAAGCTCGTCAATAGTGCCTGAGATACCCCTTTTGATCATTACGGCCTTATCCACTTTACCCAATTCGTCAAGCAAGTTGAAGTTCTGGGTGTTTCTGGCGCCTACCTGAAATACATCCACGTATGGATACATCTCGTCAATCTGCGACACCTGCATGACCTCAGTTACGATCTTGATGCCTTCCTCTCTGGCGATGGTATACCACATCTTAAGTCCATCGATGCCCATGCCACGGAATGAATATGGCGAGCTCCTCGGCTTGAAAACGCCACCCCTCATGATGTTCACGCCGTTCTCTTTCAGGTGTTTGATAGTCTCCCTGACGTTCTCCTCTCCTTCTATGCTGCAAGGGCCAGCCATTATAGAAAAGCTTCCTTCTCCAATGACCACGCCGTCACCCAAATCGATAGTGGTTGACTTCACTTTCCACTTTTTCGACACCAGCTTGTAGTCGTCCGACACCTTGTGGATGTCGATTATGCCTGGCAGAAAGCCGAGCTGCCTGATATCCACATTGGTTTTGCCTATACACACCAAATAGTCGCCCATCTGGGTTTTTACCTCTGTGCCTTTGAATTTCAGTTTGCCAAGGGTATCGATGATCTTGGCTTTGGCCTCCTCGGAAATGGCCGGGTCGAGCTGGATAATCATAACGGGTGTTTCTTAAAAGTTTCTATTTGATATTGAAAGCATAAAGCTTTTTATCAACGATTTTCTGGCTTCATTACCCCTGTCCGCCAGATGGCGGATGTGAAGCCAGAAAATCATTTACCTTGTTTTATGCCTTTTACGAACTGCTTGATGTCCGCCTCCATATTGTCTGACTTCTCCAACAGGTCAATGAAGGCGCTGCCAATAATGGCTCCGCTGGCATAGCGACAGGCTCTTTCGAAGGTTTCATGGTTGGAAATACCAAAACCAATTAACCGTGGGTTCTTCAGCCGAAGCATTTGTATGCGGGCAAAATAAGCTTCCTGCACCTCACTCACGGCCCCTTTGGCACCAGTGGTGCTGGCAGAGGAAACCATGTAAATAAAACCTTCGGTGTGCTCGTCTATTTCTCTGATTCTTTCCTCAGACGTCTGAGGCGTAATGAGGTAAATATTGTGGAGACCATATTTGGTGAAGATCTCCTTGTAGAACTTTCTGTATTCGTACACGGGCAGGTCTGGCAAAATCAGCCCATCAATGCCAATCTCCTGGCATTTGACGCAGAACTTCTCCAATCCGTATTGCATCACCGGATTAAAGTAGCCCATCAATAAAACCGGGATATCGATCTCAGAACGCATGCCCTTCAATTGATCGAAAAGCAGCTTCATATTCATGCCGTTCTCCAATGCCTGCTGATTGCTTTTTTGGATGGTAGGCCCATCGGCAACAGGATCCGAAAAAGGGATACCGACCTCAATAACATCAGCACCACCGTCCTGCAAGGCCTTCATGATCTTTCTGGTGTCATTAATGCCAGGATAGCCAGCAGTAAAATACATCGACAATATATGATCTGCCTTTTCGGTAAAAAGGGTGTCTATCCTATTTGCTTCTACTATTTCACTCATGTCATTCTTGTTTCAAAAATTACCTCTTTTTGGGTTGCTCGCAAAGACGCAGGAGACGCAAAGCTTGTACTTCAGCCTTCGATCTTTCTTTCTACTTCTTACTTTCGCACTCTCCTACTCCTTACTCTCCCACTCTCTAATACCCTCCCCACTTAATATAAGTCTCCAGGTCTTTGTCGCCACGGCCGGAAAGATTAAGCACCACAACATCATCTGGCTTGAATGTCAATTTCCCCAAAGCGGCAATGGCATGGGCCGATTCGATAGCGGGAATAATACCTTCGAGGCGGCTCAGCTCAACGCCAGCCACCATGGCCTCTTCGTCTGTAGCATTCAGGAATATACCCCGTTGACTATCGAACAAGTGAGCGTGCAAAGGGCCAATGCCAGGATAGTCAAGCCCAGCTGAAATAGAATGTGGCTCCACAACCTGGCCATCTTCAGTTTGCATCAGTATCGTGCGGCTGCCATGCAAAACACCATCCCGGCCCAAAGCCGTTGTAGCTGCTGACTTGCCCGAATCAACTCCGTGCCCAGCTGCCTCCACAGCTACCAGTTGCACTTCTGGCTCATCGAGAAAGTGATAAAATGCACCAGCCGCATTGCTTCCGCCACCTACACAAGCAACGACATAGTCGGGGGTTTCGGTTCCTTCTTTGAGCAAAAGCTGCTCCCGCATTTCCTCACTGATCACCGACTGAAAACGAGCTACCATGTCGGGATAAGGATGCGGGCCAACCACGCTTCCAATGATGTAGTGCGTTTCGTTCGGATTATTGATCCAGTGGCGCATCGCCTCGTTGGTGGCATCTTTCAACGTACGGCTGCCCGATTTTGCCGGACGCACTTCCGCTCCCAATATTCGCATTCGCTCTACATTCGGCCGTTGCCTGGCCATGTCCACTTCACCCATGTACACAATGCACTCCATGCCCATGAGCGCACAGACGGTAGCAGTGGCCACTCCATGCTGACCGGCACCAGTTTCCGCAATGATCTTTTTCTTACCCAACCTCTGAGCGAGCAAGATCTGCCCAACAGTATTATTCACTTTATGGGCACCAGTATGACACAGGTCTTCTCTTTTCAGGTAAATTTTTGCACCGTACTTTTCAGACAAACGGCTGGCAAAATACAATGGCGTAGGTCGCCCAACATAGTCTTTTAGCAGCCCGTGAAAGGCTTCCTGAAATTCCGGAGCATACATAATGTCGAGGTATTTTTCCTTCAGCTCCTCTACATTTGGATAGAGCATCTCAGGAATGAAGGCACCTCCAAACTTTCCATAGTATCCCTGCTCGTCCACTGCATATTTGGATATTGTTTGTTCCATCAGATTGTCTCTTTTTTCAGTTTTCCCATTCTCTTCTTCAATGCCAGCAGCTTATCGATGTCTTTCAAGCCGGGCGAAACTTCAAACCTGCTGTTCACGTCAATCCCGAAAAGCTTAGGCAAGTCCAACTGCTCTATATCATCTATATCCTCAAGGCTAATGCCCCCGCTCAGAAAAAAGGGAATACTTAGCTTGTAAGAGTTGAGCAATGTCCAGTCAAATTTCTCGCCCGACCCTCCGTAGTTAGGTGTCTTGGTGTCGAAAAGAGCATAATCGATACATCCTTCAAACGCCTCCACTTTTTTGAAATCAAAAGAATTGCTCACCTGAAAGGCTTTGATCACCTTCATTCCTTTTTTCCTCAACTCGACACAATACTGAGGAAACTCGTCTCCGTGGAGTTGCACATACTCCAACTTGTATTCCTCTACCACTTTCACAATGTCCCAGAGAGGAGCATTCACAAACACCCCTACCTTTTTTGCACCCGGAGGAAATATGCTCGTGCCTGTAAACAACAATTCGCTACCAACGAACCGGGGCGACTTTGAGAAAAAAATCATCCCCATGAAATCAGGCTCCACTTCTTTAAGCCTCTTAATGTTGTCAGGAAATTTCATCCCGCACACTTTCAAATGCAGACGTTGGTTAGCCATATGTGTTAAACCGTTTGGGTTTTGGTTTTCTCCAGGTAATGAAAGCGCTCAATGAAATGCTTCGCACCCACCTCAGGCCTGCTTTCTTTCATAAACTGCTCGCCAATCAGGAAGCCTTCAAAGCCACATTCTTTTAATTCGAGCATAACCGCTGGATCACTTATGCCGCTCTCCGAAATCTTCACATAATCCTCAGGAATTTTTGCCACTAGCTCCTTGCTGATATTGATATCCGTCACGAAGCGCTTCAGATCACGATTGTTCACCCCTACTATATCTAGTTCGGGATGGATATTGTTCAATAACTCTTCTTCGTTGTGCACCTCCATCAGCACCTCCAGCCCGAGCGACTTAGCAAACTGAGCCAGGCCTTTTAATCGCTTTGGTGGCAAGGCTGCGGCTATCAGCAGAATCACATCAGCGCCAATTGACTTGGCTTCAATGATTTGATATTCGTCGATGATAAAGTCTTTTCGGAGAATTGGGCAAAAGTTGAAGTTTCTGGCGGTGGTCAGGTCCTCATTTTTACCTCCGAAGAACTCACTGTCAGTAAGGATGGAAAGCCCACTTGCGCCAGCTTGCATATACCCTATGGAAATGCGCTCCACCGAGACGTTGGGATTGATGACTCCTTTCGAAGGGGACTTTCTTTTGATTTCGGCGATGATGCCAGACTTATCGGGTCGGAGCAGGTACTTTTTCATCGACACAGTGGGCGAAGGAAAGTAGATGCTCTCTTCCAGTAGCTTAGCTGGAAACAGCTCTTTCCGTCGCTCTACTTCCTGCTTTTTTACGGCAAGAATCTTATCCAGGATATTCTCCATTGCTTACAAAATTATGAAATACTTACAGATATCTTTGAATCGCCAACTAAGTTTCTGAATGTTTGGAAAGCCCTTCCAGATTCAAGAGATTCTTTGGCCATTTGCACTCCCTCCTTCACAGAACTTAGCTGCTTACCTACGTAAAGTGCCAGCCCGGCATTGGCCAAAACGGCCTCTGTCTGGGCTCTGGTTCCCTCCCCTTTGATCACTTTCAAAAAGATAGCCGCCGACTCTTCAATTGTCTCGCCACCCTTTAGTTCAATTGCCTTCACGGTCGACAAACCCAGGTCTCCCGGGTACAGCACTTTCTCGCCCTGATTGGTAATCATTTTAAACCCTCCGGTGAGCGACACTTCGTCGTATCCATCCAGAGAATGAAGGATGACAAACTCCTTACCCGACCGCTGGTAGAGGTAGCCGTAAAGCCGGGCTAATTCCAGGCTAAAAACACCGACAAGCTGCTTGTCGGGGAAAGCCGGATTTACCATGGGCCCGAGCATGTTGAAGAAAGTTTTCACGCCCAGCTCCTTCCTGATAGGCGCTATGTTCTTCATGGCCGGATGAAAGAGGGGAGCATGCAAAAAACAGATGCCACTTTCGGCAATACTCTTCTCAATCTTGTCCTTGTCGTTAGTGAATTCGTAGCCAAAATAGGCCAGCAGATTCGACGAGCCACAGATAGATGAAACGCCATTATTGCCATGCTTGGCCACATTTTGGCCAGCCCCAGCCACCACAAAGGATGCCAGCGTGGAGATGTTGAACGTGTCTTTGCCGTCGCCTCCAGTTCCGCACAAGTCAATGGCATCGTATTTTTTAAGGTCGAGCGCAACGCATAAATCCAGCATGGCATCACGGAACCCCTCAAGTTCTTCTACGGTAATCGACCGCATCATAAAGACTGTGAGAAAAGCAGCCATTTGCGATGAGTTGTATTCCCCCTTAGCAAGGTTCACTAGTATTTCCCTGGCCCGCTCCTTTGTCAGCGATTTATACTCGAATAGTTCGTTCAGTACTTCCTTCATTGCACTAACATTTTGTTACCCAGTTATTAATCATTTGTTTGCCATGCTCGGTCAGAATAGACTCAGGATGAAACTGCACACCCCTTACGCTGTATTGTTTGTGGCGCATCGACATGATATTGCCCTCGGCGTCTCGTGAAGTCACCAATAAATCAGCGGGCAAGTTGCCAGACACCACAGACCAGGAATGGTAGCGACATACCCTAAACTTGTCGGGCAAGGTTTCAAATAGCTTATCTTCCACACCAGTCATGATCGTGTCGTTAGCCACGCCATGCAGCACGACAGGCATATTAAAAAGCTCCCCTCCAAATGCTTCACCAATGGCCTGGTGCCCCAAGCACACTCCCAGAATACTTTTGGAAGGCGAATACCTTTTCAAAAGCTCCGGCATAATCCCAGCATCCTTCGGTAGACCAGGGCCAGGCGATAGCAGCACTTTGTCGTACTTTTCCACCTCATCGAGGCTGATCTTGTCGTTCCTGAACACATCTGTTGTGTCGCCATAACCCAGCTCCACCAATATGTGGACAAGGTTGTAGGTGAATGAGTCGTAGTTATCTAATACAAGGATCTTCATATTTCCTGCGCCAGCTCAAGCGCCGATTTTAAAGCCGCCAATTTGTTATATACTTCCTGCACTTCACTTTCCGGGTTCGATTTGGCCACAATGCCCGCTCCTGCCTGGTAGAACAGCGTATTGTTCTGCGCAAGAAACGACCTGATCATAATGGCATGATTAAAGTCACCATTCAGCCCCAGGTAGCCAATGGCTCCGCCGTAATAGCCCCTTTTAACCGCCTCGTACTTATCAATCAACTGCATGGCCATGTGCTTTGGTGCGCCCGACAAGGTGCCTGCCGGAAAAGTGCTGCCCACCATTTCCAGTGGAGAAGTACCTTTTTTCAACTTACCCGACACCTTCGAAACCAGGTGAATCACATGCGAATAGTACTGAATCTCCTTGTAGGTTTCCACCTTCACGGCATCACTGCTTTTACTCAGATCGTTCCTTGCCAAATCCACCAACATCACATGCTCTGAGTCCTCTTTGGGGTCTTCATAAAGCTTCTTGGCCAGCTCGGCATCCGACTGGTCATTGCCTGTTCTTCGGAAAGTGCCCGCTATAGGGTAAATAGTGGCTTCACCGTCTTTTATCACTATCTGCGCCTCAGGCGAGGAGCCGAAAATTTTGAAATTACCGTAGTCAAAATAGAAGAGATAGGGAGATGGGTTAATAGAGCGCAACGCTCTGTACACCTGAAATTCATCGCCTTCGAAGGAAGACTGAAACCTGCGGGAAAGCACTATCTGAAACACATCGCCTACCTGGCAATGATGAATTCCTTTCTTTACAATCTCCAAAAATTCCGCATCTGTAAAGTTCGATTCCTCTCCGTTCTTTATGCTAAAATGAAAAGTAGGCACATTGCGACTAGTGATCAGGCTCACCATTTCATCGATACTGGATGTCTGACCGTCGATCTGATTTTCGACGATAAACAGGTCATTCTTGAAATGGTCGATGGCAATCACATACCTGAAAAGCGAATAGTGCATATCAGGAATATGGAATTGATCCTTTTTGGATGAGTCAAACTTAATGTCCTCAAACCGTTGTACAGCATCATAGGCCAGGTAGCCAAACAGACCTGCTACAGAAAACTTGACACCCGCCTCTTCTTTAATATCAAACTTACCCATGAAGGCACTCATCAATTCGGTAAGTTTACCAGCGTCGCCTAACGAATGGTTCTCCACGCTGCTGTCGGGAAATTCGGATGAAAATTCCCTGCCTCTTAGCGTCATAGAGGCCATTGGTTGACAGCAGATAAATGACATACTGTTTTCCTGTCCATGATAATCAGAACTTTCAAGCAGAAACGTATTCGGATACTTGTCTCTCAGTCTGAGGTAAATACTCACTGGAGTGTGGGTATCTGCCAGCAATTTTTTGGATGTTTGCCTGATGTGATACATAAAAATTTGGTTCATGGTGCAACAAAAAAGGGCCTGCGTGAACAGGCCCTTTTTTCAAGATCATAAAATCTACCGGTTCACGATTCGAATGTCGAATTGTGCCACCACCAGATCATATGAGTGCTTGCTTTTGTCATAACGGACGCTAATGTAGCAGCCGAAGAATTACGCCGCAAGACATCCGGGAATTTTTTGAATAAATCTTTCTTGTGACTGAGCAATGAAGAAAGCTATTTGCATGAGTTTTTACTCTTTTTGGCGAAATGAGTGTTGAGCATCACTCGCCATCCCATGAGGTTTTGCCGTTTGCATTTTTTTGCAGGCAAAAAGGTAGAAAATCAAGAATTAGTTGTAATTTTAATTTGATCCAACCTAACCAAATAGCTTTACTTTTTTATCATTTTGGCCTGAGTATAGATACTTTTAACTTTGCTTTATGGATGTTGTCGATCAACTAAGTGTTTTGGTTCATTTGTCGAGGGTAGATAAATATGTAGCCCCGTCTGAGTCAAAACTGATTCATTACATAGGTGCGCTCAATGGCTTGTCAAAGTATCAGATAGAAACGCTGATTGATCACCCAAAGCCAATGCCTACACTGGAAGGCGTCAACGAAGACGACAGGCTCGACTACCTTCTGAACATTGTGCAGTTAATGAAGGTAGATGGCAAAGTCTTCACCAGCGAAATCGAGTTTTGTGAAAAAATAGCGCTTAAACTTGGGTATTTGCCCGGCGTGATTGCTGAGCTTTCGCAGTTTACTTATGCAGACCCGGAAATCAGCACAAGCAAAAAATTCCTGAGACAACTGGCTCTGAAATATCTGATCAAGAAATAGCTCAAGGGCCCCTTCGATTAGGGTTATTTCCTCCCACACCTCCCCCATCGGCACCCGGAATTCCTATAGAACCGTCAGAAGCCTTTATAAAGAAGGTGTGATCAACTATATGAAGAACGCCGTTTGAAGCTTCAAAATCGCCAACGATGACATTTGACACTCCATTGATCGATACATCACTATTCAATCGTGCAATAAAGGCCTCAAAGCCATTAAATAACGTCGGGTAGCCAAGCTCTTCGCTGAAATTCTTCAGGAACAACCGGTCATCGACTACATGATACAGTACCACTATCTGTAAATCCTGAGGGCTTAAGTTGGCAAGACCTTCTGTAAAGCCAAATTCTTCAAAAAAGATCAACATGGCCTCGTTAGTGGGTGCAAAAACCGTGTAGGGGCCTTGTTCCTCAAAAAGTGGCTGTAGGCCAGCCACAACAATAGCATTCTCGAAAATGCTCAGTTCCTTTGCCTCTTCTATTGCCTGCCAAAGATTGCCCATTTCTTTGGGTGATTCTTTGTCACGACAAGCACTCTGGAATAGCAGGACTATTCCCATCAGGAAAATAAGTACAATTTTTACCAGGCGATTCACTTAAGCAATAGCTAACTCAAATTTGAATGTAGGCATTAGCTGGGGGAAAAGAAAGGCAGCCAGTTCGATAAAAGAGTACCTTTCGCTATAAAAATCAACAAAAAAGTCTCTCATTAATGAGAGACTTTCACCTACGATTGATTGAAATATGCTTACTGAGCCTTTGCTACCTGAATATTTCCCAGGATTTTAACAACATCGCCTACCACCACACTACCAGCTTCGGTAACGCCATTCCACTTGAGGTCAAATTCCTTTCTGTTCACTTTCCCTTCTACCTCAAAACCTGCTTTAGTATTGCCGTATGGATCAACTGCAATGCCTCCCAACACCACATTCAAGTCTACTGGCTTGGTAATGTCACGGATTGTAAGGTTTCCTGAAAGAATGAAGCTTTCCTCATCAACTTTTTTGATGCCAGTGCTTTCGAAAGTCAACGCAGGGAATTTCTCAGCATTGAAAAAGTCGTCGCTTTTGAGGTGTCCATCTCTTTGCTCATTGCCGGTATCAATTGTCCTCACATCGGCAGTCAGCTTTATTTGTGCAGTTGTAAAATCGTCGCCTTCTGTGGCTACCTCCACATTGAAGTTTTTGAATGAACCGGTTACTGTTGAAATGACCAGGTGCTTCACCTTGAACTGAAGTTCAGAGTGCATAGTATCAAGGTTCCATTGGGTCAGAGTTTGTGTTTCCATTGTATGTATTAATTTAAATGTTTGTACTTATATGTATATACATACAATTGAATGAAATTGTTTCACTTTGAGAAAAAAAATTTGAGTTGAGTTGAGGTAGTGCCTTAAACAGCCAGAAAAGCCATGTTTTAGTTAGCTCAGCTAAATTTGGCTGAGGCGGCAATCAGGTTCAGTGCTTTGTCCTTTTCGTCTGGAGTGTTGGCGTTCATCATAAATGCGTGGTCTGCCACATTCACCAACTCAATATCTGAATTGATCAATACCTTTCTTGGACAGGAATAGCCTTCTGATAGATAGTTGAGCAGCACCTGATAAGCCTTTGGCTCCCAAATGGTGATAAGAGGCTCAGGGAAGTCGGTCTCGGGGTTATAAAAAGCCGTTGCTACCTTTGAAGGGTTTCGGTACTGTAGCAATAGATCGATGTGTTCCTTACCCAAAAGTGGCAAATCGCAAGCCACAGTAAGCCAGGCCGCATTCGGGTCGCTCATCAATGCCGATAAAATGGCTCCATACGGCCCAAGGCCTAAAAAACGATCCATAACTGTATTTGCTTCCTCAGAGACAGAGTAAGTCTGATCGGTTCTGATAGAGAGGTGAGGCTGAATGCCTGCCGCACTAAGCAAATCATACATATACTCTCTTTGTGGCTTTCCATGGTAGAAAATAAGCCCCTTGTCAGTCTCCATTCGCTGGCTTTTACCTCCAGCCAATACAAGCCCTTTGACAGGTGCCACGGAAAGGTCGAGTTGCGATGCCACCCAGTTGATGATCCTCTGTTTGTCGCTGACAGAAATAACGGGCGTGCCGGGGTTCATCCGTGCCTGTACCTCGTCGGAAATCTTTGTTTGCCCTTCCGCCATTAAGACCAGGCAGATATTGGTGAGCCGGTCTATCTTCTTTACAACATCCTTTCGTGGATCAATCACCACGATCTGCCGGGAAGCAGTGAAATGATTTCCATTGATAAAGATGGCATCGAGTGCATTGAAAATTGCTTTTGTCGCAAAGGGTGATGGTGCCGTTGCGTGGTCGAACCGAAAATAGTTGATTTTATTGGTTGCCTCCAGATATGCCTGCCCACTAAGCATGGAGGTTTTATACTCTTCTTCTGAAGCCTTATGGTCTTCATCTAAATAAGCCAGTTTCCATTTTTCACCCAGAGCAGCGCATAGGCTGCCGACCAGCTTCCTGATTTCTCCGCAAGGAGTTCCCAATATGGCCCACTCCTGGCGGTGATAGCTGCCGCCCATTGGCTTGGCTAACTTGGCATGTTTGCTATGCTTCTCTTTTGAAATCGCTTTTTCCTCCACGCTTCTCCAGTAGTTTGATTTCTTTAATGACAATGTCGTGCGAAAGAGCCTTGCACATATCGTAAACCGTGAGTGCCGCCACTGACGCTCCGGTCAAAGCCTCCATTTCAACACCTGTCTTACTCTCAATCTTTGTAGTGCACTGAATGATGAGCTCATTGCCTTTCCATTCCGTGTCAAATGAGCAACTCTCCAGACCTAACGGATGACACATGGGTATGAGTTCCCCCGTTCTTTTAGCCCCCATGGTACCAGCAATGATGGCCGTTTGAATCACGGGCCCCTTTTTTCCCCAGAGCTCTCCATCTTTCAACAAGGACATCACCTCTTGCGGAAGCACAACAATGGCTCTTGCCGACGCCATTCTTCGAGTCACCTTCTTTTCGCCCACATCCACCATGGCTGCCTGCCCCTCTTTGTTTACATGGCTAAGTTCCTTTTCTTTAATGTTCATTTACTTTGGGCTGGGATTCAGTTAAGAATACTCGCTAAAGATAAAAAATAAAGTTGGACAGTTGATCTAAGTATGTCAAACCAATGATTTCAGTTAACGAAGCTACTTCGCTTATTTTATCCACTCAGCTCAGGTTGAAAAAGGAGCACGTCAACCTGCAGGAGGCGTCGGGCAGGGTGTTGGCCATGGAGGTTTTTGCAGACAGAAATTTCCCTCCCTTCGACCGGGTAACGATGGACGGCATCGCATTTTCCTACAAAGCGTATAAAAATGGACGCAGAACCTTTCCGCTTGAAGGCACCCAATTGGCAGGTGAAGAGGCAAAAAATCTTCAAAACCCTGACGCAGCTTTGGAGGTGATGACCGGTGCCGTACTGCCTGGCAGTTGTGATACTGTGGTGGCCTACGAAGAGATTGAGATAGCCAATGGAGAAGCCACTTTGTCTGGTAAACAGGTAAAGGAAGGTCAAAACGTACACAAAGAAGGAGGAGACCAGAAAAAAGGCACCAAGCTACTGGATGTAGGCACCCTCATTCGTGCATCGGAAATCGCCGTGCTGGCAACGGTGGGAGCAGCCGTACCCAGGGTGTTTTGCCTGCCAAAAGTAGCAGTTATTGCCACAGGCGATGAGCTGGTGGCTGTAGACGAGCATCCTGAACCCTATCAAATACGGTCCTCCAACAGTCAGGCACTTGTAGCCGCCCTTCAAGGATGGGGTGTGGAGCCTGAGGTTTTCCATATCAGGGACGACAAAGAAAGCCTGACGGAGCAACTTGGAAACATTCTGAAGCAGAATGATGTGTTGCTGCTGAGTGGTGGTGTATCAAAAGGCAAGGCTGATTACCTGCCGGAAGTACTTGAATCGCTTCAGGTGCAGAAAGTATTCCACAGAGTGGCACAAAAACCAGGCAAGCCGTTCTGGTTTGGCCGCATCGAAGAGAAAAAGTTTATGTTTGCGTTTCCCGGCAACCCTATTTCGACATTTATGTGCTTTCACAGGTATTTCCTGCCCTGGCTGAAGGCCTGTCTGGGCATTGCACCTACGGAGCAACACGCCAAACTGAGTGAAGATTTTGACTTTGAGCCGCCTCTTACCTACTTTCTACAGGTAAGGACTCATTTGGACACGGAAGGCGTTCTTTGGGCACAACCACGGTCAGGTGGTGGATCGGGTGATTTAGCGAACTTGCTGTATGCTAATGCATTTCTCGAACTGCCACCGAATCGCCAAAATTTCAAAAGGGGCGAAAGCTTGCCGCTGATTACCTACAACCCTCTGTAATAGCAAAGGCAGAAGCTAACTGCCTCTGCCCCTGCTCACTTTGTTAAGAAAGTTGCCTATTGAACTGGTGTTAAATAGACTTCCTTGTTTTTCTTGCGGCCATCATGGCTTTTTTCATAAGCCACTAAATTCTTTCCATCGAACATCCAGAAATCGTCTTCATCGTCGTCACCTATGTTGAAATGATCCGAATCACTGATCCAAAGCTCCCCATCTTTATTAATGTGCCACTCTGAATATTCAACATCGGTCTCACCAAAGGCATTGGTTTCGACCCTTAGTCGATTATCAGGAAGAAATTCAAAGCGAATATCAATCTTCTCAATAATATTGAAAGCGAAGTCGGTGATCGTCTCAGCGAAGATTTGCGCCACAATATTGTCTTCATCCTCAATCTCCTCTCTCACTTCATCCTTGTCGACGTCGATAACAAGTTTCCAAACGCCTTTAAGATCCCTTTCATTCACACGTCGTTGCGCATTGGCGGCAACATAAGTAAATGCAAATATTCCGATCAGTAATAGTGTCCTTTTCATTTTGGTAGTATTTTGTATTACAAGGTACTATATATACTATTATTCATTAAGAAAGGTTGCATTAAATGCGGGAAAGTGTGACAAAACACTCTTGAGTCTTACTTATGCTTGTTGGAGGCCCTTTTTTCGAGCACCTTCAGCTTTAGCTTCAAAAGTTTGGTGTCTGCCTGATGATAGAAAATTGTACTAACCAGTGCGGCCAAAATGACCCATGCACCTTCTCTGTTCAAGTCGAGAAACATTGAAAGGTTGGCCAGGTTCCAAACGACTACAAACAACACTATCGAATTGAGGATGATGGATAGGTTTTTCGAGATCGACTTTCTGGTTTCCAGTTTCTTGATTTGCCTATTCAAATCACTTTCTTCGGTCCCGTCTATCATGGCCATTAAACTTGATCAAACAACATCTTTCTCACCTGATACCCAAATACCAGCACCACTACAATCAACAGAATGAAGGAGGAACCAAGCATCACTTTGTTGCCAACGGAGTAAATCACAGGCTCGAAAGTAAACACGATCTCATGGTCTCCCGCAGGCACCTGAAGCGCCCGGAGCACATAGTCGGCCCGAAGAATCGGCACTTCATTGCCGTCGATACGGGCTACCCACCCCTCAGGATAGTAGATTTCGGAGAAGATGGCCAAAGCCTCGCTGGAAGAGCTTGACTTGTACACCAGTTTGTTGGGTGCATAACTCTGCAAGGCGATGGTGCCGGAGTCGTCATATTCAGTAGCGGCTACATCAAACTTGGTGGCATCAATAATGGCTACCGATTTGGTGTCAGTTCCACACAAAACGTCTATTTCCTCATCCGCTGAATTTACTTTATAGACGTTGGAAACGAACCAGGCCGGGCCATTGGCGTCACTATTTCTAAGCACTTCCCCTTTGTTATCGCCAAATTTGAAATACCTGGTATTAAGCATATTGACTACTCCAAGGCCTGAAAAATCTCTCGAACCAGCCTGCACAGTGGAGTACAACTGGTTAGCCTCACCCGACAAGCAGTACTCGATCAAATCCTGATACCTCCTAAGCTTGGCGGCATGATAGCCCCCTAGGGAATGGTGGAAATAGGATGTTTGGGCGTCGTTGAAAGGATCATTGAGATTGAAGACCCGGTAATAGTCTTTGTCACTCAAAATCACCTGGTCTGCCTCAGAGGGGGCAAAGAATTGACGAGTTGGGTTGGCTGTAAAGTTTTTGTCGTTCAGATATCTTCTACTTACTGAAATTACATCCACAGAGGTGACCACAACGAGCAACACAGGAGCCCATATAGCTGACAGTTTGCCCTTTGCCCAGAAATAGATACATGCTCCCGCCGCAACAATGAACAGCAGCGACCTCAGCGCATCGGCTCTAAGCAACGACGCCCTGTCGATCCTCACCGCCTGCAACAACCGGGGATATTGCTCAAGCCCTGCGTCATTTGGACTTGCGTAGCCACCCATGCCAGCAAACACTATGGCCAATAAGGCAAAACCGCCCGTTGCGCCGAGGGCGATGTAGAAGCTCTTCATCCATTTTTTATCAAATGATTTTTCCAGGCCAAGCTGAAGCCCCAGCATGCCCAACAGTGGCAGACAGAGCAATGGCATGAACAAGGCAAAAGTGACTGACCTGAATTTGTTGTAGCCCGGGAAATAGTCGAAAAGAAAGTAGTTGAACGAAGAAAAATTCTTGCCCCAGGTGAGGGCGATGCCAAAAGCGATCACCACGAACATCCAGTACTTCTGTCTGCCAGGCAATACGATACCTCCCAGCACTGCCAGAAAAATGACAATTGCTCCTGCATAGTACGGCAATGTGCCCGGCTGGTTACCCCAATAGGCGGGCAAGCTGTTCAATTGCTGGGCTACCTGCTGACGGGGCACTCCCATTTTTTGTAGTTCTATGGCTGCGGCTCCATCTGTATCGAATCCGCCGAACATGGCTCCCCCATAAAAATTGGGGATGAACATTACGATAGGCTCGAAAATGCCGTTGCTGTGATTGAAGGCATAGCTTTTGTCGAGGCCGTCAGCATTGGGCTTGGCCTCTTTTTGGGCTGTCAGCTCAGGCCTTCCCCTTTGCGTGTATTTGGCGTAGTCGTAAGTTGCCCAAAACTCGCCAAAGAAGGTCCCCAGTCCCAGCAGGGCTGCCAAAATGAGTACAAAACTATGTTTTAGAAATGGCTTCAGCAGCCCTTTCTGCGTCTCCACCACCAACCGAGCTATGGCATAGATGATAATGATAAGCAGTAAATAGTAAGTGATTTGAAGGTGGTTGATCCGCAAGTGCATCGCCAGGCCCAGCGCAGCCAGTGCAAATCCTATTCTCTTTTTGCCGTCGTAGGCCTTGTGAATACCTGCGAGAATAAGCGGTGCAAAAGCGATGGCTCCAAGTCTTGCGTTGTGTCCGGCCATCAGGCAAATCATGTTGTAGGAGGTAAAAGCAAAACCGACCGCCCCCACTATAGCCAGGTAGGGAGTGACACCAAAAGCCAGAAGCAAAATGTAGTACGACACCATGCTGGCAAACACCAACCTGACTGGGTGAGGCAGCCATAAGCTGTAGGCCGATTGCAGAAACTCCACAATGTCGTTGCTCCAGTCCACATCGATCATGTAGGCTGGCATTCCGCCAAACATCGAGTTGGTCCAGAGTGGTTCCTCTCCCGTCGTTGCTCTAAACTCCCTTATTTCCTGCACGGAGCCCTGCCATTGGAGAATGTCCTGCTGATTGATGTTTTTATTGTCGAAAAAAACAGGGCTGAAAAAGAATATAGTCAACAGGTAGAAGACTGCTATGGCTATAAGGTGTTGTATGACCTTCTTGCTAAAGGTAATTTTCATGTGTTACAATTTTATAATTTTCAAGAGAGCCAAAAACTAACCCCCTCCTCACCACCCTCACAGTAGTAGTATATTGACCACAATGACTAACTATCATCGTCTCAATGGCTTTTCGGCCATTTACCCAAGCCCAGATTCTATCCGGCAATAATATAATTTCAATGCCGATTTAAGAACGAACGTTCAGATTAAATTGAGTTAACCGGAAGGAACGAAAAGATAAAATTATGTATTTAGCAGACTTTTATAAGAAAACGTGCTATTCAATTACTTTAGCATGACCAATAGTTTTATGAAAAGCGAGCATTCGAAAAGTATAGGTGTGGTTGGTGGAAGCCGTGGTATGGGCAAGTGGCTGGTGGAATTTCTATCTGACAGAGGCCACAAGGTAAGCTTCACATCCAATGATGAATCAAGTCAGTACAGCTCTAACATTGAGCTTGTTGCAGCCTCCGACGTGTTAATTTTGGCGGTACCCATTTCGGCCATGGAGGGTGTGCTTGCCGAAATATACCCATCGTTGAATGACAAGCTTTTGATAGACGTATGCAGTGTCAAATCGGGCATAGTAGCTGCTCATCAAAAAATCTCCCAGGAACAGAGCGATATTTCTTCCCAATACATTTCTATTCATCCCATGTTTGCCCCTTCGGTGAAGAATGTGGAAGGCCAGGTAGTGATCTTTAACTACGTTGCAAATGTTGGGAGTGAAACTGAGCTTTACTGGAAAAGCCTTTTTTCAACCCAGGGAGCCCTTGTGCAAGACATCTCTTATGATGAACACGACAGGCTAATGGGTGTCATTCAGGGACTGAACCACTTCAATGTATTTGTGAGTGCGAAAACCCTGGCGCATATGGGGGCCAATCTGGACTTCATCAAAAGTCTCTCTTCTCCCACTTACCGGATATTCCTGCTTTTCTACACTCGGTACGTGCTGCAAAACCCCCGGCTATATGCGGAAATACAGATCTTCAACCCGTTTGTGAAGGAGGTTACACAATTGTTTATGAAAGAGGCTGAAATATTGCTTTCCCTTGTCGAAAAAAGAGACTTTGAAGGCTTCGAAAATTACGTAAAAGAGATACAACCTTTCTTTAGCGGCAACAAAGAGGACTCGGTTTTATCGGACAAGCTCATTGACGCCCTGGGGCATTTGTTAGCGGACACACCCGCAAATAAGTGATATTTGGCATTACCTTCCGCAGTGCCTGTCCAGCCACACTTCACCAATAATCACCAACGACAGCCTGCCGTTTGAAGCTTGGACTTTTATGGAGTATATTACTTTCAGTTTCGATAGTTAATAACTCCCTTACAATGAAAAAACCTACTTCAAACAGACGGAATTTTATTAAGAAAGCAGTAGGAACCTCGCTGCTGGCTGGTGCTGCCCCTTCGCTGCTTATGGCAGGAAAAAGCAAACAAACCTTTCTTATTAAAGAGCCTGAAAACGAGCTAAAAAAATACGCCGCCAACGACAAAGTCAATATTGCCGTCATTGGTATGGGCATCATGGGTTTCAACAATCTGAGTACGTCGGTGCAAATACCTGGGATAAAGCTTGTAGCGGCTTGCGACCTTTATACTGGAAGGCTTGATCGCACGAAAGAGCTTTACGGAAAGGATATCTTCACCACTAAAGACTACAAGGAGATATTGGACAGAAAAGATGTTGATGCGGTGATCATTGCCACTTCTGACCACTGGCACGACCGCATTTCCATCGATGCTATGAACAAGGGAAAGCATGTGTATTGCGAAAAACCAATGGTGCATAAGCTCGACGAAGGCCAGGCAGTCATAGACACACAAGCCAAAACGAAGAAAGTGTTTCAGGTGGGTAGCCAATCGGCCAGCAACCTGGTGAGCCATAAAGCTAAGGAGATTTATGAGTCCGGCGCCATCGGGCAGTTGATCATGGTGGAAACTTACAACGACCGCCAGGGCGGCAACGGTGCCTGGCAGTACTCAATTCCCACCGATGCCAGCCCGGCCACGGTTGACTGGGATCGTTACCTTGGCGATGCACCAAAAGTGCCCTTCGATGCCAAGAGGTTCTTCCGCTGGAGAAACTATCAGGACTACGGCACAGGCATTGCGGGCGATCTTTTCGTTCACTTGTTCACTAACTTCCACACGATCACCGGCTCAACAGGGCCTAATAGAATCTATGCGTCGGGTGGCTTGCGCTATTGGAAAGACGGCCGGGACGTGCCAGACCTGATGTGCTCCATCCACGACTACCCTGCCACTGCCAAGCACCCGGCCTTCAATTTACAAATGAGGGTCAACTTTGTGGATGGCGGAGGTGGTGGCTCCAGGGTACGCCTGGTGGGCAGCGAAGGCACCATCACCCTGGGCTGGAGTGGACTCACAGTTGAAAGAAACAAAACCAAAAAAGCCCCGGGTTACGGCGGCTGGGACAGCTTCAGCACTTTCACAGAAGCACAGCAAAAAGAATTTGAGAAGTGGTACAAAGCGGAGTTTCCACCAGAAGCACCAGAAATGCTGATACCGGAAGTAGAATACAAGGCGCCACAAGGCTACAGCGCCGATATTTCGCACCACACTAATTTTTATGCGGGCATTAGAGAAGGCAAGCCCATTCTGGAGGATGCTTTGTTTGGCATGCGGGCGGCTGGTCCGGCCCTTTGCTCTAACCTGAGCTACTTCGAAAACAGAATTGTGAACTGGGATCCTGAGAAGGCGAAGCTCGCTTAGCAACAGGCAGTTTGCTAACAAATTACTTACAGCACCTGGCATATTGAAACATGTCGGGTGTTTGTGTTTTTTACCGAATTGCAGTAACTAATACCATGGAAAGAAGAAACTTTATCAAAAATGCCGCTGGCGTTGGCGCACTTGGCTTAATGACACCAGCTTCTCTATCTGCCTTCCCTACTGGCACGCAAATCGCCGCAGAAGACGACAGAACCTATTGGGTCAACATGCTTGTGAAAATAGCTGACCCTGTGCTGACGAACCTGGCAGCAGGAACACTGAAGAAAAACATGCCAGTGGAGTGCAAAGAAGGGCAGGAAGCTTCCAGACGACAGGTCACCTACCTCGAGGCTTTCGGACGGCTTTTGTCTGGAATGGCGCCCTGGCTGGCATCAACAAGCCTGACAGGCAAGGAAGAGGAGCTGCGGAAAAAGTACGCAACCCTTTCAAGAACAGCCATCGGCAAAGCGGTAGACCCTGGCTCTCCTGATTTTATGAATTTCACGGAGCATGCCCAGCCCCTGGTAGATGCCGCCTTCCTGGCCCACGCATTGATCCGTGCCCCAAAAGAGCTTTGGGAATCGCTCGATAGCGCCACAAAAATCAATCTAAAAAACGCATTTATCTCCAGCCGGGTGATCAGGCCCTACCATAGCAACTGGATTCTTTTCAGTGCCATGGTGGAAGCCGCCCTGGCCAAATTCTACAATGAAGGTGACGCTGTAAGAATAGAACTTGCGGTGAGGCAAATGGAAAGCTGGTACAAAGGCGACGGCGTTTTTGGCGATGGTGAAGACTTCCACTGGGACTATTACAATAGCTACGTCATCCAACCATTTCTCCTGGACATCACTGCCACGATGATCCCCTTCGACAAACGCAACGATCAGTATTTTCAAAAGGCATTTGACAAGTTCCTGAAAATCGGGCAGCGCTATGCCGCCATCCAGGAGCGGCTGATCATGGCTGATGGCTCCTTCCCGCCTATTGGCCGCTCACTACCCTACCGAATCGGTGCCTTTCAGTTGCTGGCACAAATAACACTAATGGAAAAGCTTAACGAAGGGATATCGCCCGCCAGCATCCGGCCGGCGCTTACCACTTCCATGAAGAAAATAATGGGAGCAGAAGGCACATTTGACAAAAATGGCTGGCTTACTATTGGGTTCTGCGGGCATCAACCTGCCATTGCCGAAGGATACATCTCCACCGGCAGCCTTTATCTTTGCTCAATGGCTTTTCTACCACTTGGATTACCACCCAATAACAGCTTTTGGGCCGCACCAGCATCAGACTGGACTTCCAAAAAGATATGGAATGGGGTAGATGTGCCCGCCGACCATGCGATGTCTTTGTAGCCAGGTTGCGATTCCCTGCCAGCTTGTTTACGTAAACACTTATCCGATTGAATGCATGCACACTTGCACACTTTGTCCTATCTTTGCACCTCAAAATAGTATTGAAGCATGTTCGATAGTTTAAGTGTAAAGCTCGACAGAGCGATTAAGACCCTCAAAGGTCAGGGTAAAATATCAGAGATTAACGTTGCCAGTACGATCAAAGAAATCCGTCGTGCGCTGGTAGAAGCTGACGTAAACTATAAAGTAGCCAAGGAAGTAACGGACGGCATCAAAGAAAAGGCACTTGGCCGTGATGTGCTCATTGCCGTTTCTCCGGGCCAGTTGCTTACCAAAATCGTGCACGAAGAGCTTACCAGCCTCATGGGTGGCTCGCAGGCTGATATCAATATCAGTGGCGACCCCGCTGTTGTGCTTATATCGGGTTTGCAGGGTTCAGGTAAGACCACTTTCACTGGCAAGCTTGCCAATAGATTGAAAAAACAAGGTCGTCAGGTTATGCTGGTGGCTTGCGATATTTATCGGCCTGCAGCGATTGACCAGCTGAAAGTATTGGGCGAGCAAGTAGGTGTAGATGTATATGCTGAGCCAGAAAACAAAAACGCTCTTCAAATTGCCCAGAATGGTATTGCACAAGCAAAGAAGACCGGCAAGAAAATAGTGATTGTCGATACGGCGGGTCGTTTGGCTGTAGATGAACAAATGATGGCTGAGATTGAAGGCCTGAAAAAAACATTAAAGCCTACCGAAACACTTTTCGTAGTCGACTCAATGACAGGGCAGGATGCTGTGAACACAGCCAAAACCTTCAATGAAAGGCTCAACTTCGACGGCGTGGTGTTGACCAAACTGGATGGTGACACCCGTGGTGGTGCGGCACTTTCTATCCGGGCCGTGGTTGACAAGCCTATCAAGTTTATTTCGACTGGTGAGAAAATGGACGCCATCGACCTGTTCCACCCCGACAGGATGGCTCAGCGAATCCTGGGCATGGGTGACGTGGTGTCTTTGGTAGAAAAAGCACAGGAGGCCTTTGACCAGCAGGAAGCCGACAGGATTAACAAAAAGATCCGCAAGAACCAATTTGGTTTCGACGATTTTCTTTCGCAAATCGATCAGATCAAAAAGATGGGCAACATCAAAGACCTGATGGGTATGATCCCCGGCATGGGCAAGGCCCTGAAGGATGTGGATGTAGACGATGACTCCTTCAAGCCCATTGAAGCGATCATTAAGTCGATGACTCCTAAAGAAAGGGAAAACCCCGATTTGATCAACGGCAGCCGCCGTCAGCGCATTGCTAAAGGAAGTGGCACCAGCATTCAGGAGGTGAACAACCTGATGAAGCAATTTGAGCAAATGCGCAAAATGATGAAAACGATGAACAAAATGGGTGGAGCAAAAGCGGCGCTGGGCAACATGATGAGACGCTAAAAGCAGGGTCAGGGCTTGTTGTTTTCCAGCTTTAGCGCCGTTGAGGTGGTTGGCGATATCCTATGACGCTGTGGCAACGGGAATATAGAGGGTGAATACGGAGCCCTTTCCCGCTTCACTCGACACCTCCACCCTGCCGCCATTTTTTTTCATGAAATCATTCACCAGATACAGCCCGAGCCCTTTACCCTTTTCACCGTCAGTGCCCAATTCTCCTTCACTCTGTTTCAACGGGCTTTGAAACAAAATACTTTGCTTTTCTGGGGAAATACCCGTTCCGTTATCTTCTATTTTCACAGCCACCATGTTTCCTTCGGAAAAGGCTCCGATACCGATGTGTCCCCCCGCAGGCGTGAACTTTATCGAGTTGCTTAAAATATTCCTAATGCAAAACTCCACCTGATCCCTGTTAGCAGACACCATCAAGTGGTTGCCAATTTCTGCCTGCAAAACAATCCCTTTCATTCGCAGCTGTTCTGCTGCCACCTTGACCACAGCTTCGATAGCTTTATTTACTTCAAAAGCATCATTTATTCCGGGAGCCTGATTAATCTCTGCCTTCGCCCAAAGAATGATATCATCGGCCAGCGAAAGTGTCGAGGTCAGTTGTGCGTCAAACTTTCCGAGCACATCCTCCATTTCCTGATCTGAAAAATTTTTGTAGCTAGTTTTCAGCATCAACACAAACTGGGCCAGGGTGCTTATGGGGCTGCGAAGGTCGTGAGATATGATGGAGAAGAACTTGTCCTTTACCCGCACCAACTCTTCAAGCTTTTTCGATTTCTCTTCTATCAATTCGTTTGTTGCGGCCAGTTCCTCGGTATACTTCTTCCGCAGCCTGCCTGAACGAACCAAAAGAAGTGCCAACATACCGAGCAAGGCAATGGAAAACACAAAAAAGTAAATCTGATATTGCTGCAGCGTAATCCTTTCTTCCTGCAACCGCCTTTCCTGCTTGAGCAGCTCATTCTCATTGGCCACCTTTATCGTTTGAAGCACTTGCTCCATCATATTGGCCATTTCTATTTTTTGCTGCTCGTATATTTTTTCGTTGATAAGACTGAAAGCATCAAAAGTTTTGTCTGCCAACTCATATTCCTTGTAGAAAAAATAATGGTTAACAAGTTGTGTGTAGGCCCGCCGTTCCTGCGAAAGCAGCACGTTGTCGCCAGCCAGCAAAAGTGCCTTTTTTAACATCGACTCCTCCTCAGATCTCTGCCCCTTTTGCTGGTATATCTTCGCCAGCATCAGGTATACATCAAACGTGGCCTCTTTTTGAGCATCTTTCCCCAACTCGTCGGAGATCGCCAGCGCTTCCCTGAAGTAACTTTCGGCACCTTTAAAATCCTTCCTTTCAAAGGCAATCTGTCCAAACACTTTGTAGCAAGAAGTTAGCACCTGCTTGTTGTCAACAGCTTTAAGAATTTTTGTGGCCTGCTGGGTAACTTGTTGCGCCGTTTTCAGGTCGCCGATAAAAAGATAGTTCTCACCAAGATTATGGAGAGTGATACCATAACGCTCTGGTGTATCGAGCTTTGCATAGATGTCAGCGGCCTTCTTTTGATATTCAATAGCCTTGAAGTAATCAAGCTGCCACCTGTACACATGCCCCATGGAGATATAACAGTCGGCCACTCCTCTTTGCGAGCCAATTGTCTCGAAAAGTGCCTGCGCTTTCTCCAACAGCTGCACAGCAGTGACAAAATCCTGCCGTATCGCATAGCTGCTGCCAAGGTTTCGGTAAGCATAGGCTTCACCGTTCACGTAGCCAATTTCCACACTTAGTTCCAGTGCCTCACGTCCGTAGGCAAATGCTTCGAGAATAGAAACAAACTGATTTTCAAGGGCCAGCCTGTTGAGCATATCAACTTTTACACTATCCAAGGAGGTATAGGCTTCGTTTTCTGCTTTCAATCTATCAATAGTGCTCGCTTGCGAAAAAACAGCGGAGGGCATAGAAAGCAGAACAACAAAAAGAAAAACTTTGGCTGGTCGGATAAATCTCAAGGCTGTAAGCAATGTCCTCCCGAAGATAAGCCGCCGACGCAATTATTACTACTAAAGCGTTGATTTTCAGTTAGCGCAACACACCTCCTTTGGCGCACCACCAGGGATATATCTTCATGACCAACCTGCCTGCTTTTACCGCCGGATCCATCGCCACCAGCTTTTCTACCTCCTCCAAAGAGGTTACATTGAAGACCAAAATCCCTCTGAATTCATCTTCGGACTCAACAGGCCCAGCCAGGTTTACATAGCCATTGCTCGCCATCCAGTTGATGTGTGCCAGGTGCTTTTCCTGAATGGCCGCCGCTTCCTCTTTCGTCTGGCTTCTGGTTGGGCCGCTATTAAGCATCACAAAAAAATACTTTTTCATGATGTACGTTGTATCTCCATCCTGCATTTCAAAGTACTCAAAGCCATCGGCATCTTTTTGTACACCCTGAGCAGCAACACTAAATACAGAGGTGCCGAACAGCATCATGATCAGGTATCGTTTCATAGTTGAAAAATTAGAGTTGTTAAAGACTGAATTTACAATTATTCAGCGGCCTCGCATTTTGATCACCACTGAAACCCAAGAATTTGTAGCCAGAGGCGTCCAAAACCAGCCTCAGGCAGCTATTGAAAAAAATGGCTAGTCATATTAGGAAACTAAAAGGTTTCCTTTATATATTTGAAACCAAAAGGTTCCCTAATGCAAAGAGACGTATTCACAGCCATTGCTGACCCCACGAGGCGAGAGATCATTACGATGCTTGCCAGCCAGCCTCTGAATCTTAACACCGTAGCCGACAAGTTCGACATCAGCAGGCCGGCAGTGGCCAAGCATTTAAAGCTGCTGAAAGAGTGCGGGCTGATCGATATTGAAAAAAGAGGAAGGGAGAGCTATTGCAGCGCCAGGCTCGATGGATTGAAGGAAGTTACCGACTGGACAGCGAAGATGAGAGCATTCTGGACGGAAAAGTTGGATGCACTGGAGGCCTTTCTGGAAAATGACCAAAGCACAAAACAAGACTGATAAGAAATGATGAGCAACATGTTAAACCCCGGAAAGCTCACCAATGAACCCGACGGGTACAAAGTGGTATTCGAGCGGGAGCTGCCATTTAGTTCCGAAGCTGTTTGGGAAGCAATTACAAATCCTGAGAAGCTGGCGACTTGGTTCATGGCAACAGAAATGGAATTTAAACCAGGTGGCAAAATGGTCATCCGCTTTCCTGAACCCGACAATTCTGAATCGTTTGGAAAGATAACCAGGATCGTTCCTAACAAGCTGTTTGAATACTACTGGGAAGAGGAACTCGTGACCTGGGAGATTAGGAAGCTGGCCCCTCAACGATGCCTTCTCACACTTACCCACAGTAAAGTGGATGGACAATGGGCAAAGTCCGTTCCGGCGGGCTGGCATTTTATGCTTGACACACTGGAAGAAACACTGGCAGGCAATAACTTAACCTCAAACACCCCCGATAGACAAGAAACCCTGAAGGCGCAATACGCCGAACTGTATAATCACCTGTAAACAAACACTAAATATGGCGACGACTCCATTCACCATAGAAAAAACATACAAGGCGCCCGTGAAAAAAGTATGGGAAGCCATTACCGACAAAGACAAAATGAAGGTTTGGTACTTTGACCTGGCCGAGTTCAAGGCTGAGGTAGGTTTTGAGTTTTCCTTTACCGGAGGGCCTCCCGACGGAAAACAATATTTGCACATTTGCGAGGTGACGGAAGTGATTAAGGAGAAAAAGCTAACCCACAGCTGGCGCTACGACGGAGAGCCAGGCATCTCCTACGTGACCTGGGAGCTGTTTGACCAGGGGAATTCCACACTGGTGCGCCTCACTCACGCCAACCTTGAAAGCTTCAACAGTGGCAACCCTGACCTGGCGCCAGAGAACTTCGCTGCCGGCTGGACTAGTATTGTAGGTAAAAATTTGAAGGAATTCGTGGAGGGGAAATAGCAACAAAAAGGCACTGCATCACTTCACAAAAAGCTTTTGCAGCTACCCTTGCCGGTAGCTGCACTCAGTTAGAGGTAGCCGACTGCATTTTCTTTGACTGGCGATATTTTCTTCGAGCCATTATCAGCTTGTATCTAAAATCGTCGTATAGCAAACTCAAGAGCAAAATCAGGCCAGCAAAAATCAGCGTATTCAATTTCAGGTCGATTTTGGAATAGAAAAACCCACCGGCCAACCCACCGGCAAAAAAGAATGAAATAATATATATGCGCAGTTTGATAGTCGATTTTAGCTTTTCCCTGTTCGGATGCGATTTAGGGAACAGTAGCTGGGAAATTTCAATGCCCAGGTCAGTAAAAAGTCCTGTAAGGTGGGTGGTTCTTACGATTGTATTCGAAATTTTTGTTACGTAGGAGTTCTGTAGCCCCATGGCAAAAAGCAGCAAACAGGCGATGACGTCAGGATACCTGATGTCCACTACATTGCTCAACAGCCCGATAGAGAGCAAAACCAGAGACTCAATTGTTGTGGGCAAAACATAAACATTCCATTTTTTATTTTCCCGAAAGAGCTCAATAAGAAAGCTTGACAGGAACGAGCCAAAGAAGAAAGAGAAAATGTAAAGGAAATACACCGTCCCTCTCCAAAACTCCAGATTTGACACGTCATAGATAAACAGTGCGAAGTGGCCGGTCACATTGGTAGTTAATTGCTTGAGAGACAGAAACCCGGTCACATTCACAATGCCAGCTACGAAGGAAAGCACAGTAGCAATTTGCAGGTTGTGTTTTACCGTTCTGCTTTTGCCCTGATGCCTGAACATTGGATGATTTTTTTAAATTGTGCACTGATTGGAAACAACACCACTTTGCCTGTTATCCCCCAGGGCTCGCTAAGCTACTTGTTTTTTCTTCACAGCGAAAGGATTACCACAAATGTCCGAGGCAGGTACCCGAACCTTGCCAGCTCGAAACCTTTGCCGGCAATGCGTAGAGACTGGAGCACCTCAGATGTTAGCTATTTTGGCACAACAGTCACAATCACTCTTTTGTATCTGGTTAATACCGGACTCCCCTTGTCTGACAGTTTCAGGATGAAATGCAGTGTTTCTTCCTTGTCGACGACCGGTGCCTTCACATACACGCCATGTACGTTTTCAGCAGAGATATCTATTTGCTTCTTATAGCTGCCTGCTTCGGGATAGTGGAACCAGAGAAAGCTTAAATTGTCTCCGTCGGGGTCGGTGGAGCTAAAGGCATCCAGGCCAAAGCCCTCTCCCGACTTCACAGTCAGCCGGTCGGCATGTTCCAGCACTGGGGTTGGCGGGTGGTTAGCTTCTTCGTACGACAAAGTGCACCAGTCCATTCTGGCAGCAAAGTCATTCTGAAAGTCGTCTCTCCAGCGAAACAACGTCGCCTTGTTGTTATTGAAAGAAACGGTATCTCTGCGAACGGTGCGTCCGTACAGACTGGGCACATACGGAGTATAATTATCCTTGGTATCCGTCCATATAGGCCTGGTTTCCTGTTCGAACGGAACCCCTGAGCTTCCCTGCTTCAGTGTGGCAATATCTGGCTTGTAGAGCTCATAGCGGCCACCCCAGCCACCCCATTCCGGATGCTCGGGCTCATTGAGTCCGTTGGGAATCAAACCCAGGAACGATGGTGTGTCGCCTTCCATCCCCCAGGCTACGTCCGGGTATTCCACCCCCACCGGGCCATGGCCCTGCTGAATGTTCTGCGCTATCCATGGGTTGCTTATTTTTTCATTGTCTGTGCCTTTAATCACGTTGTTGATGGCACTCCATGTGGCGCTGCCGTAGTGGTCGCCGGGACTTACAATGTAAAACAGGCTGGGGAAATTATTCCTGATCCAAATACCGCTGTCATCCTGATCCGATATGGTGTAAACCCGCAGCTTGGCGATGAGCCTTTTTGCTTCTGCCGGCGATTTGGTTTTCTGAATCTTGTGCAGGGCCTGAGCCAGTGTGTTCACGCCCCCCCAGGCTGTCACCCACAAAGGGCGGTCGTCCTTTTCCTCCAGCACTTTAATGATCCAATCCGACCCTTCTGAGTCCTTTCCATCGCCCACTCCCAGCATGCCATACACCGGCAGCCCCTCCTTCACTATCGCCAGCAAAGCGCTGGCCTCAGGAAAACCAGCCTCATGCTTCAACAGGTTAGGCTGCACCTTGCCATAAGCCCTGATCACTTTCCGAATTGACTCCGGGGCTACACTCGTTTTCTTCCAAATGGAGGTGGTGGCTACCATTCCCTTGATGTCTATTACATTCGAGTACAACACCAGCCGGACGAAAGACTCAATATCGTCGGGTTCCGCCTCAATATCGGACAGGATAACTACCCGGTGTTTTTGCATAGGCTGACCAAACAGATGACTGGTAGTAAACATCAAAAAAAGGAGGGTAAGGAAATTCTTCATGGCAAGTGTAGTTTAATCAACAATCAACGACCTGAATTTACTGTCGATTGTGAACCAAAACTATCCGTACGTATAATTAAACATGACTGTAGCCTTCCCCTACAACCAGTTGTGATTTGCTTTCATCCCGGGCGGGCAGCCTATTGATCTTTGACGTATCGGAAACAACAACCTTGTAGAAGAAGCTATTGAGGATTTAGTTGTGATTTGCTTTCAAGCCCATAAGGGCGAAATATGATCTTTGACGTATCGGAAACAGTGTTTCTCATGAATCCTAATTACCTCGTTTGGTTGTGATTTGCTTTCAAGCCCATAAGGGCGAAATATGATCTTTGACGTATCGGAAACAGTGGTATCTTAGGTGGCGGTTCCGGCAAAATCGTTGTGATTTGCTTTCAACCTTTGATCTTTGACGTATCGGAAACAGTTTAATTGTTTGGGTTTGGTGAAAGGCCCGGGTTGTGATTTGCTTTCAACCTTTGATCTTTGACGTATCGGAAACAGTGGGCAAGGAAGTGAACTGATAGTAGTACTGGTTGTGATTTGCTTTCAACCTTTGATCTTTGACGTATCGGAAACAGTTGCTGTCTCACAGATACGAGAGATGATAGAGTTGTGATTTGCTTTCAACCTTTGATCTTTGACGTATCGGAAACAGTTAGGTTAACTTTTCCTCGTTCTTATCGTATGTTGTGATTTGCTTTCAACCTTTGATCTTTGACGTATCGGAAACAGTTTTGCCCTGATAAAGCCTTTTCACGGTCAGGTTGTGATTTGCTTTCAACCTTTGATCTTTGACGTATCGGAAACAGTAAAGTAACTCCATTAAATGCCCGGGTTGTGGTTGTGATTTGCTTTCAACCTTTGATCTTTGACGTATCGGAAACAGTCTTTGTATTTATTTCTAACAGTTAAACCCCGTTGTGATTTGCTTTCAACCTTTGATCTTTGACGTATCGGAAACAGTAACCGCTTCAGGTCAATTCCCTTCCGCTCCGTTGTGATTTGCTTTCAACCTTTGATCTTTGACGTATCGGAAACAGTGATAAACTATGGAGGAAATTGCCCTTTGGCGTTGTGATTTGCTTTCAACCTTTGATCTTTGACGTATCGGAAACAGTCTCAGGAGGGAAGGAAGCTTGGCTTTGGGTGTTGTGATTTGCTTTCAACCTTTGATCTTTGACGTATCGGAAACAGTACTAGCTGACATTTTGGGACTAGATGATCCGTTGTGATTTGCTTTCAACCTTTGATCTTTGACGTATCGGAAACAGTATATGCGTTTGGCATTCCTTCTTCATTGTAGTTGTGATTTGCTTTCAACCTTTGATCTTTGACGTATCGGAAACAGTCTTTGTAATTTATTAAGTTTATCAATATTAGTTGTGATTTGCTTTCAACCTTTGATCTTTGACGTATCGGAAACAGTACTTGTAGTATCTTCACCATTATTTGCACCGTTGTGATTTGCTTTCAACCTTTGATCTTTGACGTATCGGAAACAGTTTGCCCTTTCAGGGTTGAACTATATTATAAGTTGTGATTTGCTTTCAACCTTTGATCTTTGACGTATCGGAAACAGTGCTTTCATTTGATGAGGTTGAAGGATATAAGTTGTGATTTGCTTTCAACCTTTGATCTTTGACGTATCGGAAACAGTAGAATGCTTGCAGTTGAACGCCTTTACAGAGTTGTGATTTGCTTTCAACCTTTGATCTTTGACGTATCGGAAACAGTAAATTGTTGTATAGTTGCACCCATTATTCAGTTGTGATTTGCTTTCAACCTTTGATCTTTGACGTATCGGAAACAGTCCATGCGTCAATCATAAGGACGGAAATAAGGTTGTGATTTGCTTTCAACCTTTGATCTTTGACGTATCGGAAACAGTCAGTCCTGTAAATTCCCTTTATCCAGGTGAGTTGTGATTTGCTTTCAACCTTTGATCTTTGACGTATCGGAAACAGTCAAAAAGTACACATCAAGAACGGCAAGTCAGTTGTGATTTGCTTTCAACCTTTGATCTTTGACGTATCGGAAACAGTAAAGTACGCTAACAGTGATTAAGAAAGCATGTTGTGATTTGCTTTCAACCTTTGATCTTTGACGTATCGGAAACAGTAAGAAATTCTATCTCAAATCGAGATTCTGAGTTGTGATTTGCTTTCAACCTTTGATCTTTGACGTATCGGAAACAGTAGTATCGAAGTGGTTGTGTGAAAACTGTCGTTGTGATTTGCTTTCAACCTTTGATCTTTGACGTATCGGAAACAGTATACCCTACCATTACAAACTGGTAATCAGCTGATTAACCGAACAAACAGGATCAAAAAACTAGACAACTTGTGGTACAGACCGAATGTTGACCGATACTTTCTAAATCCTGGCTCCGAAAAGGGCCGGGATTTTTTGTTTAAAACAATTCCAATTGCTGGGGGGTATCGGGCCTGTCCTTCATTTCCGGCCCGATAAAAAACTCCATCATGCCAAACTGCTTGTCAGTTAAAGTAAACACAATCACTTCCCCCTTGGGCGGCAAAAACCGCTTCACTCGCTTGATGTGCACGTCGGCATTTTCCCGGCTGTTACAGTGGCGCACATAAATGGAGTATTGCATCATGCTGAAGCCGTCTTTTTGCAAATTCTTTCTGAACTGGGTGTAGTGGTACCTGTCCTTTTTGGTGTCGGTAGGCAAATCAAAAAATACGAAGACCCACATGATGCGGTATTGGTTGAGTCGCTCGGTGGCGGCAGCACTGCTCACATTTCCGGATAGGCAAGTGTTCGGCTTTCTCCTTCGTAGCAGGCCATCAGGCTGGCCGTGGTGCGTTGCATGGCCACCATCAGGGGGCTTTTCATGCCATCGATGCTAACGTCCAGGGTAGGAACAGTCAGCAGCCGGGCTTTTTCTTCCTTACCCAGCTCTTCGGGCAGTTCGTCCATGGTGTGCACCATGTCGAGCACCAGCCTGTCCACATAGGGGCGGTAGGGCTCCATCACGTCGTCGGCCAGGCAAAAGGCATTGTATTTGTTGCGGTGGTGGATACCCATAGCCGGCAGGCATCCGCTGCCCACCAGGCTGCGGGCTACTACTGCCCTCAGTATGGCATAGCCGTAGTTGAGCATGTTGTTGGGCGGCTCTCCGTAGCGGTGGCGGGTGAAATGGTCTACATGCTCAAACAGGTTTTTCCAGTACCACGCCGCTGCCCGGCCTTCGAGGTTCACCGGGTCGCCACTGCCTACCTGTTCGGCCCAGCGCTGCATATTATCGGTGAGCAAACCCAATTCACCCAGCACAGCAGCCTGATTACGGATTTTAGCTTGCACGGTCTGCTTCCAGAGCTGTTTCTTCAGGGGCTGGCTGGCGTCGAGCTGGGCCCTGAGCTTTTCGGTAAACAGGCTGTTAGCACTCATGGGCAGCACCAGGCCATTGGGCAGGTGGCGCTCATCGCAAAAGAGCAATGCAGCGTTGTTATTGATCAGGGCATTGGCCAGGCCATGGGTAAGGCTCACCTGCTGGTGATCCAGCACCACCAGGCCAATGTCCTCAATAGGTACCGAAGCGGGTGGACGGCCTTCTTCTTTGAAGTCCACCACCAGCTGATCCTGCTGTTTTTTCAGGTAGGCGGGGTTGCCGAAGTAGAGGGTGCGTTTGATCATTTCATTAAGCTTTGGAGATATTCCCTAGCCGATCTACTTTAAGCTTGAGGCAGACTGACTTTATTTGCACACCGTCAATAGTATTCTGACTTTTGTTGTTAGATCCCATTTCATTGACGAGAATAGGAGATGCATAGTGAATTGGCACACATTCCAATTTATCTTGAGTTGTACTGACCATTTTATATATCCTTTTAACATGCTCACTATTCAAGTTCTCAAAATCTATCTGGCTGGGGCTCTCTATTTCATCGTGAGAGGGCACGTAAATTAAGTCACTTGGGGAAAGGTACGTCAGTAACTTATTTCCGATTTCATTAGAATCCGGTACAGGATACAACCCTTGTTTTTGCCGCTCAATGACAATGTTTAGCGGGATCGTATTGTAGCTGCGGTTTCCGTTTTCATCTGTGTAAATCGCTAGAAATAAATTTGTCCCCTTGTCGGCTTCTACCCACTTATGCCTTGTACCAATTTTATTTCCAACAGCAAAACGACCACTGCCACTTTCGGCAATGGGTAGCTTATAGACAGGAGTCTTCCTTTTAGTATTGAAATTTTCTAATCCTTCAGCACTGAAAGCCTTATCTATATCGTTGTCGGCCTCTCGTAAATGACCGAGCAAATCATTCCGAAGGCTAAGTTCAGCCACTTTGTTGATATATTTGACAGCATCTTCTAGTGTTTTTATTCCGCCTTGTCCACGATTTGAAAGTTCTGTGATAGGTTGGCGTTTTCTGAACTTTTCCAATTTGATCTTGAATGCTGTCACTTTTATAGGATCGCCAGTATCATCATTGATTGGATTCTCTTTTAGCACCTTTTGCGCTTCAGTGATTTTTCCTCCGCACTCTGCGAGCACCTTTTCAACTTTAGCTTTTACGCCATCATCGATTATATGCTCTCGCTTCCCAACAGATTTGGCGATTTCCAATATGTCAAAATCATAAGTTTTCTTCCCGTAAGGCATTGGAGTGTGCAATGACTTCCGAATCGCCCAATTCACACCTTTCTGTTTTACTTGTACTTTTTTACCGTTTTCGTACTTTTGATACCTATTGCTTGCTTTATTAATGATCCTGAGGTTTTGTTTGAAACTAATCACCACTTTTTCTAATTCGTTTTTAGAATCACTAGCAAAATTTTTCCAGGGCTTTTTAAAGTCCGTGAATTTTTCCCTTTCTCTTCCTTCTTTGTCTATCCACTTTTCGGTATTGCGTAGTTTGTGTTGCAAATCGTAGCGCCTCGAATCTGATTTCGCCGACTGGTTGTTCAATAAATTGACATGATCCCTTGTGGCACAAGCAATAACCAAAGCATCTAAAGCATGATGCCTGTGGTCTATCCGCTTTTTCTGAAACCCTTTTGATAGCTCCATTGGAACAGTTGGAATGGTGTGACCTTCTTTGTTCTTTGAGGTAAACGCAGTGCTGTTTGTTAACTCATTCATCCGTTCAAACCTGGGAAGGATCAGGTCGTTCCAAACGTCGTTCAACCCCCAATCTTGCTTGAGTGTCGAAGTGATTTTGCCATTGCCTGGTATAATTTTTTTGGAGTTTACTCCCTCATCGTCTTTGTCGGAACGCACTATATTAGCCAGTAGGTTGGAAATGAACTTGCTGATATAGCGAGTGTCATTCAGCTGCCGTTCGATCATCTTCTCTGGGATTTCTTCTAGTAGTAATTTATTGCGCTTGCCACGGTTTTTGTTGTAATGCTGTGCTACAAAGTCTTTGTAGTCATTCTCATTGAAAACCATGACCGGAGGCTTCCCATTCCCCGTTTCAACCATTTCTCCTTGATGGCTTTTAATAAATTCTAACCCGAGCTGTTTATCCTTAAGCTGGTTTACGGCAGCTTCGCAGATCACTTTGTTGTTGAAGCTGTCATCAAAGTAGCGGCTTTGTGGTATGATGTGCTCAATCTGATAATCTTCAGTGAACAACCGGCTCAAAGGAATCACTTGACCGGTATAGGGCGAACGGTATTTTTGTTCTAACCAGAGTTTGTAACGTATGAGCTCGGATTTTGTCGGTTGGGCTGTTTTACTGATTTTGATAATTTCATCTGGGATTTCTATTCCGGAGTTCAAAACACCATCTTCATAAATCTTCAGAGCTTCCTGTTGCATGGGCGAGTAAGGCCGGACGTTTTCAATGTCGCTATGGCTTTTTAATTCAGCAATCAATGCTTTTATACGCAGGTTGGTGTTTTCATTGTCTGAAATCTGGCTGGTGATCCTCTTGCGTTCCTCAGCCGTATTTTTCATCTCCCGACCCAATTCGATGTGGATTTCATCAAAGTAGTTTTCCGCCCCGTTTCCATATCTTATCCAAATGTCTCGAACTACCCGCAGCGTTTCTGTTACTACCTGCTCCACTATTGGGTTTCTCAGAGAGTGTTGCTTGAATTCTTCCAGATACTTTTCCAAGTCAGCAACAGACTTCCATTTGCCTGCCAAAGCCGCTTCCGAGTGCCGGTCATAGACAATGTACTGTGCCAACCAAAGTTGTAGACCCTGAAAATGTTCTTTATCTGTCAGATGGATAGCTTTTTCCCGGACACGGTTTTTCATTTCTTCATCGTACTCTCCCGTCAGGATGTTATCAATCCTACCCTTCGTTTTGTGGTCTATCGCTTCCCAATTCCAGTATTTTCCTAAGCGCATGAGAGGTAGAAGCTTTTTGATAGCCTTTTCGGAGTAGGAGGCATAGTCGCTGTCAAATGGCTTAAATTTTCTGAAGCTTTCAATAAACGATTCTTCATCTAACCCATGTCTAATGGCAAAGGATTTAAGCGCTTTTTCAAACTCCTTTTTATCCGTAACCGAGTAAATGACATGCCATAAATGCTGCTCGATTTGGGGTGTCAAAAAGTTGTCAGAAACGTTCTTCACATTTCCCAGCCGCCTCCTGATATCGTAACCGGTTTCGTTGCAGGGGTATTTCTTTGATTCGTCCTTTTCGGGGTCATAAACATAGTTCCATCGGTATTTGGCTATTTCCGCATTCAATGCTTTCCCTTTCAAGGCAAGGGGCTCAAGCAAATGCTTTAGAACCGATTTGTGGTCGGCCTCTTTTTGTGCCATCAGAAACCCAAACAGCCTCTCCTTATCTTCAATGCTTTGGAGGAATTCAAGTGTTACATCAGTTTCGTCATCCTTTTTATGAATTTTGAGATTATAGAGCCACTGCCAAACTCTAAATTCCTGGTATAAGGGGTGAGATTTGGGGATGGCTTTCAGGTGCTCCGTTTTCGTTACTTCCTTCCCGTTCTGATCTTTTGCTTTATACTCCCTAAACTCTAATGAGCAGTCTCCAATCGATGATTTTTTGCTTTTGAGCGGACGTTGGTAGAAAATAATGTCATCCACCAGCAGGTGTACAAAATCTCTTTTGCTCAAAGAGAGTTGGTGTGCTTCATTATGGCGGTACAAGTCACGCACACAGTCATTATACAAATCGTCCTTAAACAATTCCGGCTGTAGTTCAACCTGCTTTGAGAGAATAGCTTTCAACTCGTCTTTGTAGAACTTGCGCTCAATGGTGCGAACCAGCCTACCTCTTATCTTTTGATTGGGATTTTGTAGAAGCGCATCATATATAAAGGCTCCAACAGTTTTAGCAGATTCATCGATCTCCTGTTCTGTCTTCTTTTTCAAGAGCGTCCAGTCATCTTCGCCAGGCGCCCTGAAACTTCTTTTTTCGCCTCCTTCTTTGTCCGTTTTTATAGAGCCATCATCATTTAAATCAGTTGTAACAATGAAATTTCGAATCTTATCTTTCCAATCTGACAGATCAATTTTGCTCGATCTCCTATATATCCAGCCGTTTTCAAGGTGCAACGAATACCACAAATCACCTTTACTATTAGCCTGATTATCTGGTACGACATCAACTATTTTCAAAGAGTGAAATTCGACCAGTTTGTTAGGGTTTTCCTCCTCCTCCTCGCCTCTCAATTGATAGTATCCTCTTTTTTGATTAAAGCCCAACAACAGCCAGGCCAACTCTTCTTTTTCAATTTTATAGGTTAAGGCCTTCTTACGCAGATAGTAGATTGTCCAGTCATAAGGAACCTTCGCATCCTCGCCCTTTTTATTCTTTCTTTTCAAAAGTGTGGGCTGATTTTTCTTGAAGTCTTCTAGCATTTCCTCAAAGGACCTCTTAAAAATGAAATCGGTTTTGCTGTAGGCAAGTTTGGGTTCCGTTTCGTCAAGGAATTGTCCAAGCCGCTTTTCAAAATCAATCTGGCTGGCATAATGTTCAGGAAGAAATCCCAAAATATTTAAGACTCGATGTAAACGCTCTCTTCTGAGTAGATGACGTTCTCGCAATCGTCTGATAGATCTGTAACTGGTTCTTGCTGCCGTTTGAGAAACAGAGTTACCTTTATCAAAATCCCCTAAGATGTCCTGACTCATGGGGATGATTCGACTTCCCATTCCTAGGATTTGTCCTCGTTTATCGGCAAAATCTTGTTCAATAAGTGCCCACCCAATTGAGTTTGTCCCCAAATCCAGTCCTAAAATCTTTTTCATATGTCTTTACTTATTCGGTATTATTTCTAGTTTTACTACCTGAAAGCAAATCACAATAAGGATTATTCCGTTGTGAAAACATTTAAAGCGGGGATTCTAACGAGTCCTCGCTTTTTCTTTTTGAATGTGTCACGAACTCCTTTTATATCTACTATTTGATGAGTAAAACATTTAAGCCGCCTCGCCTTACAATGCGGGGCTTTTTTTTACCTCAATTCCTAAAATTTCTCGAATACAATAAGAAGTTTCTGCCATTTGTCGGCAGAAAAAACACTTCACTTAGAAAGGTTCACAGGGAATAATTAAAAAAATATGGCTGGCCAGTGAAAATTTAGGGAACAATTCGATTAAAACCTAGCAAATTTCCTTCGTAAATTATTTCAAGAATTAGCGGTAGCTTCAGAAACTGCAGCCCTCACCACCAACCCACATAAAAAAATCCCGCAGATCGCTGCGGGATTCTAGGTTAGGACCTTAGCCTTAAGGACACTTATCATTCAGCCTCCTCTTCAAAGTCCTGCTCATGGCCGGCCGCCTTGGTGTACCTGATGGTCATAAGCTCCTCCTTCATTTCCAGGCTAGGGGTAAAAGACACCTTGCTACCAAGAATGCTGTAGTTACTTACTTCACCAGGTAGCTCGTGCCCTTTGCTTTTCAAATTCACTTTGAAACGACCCAGCTGCCCAAGGTTCACATTGCGACCGTTGCGCAGAAACTTAGGCACCAGCTCCAAAAAGTTTTCGATAACAGCAAAGGCATCAGCGGTGGTAACGGTGCTTCTGGAAGAAATCTCCTTCACCATTTCCCGGAGAGTGGCTTCCCGCTCTCTTACGATACCTGCGTAGAACTTGTATTGACCGCCGCCTGCCACTCCCGGCTCGGCTTTGCGGATGGTTTTATACAAAATAGACATAATTGAAAATTGTTAAAATGTGAATAAATGATTTAAGGTGTACTTATGACGAAAAACCAACTTTGGAAAACCTGTCTGGCGCCTTGAACGAAGCTTTGTGAGAGGGAATATTCAGTTCATTTCGTACAGTAATTCTCATTTCAATATTAGTGCCAAAACACCCCTACTCACTCCAATTATTAGAAAAAAATTCTATTATTTTTCTCATTTAGTTTTTTTATCCTGATTGATAAAGAAACGCCTTATAAAGGTAAACCATTTTGGAGTTTCGTCGTTTAAAACACATCTCAATAAAGCACATTCTTTACATTTCAATCGATTGTATTTGCATACCCGAATTTTTGCATCCATCTTAAGTCATGCATCGAAATCTGCTCTAAAAGTCGCCATAAGCTGCCCTTCAATATTTGCATTATTTCATAATAACGAAAACAGGCATTTTATTACAATCAACTTCCTAAATACGTGATAAATCACCCACTTTCCCTCAGCAAAAAATGAGCGTTTTCCGTTGAAGCTTCAATGGACTCTTGTCGAAGCTTCAATGAGCTCCCGTTGAAGCTTCAATGAGTTCTGGTTGAAGCTTCAGTCGGACCCGGTTGAAGCTTCAAATGTAAACGGAACAAGCTAGCACCGTTAACGATACAAGCTTGAGCAGGAAAAGGTCGAAGCTTCAGCGACAGTCGACACAAGCTTGAAAGGGAATCGGCTCAGGCTTGAGTGGAGATGAGAGGAAGCTTCAGATGGAAACGATCTGTAAGGTGATGATAGCAGTGAGTCTTTAGAAGACACTGCAAGGTCATGGGGATCTCTCTCCGCCTCCCGATAGCCATCGGGGTAGCGGATCGAGATGACGTTGCGATGGAGACTGTAGTGCAGCGGCGGCCTTGCTGGTGAATCCCTTCAGGTTCTCAGCGTGAGGGATAGGAGTAGATGCCCCGTTGGGTGAACCACAAGTCGGTGCCGTCAACAGGGAAAGCAAAGGCCACCAAAAGCCTAAGTTGTTACCGGTTTACTTTTCATCTTTGATGTACTCCATTGTTCAAACGTTTTGCCTTGGGAGTCCTTTTTCAATTCGGGCTACATCCACCACCTCCTGAATAAATTAAGCCCGGTTTCAAACTGGTAGTCAGGCGAAAATCCACGGAATTCGCCTGCGCAAGGTCAGGGTTACGGCGAGCCCAACCGAAAACTGTCGTGGCAAGGCATGTACGCCAATGATAGCCCGTGAGTGATGACCCTTCTCGCCAAGCACTTCTACAAAAAGATCAGAAGCGCCATTGGCCACCTTTGGGGCATCGTCCCAGTCATCGGTACTGCGGTAAAATATGTCGACATGGTTGAGTCCTTCAATATGTTCAAGCTCGAAATATTTGTTTATCTGCGCCAACACATTGAGCCCGCACAGGCGCATGGCCTGATAGCCAGCCTCGGTGTCCAGGTCGGCGCCCAGCTTCCCCTGGTAAAGGTATTCTTCATTTTTTATCGGAAACTGTATCGCCACCGATACGAGGTTTCCCCGGGAATTGCATGAAGAATAGTTACCACCCGGCGTTGACGGATCCGGCAGAACAAGCCCCAATTTTTTTACTCTTTTTTCAATGCTGGTCATATCATCTGTTGTTAAAAAATCATTTCCTCTCCGTCTTCGGGTACCAGAAGCTGTCCTCTTTCTGCCTGCGTGGCTGCCTTGTTCCGAAGCTCCTGCCTGGTAAAGGTGTCATGGTCCAGGGCTCCTATATGCGTAGCCACCACCTGCGCTTGCGGAGCGTAGTCACAAAGCGTTAACACCTGCTCTGCGTCCATCACCAGTGACTCACTGTCACCAGAAAAAGCTGGCCCAAATACATTGTAGGACTGCAAAAAAGCGTTTCCTCCTGCATGACAGACAATTATACCTGGATTGTGCCTGTCGATCACCTGCTGCACTCCATCGTACCAAACCGTATCGCCACACCAGTAAAGAGTCTTCTCTTCCAAATGCCGGAATACAAAACCAGATGCAACGCCCATCAGCGGCAGAATCTCACCTGAGCCATGCTGACAGTCCGTTCGGGTGATGCTCACCCCCTGGATGTCTAACTCCTGAGCAATGGCCCGGGTGTTTCCAAAACCACTTGACTTGAGTGCGGCCAAATCTTCAGGCTGACAAAGAATGGGGGCTTGCCTGGAGAGATTACGCCGAGCTCCGTCATCAAAATGATCCGGATGCAGATGAGAGACAATAATGTAATCAACACCTTCCATCACCTCTTTGATGCTAAATGGCAAATCAACCGTTGGATTTTCAGACCGTCCTGCCAGCGAGGGTTGGCTATGTTTTTCTCCCAAATAAGGGTCAATCAAAAAAGTAATACCACCATAGCATAACTTCACCGTAGCATTTCGAATGAGTTGTAGTTCCATGTCTCCGTTGTTTTTGACACAAAACTAGCCTCAGGTCAGCCTCCGCCAGCTATTCGAAATTGCTAATTAAATTCAAATCGTCTCCCTCTTATCAAAGGGTAAAGAGAGTTAGCCTCCTGAAAGCCAACTTTCTCAGCTACGTCGGTTATAGTCATCTCTCCACTCTTGATATATTCAAGTGCTTTTCTCACCCTCACCTGCTGAATTAGTTTATGAGGCGTGAAGCCGAAAGCCTGCCTGAATACCCTGATAAAATGAAACTTCGACATCAGCACCTCTCTGCTCAGGGCGTCTACCGTAAGAGAGGGGTCACTATACTGACTGAAAATGATATCTCTGCCGATGGCCACTCTTTTGAAAAGCTCAGCTTTTGTCGCACTTTTTTGCGACGGAATCCTCATAGCAGATTTACTGTTTTTGCCAATCAGTCCTCCAATCACATCCATCAACTCTAAGAGGTATTCGTCGCCGTTGTCACGCTGGTAGCTAAGTAACTTACCTCTAAACAGGGGCTCATTGAAAAAAAGGCGGTTATCAAACAGATAGGGTTCACTGCGTCCGGTCAGGTTGTCAAGCAGCCTCTCATCGTCCGACAGGATACTGGAAAGGAGTTCGTTGTAAGTATCAAAGCCCAGGTGCACATTCATAATGTTCACAGGTAATGAGTCACGAATTGAGAAGCTGAAGTGCTCAAAGGGGTTAACAACACAAATAGTCTCTCTGCAAAACCTGACATCACGGTCTTTTGTGGTAAGCGTCACCAGCCCGTCGGTATTGACAGAAAAAATAGTGAATGAGCTCTCGGGTATCTCCTTCTCGAACACCTGATAATGGCCATTTACTACCACATCGGGCCATTCCAGCACCCGGTTGTCTCCGTTATTGACTTTATTCCTTAGCCGTGTGAGAATTTCCTGATCCGGACAGCGGTTTGCAACGATCATTTGGAGCGATTTTATTTAATTCAATATTGGTGCCATCGCTTTTAGCGAATCGGTTGAAACAATCTGTGCAAACTCGTCTTTCAAACTTGCTAATGCAGTGGCATGAATGACTCCAGCAGAATACTCGTTTCCGTCGTGTCCGATTTTGTTGAAAGTGGCTGTGGCGTCGTGCACCAAATAGGTTTTGTAGCCCAGGTTGCCGGCCATTCTTGTTGTGGTAGAAACACAATGGTCTGTAGTCAACCCCACAATAACCAGGCTGTCAATACCTTTTTCATTCAGTCGCTTTTGCAGATCCGTGCCAATAAAAGCACTGTTGACACTTTTTTCTACCACAGGCTCTCCAGGTAGCGGCTCCACCAGTTCATTAAAAGCATTGCCCGGGTTGGAAGAGTGTAGCGGCGACCGGGGGTTGGCAGAACAATGTCGAACATGGAAGACTGGCAACTGGTGCTTTCTCCAAATAAAGAGCAGCTCCGATGCATACTGTTCTGCGTTGGGATTGTTTCGCTGTCCACCCCAGTACGCAACATCTTCAAAGGCTTTTTGTATGTCTATTAGAATAAGTGCAGGTCTTTGTTCAAAAAGTGATTCCATACTAGTTTTATTTGATATGGCATTTACGGATGAGCCTTGACCAGGGTTTTTCTAAAATCCAGAATCTGTATTAAAATCAGCCTGTCGACTCATCGACGACCGGCATGCAACAATGGCCCTCCTTCAGCCCACAAGGCATAAAAAAAGGCCCATCGACGGGCCTTTCCAATTTTAGTGTTTTAATCCTTAACGATACATCACCGCATTCACAGCATCAATCGTCTTCTTTGCGTTGGGCAAAATGAACTCGATCAATGTAGGGGCGTATGGCAGTGGCACATCGAGGTTGGTCACCCTCCTTACTGGCGCATCGAGGTAATCAAAAGCGTAGCGCTGTATATGGTAGGTGATTTCTGAGGCAATCGACGCCAGAGGCCAGGCTTCTTCAACAATCACCAATCTATTGGTTTTCTTTACTGAATTCACCACTGTTTCGTAGTCAATCGGGCGAACACTCATCAGGTCAATTACTTCGGCAGATACGCCTTCCTGCTGAAGGGCGTCGGCAGCTTCGAAAGCCACTTTCATCATTTTACCAAATGAAACGATGGTTACGTCATTTCCTTCTCTCACCACCTTGGCTGTGCCTAACGGAATCAGGTATTCACTTTCCGGCACTTCACCTTTATCGCCATACATCAGCTCCGACTCCATGAAAATAACCGGATCGTCGTCACGAATAGAAGACTTTAGCAAGCCTTTGGCATCGTATGGGTTGGATGGCACCACCACCTTCAAACCAGGAGTGTTGGCAAACCAATTTTCAAAATTTTGTGAGTGCTGTGAGCTCAACTGACCTGCATTGCCTGTAGGGCCGCGGAAAACGATAGGCACATTGAACTGCCCACCTGACATCGACATCATTTTGGCAGCACCATTAATGATCTGGTCGATGGCTACCAATGAGAAGTTGAAGGTCATAAATTCTATGATTGGTCGAAGGCCGTTCATAGCGGCACCTACGCCCAGTCCACCAAAACCTAATTCAGCAATGGGTGTGTCGATCACTCTTTCTGGTCCAAACTCATCGAGCATACCCTGGCTTACCTTGTAGGCGCCATTGTATTCTGCCACTTCTTCCCCCATCAGGAATATTTTGGGGTCTTTTCTCATCTCTTCGTTCATCGCCTCACGAAGGGCTTCTCTGAATTGTATTTCTCTCATCGTATAGTCTTTCTAACGGCGTGCTAAGTTAATATGGGTTGGTACAAGAAACAACATGGATTTTGATGAGCGAGGAATATTGCTCGGAGAGACGCAGAGACGCTAGAGGAAAGTGACTCGCAGAGGCGCAGAGACGCTAGAGAGGAAAGTGGCTCGCAGAGGCGCAGAGACGCTAGAGGAAAAGGGTTCTCGCAGAGACGCAGAGGCGCTAGAGAGGAAAAGGGTTCTCGCAGAGACGCTAGAGGAAAGTGGCTCTAGCAGGAGCGCAGAGACGCTAGTAGAGCGGAGGGAAACACGAGATTTTGAAATATTGTAAGTTCAGTTTATTATTCGATAAAAAAATAAAGAAATATGGCATCACTACACGAAAACGAGATTTCCAGAATTATTATCAACAAACTATACGAGATACACAGCCAGCTTGGTCCTGGACTATTTGAGACTGTATACGAAACCATTTTGCACTACGAGTTGAAAGCTGAGGGGCTCAAAGTGGAAAAGCAGAAAACAATACCAGTGGAGTGGAAAGGCATAAAGATGGATCAAGGTTTTCGGGCCGACTTGATTGTCGAAGACAAAGTCATTATTGAGATTAAATCCATTGAGTCGCTGGCTGACGTTCACAAAAAACAGCTTTTAACCTACCTGAAACTCACGGGGATAAAATTAGGCTTGTTGGTCAACTTCAACGAATCTTTAATAAAAAACGGCATTGTTAGAATTGTCAATAACCTGTAGCACCAACGAAATTCCGTATAAAATCAGCTTTTACTTTGCGTCTCTGCGAGCTTTAAATCTGCGAGCTACTAAAACTAGCTGATGGTCGCTCCCGGATTTGTCACTGCATTGGCCTGTAACAGTCTCAAGTTGCCTTCCTCATCTTCCGCCGAAAGAATCATTCCCTGCGATTCAATGCCCATCATCTTGCGGGGTGCCAGGTTAGCCAGCACCACCACCTGCTTACCTATCAAATCTTCCGGTTGGTAATGCTTTGCAATGCCACTCAATATGGTGCGTTTGTCGATGCCCGTGTCGAGCAAAAACTTGAGCAGCTTGTCCGACTTGGGCACTCTTTCGCACTCAAGCACAGTAGCCACTCTCATGTCAAGCTTGGTGAAATCATCATACACTATCTCTTCCTTAAGCCCGGGTACTTCCATTTTTTCTGCTTTTTTTATTTCGCCCGCTTTTTCGGCAGGACTGTTTAGTTTTTTTGTTGCTTCCAGCTTTGCTATCTGAGCCTCCACCACATCGTCTTCTATTTTTTCAAACAGCAGCGTCGGAGCCTCTAGCTGGTGCCCGCCGGGCAAAAGATCACCTTTTCCAAGGTCGCTCCATTTGACTCCACTCTGATTGAACATGCCACCCAATTTGGTGGCAGTAAACGGCAAAAAAGGCTCACATGCCACCTGTAGCGTGGCGGCTATTTGCAGAGCGACGTTCATGATGGTTTTCACACGCTCTGGGTCTGTCTTGATCAGCTTCCATGGCTCCGTGTCGGCCAGGTACTTATTACCTAACCTCGCCAAATCCATCAATGACGCCAACGCTTCCCGGAATTTGAATTGCTCAATAGAACCAGCAATTACTGCGGGGAATTCCGTCAACTTAGCCAGCGTTTCTTCATCAAACTGAAAGAGCTCTCCCCTCTGAGGCACCCTGCCTTCATAATACTTATGAGTGAGCACCACTGCTCTGTTCACAAAGTTGCCAAAGATGGCCACCAGTTCACTGTTATTTCTTGTCTGGAAATCCTTCCAGGTAAAGTCATTGTCCTTGGTTTCCGGCGCATTGGCGCAAAGCACATAGCGCAACACGTCCTGCTTGCCAGGAAACTCCTCCAGGTACTCGTGCAGCCACACCGCCCAGTTGCGGCTGGTACTGATCTTCTGACCCTCAAGGTTCATAAATTCGTTGGCAGGCACATTGTCGGGCACCACGAAATCGCCGTGCTCCATCAGCATGGAAGGGAAAATGATACAATGAAAAACAATATTGTCTTTACCAATAAAGTGCACAAGCCGTGTATCATCGTCCTTCCAGTACTTCTCCCAGTCATTGGGCTTCAATTCCTTGGTGGCCGAGATGTAACCAATGGGTGCATCAAACCAAACATAGAGCACTTTACCTTCCGTGTCTGGCAGAGGTACTTTCACACCCCAGTCGAGGTCACGAGTCATAGAACGGGGCTGCAGCCCCTGGGTGAGCCAGCTTTTGCACTGACCAAATACGTTGGTTTTCCACTCGGGGTGACTGTCGACGTACTTCTCAATTTTAGGCTGTAGCTTATCTAGCGGCATGTACCAGTTTTTGGTGGGCTTCAGCACTGGTTTCTCGCCGCTCAGCATGGAGCGGGGATTGCCGAGCTCCTGAGGGCTTAAGGTGCTTCCACATTTTTCACATTGATCGCCGTACGCATTTTCGTTGCCGCAAGTAGGGCATGTGCCCACTATATATCTGTCTGCCAAAAACTGATTGGCCTTTTCATCAAAATATTGCTCGGTTGTTTGCTCTTCAAAAATCCCCTTTTCATAAAGATTAAGAAAAAAATCCTGCGAGGTTTTATGATGAATCTCCCGGCTTGTGCGTGAATAGGTATCGAAGGAAATACCAAACTCAGCAAAGGAGTTTTTGATGATATCATAATACTTATCCACCACAGCCTGAGGGGTTGTTCCTTCATTGCGGGCTTTCAGCGTGATGGGCACGCCGTGCTCATCCGTTCCACTCACAAACACAATATCCTCCCCCATTGAGCGCATATACCTCACATAGATATCGGATGGGAGATAGCAGCCAGCCAAATGACCTATATGGATAGGCCCATTGGCATAGATCAATGCAGCAGTAACGGTGTGTCTTTTGTAAGTCTTCTTAGCCATTATTCTTGGTTTGGGCTGCAAAGATAGGGGAAAGTACTTAAGTGTGTAAGCTCCCGTAAGAGTTATTGGCTATACTACTCTAATGTAAGTGGTGACCACATCTCCTTTCATTTTTATAGTATACTTTGTAGTAACCAGAGCTATTGTGCAAGTTGCATTAAAGTATTATCGCATGGAATACAAAACCATTCCTCCACCGCATTCCCTGGCCGACTACGTCCGGTTTTTCTGGACGCTCGAAGCCGAAGTGCCAATCGGTGGTCACTATATCCACCGTGCCATGGCCGATGGATGCAGCGAATGGCTTTTTCACTATCAGGGGACTTTTCGACAGGTGCTTGACCAAAACAAGACCGACAAGTCGTTTACTTCGGGATTTCAGGGGCAAACAAGCAGATACAGGCGTTTCGTTACTGACCAAAGCTTTGGCATCTTTGGGGTATACCTTTACCCGCATGCGCTACCGGCCTTATTTCAAATCCCAGCCTGCGAGGTCAGCAATCAAATGCCGGACATCAGGTCTGTGATGGGAAAAAAGGGCGATGAGCTTGAAAACAGAATAATGACGGCAAAGAACAATGAGCAACGAGTGGCCATCCTGTCTGCGTATCTGCATTCGAAGCTTCAGCAAGTGAAAAGTGAACCTTATTCGCTGGAACATGCCGTCAAAGACATTATACGATTGAAGGGCCAGGTTTCCGTCGACGAACTTGCCAGTAGACACTGTCTCTCGAAAAGGCATTTTGAAAGGAAATTCAAAGCGCTGGCAGGCATGAGTCCGAAGCTTTATTCCCGGGTAGTACGGTTTCAGTCTATTTTTCCCGAGCTAAATCAGGTCAGACCGTCGCTGACAGAAATCGCTCTTCAATGTGGCTATTACGACCAATCGCACTTCATACAGGATTTTAAAGAGTTTGCCGGATTTAGTCCAGGAGCGTTTTTGCGTGGCAACACAACAGAAACGGTGAACTGGGCAGGTTGAAAGTCGCTTTTTTCCAATTTTTACCTCTTCTTTCTCTCAATATTGCGGTCATAAAATTTGAACTATGAAAGCTACATCTATTATTCCCTGCCTCGGCTACAACGAAGCCCTGAATGCAATTGACTGGCTATGCAATGCTTTTGGATTTGAAAAACACCAGGTGTTCGCCGAGGAGAATGGCGTGGTAAGCCATGCCGAGCTTGTGCTTGGCAACTGCATGATCATGGTAGGTACTCAAGACAGCGGAAGCCCCTACAGCAGGCTCATCAAGCACCCTTCTGCCGTGGGAAGTTTTGAAACTCAAAGCCCCTACATAGTGCTGGATGAAAGTGAGGTGGATGCACTGTACGAAAAAGCGAAGAAACACGGTGCCCGGATGGCCATTGAGCTAAAACAGGAGAGCTATGGAGGGAAAAACTTCTCTTGCTACGACCTGGAGGGTCACCTGTGGAACTTCGGCTCTTATGACCCCTGGCAAGTCAAAAAAAAAAACAGTAAGCGTATGGTGTCTAATGACAGGTTCAAGGAAATGGCCCTCTCACTACCTGAGGTAGAAGAGCGGCCTCATTTCGACAGAGCTGCCTTCAAAACCAGGGTAATCTTTGCTACGCTTCATGAAAGCAGCCACACTGCCAACATCAAGTTCAATGAAGTGGATCAATCGGTTTTTTGCGAATTTGAAAAAGGGGTGTTCCCTGTTCCAAATAAATGGGGGCAACAAGGCTGGACTATGTTTGAGCTGGACAAAGTGCCGGAAGAGTTAGTCAAAGATGCACTAGAAACAGCCTACAGGGAAACGCTAAACAAGAAGAAATAGGGTAAACACCTGACTCACCGCTCACTTACCTTGTCTTTTAAATTACTATTTCTTAACATAGCTTCTTTTAGCCATGTTTTATTCGTACCTTTGCGGGCGAATTTCATAAGACATGTCTAATAATATCCGTAATATCGCTATTATAGCGCACGTTGACCACGGTAAAACTACCTTGGTTGATAAAATCATCCACCAGTCCAAGCTTTTCAGGGATAACCAGGAGTCTGGTGACCTCATCCTTGACAATAATGACCTGGAGAGAGAAAGAGGAATTACCATCCTTTCAAAAAATGTATCCATTCGATACAAAGACGTCAAGATCAACATTATTGATACGCCTGGTCACTCCGATTTCGGTGGTGAGGTAGAGCGAGTATTGAAAATGGCCGATGGCGTTCTTTTGTTGGTAGATGCCTTCGAAGGCCCTATGCCACAGACACGCTTTGTGCTTAGCAAAGCACTTGCTCTGGGACTTAAGCCTATCGTAGTGATCAACAAGGTAGACAAAGAGAACTGTCGTCCCGACGAAGTGCATGAGCAGGTATTTGAGTTAATGTACAACCTTGACGCCACTGAAGACCAGCTTGACTTTAGAACTGTATATGGTTCGTCGAAGCATGGCTGGATGAGCCACGACTGGAAAGAAAAAACAGAAGACATCACAGCATTGCTGGATACCATTCTGGAAGTGATCCCTCCGGCTCCTTTGAGAGAGGGCTTACCCCAAATGCAAATCACTTCTCTGGATTTCAACGCCTACACAGGTCGTATTGCTATCGGTAGAGTATTTCAGGGCAAACTTGTTGAAGGCACCGTTATGGGTCTTTGCAAGAAAAACGGAGTTGTTAAAAAAGTAAAAATTAAGGAAATCAGTGTATTTGAAGGCCTGGGAAGGCTAAGAGTACCTGAAGTTTCTGCGGGTGATATTTGTGCACTTGTTGGTATTGAAGATTTTGAAATTGGTGACACCATCACCGACGCAGATAATCCACAGCCACTGCCAAGGATTTCTATTGACGAGCCTACCATGAGTATGCTCTTTACTATCAACAACTCACCTTTCTACGGCAAAGAGGGCAAATTCGTGACATCACGTCACGTTAGAGATCGCTTGTTCAAGGAAATTGAGAAGAACCTTGCTTTGCGTATTGAAGAGACTACTTCTGAGGATAAATTCCTGGTATATGGTCGTGGTGTGCTTCACTTGTCTATTCTTATTGAAACCATGCGTCGTGAAGGCTATGAGTTTCAGGTAGGTCAGCCACAGGTATTGTTCAAGGAAGTCGACGGCATCCGCAATGAGCCTATCGAGCTTCTGGTAGTCGACGTGCCACAGGAATCTGCTGGTAAGGTGATCGAACTCGCTACGCAAAAGAAGGCTGAGCTTAAGATTATGGAGCCAAAAGGCGACCTGCAGCACCTCGAATTTGAGATTCCCGCCCGTGGCATCATTGGCCTGCGAAATAGCGTACTTACTGCTACGCAAGGTGAGGCAATTATGACGCATCGTTTCTTGAGTTACCAACCCTACAAAGGGCCAATACCTGGCAGGATCAATGGTTCGATCATTTCAGTAGACACCGGAAGTGCCACTGCTTACAAAATTGACAAGCTTCAGGATAGAGGCACTTTCTTCGTTGAAGCAGGAGACGAAGTGTATGGCGGCATGGTGATTGGAGAGCACTCGAGAAATAATGACCTTGTGGTCAACATACAGGAGGGCAAGAAACTCACCAACGTAAGGGCATCCGGAACCGACGACAGTGCAAAAATATACCCAAAAAGAAGGTTCTCTTTGGAGGAAGCACTGGAGTACATCAAGAAAGATGAATACGTGGAAGTAACTCCCCTTTCGATCAGGATGAGAAAAATCTATCTTGATGAAAACGAGCGCAAGCGCATGGACGCTAAAATGTCGGAGTAAGGTTCTGCTGAATATTTCGTAAACCGCAAAAGCCAAAAGGCTTAATTTAGGGATAACAAATAATTGTTATCCCTTTATTTTTGTGATGAACTTCGAAAACCTAGACAGCTTATATCGCAGCAGCCCTGGCGCCTACAAGCAGCTACTCGAATTTATGTACCAGGAGTTTGAAAAAGCTCACAGCAAAATAACTTCAAGCATTGAAAAAGGTGATTCTACAGCCTTTTCTCACCTAAAGCATAAGATTTTCTCTACACTCAATACGCTTGAGTATGTGGAGCTCATGGACGCACTTACTCAAGTAACAAGTTTCTATGAAGGCGACAAAAGCCTGAGTGCAAAAGAATTGACATTCAGGGTGAGTGACCTTTTTCAACACCTATTCCATCGCCTTGACGACAAGATAGCCGAGCTAGATGAATTGAAGGTGATGTAATGTTTTGTGAAAGATTCAAGAAAAGACCGTGTCCTAATGGCTTATCACATAACAATTTGAATATCAGCTTTCAATATTTACATATCACAAGCTGCCAGCAGAAACCTCAGGTGAAATTTTCTTCACAAGTCCCTGAAGTACCTTGCCAGGGCCACATTCAATAAAGTTTGCAGCGCCATCGGCTACCATATTCTGAACCGACTGCGTCCACTTCACAGGAGCCGTAAGCTGCGAAATCAAGTTCTTTTTAATTTCATCAATACTAACCAACCCTTTGGTTGTCACATTTTGATAAACCGGGCATATCGGCTGAGAGAAATGAGTCGCCTCAATAGCGGCTGCGAGCTCTTGTCTGGCTGGTTCCATCAAAGGAGAATGAAACGCCCCACCAACGGGTAACACCAACGCCCTTTTTGCACCTGCCTCTTTCATTTTCTCGCAAGCAATTTCTATCCCCTTCACAGACCCTGATATAACCAACTGACCCGGGCAGTTATAATTAGCGGGCACTACCACCTCGCCAGTAACTGAAGCGCATACTTCCTCAACCTTTGCGTCGTCGAGGCCAAGCACTGCGGCCATTGTAGATGGCGTAAGCTCACAAGCCTTCTGCATAGCAAGTGCACGTTTGCTTACCAAACGGAGGCCATCCTCAAAAGAGAGGGATTTATTGGCAACAAGTGCCGAGAATTCGCCAAGAGAATGGCCAGCTACCATATCGGGTTTGAAATTATCTGAAACCATCGCCATCACCACCGAATGTATAAAGATGGCCGGCTGGGTGACTTTAGTTTGCTTTAGCTCTTCATCAGAGCCACTAAACATGATATCTGTAATCCTGAATCCCAGTATTTCGTTGGCCTTTTCGAACAACGCTTTTGCCTTTTCATTGGTGTCATACAGCTCCTTGCCCATTCCGGAAAACTGAGCCCCTTGCCCGGGGAAAACATATGCATTCATAAAGGATGTGAGTTGGTTTGAACGAACAAAGCTACAAAGAATATGCAAATGTCAGTTCCTGAAAAGAGGATGTACGGATCACCTAACCAGTTGAACCCAGCCTTTCAACTCTTCCTTGGCCTGCTGCTGATCAAGCACATCAAATTCTACCTCGACCACATAATAGTAAACCCCCGAAGGGAGGTCTATCCCAGCCTCTGTTTGGCCCGCCCAGTTGATAAAAATGGAGCCTTCAACACCACGGGAATTGGTATAGAACACCATCTTTCCTGACCTGTCGTATACTTTGAAGTCGACCGACTTCACAAAACGCATGCACCTCGTTAAGTCAAAATCGGCGATGGTTCCATCATTGTAATAAGGAATGAAAAGATCATTCTTCCCGTCGTTGTTGGGGGTAAAAACATTGGGCAGCTCAAAATAGGGGCAGTTATCGTTGCATACCGGATCCGTCCACTCACTTTCATTTCCTGACTTGTCCACTGCCGCCACCCTATAACAGCCCTTGAAAGATTTTAGGTTTTGATGGGTAAAGTTTGTGGTGTTCACCTGAGCAATCAGGTTGTAGGTTCCCTCCTCCCCAAGAGCAGAAAAGTACACATTGTAGCTAACAGCCTCATCCTCACAATTTAACACAGCGTCTTTTTGCCACAGTATTCTATTCGAAAAGTCGCTATCTCCACAATCACTGAACTGAGTCTGTGCCTCGCAGGAAAATGCTTCGTCCAGCGCCAGGCTAATCGGCGGGCAGGGCGGCACTTTGTCATCGAGGTAGCCGCAAATAATCTGTGATCTATTGAGGAGAGGAGCAGCAATTGCGGAATTACCGTAGCTGCCCTGCGTGGTTACATAGTAGCAGTATTCGGTTTTTGGCACCAGGCCCCGGGTATCTGCAAAATGAAAATTCTGACCAGTGACATCTATGGTTGAAATAAGGTAAAAGCCATCGGGGTCGACCAGGTCCACATTATTTCGGTAGATGAAATGCTTCGGGAATTCCTCTGAGTTGTTTGACCAGGGAACATCAAACCTCCAGTTGACATCAATACTTGTACTGTCTGACTTCAGTTCAAGCCTGACGGTGGAGGCAGCCGATGAAGCGCCAACAACCCGACCGCTGTCACCCAAATGACGAACAAAATAGTTGTAGGGAAGATCGACTGTGTTCAACCCCTGATCGACCCAGGTTGTATCCTGCGTTGTGCCAAGGCTTACTATTTCATCATCGCCACTGAGGCCTTTTGCTCTTAACACTTCATAGGTATAAGGCGGGGGGAAGTCAGCCTTATCAATATCGAATGGAGATCTCCATGATATATTTACTCTCCCGTTTTCAACTGAAGTAGCATCTACATCTACATGCGTAATCACTGGTGCGTCAGCTCTGGCGATAGCGCAAGCTTCCGCAGATACATAGGAAATGCCGCCCTCCGGCTCGTAAAAAGAAGCGACTAACCGATAGCAATAAGAAGCTCCCGGATCTAACCCGGCTCCCAGGTTGTCGTCTGCATACCCAAGAGCACCGGCGTCAACTACATCAATCAGCTCGTAACCGGCATAACTCGGCATGCCTACCTCACAGTTGGCTGGGGTAAAGTCGTAACTCTCGACCCGTCTCCAAATTTGCAGCAATTCAGCATTGGAGCAGGTGTACTCATCCCACGACAGTCTGACTGTTCCATCGGACTCAGCGCCTGCCGCAAGCCCTGTTGGCGCTGGTGCCACTACTGTGATGTTCCAGGTATCAAAGTCCACAAGCTTTGCGCCACCATCGGCGGGCTCGTCTGTCACTTTGAAACGAATTTCATATGGACGCTGCCGGACATGGCTGCAAGCAGTCTGCCACATAAAATTCAATGCTCCGGGTGTTTGTTGATAAACTGGTGGGTCAGGAGAAAACGAAGCATTGCCACTCGAAAATTCAAAAGGGCCACCAAAAGCTTCCATCAAAACCCTCTTTCCTTCCGGGTCATTGCCAGTTGCCTGGTCTTGTATGAGCGTACCAGCCTCTACACAAATGTCTACCGGCACAATTAAATCCGGAGGCCTGTTGTCCGACTCCTCTACTATAATTTGCATGTCCCGTGTTACCTGGCCCAGAAGCTTCCACTCACCAAAAAACAGGCGCCATTCTTCCACAATAAATGCAATGTTGTATTCGCCAGCCATCCCTGGCGCATCCCAAACAAGGTCGCCACTTATGGGATCAAGTGTAAATGATGGAATGCTGTTCTGGTCTTGGTTAGCCGCAAAATAATCCCTGCCTTCGTAAAAAATTCTATTGTTAGGAATCCGATAGTTAAAAACAGAATCAAATCGGTTTTGCTTTGGGTACCACATCCTGTAGGCCAGGCTATCACCGTCCTGATCGAAGGCTCCTGGGTTGTGAACAAAACGTGCACCTACGACAGCATGGTCTACCGGAGGCACCAACAGCACGGGGCTGCTATTCAGCTTGTAAGCTGGGTCTATTGCCAGCATGGTTTCAATGTAAAAGGGAGTCTCCACTGAGCGCACCATGTTGAGAACACCCGCATTTCGATTACTTTCCTGGTAGCTGATGGTATAGCCACCTGGTGCCGGGTATGTGTAAGTAAACACAAACCTGTTAAAAGCCACATCATCGCCCAACGGAATGGTTTCCTTGGGAGCCAGGTTTTTCAATGCATAAACTGATCCGTCCCCCATACTGATATTCCCCTCCCCAAACTGAATCGGCGAGCCGGTGTCTGTGTAGGCGATGACAGTTATTTCGTAGGTATGAGCACCGTTGGAAATACGCCTGGCGGTGATCTCGCCTGCCCGGATGTGGGTAGCAAATGTCGCTGTGCAGGAAAAAAGCAACAAAAGAAATACCGGTAATAGTCTTCTCATTAGCTGGAATTACTTAAGTGACTAACTCATGTAATAACAACTCAACGAGGATTTACCGTTAATTATCTCTTCCTTTTAACGTGCATTTTCAAGCAGGTACGCTCTCTACAAACCGCTTCTTAAGTCCTGGCTCCGGCATACGGCATTGATCTCTCTTACCAAACCATTTGTATCTGTTGGCTGCTACAAAATCGTAAACGAAGTTTCTCAGAAAGACAGGCACAATTCTGAAAACATACAAAACAGGCCAAAGCCCCCCTAATTGTCTGCTAATTTCAAGTGCCGCCCGGCTCTTCTTGTAAAGCACACCATTCCGCCAAAGCATCACACTTTCAAGCTTTGCATCGGTTATGCCCTGACTGCGCAACAGCACCTGCCCTGCGTCCGACTGAAGAGAAGCAAAGGAAAAAATGGCCTTTCTGTCTCTTTCAATCACGAAATTGACTGAAGAGTTGCAGAGATTGCACACGCCGTCAAAAAGGATCAGGTTGTCGGGAATGCCTGCTATTTCATGATCTGCACCCATCCCTTATACTGTTTATTCATTTGTTTAGGATCCAGCACGTCAAACGTTACGTCAGCAGTGTAGAAATAAACACCCGATGGAAGCTCCGAGCCTTCGTTGGTACGGCCATCCCAATCAATCAGGATGCTGTTCTCCACGCCCGCAGAAGTGAAGTTGTAGATAGCGTTACCTGCCCTGTCGAATACAGTAAATACCACGGCATCAACAAACCGAATACATTTCGCCCTGTCGAAACCTGTGATCGTTCCGTCGTCGTAGAAAGGTCTGAATACATCATTCCTGCCGTCGCCATTGGGGGTAAATACATTTGGCAGTTCAAAATAAGGACAATTGTCGTTGCAAACGGCCTCGCTCAGCTCACTTTCATTGCCAGATCGGTCTACGGCCGAAATTTTATAACAACCCTTAAACGAAGCCAGGTCAACGTGACGATAGGTAGTAGTAATAACGTTATCAATCAGGTTAAAGGAGCCCTCAGCACCAGTTTCGCTAAAATAAATATTGAAGCTTCTTACGTCGTCCTCGCATCCATCGGAGGAATCCTTTTCCCAGCTCAGTTTGTTGCTAAAGGCGCTAAAATCGCAAGACTGGCTTTGAAGCACTGCATCACAGCTAAAGCTTTCGTCAAGCACAAAATTTACGGGGTCGCAAGGCGGCGTCTTGTCATTGGGTTGCCCGCATATAATTTGCGAACTATTGATCAGCGGCTCAGCCAGGGCATCGTTACCATAAGAGCCCTGGGTGGTTACATAATAACAATATTCCAGATTCTCGTTTAACGGCACTCCGTTGAACGAACCATCGTCCCAAAAATAGAAGCCCTCTTCGTTGACGTCCACAGAGGCAATTTGAACAAGCTGGCCTGGGTCATTCTCATCTACCCTGTTGCGGTAAATGTAATGAATCGGGTAGTCCTGAGTGTTGTTCGACCAGGGCACATCTGCATCCCAGGTCAATTCTATAGATTGCAACAATGGCTTTAGTTCCAGCCTCACCTGAGAAGCTACACCAGAAGTATCGATCAACCCTCCCTGGGTATCCACCAGATGAACCCTGTAATTATAGGTTACATCCCTGGTGTTCAACCCATTATCCAAAAACACCGTATCGTTAGCAATCACCCCAAGGCTTATCATGTTCTTTTCTCCTTGTAGCTCTTCGGCTCTGAACAATTCATAATTATATGGAGGCGGAAAACTAGCCTGATCAATTTCAATCGGTGGGCTCCACCTTACCTCTATTTCGCCTTCTTCTACTGACGTGGCCTTCACATCCACATTCATAATAACCGGAGCATTTATTTCGAGAATACCGCAGGCCTCTGCTGACGCATATGAGACCCCACCGCCCGGGGTAGGAAACACAGCCACCAGCCGGTAACAGTAGTTGGCCGCCACATCCAGTTTTTGGCCTTTGTTGTCGTCAGTGTACGAGCGGGCGCCGTCATCCACCACATCAATAAGCTCATACCCGGCATAGTCAGGCATGCCCACTTCACAGTCTATGGGCGTAAAATCGTAACTGTCGACCCGCCTCCATATCTGTATATACTCAGCATTGGCGCATTCATAGGCATCCCATTCAAGCGCTATGACCTTGTCAGGTTTTATTGTTGCCGTTAACCCGGTAGGGGCCGGTGCCACCACGGTGATGTTCCAGGTTTTGAAATCCACAAGCTTTGGACCTGCGTTTGGCGGCGGATGCGTATCCACTACCTTGAACTGCACCTCATAAGGCCTGTCACGCACATGTCCACACACCGTTTGCCATGTAAAATTGAGAGTTCCTGGCGACGGCTGATAGGCCGGTGGAAACGGAGAAAAGGTGGCTGGAGACCCAAGAAACTCGAAAGGACCGCCATAGGCCTCAAGTATTACAGGAAGCCCATCCGGATCGATGCCAAAAATATCTTCTTCTATTAGTGTACCCGCCTCAACGCAGATATCTTCAGGCACGATGACTTCCGGACGTTCATTCTCAGAATCTTCAATAATGATCTGCATATCCCTGGTTACATACCCCAATTTTACCCAGGTGCCCAACACATTTCGCCACTCTTCCACAATAAAGGCTACGTTGTATTCGCCTCTCAATCCAGGCGCATCCCACACAAGATTGCCCGAAACAGGGTCGAGCGAAAATGTAGGAGGGCCGTCTTGGTTTTGATTAGCGGTAGCGTAGTCTACCTTGGTATAAAACTTAGGATCGATAGGGCTTCTGTAGTCAAATACTGTATCGTTATAATTTCTTTTGGGTACTGATATCCTGTAGGAAAGGCTGTCTCCATCGGGGTCGTAGGCACCAGGGTTGTGGATGAAGGTGGCACCAACTGCACCCCTGTCGACTGGTGGCACCAGCAATACAGGCGTATTGTTGAGTCCATAAAAAGGGTCGATGATCAGCTGCGTCTCAGTATAAAATGGAGTTTCTACACTGTTGGCCATATTCACCACACCAGCGTTACGATAAAACTCTCTGAAACGAACTGTATAAACACCAGGTGCCTGATAGGTATGGCGAATGGTAAACACATTTGACGCCACTTCGTCACCCAAATTGATGGTGACAACAGGGTCGGCTTCCGACTCAACATTCAGCACTGTTCCATCACCAAAATCAATATCACCCCCGCCAAATTTCACCGTCGAACCGGTATCTGTATATCCTATGATTGAGAATTCGAACTCGAGGCTGGAATTGGAGATTCTGCGGGCGATAATCTCACCGGCCCTGATGTGGGTGGCAGATACATTTGAAGTGGACGACAGAAGAAAGATCAGCCCTGCACTCAGCGTCAGTATTAACTTTTTCAACATAGGTTGTTGTCGACGGGTTTCTATCAACCAAGTAAACACTTGTTTCATCTAAACGGTTGCAAGTATTTTTTTGTATTACTCTTTTATAAATCTCGAATAATAAATTTGCTGGCCCAGATAGGTGCGAAGCAAATAAATTCCTCCAGGTAGGTCTTCAGTGTTCAAGGTAGCCAAATTACCATTAATGGGAATGCCGGTTTTTAAAATACTTTGTCCGGCAGTATTAATAAGCTCTATTTCCTGCACTTTGTTCGAATGCATTACTGGAAATTGAATAATCATTGTGCCAGCCACAGGATTGGGATAAGTATGTAAAATGACCGCCTCCTTCGGATTACCGACGGCATTAATCACATATTCTTCTCCGGTTGGATTAACGGCAAACGATTTAACAGTTTTAAAAGGATTGAGTCTGTTTAGGCTGCGAGCCGCCAGCACAAAATAGACGGGTTTAGTAGCCGACTGAGGCAATGCTGCAAACCCATTGAAACCGGTACCCCCGACAATGGTATCTGCAAGCTGATGTCCATCTATATCCGCTCCATCCCAGCTTAATAAACCACTAGAGTAAAAGCTCCATTCGAGCGAGTCAGCAACCATTGTTTCATAACCAACTGTAAAATCAATCCTTCCATTTGATGTAACCTGATAGTCAAAATCGATATTGGGGGGTAGCATGTCACTTTCCATATTGATAATTTGTAAGTCGACCGTAGTTTCGCTCAGCTTGTGGACTTCACCGTCCACCCTTCGGTATTCAATGACTTTGTAAGCGATGCCAAACTCTCCGGCAAGTTCAGGGGTATCCCAGGTCAGCTGACCACTAAGCTTGTCCAGCTTTAAAACAGGCGTTTCGCCATGGTTCCCTCCAGCATAAAACGAAATATCATTCGGCCATCGGTAGCTATATACCTCCTCATCAAAATCTCTCAAAGGCACAGCCAAACTATAAACAAGGCTATCATCCTGCTCGTCTTTGCTACCAACGGAACTGAAAAAACGACTTCCAGTCCTGGAAAAAACAGCTGGAAAAACACCCAACTCCGGAGTGGAATTGGCGCCAAAGAAAGGATCAACGATCACTTGCGTAGAAACGAAAAAGGGCGTTTCGGCCGAATTTTCCATATTTATCACGCTGGCATTGCGGGAAAATTCTTTAACCCTGACTGTGTAAGCGCCAGGTGCCTGGTAGGTGTGGCTAATAGCGTATTTGGTAAGTGAAGTTTCATTGCCCAGCAAAATAGTTTCCTTGGCAACATCACCACCCTCAAGGCTGATAGTCGTCCCATCCCCAAAATCCAGCTCCCCTCCACCAAAACCCACAGAAGAGCTTGTGTCGGTAAATCCAATCACCTCAAACTTATAAGTCAATGAGCCGTTACCCGACACCACTCTGATGTACCCGCCTCTGATATGGCTGGCAAACAGGCAACTGAGAGAACCCAGCAGGAAAGCTGCAAAGCAAGCGATGACTTTCATAAGGTCTATTTTAGATAAAACAATTCCATTTTACGGCTGGTTGTAGCCCAGGTAATCAATCAATAAACAACGAACCAGGTGCTTCCCCCAATGGATAAATTTAGAAGCGTTCAAAATAGGACAGGCGGATTGGTAAAGTGCCGCTCGGGAATTACCTTTGGCTGGTTCTATTTAAAACGTTTGTGTAATACAAAAAACATATGAGTTGGTTAACTGATTCACTAAAAAGCAGCATCTTCCGAAAGCTCCTTATGGCGCTCACCGGGCTTTTCCTCATTCTGTTCCTCACTGTTCATCTTGCAGGAAATATCCAGTTAATTTTTAACGACGAAGGGCAGGCGTTTAATATCTATGCGCACACAATGGCTCATAATCCTTTTATCCAATTGGTATCCAAATTCAACTTTGCCTTTATTGTCATTCACGTCATTTACTCCATTTGGCTTTCGAGGATAAACAAGACAGCCAGGCCTGTGAAATATGGTTTTTCCGCTGCCAGCACCAACAGTCCATGGACATCCCGCAACATGGGTATTCTGGGCACACTGATATTGGTTTTCCTGGTGATCCATTTAAAAGGTTTTTGGTGGGAATTCAAAAACGACAGCATTCCCATGATCACGTATGACGGTGAAACAATGCCCAATGTGTTTCTGGTTGTGAAAGCGGCTTACAGCAATATATGGTATGCAGCAGTGTATGTGGTGAGTATGTTCTTTGTGGGCTTTCACCTGTCTCACGGATTTGCCAGTGCGTTTCAAACGCTGGGTCTCAATCATGTGAAATATACACCGGCCATCAAGGCTATCGGTAAAGGCTATGCCATTATCGTTCCGGCCGTGTTTGCCCTTATTCCAATCCTTATTTACATCAAGAGTTTAGGTTAATCATCATCGATATATGAAGCTAGATTCCAAAATACCTGCAGGCCCACTGGCTGAGAAATGGACCAAACATAAATTCAATGTGAAGCTGGTTAACCCGGCCAACAAGCGTAAATATGACGTGATTGTGGTAGGTACCGGCCTGGCTGGCGCCTCAGCTGCAGCCTCATTGGCCGAGCTGGGCTACAACGTGAAGTCCTTTTGCTTTCAGGATAGCCCAAGAAGGGCGCACAGTATCGCTGCCCAGGGTGGTATCAACGCCGCCAAAAACTATCAAAATGATGGTGACAGCGTATTCAGGCTTTTTTACGATACCATTAAGGGTGGTGACTACAGAAGCCGTGAAGGCAATGTTCACAGGCTTGCTGAGGTGAGTGTCAACATTATAGATCAGTGCGTAGCCCAGGGAGTTCCTTTCGCCCGTGACTATGGCGGGCTCCTGGCCAACCGTTCATTTGGTGGCGCTCAGGTGTCACGTACCTTCTACGCCAAAGGCCAAACAGGCCAGCAGCTTTTGCTCGGTGCCTACAGCGCATTGAGCCGCCAGGTAGCCAATGGCAAAGTGAAGATGTACCCACGCACAGAAATGCTTGACCTGGTAATGGTAGATGGCAAGGCCCGTGGTATTGTGGCACGCAACCTAATTACCGGCGAAATAGAGTCACACAGTGCCCATGCAGTATTGCTTTGCACAGGTGGCTACGGCAACGTCTTCTTCCTTTCTACCAACGCCATGGGCTCCAACGTAACCGCTGCCTGGCGAGCGCACAGAAAAGGTGCTTTGTTCGCCAACCCCTGCTTCACTCAGATTCACCCCACCTGTATCCCCGTTCATGGCGACTTCCAGTCAAAGCTTACACTGATGTCCGAATCGCTCCGTAACGACGGTCGTGTGTGGGTACCAAAAGACAAGGCAACAGCCGAGAAGGTAAGGAAGGGAGAAGTAAAACCTGCCGACATTGCTGAAGCGGATCGTGACTATTACCTGGAAAGGAAATATCCATCATTTGGTAACCTGGTTCCCCGTGACGTGGCCTCAAGAAATGCAAAAGATGTGTGTGATGATGGCAAAGGTGTCGGATCTACCGGTCTTGCAGTGTATCTGGACTTTGCTGATGCGATAAAAAGAGACGGAGAAGACACCATCAGAGCAAAGTATGGCAACCTCTTCGATATGTATGAGCAGATTGTTGGGGAGAACCCTTACAAAACGCCAATGATGATTTACCCGGCGGTGCACTATACAATGGGTGGCCTTTGGGTAGACTACAATCTTCAGACAAACGTGCCTGGTCTTTACGCACTTGGGGAAGCCAACTTCTCAGATCACGGCGCCAACCGGTTAGGTGCTTCGGCGCTAATGCAGGGGCTGGCCGACGGCTATTTTGTAATCCCCTATACACTTGGCGATTATCTGGCGCAAAATCCAGCGGACAAAATCGGAACGGATCATCCGGCTTTCAAAGAAGCAGAAGCTGGCGTTAAAAGCCAGATAGAAAAGCTTCTTTCCATCAATGGCAAGAAGCCCGTTGATCAGTTCCATAAAGAGCTTGGCCACATCATGTGGGATTACTGCGGCATGTCTAGAACTGCTGAAGGCTTGAAGAAGGCCAAGAAAATGGTGCAGGAGTTGAGAGACGAATTCTGGAAGGATGTAAAAGTTGTGGGCACTGCCGATGAGCTGAACATGTCGCTGGAAAAAGCCAACAGAGTAGCTGACTTCCTGGAGCTTGGAGAGTTGATGATAGACGATGCACTGAATCGCAACGAATCTTGTGGCGGGCACTTCAGGGAGGAATACCAAACTGAAGAAGGAGAAGCCAAGAGAGATGATGAGAACTATTCTTATGTAGCGGCCTGGGAGTACAACGGCCCTGGCAAAGCCACTTTGCACAAGGAAGATCTTGTGTTTGAAAACGTCAAGTTGACTCAAAGAAGCTACAAGTAACGGATAACTATTAACGATTAACTTTTAACAGGTTAAGCATGGATTTAACATTAAAGATCTGGAGACAGAAAAATAGCAATACCGAAGGCAAGTTTGTCACCTACGAGGTGAAAGATATATCGCATGAGTCTTCGTTTCTTGAAATGCTTGATGTGCTGAACATCGGGCTGGAAGAAAAGGGAGAAGAGCCGGTGCATTTTGATCATGACTGCCGTGAAGGAATCTGTGGCATGTGCAGCTTGTATATTAATGGTAAGCCACATGGCCCTCAGCAAACCACTACTTGTCAGCTCCATATGCGCAGTTTCAAAAGTGGCCAGACTATTTGGATTGAGCCATGGAGAGCCAAGGCATTCCCCGTGATCAAGGACCTGGTGACCGACCGCAGTGCATTTGACAGGATTATCCAGGCGGGCGGCTATATTTCCGTGAACACTGGTGGTGTGCCTGATGCTAACGAAATTCCTATTCCAAGAAAAATAGCTGATGAAGCGATGGATTCGGCTACCTGCATTGGCTGTGGAGCTTGCGTGGCAGCTTGTAAGAATGCGTCTGCCATGCTTTTCGTTTCGGCAAAAGTGACCCACCTCGGCTTACTTCCACAAGGCAAAGTTGAGGCCAAGACAAGGGTGGAAAACATGGTGGCTCAAATGGATGCCGAAGGCTTTGGAGCTTGCACCAACACTGGTGCTTGTGCGGCTGAGTGTCCCAAGGAGATTCCTTTGGCTAATATTGCCAAGATGAACAGAGATTTTATTGGAGCCAGATTGACTTCAGAGAACGTTTAGAAATATTTGACTTAAATAGAAAAGGGGCTTCGGCCCCTTTTCTATTTACAGAATTATCACTTTTGTATTGTGTTCGTATCCAATAAAAGCTTAAGCGCATCCGCCAAGTTACTTTTCACCTCTTCAATCGTCTTGCCTTGACTGATCGCTGCTGGAACTTCTTCTATCTGGCCTACATACCATCCATCCTCTGCTTTTTCAATTATTGCAGTAAGTTTCATGGCCAAAAATTAACACTATTTGATGGTAAAGTAATCAATCCTCCTCTACCTCACTCACTGGCTTAAAACCGGCAGGCACTTCTTCTTCCTTCTCATTATCCTGTCCGTAGGCAAAAACTTCGACAATAGACGTTTCCACCACTTCCGGCACTCGGAATGTTACCAGCATATTGTTCAGGCTCTGATGAATGCGGTCGTAAGCATCTTTTACATCGTGAGCGGTTACAATCATCAGGTTCGTTACCTTCTTCTCTTTTCCACTGTCAGCATCGGTGACGAAATAGGTGATTTTGCACTTGTGCCAGAAGTCGGCGTCTTCATACAGGAACACATCGGTGATGCGGCTTTTGGTCAGGCTGGTGATCACAAATTCACCCCTTACCCGCTCGCTCAGCTTTTCGTACATGATGGCCTCCGCCTCAGTATAACTCACCGCATCAAGCAGATAAGTTTCTGTGGTGTTTTTCAAATGACCTTCGTCGTCTTCTTTCTGATACTTCGCCTTGCAAACAAACCAAATACGCATAATACCTCTGTTTTTTATTGGGCTCCAAAGATAGGGCATCCTTCCGGAAAATGGCTAGGCGCTCCACCAAAACTGTCAGGCTTTTTTCAGAAGACCACATCGACCGCAAGCTGAGCATTTCACGAGTCACAATATTTAGGTGGCGTGCAACCCTCCGGTGTCTGACGGCCCCGACCCAAGGTGCCGACTAGCCGTGCCGACACCAGCCTCCATCTTCGGTCTTCCGGCTCCCGTCTTCGATCTTCTGTCTCCCCTTCCCACTCTCCGACTTTAATAACTATCTTTGCACACTTATGTGGAATATTAAAAGAAAAATCACTGTTCAGTGCCATCCCGGCCTCCCTCCTTTTGCCGCCAACGAACTCAGAAGCCTGGGGTTTCCTGTAACCGAAGAAGCCAATATGCATGTGGTAACTGAGGGGACCCTGCACGACTGCATGTACCTGAATCTGCACCTCCGCACCGGCAACCGCATCCTTTGGGAGATGGGTAGCTTTGAACTGAAAGATTCGGAAGGGCTATACAAGAATATTTTTGAAATGCCATGGGAAACCATCATTCCCAACGACGGTTATTTTAGTATCCACTCATTCGCCAAGCATGAGTCGATTAACGACACAAGGTATCCAAGCCTAAAGGCCAAGGACGCCATTGTTGACAGAATCAAATCCAAAACCGGCCGCCGACCTGACTCTGGCAACGACTTCAACGAAGCCGTGGTTTACTTCTTTTGGAACAGGGAAAACTGTACCGTTTATATCGACACATCCGGCGAAACTATATCGAAGCATACCTATCGTAAAATGCCTTTCAAGGCACCAGTAGCCGAACCGCTAGCTGCGGCTATTGTTCAGGCAACTGAGTGGAGCCCGTCCATTCCACTCATCAATCCCATGTGTGGTAGCGGCACCATCGCCATCGAAGCGGCCCTAAAGGCGGCCAACATCGCCCCTGGACTGAACAGGCATAATTTCGGTTTTAAACACCTCATCGGGTTTGACAACAACGCCTGGAAAACCATGCTGGCCAGCGCCAAATCAAAGGTGAATGCGAAAATCAACGTCACTATTATTGGTAGCGACAGAGACATGAAAGCACTGCAGGCTGCCCGCACCAATGCTGCTGAAGCAGGCGTGGCTTCTATGATCAAATGGGAGCTTTGCCCCTACGAAAACACCACGCTGCCAGACGGTGAAGGCATTATCATCCTGAATCCCGAATATGGCGAGCGCATGGGAGAAGAATCGGAGCTGGAAGCAGTTTACAAAGGCATAGGTGACTTTTTCAAGCAGCGTTGCCAGGGAAAACGAGGTTTTATATTTACCGGCAACCTCAATCTGATCAAAAAGGTGGGCCTTCGCTCGTCAGCCAAATGGCCGTTCTTCAATGCGAAGATCGACTCGAGGCTCGTGGCCTACGATATGTATGAAGGCTCCAAAAAGAATTAGGTTTCCGTTTGTAGAAGCAAAGTGTACTCGAAGCAATTTGTTGCTTAACTTTCGTTATTGAATTTGATGCTGTAGACCCAACTTTCCATTGAAGAGGTTCATTATTTTTATAATTATTCTGGTAATTGGCGGCGGGGCTTTTGTGGCCTACAAAACCTATTTCGAAAGGGGTAATATTTCCCTCTGGACGTTGGTTCCTGACAATGCACTGGCCGTCTATGAGTCTACCTCTCCCATTAATGCCTGGGCAGCATTTACGTCTTCGAATATTGGCAAAGGGCTCCAGTCCATTGCTGCATTCAATCGTCCCGGTCAAATGCTTTCAAAGCTTGACACAATTTTGGGAGGAAATGAGCAAACAGCAACGCTTTTCAACGACAAAACTTTCCTGGCCAGCCTGCACAGTGTCGGCAGCCAATCGCTCGATTTCCTTCTTCTGGTTGACCTGCCCACGCTGGATAGCCGGGGAAAAATGGACGACATCCTGGCGTACTTTTCTGAGAAAAACGGCTACACCATTTCCAACAGAACTTACCAGGGCTATACCATTAGCGAGCTAAGGTCGCAAAAGACGAAAGATCTGTTCACTTTCATTTACTACAAAAACTTCTTCATAGGGAGCTTCACACCCTTCCTCGTGGAGGATGCCGTCAGGAATATTGAAACTGCTGGCTTAGGTTTTTTTGATAAAAATATCGGCCTTCTCACCCTCTCCAGATTACAAAATGACCAGGGCAATTTGTACATCAACACCGACAAGCTTGACAGGCTGGGCGACACTTTTATAGATGAGAAATTATTGAACCTGAAGACTATAGCGAGCCTTGGTTCATCATCTTTCCTCGACGTAAAAGTGACCGAGCCACAGCTACTAATGAATGGCTTCACGCTGATACCACAAGACTATTCGGGCTATTTCAGTGGGTTTGTCAACAATCCGGCGCAGTCGCTAAAAATGGAAGAAGTAGTGAGCAACCGAACCGCTGTTTATTTTAACCTCACTTTTGAGTCTGCCGAGCGTTGGAACACTAAGATGATACCCTATTGGCAAACAAACGAGCCTGAATTGGTCGATTTAAGAAACACAACGTTGAAAGATCAGGACATTGATATTGCCTCCTTTTTTGAGGGTATTGGTGGACATATAGGCGTTTCGTTGCAGGAATCTTCTTTAGGTCATGATCCTGACAAGGTAGTTTACATGGAGATGGAGGATTTGCCGGAAAGCCTGCAACAGTTCAGGGAGCTTTCCGAGAGAATCAACAAGTCGCAGGGAGACACACTTTACTACGAAGAGTATGCCGACTTCACCATTGGGCAACTTGAAATTGAAGAGTTTCCTTATCAATTATTTGGCGAGCCCTTTAGCGGTTTTTCGTCACTGTACTACACCGGCTACCGTAACTATTTGATTGGGGCGGGTTCAGTGCAAATTCTGAAAACCGTGATCGACGATATAACCAACGAAAACACATGGGGCCGATCAGTACAGATCAATTCGTTCCTTGACAACACGTTGAGAGAAGCCAATTTCAGTGTGTTCGTTCACACACCCAGGGCCTGGAACCTCTGGCAACAAAACCTGGATGATGCCTGGAAACAGCAGTTTACAGATGCTTCGTCCACCCTTCAGTCGATTGACCTGATGGCCATACAGTGGTCTTTTATCGAAGACAAATTCTACACCAGCATCATGCTGCAGCAGACAGAAAAGGCGGCGCAAAAAGGAACTCAAAAACCTCTACTGGCCGATAACTCCGTGACTTTTGCCCAGCCACTCATCTCAAAACCGTTTGTGGTTCGCAACCACAACGACAAAACGCTGGAAACCCTGGTGCAGGACTCCACCCAGATGATTTACCTGCTATCTGCCAATCAGGAGGTTTTATGGCTCGACTCTATCAAAGGGAAAATCATCAGTCCGGTCTTTCAGATCGACTACTACAAAAACGGCAAACTGCAATACCTTTTTTCTACCCCCAAATACATTTATGCCATCGACCGAACAGGCGAGTATCTTCCTGGTTTTCCTGTAGAGTTTAAGGGCAAAACAGAAATCGCTTACTTCAATCTGGTCGACTACGACAAGAGCAAAAATTATCGCTATTTCTTTGCTGACACCCGGGGCGACCTGTATATATCGGACAAAGATGGGAAAGTGCTGGAAGGGTGGAACCCAAAGGAAATCAAGCACCCGCTTGCCTCCTCCCCTCTGCACATCAGGGTGAGGGGACAGGATTTTCTAGTGGCCCTGCAAAGCAATGGCATCATGCGGGTATTCAACAGGCGGGCACAACCCGTGGCGGGCTTCCCGGTAGACTTCAAAGCACCGGTAAACAATCCGGTATTTGCAGAGGCGGGCTCAACGAATGCGAATAGTAAACTAACGACGATTACCGATGATGGATCAATTATTCAGATCAATCTCGCCGGCAAAGTGTTGCAAAGGGAGCAACTGTATCGACCATCGGCCCAGTCAAAATTCAAACTGATTCCGGAAGCTTCAGGTAATGGCTACATTTTTACCAGGCAGGATGCCAACAGAATCGCCATTGTAGACCAGGCTGGCAAAGTGCTCTTCGAAAAAGACTATCTATCCAGCGGCATTGCCAGTTCTCAGTTCTACGATTTTGGAGGGGGACGCAAGCTTTTCATTGTCAACGATCCTGTGCAGGCCTTCAGCTATTTGTATGACGAAAAAGGAAATCTCGTAAATTTCAGGCCTGCAGAAACCATGAACGAGGTGGCCATCATTTTTTATGAATCACAGGGCTTATATAAAATTTACAAAAACTACGAGAATGAGTTCTCCATCCTTACCCTGAAAAAGTAGTGTAATTTTCTTTTCCTGCCTCCAACCTATTGTTTGATCCGGCTGTCCTTTAGGAAACATTTTTTGATATGAAGAAGGCATTGGGAATTATTGGGGTATTTGTGGCTATTGTCTGCGTAGGCATGAGCTGCGGAAAGGAAGAGATCAATTCAGCTTTGGACGTCGCAGAAACTAACTCCGATACACTTTCTATTAAGCTCGGAGAAACCATCACCTCCACCGCTGGTGAGCAGCTCACTTTTAAAAAACTTATAGAAGATTCAAGGTGTCCGGCCAATGCCATGTGCATATGGCAAGGCATGGTAACTGTTGAAATGCAAGCACGGGTTGGCTCAAAAACGGAGACTTTCACCCTGACTACTAACCCACAAGACCCAAAGACATCGGCCGTTGCGTTGGGCTATGAGGTAACACTGGTGAATGTTTTCCCCTATCCGGGAACCAGCGTTGAAGAAGTAGAGGAGTCGGACTACTGGGTTGAAGTAACCGCAGTCAAAGCAAGCAATTGAGTTAGGGAATGTTTTAGTCAGCTATATTTATTAGAAGGCAGCCAATTGGCAGCCTTCTTTTTTTTTACCGCCCCCCGATTATCAAATTGGACTTGAGAATCAGCCATTCATGAAGTAATTTACTGTTTCATTAATGACCCTCCAATGCGCAAAGCTTCTCTTTTCCTCGCTTCTCTTTTAGCCACCTCGACCCTGTTAGCTTCAAATCCGGGTGGCCAGGCACTCGATGCTTTTGTCGCTGACCACATGGCGGAGCTTAAAGCATTTTACCTTGAAAGGCATCAAAGTCCCGAACTCTCGCTGGCTGAAAAGGAAACCTCAAAAACACTGGCTGCTGAGCTACGCAAACTTGGCTTTGAAGTGACGGAAAACATGGGTGGCTACGGCGTGGTGGGTGTGTTGAAAAACGGCAAAGGCCCTACAGTGTTGTATCGCACCGATATGGATGCTTTGCCTATGGTAGAAAAAACTGGTCTTGAATACGCCAGCCAGGTGATTGTAGCCGATGGCAGCGGCGGACAGGTCAGCACTATGCATTCCTGCGGACACGACATGCACATGACTGTGTGGCTGGGCACGGCCAAGGCGATGGTGGATATGAAAAGTCAATGGAAAGGAACGCTGGTGATGATTGGGCAGCCGGCAGAAGAAATTGGTGCGGGCGCCAAGCTCATGCTGGAGGCTGGCCTGTACGAGAAGTTTCCGGTGCCAGATTACGGTGTAGGCTTGCACTGCAGCCCCACCATCCCCACTGGCAAAGTTGGCTTTGGCAAAGGTTACACTATGGCCAACGCAGAGGCCATCAGCATCAAAGTATTTGGTCAGGGTGCCCACGGGGCTTCCCCCCACATGTCGATTGACCCGGTGGTGATGGCATCCATGCTGGTCATGGAGCTCCAGACAATTGTGAGCAGAAACCTGAACCCCCTCGACAACGCCGTTGTGTCGGTGGGAGTGATTAAGGGCGGCACCAAATACAATATTATACCCGACGAAGTGACCCTGGAACTCACCGTAAGAACTTTCACCGAAAATGTAAGGTTGAAAATTCAACAGAGAATCAAAGAAATAGCCAGGGGGGTGGCGATCTCAGCCGGACTTCCTGAAGACAAATACCCAGAGGTAATCATCCCCGAGACTTTCACGCCGGCCAACTTCAATAACGAAGCTTTGGTCGACCGGTTATCAGCGGCTGCTGTCAAGGCGATTGGAGCGGATAATGTGGTGGCAGCAGAACCACAAATGGTGGCTGAGGACTTTTCGAGGTATGGAAAAACCACACACAAGGTGCCTACTACTTTGTTTTGGCTGGGCACGGTGCCTCCTGAAAGAACAGCGAAGGTGGCCAAAGGCGAAATGTCATTGCCCGGCCTTCATTCTCCATTTTACTACCCAGCCATTGAAACATCGATAGCAACGGGCGTAAAGGTAACCAGCACTGGGCTGCTTGATTTGTTCAAAGGCGGGAAATAGCAGAGCTATTCAAGCTGAAGCCGTTTGACTCCGGCATTGAACCGGAGGTATCGCTTCTCTCCATCCCGCTCGATGGCAACCACGTTTTCCTGATCGCTGAATAGCTCGACCAGCAGGGCATTCTCTATCACGTCAATCGATGCCCCTTCTACAATAAAGTACGACCAAACCGTATCATTTTCTGCACTGCCATTCACCCATTTCAGTGCAAGCTCGTTTCCCTGCCGAGTGATGAAATGCATCTTTGCTTTGATATAACTGGCAACAAGCGCTTCCGATTTTTTGATGTCGCCATCGGTTCGAAGCGAAACACTTTCTCCCGAGAAATCCCGAATAGCATCTTCCAGGTCAGTATTAAAAAGCCTACAGCTCACCTCCCAGGTATCGTTGCCTGCATACTTCACATTGGTTACCGACACGTAGAGACCATGGTCGGCCCCAAAAAATCCGAAGAGAAAAATCAGGAGATTCATATCACAAGGTAAGATAAAAAACCCTTGCACCTGAAGGTCTATTGCCATGGCCGCAGCTGCCTGCATAAAAAAAGCAATCCCGTCACAAAGACGGGACTGCTCACAACCATCATCCCAAAAAAATTATTACTCAACCAGCACTTTCCTCACCGGTTTCGCTGGCTCAGCCATTTTGTTGAGCTGGAGTTGCAGGACTCCATTTTTGTACTCAGCGTGTACTTTTTCTTCGTTTACATCCTCAGGCAAGGAAAAGGAGCGCTTGAAGTTGGTTTGAAAAAACTCTCTTCTGGTGTAGTTGGGCTTTTTCTCTTCGTTCTCCTCCTTACGTTCAGATGTCACTGTCAGCATTCCCTTTTCAATGGAAATCCTGAAATCATCCTTTTTGAAACCGGGTGCAGCCATTTCTATTTCATAGCCTTTGTCGGTTTCCTTAATGTTCACTGCGGGCATCAACGGTCTTTGCAGGAAATCATCCCCAAAGAATTTCTCGGTGTCCCACAAATCAGTCAGCAGCGAGTCTATCATTGGCAGGCTGCCGTTTCTTTTGACGAGTGTCATAGCTACCTCCTTGTGTTAACGTTATACCCAAAAGTGGCACCAAAACCCTGCCCCTGAAATGATTTAGAACAGCAGGCTGTTATGATTTTCCTCATACCTGTCTTACAGATACTGCGACAATCAGCAAATCGATTTTTGGCTAAATATCAGCACGAAAGATGCCTGTTTGGTGAATTTTTCTTATATTTTCTACATATATGAAAAATAATAGAACCTCAGGGTGCCAGCGCCGTAAAAAGAGGACATAAACGGAGTTACAACGTTTTTAAGTCATTACACTACCGATCATGAAGGGAACACATCTTGGAGAATTTGAAGAATTGATATTGCTCACGGTTGCTTTGCTCAATGAAGAAGCCTACGGAGTTGCCATACAAAAAGAGATCAGGAAAAAAGCTGGCAGAAGTGTTGCCATCAGTGCCATACACAGTGCGCTGAACCGTCTTGATTCGAAAGGCTTTGTGGAGTCCGCTTTTGGCGAGGCCACTCCCGAACGAGGCGGCAAACGAAAGCGAATTTTTAAAGTAACAGCCTTCGGCATCAAGTCGCTGGAGCAGGCCAAGGAGCTAAGAGAAAGCTACTGGACGGAAATTCCTCAGCTCTCTATTGAGGGGATGTAAAATCTGACCAATGCCTACCTTGATAAAAAAGGACAACAGAGGGAATAAAAGACCTGAGCCGCCAGCCTGGGCCACTGGCTTCTTGCATTGGTATTGCCGGGAAGAGCTGGCCGAAGAAATAGAAGGAGACATCAGGGAAATATTTGAAGAGACAGCCAGCGCAAAAAACAGCAGGCTGGCCTCGCTTCAATATGTGTGGCATGTGCTTAAGTTTTGTCAGCCCTTTGCCTGGAAGAAAAAGAACAACAAATACAATCAAACTCAATTTAATAATTGGACTATGCTTAAGAATTATATCATAATCGCTTACAGGAGCCTCCTCAAGAAGGTTGGCTACTCGCTGGTGAACATCTTCGGCCTGGCTGTAGGCATCACCGTCTGCCTGCTCATTGTCATTTTCGTACAATACGAACTCTCCTTCGATAATTTTCAAAAAGACGATGTGTACAGGATTGCCCTCAAAAGAGTATACCCCGAACGAGAGGTGAACTACGCCTTCATTCCCCACTCCATTGGCCCTCAGCTAAAAGAGGATTTCCCTGAAGTGATCCAATCTGCCAACCTGCTAAAGGCGTTTGCTCCCATTGTGGTGCGTTACAACGACAACTACTTTTATGAAGAAAATATACTTTTCGCAGACAGCACGCTGTTTGAGGTATTAGAGATTCCGCTGATAGAAGGCGACGCCGAAACTGCCCTGAAAGAGCCAAACAGTCTGCTCATAACTGAATCCATGGCCAAAAAATACTTCGGGGATGAGTCGCCCATGGGCAAAAGCATGGAAACCGGACAGGGTAATTTCATTGTGAGGGCCGTGGCCAAAGACTACCCCGGCAACTCGCACATGGCATTTGACTTCATTGGGTCGATGAGCACCTTCCCGTTCATTGCGCAGCCCAATTGGATCGGCTTTGATGTGCTTACCTATCTCAAACTACAACCCGGCGCCAATCCGGCGACCCTCGAAAAACAGTTTCCTGAGTTTGTGAAAAAATATGCAGCGGGACCCATTCAGCAGCGCAATGGCATTTCTTACGACGAATACATCGCTGCGGGCAATGGTTACATCTACACACTTCAACCATTGAAAGACATCTACCTCCATTCTAACCTTGAAGGAGAAATAAAGGCGAACGGCAATATCACTTACGTATATATTTTCATTTCAGCGGCCATATTCATCCTGCTTATTGCCTGTATCAACTTCATGAACCTATCCACCGCCCGCTCCACCGAAAGAGCAAAGGAAGTGGGGATTAGAAAGGTGCTTGGATCGGTAAGAAATCAGCTGATAGGTCAGTTTATCACCGAATCGGTTCTGCTTACTTTGATCAGCTTTGTGCTTGCCATGGTAGCGCTGGTATTTATCCTTCCTTTCTTTGCCGATGTATCGCACAGAGCACTCACATTAAATTTCCTGCTGGCACCCGTTACCATTGCAGTGATCGTTCTGGTCATTTTCTGCATTGGCTTCCTGGCCGGCGTGTACCCCGCCTTCGTGCTATCTTCCTTTCAGCCCGCAGCGGTGCTCAAAGGGAAGATGCAAACATCAAAGTATGGCGTTTTTCTTCGCAATGGCCTCGTCGTTTTTCAGTTTGCTATCTCTATCGGCTTGATATCCTGCACCATGATCATTTTCAATCAAATGAGCTTCATGCTCAATAAGTCTCTGGGCTTTGAAAAAGATCATGTGGTGGTGATTGAAAGTGCCTTCAATGTCAACAGAGACAATTTTCAGAACCCGGACGCCGATGTGTTTCAAATCAGAAGCCGCTACGAAACCTTTGAGAACGAGATCAAAAAGGTGCCTGGAGTGAAAAATGCCACTTACACCTCAGCAATGCCCGGCGACGTAATGCCCGGATTCATAGTGAGGGTGCCGGGTAGCGGCGAAAAAGAAAGCATGGTAGCGAGAGGGCTTTCGGTAGATGAGAGCTTCTTCGAAACAATGCAGATCGAGCTTTTGGAAGGACGACTGTTCTCGAAGAGCTTCAACGATTCATTGTCTATGATACTTGCGGCCTCCACCGTAGCCAAGCTGGGATTGGAAGACCCAATTGGTAAGAAAATAATCAATGTGAATAACGGCGGCGACACTGACATTACCTATACCATCATAGGAGTGGTCAATGATTTCCATTTTCAGTCGTTGCATGTTGGGCTGGAGCCTGTGGCCATCATTCACGTTAACTCGCCCAATACTTTCATTAACAAAATGGTGGTAAAGGTTGATCCTTCCGAACTAAAGGCTTCTCTGGCTGGCGTGGAAGCAACATGGAACCAGTTCACGAAAGACACGCCGCTGCGCTACTACTATCTGGACGAAAACCTGAAGCGCTTCTATGACGCAGAGAAAACCAGTGGCGACATGTTCACCATTTTCACATCGCTGGCCATTATGATCGCTTGTATTGGCCTGTTTGGCCTGGCTGCTTACACCGCCGGTCAAAAACGCAAAGAAATTGGAGTACGTAAAGTGATGGGCGCTTCCATCTTCAACATCGTATTGCTGCTGAGCAGGGACTTTACGAAACTTATCCTGATTGCCGTGCTAGTGGCTGTACCTGCCGCCTGGTGGGGCATGGACAAGTGGCTGGATAATTTTGCCTACCGCATCGACATCAGTGTGTGGACATTCTTCCTCGCAGCCCTTACTGCGGTAGTCATTGGCTGGTTAACGGTCGGCTATCAGTCGTTCACAGCCGCCAGCGTGAACCCTGTGAAGTCGTTGAGATCAGAATAAAACAAGTTCGGAAACAGTTAACGGAAAGCCGCCTGAAAGGGTGGCTTTTTTTCAATAAAGTCAACGAGGGTTTCTTCCTAAACAATGCTTCATTGATGAAAATCTCCAGCAGAGAGATTTTCCAACGGGGAAATCGACTAGTCATACACTTCAATTTCCTTCCACGACACCCATGATGGGCCAGCGGTAGTGGTTATCCGAACATATCTATAGGCCGCCCCCGGCGGAAGAGTGTATTCAAGTGGATCAGCTTCCTGCGTGACACCGCTAAACGTAGTTAAGGTGACCCACGCACCTGCACTGGTTCTTGCCTCAAGCAAGTGAGCCGTGCTTCCTACCGGGTACTGAGCCACAATCATTTTTACTTTTGTGATGGCCACATCGGCCCCCAGGTCAACTGCAATCCACTGCGGCGGATGTTCACCAGATCCCCATTGGGTTTCGTAAGAGCCATCAACAGCCATCTCGGGCGCCTCTCCTGAAATGCTTCGAGATACGGTAACGGTCTTATTAAGGGCAAGGTTCTCAGGAAAAAGTAATTCAGGATCGCAAGGATCAGGAATTTTTACTGGAGATAACCCCTCCATCATTTCCATACCTCTGTCCATAAAACCGTGGGTAGCATCACCAATGCCAGTAGGTGCCTGATACATACCCCAATGCAGCCAGCCATCATAGCCGTACTCGCACGATTCTGCCTGCCAGGCCTGCAATGCCCGCACAGCTTGCTCAAGGTCTCCATAGCGTTCGATGAAGGCCCCAAACTCACCCATAATTACGGGCTTTGCTTCAAAGCCCAGCATCCCGTAATTTTCAGCCAACGGCTCCAACGAATCCTCTCCCGGGTAGGCATGGAAGTCAAAAAAATCCAGATTTGCCATTGTCAGCAGGTCAGCAGTTTCAACATATCGAAAATCACCTACTCCTATTGGATTAGGGTAATCAGGGGCAAAGAAACCCATTGTGACCAATGCATTTGGATCATATTTGTCGATTATCTCATGTACTTTTTCAATGTAGTGCGCAGCCCCTTCTACGGCCATCGTTTTCTTATGTGAGGCTACTCCCATATCATAACTGTGCCCATTTGCCGTGGTTACGACGCCAGATGTCAGACTAAATGGTGGCTGGAACCTGAAATACCACTGCTCGTTAAGTATTGACCATGCCAATACATGCTCCAGGGGAGACTCTCTGCTAAGGACTCCTTTCAACAAATCTGTCCAGTATACTTGTGCAGATTCGATTCCTTCAGGCGTTAGATAGTGTGCATTCCTGTAGCCTTCGAAAGTTTCTGACGCCCCTGCATTGGAAATTTCCCAGTAGCCACCGGCATCCGGCAGATCATTTGATGTGAGAATCAGGTAAATACCTTCTTCACTTGCAATTTGAATGGTTTCGGCAACATTATCCAGGTACGCTGGATTGAGCCCGGAGCCGGTCACCCTGCCGATGCATCCCGGGCCATCGTTGCAGGTATCCAGAAATATTCTCACAGTGTTGTAGCCCCATGTAACAAGGCGCCTGAAATCACTTCTTACCCGATCTGCATCAAACTCATCCTCAGCAAAAAAACGATCCTGATAACCTCCATCAAAAGGAACTATCCAAAAATAATTGGTGCCTCTCAGTGTGTATTCACTGCTGGTTTCCTTATTCCAGAATTTTGCTTTGCCATCAATACTCCGCACCACTATAGGGTGATCCACACCAGCGGGAGATGATTCCGGAATGTCGTCGGAACAGCAAGCTAAACTAAAGGTAAGAACGATCAACATTGCTGGCATCCAGCGGCATGTATAAACTCCGCTCAAACAATATATCCCCATGGCCATGACCTCATCAGTTAGTTTTTCTTTTGACTTTCGGAACGCTTCACGAACCCGCAAGTCATTGATATTAAATTAATTAAAAAAAACCTCTGATCCTATGGTCAACAAACACAAACAACAAATGTGGCCCAGTTCAAAAAAGACGACTCAGCAAGACAACTTTGCCAGACTGAGTATTTAACAAGAAAACTATTGCATTACCCAGGGTGAAGCCCAATGGAAACACTATAGGCGTTGTCTTCCTGTACCACCTTGAAATTGAGCTGATGCCTGTTGCAGATGGCCTTGATAATGGACGCACCTACTCCCAGCCCCTTGATAGAAATAAAATCGGCGCCCTCGTGAGACAACTCCCCGACCTCACGGGTGCTGTTAGTAACTTTTAACTCCCTTGGCGTCAACTTCACCTCAATAAAGCCATTCTTGATGTTGTGACGAATACTGTTCGAAATGATGTTGTTCAGCAGCGTATCTATTAGTTGCGGATGGATATCAAGCATTACGTCCGGCACAATCTCTGCTTTCAGGCTAATCTTCTTCAGCTTGATCAGCTCTTCTGTTTGCTCAAGTTTCGAGGTCAGCGTGGCTGAAAAGTCGATGTGGCCCATTTGGTTAAACTGCCCCAGCTCTATTCTCTTCAGGAAAATGAGGGTTTTCTCAAACTCGCTGATGCCTTGAATAGTATTACGAATGGCCACGAGGCTTCTCAGCTGGTCTTCGCTCAGGCTCTGATCCTGAATGAGCAGGTCGATCTTTCCACTGACCACCGCAAGGGGTGTTTGCAGCTCGTGGGTAAGGTAGGAGGTGAAATCCTTCAACTCATCGTACTCACTCTGAAGCCGGCTTGTTATTTCTCGAAGAGTGGCATCAAGCATTTGGAACTCTTTCACGCTGCTTGGGGCACTCACATATTCGCTGGAGCCATCCAGGTTAAAGCGGGTCAGATTAGCTAATATCCTATGGAAAGGCATCCAGATTTTTCGAAAGAAATAAAAGTTGAGAAACAAGATAACCACAGCCATTAAAAGACAAGTAATGACGATGGTGGTGATGACCGATTGTAGTACCTGATCGTTATCAACTTCGGCAGTGCGTGCCCAAACCATATAATTCCTGCCATTTGTGCTGTACTGAAACCGCAATTGGCGATACAGTATGGATTCGTTAAGCTTGGGGTTATTAATCACTGTATCGGAGAAAACATCCGTCACTGGCAGGTGCAAGGCCTCCTCTTCTTCTATTTCGTAGATATCGGCAAATGCATGCTCAATAAAAGGACTTTCTCCTTTGTAGTTGTCCAGTAGGTCAATGATATACTGCTTTCTTATTTTCAACACCTCGTCTTCATTCGTCTCCAGCACCGACTCAATGGACTGGTAAAAAATACCACCACCAAGAGCAACCACTATGATAATGGCGGGGAGGTTAAAGATGAGTTCTTTTACGACGAGCCTCATGCCACTTCAAACCGGTATCCGATACCGTGAACGTTTTTGATGTTGTCCGTGGCTCCTGCGTTCATCAATTTCTTTCGCAGGTTTTTTACATGTGTGTATATGTAGTCGTAGTTATCGGAAAACTCAATGCTTATGCCCCATAAGTGGGCAGCCAGGCTCTCTTTTGTGATCAGGCGGTTTTTGTTCGACATGAGGTAAAGCAGCATCTCAAACTCCTTCTTGGTCAATTCAAGCTCCACATCATGCACAAATGCCTTGAACTCATTGGGATAAACGGAGATCGATTCCGAAACCACCTGATGGCGGCTGTCGCCAAGCTTCCTTCTCAGCACAGACCTGATCCGGGCATTTAGCTCATGCAGGTCGAATGGCTTGGTGAGGTAGTCGTCGGCCCCGAGATCCAGCGACTGCACCTTGTCCTCGGTCATGTTGTGAGACGAGATGATGATGATGCCTGTTTTTTGCTGTTTTGACTTGATGAGATTGATGAGTGAGTTGCCACTGCCGTCGGGTAGGTTGATGTCGATCAGGCACACATCGTAGTTCTCGTTCTTTATTTCCTGCTGCGCCGAGCGATAGGTTTCCACTGCCACCACTACATACTTCTCCTCTTCAAGGAAAGTTCTGATTGCCTTTAGTAATTGGTATTCGTCTTCTACGAGAAGTAGCCTTACTTCCTTCATTTCGACTTTTGACATTGAACGATACAATTTACCAGAAATCGTTATTTACTTAGCCAGCCCGGGCAATTAAGTTGCCCACCTATCTCCCTGCTGCAACTAAAAGAAACCCTGAACCACATGTCAACTTTGTATTGTGCAGGCCCTGGCAGCCCTGGGCTGCATCCCCAATGGCCGCCACCCGGGCCTGCAAACTACCAACTGAAAGAAATAAAACAAGTGATGAGTATCACTCCTTTACAGGAAACCTGTTAAACGCAAAAATCATCATTCAACCTTCAACGCTCTTGTGGCAAACCATTCTTTCGATACCACAAATTTCACTTATGATTTCTGAAGTATTTTGGGAGCATTCCTGAAGTTTTCCTGAACATTTGGAGTCGAAACGTTCATTTATCGCAATCATTAAGTATAATCCGGACAATCAGGGGATTGAGGCGAAAAAGAGCGTACCACCACCCAAGTCAATCCGCATACCACTACCGCAGACCTTGGCCAGATAAAAACCCAAATGAACAGATTGGATGATTGAGTTAAAAAATATATGTTTATCATGGAGATTTGGGTTAAAAAAAGCATCAAAAATTCCTATCTTTCTATAGTGGGGATGACTCTAAGTCTGAGTTGGAATTTGGGGTTATTCGTATGTTGTGGTTCATTTGTGCTTACTTGACTTATATGAAACTTCGTAAAGAATTCTCGTACTTGGCTCTCCAGCTAGTCTTCTTATGCTGTTCGAGCTTTGTCTTCGCTATAACCCCAATCGACAGCGACAAAATAAGTGGAATATACAGCGTAGAAGCGTATCCAGAATCAGATGGACTTTCTTGGCAAGTCGAACTCAAAAGAAACGGCAAAGGATACCAAAAATCTTTCCATGACGGTTGCTCACAATCCGAACTTAGATTTATTTGGGCTATTGAGAATGATCAACTAACATTTTCGCAAACACTTATTCGTGAACGATTCTCGTGCGAAGAAAAATGGAGTAAATGGGATGATGAATTTGTTGATGATGAGGATCCTTTCGAAGTTGAAATGCTGAGTTCATCTGAGTTTATACTCAAGAGTCAATTGGAAGAGTATCAAGAAAAATGGGTCAAAATAAAGTAAAACAAACCAGAGCGACATATATGAAGGCTTGTACTGAGATGCATTCTACAATCTTTGGTTAAACCATCAGACATTACTGTCATACCACCACGACTTGGCATATGTTTTATTCGCAGGAGTTGAGGCTCATTTTACATGCATGAAGGTATTCAAGGTCATCTTTTTCCACGTATACAACACTTACTATCAAGACGGAAACTACTCAAACGACATTCCTCATTTGACAGCATTTGGAATAACGGGATGTTCGTGGAGTTTGCTCCTAACAACTCTGACCGCCTTAACTTACTACCAACTGACTGGAACGAGATTGAACTATATGATAGTTGTGAGCACAATGATCATCGGGCTAACAGTAAGTTTTTTCCTACTACTCTTTCAACGACGCTACGACTCGATATATAACGAATTCAAAGGAACCTCCCTTGATAGTAAGATATTTAAGGCATTATCATGGACGTCTGTAATTGCTGGCTTTCTCACTGTAGGAATATACGCATACATATTTAACCGATAGCTGGCGAAGTTGTGATTGGAAAGAGCCACAACAACGGCCTAAAAATGAATGTGGGCTTCGTTAGTTTTCAAGCATTTGCTGGCTTGGAATCTCCGCCACAAAGTATAATTTTAACATCATCCAACCTTCGCTGAAGCTACGGTTGGCAAGGCTGGGCTAAGAGCTAGTGGGAGCCGAGCTGCATAAAACTCCCACACTCATTTTAGGCATGCGCTGTGGTTCATTGACTGCAAATAGGAAATTCTCTAACTTTATCGCATGGCAACCAAGGAAAAACTAAGAAAATCGATCCTCAACAAGATCAAGAAACTTTCAGACGACAAACTTTCGAACCTGGATGCCTATATCTCTGATTTGGAGTCGCACTTGCCGACTGACAAATCACCATTGTCTTTCAGCGGAATTTTTAAAGAACACGAATTAACCGAACTAACTTCTGACCTCCATAAATCAAGAGAAGATAATAATTATCGAATTCCACAATTTTGAACAGATCACTTATTGACCCTTCTTTCACCAACTTTTCATCCATTATCTGTGTACCAGATATTTCACCGTGGGAAACTAAAAAAATCGAGCTATTTTCGAACTGAACTATTTTAATAAGCATCCGTCATTCTTAGTACTCCCACGCACATAAAGACCTCCATTGCGGTTCTGCCATTCGTTAATATGAGTGCCGATGGCGAGAACGAATACTTCTGTGATGGCATCACCGAAGAGATCATTAATGCCTTGGCCAGGGTCACAGAGCTCAAGGTTACTTCCCGCACTTCCAGCTTCTACTTTAAGCATCACAAAGCATCCATCCGGGAGATTGGCGAAAAGCTGAATGTGTCGGCAATACTGGAAGGCAGCGTGCGGGTGGGTGGCAATATGCTGAGGATCACAGCGCAGCTGATCGAAGTAGCGACGGATTCTCATTTCTGGTCACAGACCTGGGACAGAAAGCTCGAAAACATCTTTGAAATACAGGACGAGATCAGCCTCCACATTGCAGATAGACTCAGGGAGCAGTTTGGGCACATGGAGATTGGCGATCACCTGGCAAAGTCCCCTACCCAAAACTTCAATGCTTATGAATTATTGCTCAAAGGTAAATACCTGTTTAATCGCTGGAACCCCGAGGATGTAAACAAAGCAATTGGTCTCTTTGAACAAGCAATTGAGCAGGATCCTGATTTGCTCGACGCTCACATGGGATTGTCGGATACCTATGGATTTCTGGCTACGGCGGGCTTTGCTCCGAGGGAGGCCTCCTGGAAGAAGGCTTTTGAGCACATGAAGATTGTGGAGCGAATTAATCCGAACCATGCACCACTCAACTATCAGCTTGCCAATCATGCCTTTTTTACGGAAGCTGATTACAATAAAGCTTTCAAATACACCCTGAAAAGCATCGAGTCGAGGCCCACCTACCCTGAGGGGCAGCAATTCATGGCCTTTCTATACCTGCTCAAAAACGACGTTGCCAAAGCGAATGAGCACCTGCAATATGTGCGCTCCGTCGACCCGCTTAATCAGGAAACCCTGTTCTATCAGGCCTACTACTCTTACCGAACGGAGGACTTTGAAGAAGCAGCGGCCATCTGCCGACAGTTGCTGGAAGTAAATCCTAAAAACCTACCGGCCTACATCGTTCATTGCTACTGCCTGTTTCATCTGGGGCAGATTGATCAGGTGATTGAAGAAACTGCTAACATGCCGGACGAAATCATGATACCCGACGAAAGAGCAGGCATCAACGCACTGGCTTACCTAATGAAAGGGGATAGAAAAAATGCCAAACCCTATATCAATCAGGTGATATCCCGATCCAATGAAAATGCCTCTTTTCAGGCAGATGCCTATGCTTTCTGGATCTATGCACAGCAGTCCAAAGCAGATGAGGCCTTTGCCATCGTAGAAAAGTTGTTCACGCATCAGTCGTCCATATTGCTACTCAATTATTATGATCCGTTGGCGAAAAACCTCAGAGGGGATGAACGATTCCGGCGGTATGCTGATCGGATCTACCCTGAGTTGAAACATAAGGAGCCAACCCCAAAGACCAATACATCGCAATTGGATGAGGCCACGGCCGCCGCCTATGAAGAAAAGTTGATGGCATTCGTCAATGATGAAATGCCTTATCTGAATCCCTCGCTCAGCTTGAGGTCGCTGGCCGGGCAAATCGAAATACATCCGAACCAGCTCTCCTGGTTGCTCAATGAGAAAATCGGCAAGAACTTCAATGAGTTCATCAACGACTATCGGATTGAGCATTTCAAAAAGCTGGCGGTAGATGCCGCCAACTCACATATTTCGCTGGTCGGACTGGCTTTCGAAAGTGGCTTTAATTCCAAAACGGTCTTCAATACCTACTTCAAAAAAGTAGAAGGAATGACTCCCAGCGCCTTCCTGAAGCGCCAATCTTAACCAAATGAGTTCCATTTTATAATTCCGAACCCATCGCCATTGATTCGGAACACATGCCGCTCCGGTTTGCTTTTCCTTTGCTTCATCATTAAAAACTCAAAAGCATGAACGCAAATCAAATGAAAGCTATTGTCGCCAGCGGATACGGAACACAGGAAGTGTTAAAATTCACCTCTGTGGAAAAACCAACCCCTGGCCCGAAGGATGTATTAATCAAGGTAATAGCCTCTGCTGCCACTACCGCCGACACCATGATGGTGACTGGCAAACCTTATATCGCCAGGCTATTCGTTGGCCTGACAAAACCCAAGCATCCAATAACAGGCACTGGGTTTGCAGGAATAGTTGAAGCCATCGGGAGTGAGGTCGGTAATTTTTCTGTTGGTGACGAGGTTTTCGGTGAAACTACCCTTGGCTTCAGCACCAACGCAGAGTATGTAGTGGTGCCGGCCAGCGGAGTAATGCTACCCAAGCCAGCCTCCTTGCCTTTTACTGAAGCAGCCAGCTATTGTGATGGTCATTTAACCTCCTATAATTTCCTGAAGCGGATAGCGCAAGTGCAGCCTGGCCAGCGGGTGTTGGTCAACGGAGCTGCCGGCAGCCTGGGCACGTCAGCGATACAAATTGCCAAATACCTGGGGGCTCATGTGACGGGAGTTTGCAGCAGCAAAAATGCAGGAATGGTGAAATCGCTGGGCGCTGATGAAGTCATCGACTACCAAAAACAAGATTTCACCCGATTGACTACTCAGTATGATATCATTTTTGATACAGTCGGCAAGAGTTCGTTTACCAAAGCTAAAAACGTATTAGCTGAACGTGGTATGTACCTGTCGCCGGTTCTAAAGTTTCCACTGCTCATGCAAATGATTGCCTCCTCGCTCTGGGGCAAAAAGAAAGCAAAGTTTGAAGCTACAGGTGCCAATGCGGACGACACGCTGAAAACGCTGCTGCTGGAAGTAGTCGAGCTTCATAATAATGGCCATCTGAAAACAGTGATAGACAGACAATACCCACTCGAAAGAGTCGCTGAAGCGCATCACTACATCGCCTGTGGGCACAAAAAAGGCAATGTGGTCATAGTAGTGGCAGCATAAGGAAACGAATCAGTCTGATCAATTTTAAATATCTCTCAATTATGAAAAACTTAAACAGAAAAGATGCCATCGTCGCCGGTGTTTCACTCATCATCATGGCCCTTGCAGCCGGTTATGCTTACGGCTATGTGCAGAGCAGCCTTGTAGTGGTTGGTAATCCAGCAGCAACACTAACCAATCTCAACAACACACCTGGCCTGTTCGGCAGCGGCGTCATCGGATGGTTCATCATCCTCATCACCGACCTGTTGGTGGCATGGAGTCTTTACCGATTTTTCGCCCAGGTGGATGCTAAAATCTCCTTTGCTACCGGTCTGGTGCGAGCTGTTTACTCCGGCATACTGGCTTTTGCCATCTTCCATTTGGCAGGTGTGTGGCAAATGCTTTTCTCTGCCAATCAAGATGCGGTGGCCCTGATGAACCTGGTAGCTGGCTTTGAAAAATACTGGTCGCTTGGTCTGATCCTGTTTGGCGTTCACCTTTTAGGCCTGGGGTACCTTTCTCTAAAATCCAGCACGGTTCCAAAGTGGATAGGCTGGTCGTTGTATGTCGCCGGACTTAGCTATATGGCCATCAATGCAGCTAAAGCCATGGCTCCACAAGCTGCTGATGCCATCGCCATGGCTGAAATGATCCTGGGGGCACCTATGGCTATTGCCGAGATGGCATTGGCTGTGTGGTTGATATGGAAAGGCGGAAAGCGGAAAAAGTCAGTAACTGGCTAAGGCTAGCCTATTCAGTTTGCGTCATAGTTTATAGCCCCGCATCATAATTTATAGGCCTTGCCTAAACTTGATGGATTTCGCTTCATAGCTCATAACTGGCCTCTGCACTTCTGACAGACCTTTGTAAGATCAAAAACACAAAAAACATTAAAGCTGATAGGACTATGAAATAGCCATAAGGGATGCCATACCCAGCGGAAATGAATAAAGTCGGAGAACACTCGACTATCACTTCCGAAATGCTATTGGCTATTCCATCTGGCCTCTAAAAAGTAAATTTTATACAGATGAAATTAATTACTATTCTCTGGCTGCTGGCGCTCTCATTTGGTTGCCTGGTTAGCTGCAAACAAAACCTTGTGCTGGTTCCGGATTCTCCCTATGCGGTAAGCGATGATTCTTTTACTACTAAAACGATAGCAAGTGGCTTCACTATCCCCTATGGAATAGCCATCGTTGGTGAAAATGAGTACTTTATTACCGACAGGGTCGGAAAAATGTTCCACTTTGAAGACAGCACGCTTACGGAGATCAATGGAATGCCGGAGGTGGCGACTTTTGGCACCCCGGGTTTAGCTGCCATTATGCACGGTGGGTTAATGGATATAAGTCTTCATCCTGACTACTCAACCAATTCCTGGATATACATTTCCTATCTGGCATCGGACGGCTTTGCTAAAGTATCCCGACTAAAAGTACAGGACGATACTGCCTCTCAGTTGGAGACTATTTTCACTACCCGGCATCAAAACTACACCGGCAACGGCATGCGGATAGTTTGGGAAGACGAAACTCACTTTTTTCTCAACATCGGAAATTCCGATTTCTCAACCAGTGAGTATCCAGTGTTGCATGCACAAGACCTCAACCACGATGCAGGAAAGATCCACAGGTTAAAGGACGACGGGAGTATCCCTGCGGATAATCCCGTCTTCGATGGGTATGCTTCCCCTACCACCATTTGGAGCTACGGGCACCGGGACGTGCAGGGTTTGTTTTTTGAGGCGTCCAGCCATACCCTTTTTGGGATTGAGCATGGCCCCAAAGGCGGGGATGAGTTCAACATAATAGAGAAAGGAAAGAACTACGGTTGGCCGCTTTTTACTTATGGCATCAATTATGACGGTGCTTGGGTGTCTACTATTTCCGAAGATTCTGCTGCTAAATTTACTGTCTTTCCAGAGCACTACTGGACGGTGCCAACGAGAGATGGTGGTCAGGCCGTTGCTCCCGCCTGTTTGTTAAAGGTGAGCGAAAGCAATATTTCGGACTGGAACGATTATTTTATTTTTGGTTCGCTGGCCTATAGAAGGCTGATGAAATACAACCACAAAACGGGTGAAACTTTTGGCTTGTCGATAAAAGGCAGGGTCAGGACAGTCAAACAACTTCCCGGCGGAGACATCATCGCACTGATTGAAAGAAGCGACCTGAGGAAAACCAATGGGAAAATTATCAGGATAGGGAATTAGTGTCCAAAAAAATTTCGAAATCGACTACCCCGCTTAAAATGGCGAAAAAACCGCTTTTAAGAGCATGACCGGGATGAGATTTGTATTTTAACTGGTTTTAAAGGAGATAAATATTTTTTGACAAACTGAAACGTAAATAGCATGAAAATTTTGAAAATAACTGCTCTGGCCATTGGCGTTCTCATTTTGATGATGGTTTTGGTGGCAGCCGGAGCTTTGATTATAGATAAAAAGGGAACCGCCTATCTGGAAGTCAGAGGCAATCCAGCATTTGAATCCAACACTTACCTGATCACAAACGTCAATATTGTGCCAATGACCGCCGACACAGTGCTTTTGAATCAAATGGTGCTTATTCAGGATGGAGTGATTGCCAGGATAGCAGATGCAATAACCGACTCAAAAGCAAAAGTGTTTGATGCCGGAGGAGGGTACCTTACGCCGGGTCTGGTCGATATGCATGTTCATGTGTGGGACGAGTATGAGCTTGGTCTTTATTTGGCAAATGGTGTCACTACTGTGAGAAATCTGTGGGGGCAACCAATGCACCTGCGCATGAAAAAAGCCATAAGTAACGAAGAGGTTATTGGGCCTGTTTTTTTCACTTCCGGTCCCAAACTCACAGGCCCCGAGTATATGGGCGATGATAATCTCCAATTGTTCACTGCCGAGGAGGCCTATTCAAAAGTTGCCGAATACAAAGAACGAGGGTATGATTTCATCAAGACCTATTACGGACTGACCGGCGAGCTCTTCGATGCGGTAGTGGAAAAAGGGCGGGAGTTAGATTTTGACATTGTTGCACACCCAAGCCCCAAGGTGCCTTATAGTTACCATTTCAAACCTGAAATCGTTACCATTGAGCATGCCGAGGAGATTGTACAACAACCGCTGGAGTACCGCCTGGACACTGCCAGGCTAAGTGAGGTGGTCGATCTCTATGCCTCGCACCCACATACTGCACTTTGCCCTACCCTTGTGGTTTATTACAATATTTACCGACTCCTGACAGAAGATGACATTCTAAACTCGGAAGGGCTGGCATACATGAACCCAATCATTCGTGCCGTAGACAGCCAGGCCCAGTTTGATCGCTGGGCAGGCACAAAGAGCAATGATTCAACCATAGTGAGCAGGATCAAAGACCAGCACGACTTCCACTTGCTTGCCATCAAGAAATTGCATGAACACCAGGTGAAGATCGTTGCCGGCACGGATGCTGGCATTGGCGTAACACCACCGGGTTATTCCCTGCACGAGGAGCTGAATTTCTACACACAAGCGGGTATGAGCAACTATCAGGCACTTCAAACAGCCACAATTAATCCTTCAAAAACCCATGATTTCTTAAGTAACCAGGGAAGTATTGAAATTGGAAAGCTAGCCAATTTAATTCTGACGAAAGACAATCCCCTGGATCGCCTGGAAGTGCTTAGGAATCCTCAAATGGTGATGGTACGGGGACGGATGATCAATCAAGAAATGCTTGATGAGTTTAAGGAAAAAGCCAGGAATCGAAGCAATCTGTTGGCATCGGCCCTCAGGTATGCCGAGAATTTAATAATAGAAAAGTAAACAAACCCATACAGTGTCAAATATGAACAATATAAAACGAGTACTCAGAATAGTATTTATTCTCGCAAGCATCGGCTCCCTGTACTTTGTGCCGTGGCCTATAGTGTGGGCGTGGATACTACCCCTGCCGGATACAGTGCAGGCGCAGGTAGACGAAGCGCTTGAGCATGGGTTTGACGGAATCATTGTTTATGTAGATCAGGCTGGTAAGGAACCTGGCTTTTACGCTGCAGGCTGGCACGATCGAAAAGCCAAAATACCGGCCAACCCACACGCCCTATTCAAGATTGCCAGCATTACCAAGCTATATGTGGCTGTTGCTACCACAAAATTGGTCAAAGAAGGGCGCTTGTCTTTGGATAAAACACTTGCTGAGTACTTTCCAGAGCTTGCGGGAAGAATTGAAAACTCAGACAAAATAACCTTGAGGTTAATGCTACAACACCGGAGCGGCATTCCCAATTTTGTAGACCATCCTGATTTTTGGAAAAATCCACCCAAAAACAAACAGGAAACACTTGAGTACGCACTGGATTTACCAGCTGACTTTGAACCAGGTGAAGACTATGGCTATTCAAACACCAATTATATGTTGATTTCCGACCTCATTGATAAGGTGGTGGGTTATCCTCACCAGCAATATATCAAGGAGGAGATTTTGATACCACTTGGGCTAAAAAACACTTTCGGATCGCTAAGTGAAGTGGACATAGACGACGTAATGAGTGGCTATTATGTAGGCATTGATGAAGACTTTAAGTATGAAGATACAGGCTTAATGCTAGCTACAGCAGAGGACGTTGGGACATTCCTGAGGGCGTTAAACGATGGTTCGGTGTTCAAAGAGGGGGAACAGGAAATCTATTCCTCCGTGTACGAGTATGAACATACAGGGCTGCTTGTCGGCTATCAGAGCATTGCTGAATACCACAAAGACATTGACACGGTTGTGATTCAATTCACGAATACAACGAATTTTGATGGTTATAACTGGAATTTGTCGGAGGTCGTATATAGCCGGATTGTTAAAATTTTACGAAGGCAATGAAGGCCGGGTAAAGGGACATTTGCACGTCAAATTGGCGCACCTCCCCAGAGGGGCTTTCTTCCCTCCAGGGCCTTTGCGACAAACGGGAGTTAACAGTGGACGATGCTACGTTCCACTGCTGCGTTTACACAAGGCCACTTCGTGCGTAAAAGAAAAAGCCCCCGAAATCTTTCGACTTCGGAGGCCTCTTGTGGAGTTGTTCTACTACTGTTACTACAATCGATCAACCTTTTTTCCTAACCCAAACAGCTCCATTTCTTACATTAGGCGGTGGTGCTTACCTCCATCCACCACCCAGCGCCTGATACACATTCACGACGGCGTGCATTTGTGCCATTTTGGTGTCTATCAGTTCAAACCTTGATTCCAGCGCATCTCGTTGAGTCAGCAGCACCTCCATGTAGTCGGCACGGGCTGAACGAAACAGGTTGTTTGAAATGTCGACCGATTCGGTCAGGGCATCTACCTGAAGCGATTTCAGTTCGAAAGTACTTGCCAGGTTGCCGATATTGGATAGCTGATTAGCCACTTCAATGTAAGCGGTCAATATGGTTCGCTCGTAGTTGTACACGGCCTGTATCTGCATGGCATTGGCGCTTGAATAAGCTGCCTTGATCGCATTTTTGTTGATCAACGGCCCCGCTAAATCCGCCGCCAGCCCATATATCAGCGACTCAGGCATTTTGACCAGGTCAATCGGGTTAAATGCCTGAAAGCCCAGGCCTGCAGAAAGGCCCAGTGAAGGGTAGAACCGGGCTTTGGCCACCTGCACATCCAATTTGGCTGCCACCAGGTCTAACTCAGCCTGCCTTACGTCAGGACGATTTTCGAGCAGCTGAGCGGGCACACCAGCGTTGAGCACATTGGGCACCAAATCAATAAAATTTTGTGAGTTGCGCTGAATGGGTTGAGGAAACCGGCCAACCAGAAAGTTGAGCTTGTTCTCTGTTTCGATGATTTGCTGCTGAATACCGAACTGAAGACTTCTCGTGTTGAGCACCTGCGCCTCAAACCTGCGAACCGCCAGCTCAGTTACCCGGGCCGACTGCTTCTGCAGTCTTACTATTTGCAGGGCATTGCTTTGTATTTCAATGTTCTGCTGCACTATTCTTAGCTGATTATCCAGCGCCAGTAATTCATAGTAGGAGTTGGCAATTTCTGCAATCAGGTTAGTCACCAGAAAGTTCTTGCCCTCCATTGTTCCCAAATACCTGTTAAAGGCTGACTTTTTTGCATTGCGCAGCTTGTGCCAAATGTCCACTTCCCATGAAGCATACAGCCCCGCCATAAAATCGGGCAACGGATCTGGTGTTTCCTTTCCTGGTTTAATTTCCGTGGTAGCCTCGCTGGAGCCCTTGCTCGTGTAGCGGCCAGGCTTGTCGACACCCGCACCTGTACCATAGCCAACAAAAGGTAAATACTCCCCTTTTCTGGCCTGCACCTCGTTTCTGGCTATTTGAATTTCCTGCAAGACAATATTCAACTCCTGGTTGTTTTGCAACGCTGTGTCAATCAGGGAGATCAGGTACGGGTCAGTAAAATAGTCCTGCCACCGAACCTTGCCAGTGTTGGTGGTGTCCTGCGAGCTGTTGTAGCTCGCAGGCACTGCCTTGCTCTCCGTTTTTTGTACCAAGTCGGGCGTTTTACAGGCCCAAACCGCTAAGGAAAGACAAGCCACTCCAACCCATCTATATATGATTCGTTTCAACATGATAATCAATTTATTTCTTTCGAATGTTTGTGTTGGGGCTCCTCACTCAGAGGCCTGTCGTATTCATCCCGGATCAGCTGACGGCCGTCCGCTAGTTTTCCAAAAATGTAGTACAGTCCCGGAATGATGATCACACCGAATATGGTTCCAAAGAGCATGCCGCCAAGGGCCGATGAGCCAATGGTTCGGTTACCTATGGCACCCGCACCTGTGGCAATCACCAGAGGAATCAAACCGGCTATGAAGGCAAATGATGTCATCAGGATAGGGCGGAAACGCACCCTGGCACCTTCAATGGCTGCTTCAAAAATTGTTGCTCCATGTCGCCGTTTCTGTACGGCAAATTCCACAATCAACACTGCATTTTTACCCAGCAAACCTACCAGCATGATGAGGCCAATCTGGGCATAAATATCGTTGTCCAATCCCATTACCTTAAGGAACAGGAAGGAGCCAAACACGCCAACTGGCAAAGAAAATATTACTGCCAGAGGCAAAAGGAAGCTCTCATACTGAGCTGCCAGCACAAAGTAGACGAACAGCACTACGATGATAAAGACATACAGTGCTTCATTCCCTCTTTTTGATTCATCGTAAGAAAGACCTTCCCATGCGATGTCATACCCTTTCGGCAACGTTTGGGCGGCCACTTCAGAAATGGCCTGAATAGCATCGGCGGTCGTATATCCCGGTGCGGGTAGTCCCCTGATGGCTGCCGAGTTGTACATGTTGTAGCGGGTAATCTCGTTAGGCCCCTGCTTCTTCTCGAGTGTCATGAACGATGAGTAGGGCACCATTTCGTCCCGGTCATTCTTCACGAACAAGTTCAAAACATCGGAGGGAAGTCTTCTAAACTCAGGAGCAGATTGAACATACACTTTGAAAAACCTGTCGAACCTGATAAAGCCCTGTTCATAGGTACTTCCGATAAGTATGTTGAGGTTTTCCATCGCCTTGCCGATAGAAACGCCCTTTTGCATGGCCAATTCGTTATCTATCAACAATTCGTACTGAGGATAGTTAGCGGCAAAGAAGGTAAACAAACCAGTGAGCTCCGGACGCCTGTCCAGGTTATCCATGAACTCTTTGTTTATTTTATCAAACTCCTGGTAGTCGGTGTCTGTAGTTTTATCCAGCAAACGCATGGAGAAGCCACCGGAAGAGCCAAACCCGGGGATAGCAGGCGGCTCGAAGAATTCAACAATCGCCCCAAGGCCTCTGGATTCTTCTTCCAGCTCTTCCATGATTTCTTTCACCGAATGCTCCCGCTCCGACCAGGGCTTTAGGTTAATCAAACAAGTACCTGCGTTCGAGCCCCGACCCTCCGTCATGATCTCGTAGCCTGCCAACGAAGAAACTGATTCCACGCCGTCAATTTCCTCGCAAATTTTCTGAAGCTGCTGCGACACCTGATTGGTTCTTTCCAGGGTAGCGCCCGGGGGCGTTTGGATGATAGCGTAAATAGTACCCTGGTCTTCGCTGGGGATAAATCCAGCCGGCAGAATTTCATTCTCAAAGAATATGCCTGCGCAGAACACTCCCAAAATGATGAAAGTAAGTGCTCTTCTGTTAACTATCAGCTTTAGCAAGCCCGTGTATTTGCCAGTCACTTTTTCGAAGCCGCTGTTGAAACTATCGAGCGCCCTGTTCATCAGCGTTCTCTTTCTGGGTTGCCCGTGCGTATTCTTCAGCAGCATGGCGCACAATACCGGCGTAAGTGTAAGTGCTATCACCGCCGAAATCACAATGGAGCTGGCCATCGTAATAGAGAATTGCCGGTAGAACGTACCCACCGGGCCGGTCATAAACGAAATAGGCAGAAACACCGACACCATTACCATGGTGATGGCGATAATCGCTCCACTGATCTCCCCCATTACTTTTTTCACAGCATTGTAAGGCGAAAGGTGCTCTTCTTCCATTTTGGCGTGCACAGCCTCCACCACCACAATGGCATCATCCACCACTATACCAATGGCTAGCACAAGTGCAAACAATGTCACCAGGTTGATAGACAGCCCAAAAAACTGAATAACAAAGAATGCACCGATAAGGGAGACCGGAACAGCCAGAATCGGTATGAGCGTGGAGCGCCAGTCGCCAAGGAATACAAACACTACGAGAGCCACAAGGATAAAGGCATCCCGCAAAGTGTGTGTCACCTGCTCAATAGAGGCATCCAGAAACTTGGACACGTCATAACTGATTTTGTAGTCAACTCCGGGAGGGAAACTGACCCTCATCTCTTCAAGCGTCGCCTTCACCTGAGCAATAACTTCACTGGCATTGCTGCCGTAGTTCTGCTTCAATACGATGGCCGCTGAAGGGTGCCCATCCAAGTTAGAGTAAATGTCAAAGAATTCGCTACCCAGCTCAATTGTGGCAATGTCCTTCAGATGTATACTTTCACCTTCAGCGTTGGCACGAACGATGATTTGCTCGTATTCTTCCGGCTTGTTGTACCGGCCTTTGTATGTGAGTACGTATTCTAACGACTGCGCAGCGATACCTGAACTTTGGCCTATTCTACCCGGACGGCCGATAATACTTTGCTCTCCCAGCGCCTCCATTACTTCCTCAATGGAGATATTGTAGGCCCTCATGCGGTCAGGGTTGAGCCACACCCGCATGGCATAGGTGCGGCTACCCAATATCTGCGTTCTGGCCACGCCATTGATCCTGTTTATTTCAGGAATCATTTTAACGTTGGCGTAGTTGTACAGGAATTTTTCGTCCAATCCCTCCTCAGTGCTGTAGAGGTTCACATACATCAACATACTAGGCTGGATGGGTGTGATGATAACCCCTTCACGTTGCACAAGTGCGGGCAAGAGAGGCATCACCTGATCCACCCTTGTCTTCACCCGTATAACGGCCTGGTTGGGATCCGTACCTGGTTCAAAGATGATAGTAACAGTGGCTTCTCCAGCACTTGTGGCATCTGTTGTCATGTACCTCATGCCCTGAACACCGTTGATGGAGTTTTCCAGGGTAATGAGCGTCGACTTAACCAGCACGTCGGCACTGGAACCTGGGTAAGCAATGAAAATGCTTACAGTTGTTGGGGCAATTTGGGGAAATTGCGAGATAGGTAGCTGCTTAATTGCCAGCGAACCCACAAAAACGATAATGACCGAAATTACAATGGCAAAAACGGGCCTATGAATTATTTTACTAAACATTTCTTCTGGATTTTAAGGATGCTTAATTATTCCGCATAAAGCGTTAAATGCGACAGTACTTCTGCCGGATCCTTGAATTCAAAACTTATTTCCTGATTTTCTCTGACCAGCCTCAGCCCTTCCAGAAGGATTTTATCGTTTACTTCCAACCCGCTCTGAACAGCATAAATGTGTGGCATTTCGGCAGTGATAGTAATTGCCCTTGACCTGATCTTATTCTCTTCGTCGATCACATAAACATATCTTTTGTCAAGGATTTCGAAAGTCGATTTCTGCGGGATAAGCAGGGCACCATTAAGGTCTACCGTCACCTGTATATTGCCTGTCTCGCCATGTCTGAGTAATCCATTAGGGTTCGGGAAGGTTGCTCTGAAAGCGATATTGCCGGTTTCGTTGTTAAAATCAGCTTCAATGGTTTCTACTATCCCTCTATGGTCAAACAGGCGGTTGTTGGCCATCAAAAGACCAACCTCCATCTTGTCTTCAGATTTAACACTGGATTCGTATTCCAGATACTCTGCTTCCGGAACATTAAAGTAGACCCACATTTTGCTATTGTCCGAAAGGTTTGTCAACAGGTCTCCCTCGTCAACAAGGCTGCCCTGCCTTACGTGAAAACGATCCATTAGCCCATCAAAAGGAGCCCTGATTTGAGTGAATCCGAGGTGAACTTCAGCCAGCGATACCTCAGCCATTGCCTTATCAAACTTTGCTTTGGCCAAGGCCAGCTCATTTGGTGCTACCACATTGCTTTCGGCAAGTCGTTTTGTGTTCTGGTACTCAATTTCAACAAAGCTGGCCTCAGCCTGTGCTTTTTGGAGCTCCGCTTCATATAGTTTGGGCATTATCTGGAACATTAGCTGCCCCTTTTTTACACGCTGCCCTTCGTCCACGTATATCTTTTGCAAATAGCCTTTTTCAAGCGCTCTCAGTTCGATGTGCTGTACGGATCGAATCTGACACACGTAATCTTTTGTAATAGTTGTGTCCATCCTCAAAGGGCTAGTCACCAGAAATTTAGTTTCCTCTTTCTCTTCTTCCTTGTGCGACTCACAGCCTGTGTGGCACAACAGGGCACACAAACCCACGAACATGAGTGTTCTATTCATAATAATTTTGCGTTCTTGATTCTTCAAAAGACTAGATTATTTCAGTTGTCACTTTTGACTGGACAAAAGTCATCTACTGATTCTGAAGTATTTTGGGAGTAATTCTGAAGTTTTGCTGAAGATTTAAAAAAAGCCTTGCAGGAGGTTGTTAATGGTGCAAAAAACAGCACCCAATAGTGAGGATTTGTAAAGAGTTAACCAGCAAGCTTGCACAAAATTTGAAAAACTACCCGGTTGCTTTATGCAATTGATTATATTGGTTTGTCAGTAATAAGACTCGAAAAACAGTGAAAAATACATCGAAAAACCAGGTCACTGTTCTTGTTGCCAGCACCTTCCTCAAAGCGGTTCTTACAAAATTTACCACTCGCATACAGTTTGACAAAATGGATAAAATAAGAAAGCTCGCCATAGGGATACTTGCCATCGCCCTTTATGGGTGCAGCAGCGAATCAGAAAAGGTTAGTCAAAAACCGAACATCATCTATATCTACACCGATCAGCAAAATGCCAGCATGATGAGCTGCGCCGGCAATGAGTGGCTCAAAACACCAGCCATGGACTACATAGCCGCCAATGGCATCAGGTTTACCCGGGCCTATGTGACCAACCCGGTTTGCACGCCTTCACGGGTAAGCATGATTACAGGCAGATTTCCGGGTTACTTCAATGACGCCAATGGGCAACCCGTCCGGGAGAATGTCGGGGCTATGAGGATTCCTGATGTATCGGAAGAAGTGCAAAACACCACCATAGCGGCTTACCTGAAAGCGGCCGGATACGACCTGGTGTTTGGCGGAAAGGAACACCTTCCAAAATCACTAGTACCGGAAGTGCTTGGCTTCACCGACATCACAAATGATGAGCGAGACGAACTGGCCCTGGAGGCAGCAAAGTATATTGCCAAACCCCATGAAAGGCCCTACTTTCTAGTGGTGTCGCTGATCAATCCCCACGACATTTGCTACATGGCCATTCGGGATTTTGCTGAAACACCGCACGAGAAAAAACTGCTGGAAATTGGCGAAAAAGAATTAGCCACACTTGACGAGGCGCTGAAGCTGCCAGAGGGTGTAGGTGAAGAAGAGTTTTTCAGCAAGTATTGCCCTCCACTCCCACCCAACTTTGAGCCTCAGGAAGATGAACCGGCCGCCATTAGCTGGCGGGTTGATCAAAGAAATTTTCAGAAGCAGGCCCGTGACCACTATACCGAAAAGCAATGGCGTATGCACCGCTGGGCCTACCACCGCCTAACGGAGATGGTTGACAGGCAGATTCAAACAATTTTGGATGCACTGAAGGCAAGCGGACAGGCAGAAAATACCTTAGTTATGCTCTCCAGCGACCATGGCGAAATGGATGCTTCACACCGGCTGGAGCATAAAAGCCTGCTGTATGAAGAGTCGGCCAACGTCCCCTTTCTGGCTATGTGGAAAGGCCAGATTCCGGCGGCACAGGTCGATAGCGTCCACCTGATATCCAATGGACTCGACCTGCTGCCAACGCTTTGCGACTATGCCGGCATAGTCGGGAAATCAGATCCCAGAGGAAGAAGCCTTCGGCCTTTGCTTGAAGGAAAAGAAGTGGACTGGCGGGAGCATCTTGGCGTAGAGAGCCAGGTAGGAAAGATGGTGGTGTCTGAAGACGGTCTCAAATACCTGCGTTACGACGTAGTCGGGATCGAGGAAAACCTGATCGACCTTAACAAAGACCCCTACGAAGTGACTCATTTTACGACTGACCCGGAGTATGATGAAAGATTAAAGGAGCTAAGAAGCGCTTTTGATGGGGAATGGTTTCCGGGAGGAAAATAGATGGCAACAGAGGCTATTTTCCTTCATGCCAAGCCGGCAACCTGAAGCAATCTTGCGCCGTTAAAAGAAGAAACAACCTCACTCCCTATGCACGGCGCAGGTTTTGCCATCGATGCAATTAAAACCCTCAGGAACAACCGTTCTCTCCTGAAAGGAAAAGGTGCCGGGCCTTACAAAAACTTCGACACGGCTTATATCACCGATACCATCATTTCCAGAAAGGCTCCTGTTTATAGAAAGGCAAGCGCTCAATACCTCGAATCCCTGAGAGCACAACTGGCGGTTGATGACAAGCAACGTACTATTAAAAAAAGAATACTGCTGGTGGCAACTGTGACCGCAATCAGCCTGGCGTTTTACTTCCTTCTTTTCTGATCCAAAATTCAGTCAATCTTAGCTTTGTGCAGTTGTAGCTACGGCAAGCCAGTATTTTTGTTTACATTAGGCTCACTGCTACATCCAACGCCTCTTCTAATGACCACATCAAAATCATTGGTTTTGTGGAAGCCAGTATGCTTCCTCCTCTTCTCTATTTCCACCTATCATTCCTTCGCCCAATACACCGTTGAACCTGTAACCATCCAGATCGACTTAACGAAACAAATGGGTGAGCTTGATCCCATCTGGGCCTGGTGGGGCTACGACGAGCCCAATTACACGTATATGAAAGATGGGCAAAAGCTGCTTTCGGAAATAGCTCAGCTCAGCAAGGTACCAGTGTATGTGAGAGCACATAGCCTGCTGGTAACAGGCGAAGGCACTTACGGCCTAAAATGGGGCTCTACCAATGCCTATACTGAAGATAAAAAAGGCCGACCCATTTACGACTGGACAATCGTCGACAGGATATTCGACACCTATATCGAGCGGGGCATGAAACCCTTTGCGCAAATCGGATTCATGCCTCAGGCACTTTCGAGCAAGCCCGAGCCCTACCGGCACTACTGGAAGCCCGGCGCCGAGTACAACGACATTTACACGGGCTGGGCCTACCCACCCAAAGACTATAAAAAGTGGGCAGAGCTCGTCTACCAATGGGTAAGCCACTGCGTGGAAAGGTATGGTAAAGAAGAAGTGGAAAGCTGGTATTGGGAGCTTTGGAATGAACCCAATATCGGCTACTGGCAGGGTACTACCGAAGAGTATATCAAGCTATACGACTACAGCGCCGATGCAGTAAAACGAGCTTTGCCTACAGCCAAAGTAGGTGGCCCGGAAACCACCGGCCCCGGCTGGGACAAGGCCGAAGAATTTCTCCGCACTTTTCTCGATCATGTAGTGTCCGGTAAAAACTACGTGACTGGCAAAACCGGCTCTCCACTGGACTTCATTTCCTTCCACGCCAAAGGCAGCCCAAAAGTAGTAGACGACATGGTGCAAATGAACATGGGCACCCAGCTGCGTGATATCGACAAAGGATTTGAAGTCGTAGCCTCCTACCCCACCCTCAAACACTTACCTATTTTGATTGGCGAGTCGGATCCGGAAGGCTGTGCGGCTTGCTCAGAAGCCGATTATCCGCACAATGCTTACCGCAACGGCACCATGTATGCAGCCTACACAGCGGCAGCATTTGCCAGAAAGTATGACCTCGCCAAACACCACGGCGTCAACCTCCTCGGTGCCATTACCTGGGGCTTCGAATTTGAGGAGCAGCCCTGGTTTGCCGGCTTTCGGGACATGGCCACAAATGGCGTGGATAAGCCTGTTCTGAACACTTTCCGAATGTTTGGAATGATGGAGAGCCAAAGAGTGGAAGTAAGGCAGGACAATTTAAGCTACGACTACGCCAAAGTCCGGGATGAAAGTGTGCGAGGCCCGGCACCTGACGTCAATGCACTGGCTTCCAGGTCGGACAAAGCAGCAACAGTGATGGTTTGGAACTATCACGACACCAATGACCTGCAAGTGGAAGACTCACCGGTTGAAATAACCCTTGAAGGCTTTCCGGCAGATGGAAGAATCTTACTCACCCATTACCGAATCGATCAGGAGCACAGCAACTCTTACACGGTTTGGAAGGAGATGGGGAGTCCTCAAAATCCAACTCCTGAACAAATCCGCACACTGGAGGAAGCCGGTCAACTCAAACTTTACGATTCGCCGCAGTGGGTGAATGTGAAGGACAGTAAACTTTCTATCAGCATGAAGCTGCCAAGGCAAGGTATTTCTCTCTTGAAGCTAGAGTGGTAGATTTGTCAAAAACCAACCTCCAACTTTATTGATGAAAACTGATATAGTCAACATCGACCAGAAACTCGCATTATTCTCAGACCACTGGCATCCACGCATTGTGGGTGAACTCAATGGCCAGCATGTGAAACTGGCTAAACTCCTCGGTGAGTTTGTGTGGCACAAGCACGACGACGAAGACGAGTTGTTTTACGTGATCAAAGGGGAGCTGAAAATGGAGTTTAGGGATAAAACTATCGTGATCCACGAAAATGAATTCCTCATTGTACCCAGAGGTGTGGAGCACCGGCCGGTAGCCAAAGAAGAAGTGGCTGTGATGCTGTTTGAGCCTGCTGCAACTGTTAACACTGGAAACAATCCCGGTGAACTTACAAGGGAGAAGATCGAAAAAATTTAAACGACTACTATATCCTGCCGTTTTCAGTGGGGGTCAATAGTTGGGTGGGCTTCGGGTACAAAGTATGACTTTTGGTGATCGTATTCACCAATAGTTATTCTTTTTGGTGAACATATTCACCAAAAGTTATACTTTTGGTGAAAAAACAGACCCAATGTACCCCCGGATCATCGAAACCAGGATAGAGAACAAGCTAGGCAAGGGCAAAGCCATTGTGGTAACAGGCCCCAGGCAGGTAGGGAAAACCACCCTGATAAAAAACCTCCTTCGTAATACAAAGTATCTGTTTCTTGATGGAGACGACCCAGCTGTTCGAAACATCCTCACCAGCCCCAACACCGAGCAGTTAAGAAGCCTGATTGGCCGATACGACACTATATTCATTGATGAGGCGCAAAGGATCGAAAATATCGGATTAACCATGAAGCTGATAACCGATCAGTTCAAAAACGTGCAACTGATTGCGAGTGGCTCTTCTGCCTTTGATATCTCGTCAAAACTGAATGAACCACTGACTGGAAGGAAATGGGATTTCACTCTCCTTCCAATATGCTGGGAAGAATATGAGAACCACATTGGTTTTTTGAAAAGCGAGCAACAACTACATAATCGATTAATTTATGGATTCTACCCAGAGGTACTAAATCACCCAGGTGAAGAAAAAGACATATTGAGAGAACTTACAAACAGCTACCTATACAGGGACGTTCTCTCTTTGGCTGACATACGAAAGCCAGAAGTACTGGAAAAGCTTGTCCAGGCTTTAGCCTTGCAAGTTGGCAGTGAGGTAAGCTATAATGAGCTTGCACAAACCGTTGGGGTTGATAAAAATACAGTTGCCAGCTATATTGATATTCTTTGTGATGGATTTGTCATTTTCAAGCTTCACAGCTACAGCAAAAACATTCGCAACGAGATAAAGTCCAATAGAAAAATCTATTTCTATGACAACGGCATCCGAAACATGATTGTTGGAAATTTCAACAGTCTCAACCTGCGGGAGGACACCGGATACCTTTGGGAAAATTTTCTGATTGCAGAGCGCCTGAAGCAAAACCTGTATAAAAACACATTTTCCAATATCTATTTCTGGAGGTCAAGGCAACAACAAGAGATTGATCTGGTGGAAGAAAACAATGGCCAAATAACAGGATTTGAATTCAAATGGAACATGAATAAGCGGGTAAAACTTCCAAAAACATTTATGGAAACATACAAAGCAGAAGGAAAGGTGATCAACCCTTCTAACTTCCGGGAATTCGTTAAAATCTAAAGCAGCTTTTGAACTGCATTGTCCATAATTTGGTTAACGCCTCAATTGAAAGACACTTCGTTATCAGGCTGCCGGCTCCTTTTCTTATACCTTTACCATCAAACATCCAATCATGACTACGCAACAAATCGTACTCGCAGCCAGACCCGTTGGCACCCCTACCAAAGATACTTTCAGGTTTGAAACCTCAGAGGTGCCCGCACTGCAGGCAGGCCAGGTACTTCTGCAGGGATTGTACTACTCGGTCGACCCCTATATGCGAGGGCGAATGAGTGATGCCAAGTCGTATGCCCCACCCTTTGAGGTAGGCAAGCCCTTTTACGGCGGCGTAGTAGCCAAGGTGCTTTCAAGCAAGTCTGACCTTTTCAAAGAAGGAGATGTGGTGCTCGGCATGCTTTCATGGGCACAGCAGATCGTTGCGAATGAGAAAGAATTAAGGAAAGTTGACACGACGATTGCCCCGGCCAGCTACTATCTGGGCATTTTGGGTATGCCAGGGCTCACTGCTTATTTCGGCCTCATGCATATTGGCAAGCCGAAGGAGGGGGAAACGGTTGTGGTGTCAGGCGCAGCGGGTGCCGTAGGTGTGCTGGTAGGGCAAATAGCCAAAATTCATGGTTGCCGTGTGGTAGGCATTGCCGGAACCGACGAAAAAGTCGCCTTGATCAAAAACGAGTTTGGCTTTGACGAAGCGATCAACTACAAAACCACGCCCAACATCCGTTTAGCGATAAAAGAGGCATGTCCCAATGGGGTCGATATCTATTTTGACAACGTAGGAGGCCCTATCTCAGATGCAGTCATCAGCAATATCAACTTTCACGCTCGCATTCCGCTGTGTGGACAAATCTCGTTGTACAACAATACGGAAATGGCCATGGGACCACGTATCCAGCCTATGCTACTTACGAGAAGTGTGCTTATGCAGGGTTTCATCGTCTTCAATTTTCAAGACAAATACTCTGAAGGCTTCAAACACCTGGCGCAGTGGGTAAAAGAGGGCAAGCTGAAAACGACTGAAACGATTATTGATGGATTCGATCAGCTTCCAACTGCACTGCTCGGCCTTTTCAAAGGAGAGAATACAGGAAAAATGCTGGTGAAGGCTTAAGCTGAAAAGTGGGTGATCAAATCGTTACCCAACTTTTGCTTTTACCACTTTCGAAAATAGCATCAATCACCTTCATATTACTGACGGCATCTTCAAGCGGAGTTGGCACTGGTTTGTTGTCGAGAATGGCCTCTGCAAAAACATCTGCTTGGCAAGTATACTGGTCAGCAACGGGAAGCATGATTTCTTTCTTTTTTTCCTTCGTCACCAACCAGATCCGGCAGGGAGTGTCGGGCGGTGCATTGGCTGGTATTTCTATTTCAACATAGCCGTCAGTGCCAAACACTATGCAGCGCTGATACGGCATGAGTTGCGTAGAGCACGTGAAGGTGGCTGATTTTCCATCTGAAAAATCGAGCAGCCCGGAAGCTATTCTGTCCGTTTTCATCACTGGATCAAAATCCAACAGGCCCACAGCCCTTGTTGGTTCTTCACTAAAAAGGAACCTGGGAAACGAAATGCAGTAGCAGCCGATGTCCATCAGTCCTCCGCCACCAATATCGGCCTGGTTACGGACATTGTTGGGGTCAACATTGTAATAAGAAAAGAAAGACTGCACCACTTTGGCTTCCCCAATGGCTCCCGACTTCACCAGCTCTTTTGCCTTCACCCACTGAGGATGGAATCGATACATAAAGGCCTCCATTACCTTGAGTTGGGGGTGCTTTTTGCTTACAGTCAATAATTGCTCAGCTTCTTTGGCATTCATGCCCACCGGCTTTTCGCAAAGCACATGCTTGCCTGCTTCTATGGCTTTAATCGTCCATTCCACATGCAAATGGTTGGGCAATGGATTATAAATGGCATCTACCTCAGGGTCGGCCAGCAAAGCTTCGTAGGAGCCGTGTGCCCTGGGTATACCCAATTTTTTAGCTGCCTCGTTAGCTGAAGACTGGTTTCTCGAGCTGATCGCTACTACGTTGCAATACTCACTTTTTTGGATGCCGGGGATCACCTTGGTCATGCCAATTTTGGCGGTGCTGATAATGCCCCATCTAACTTTTTGCTGTGTCATGATTATTGATGACTTGTGAAAAACATCGTTTCAGACAATAATAACCACTTCAGGCTGATAATGAAAATCCGGTCGGCTCAATGGCAGGACGGTGGCACGTCCCACACACCTTTGACTCAAAGGCTCGGGCAAATGTTTAATATTATGCCTATTTTCAGGGCTTACCCCATAAAAGACACAAATAACTTAAACTCACTAAGTGTAAATGCATACGATTCAGAAAGTAAGTGCGGAAGAAGCCCTCAAGCTTGTAGCAAAAGCCGTAGAGCTGGCTAAAGAAATCGATAAAAACATCGCTGTGGCCATAACAGGCACGGAAGGGGAGCTTATCTCTTTTCTTCGCATGGACGGCGCCAATCCAGCCACAGCTCAAATCGCCCAAAGTAAGGCTTACACCAGTGCCAGGGACTGGAAATCAACCAGGTCCATGGGAGAATTTATGCGCACCGTTGATCGTGAGCAGGGCTACTGGACCGATACTGGCATTACCGGCTTTGGTGGTGGCCTCCCAATTGTCCAAAATGAAAAAGTAATTGGTGGTATCGGCATAAGCGGTCTCACCGAATCGGAAGATGAAAGAATAGCGGAAGAAGCTATTGCGGCCGTTTTCCCCTAAATTCCATACAGGAAGAGAATTGAACTGCTAATCTGCAACATGATGAGAAAGTATACCACACAAACAACCCTGGTAACAGCGCTGCTGCTACTTCTATCCACGCAGCTGGTTGTCGGACAGCAGTACAAAGACCTTGTTTACGCAACAGTAGGGGACAGAAACCTGCTGGTCGATATCTACCTGCCTGAAAACTCACCTAACCCTTACCTTGTGGTGTGGGTGCATGGAGGCGCCTGGCATTCGGGTTCAAAAGAGAACCCACCCAAAGGGCTGCTCGAAAATGGTTATGCCCTGGCAAGTGTCGACTACCGACTGAGCGTGGAGGCACCCTTTCCGGCCATGGCGCACGATGTCAAGGCTGCCATTCGCTACCTGAGGGCTAACGCCAAAAAATATGGCTACCGTTCTGATAAAATCATCGTAGCGGGCTCCTCTGCGGGTGGGCACCTGGCTGCATTGATCGGCACTACCAACGGAAACAAGGAACTCGAAGGTACACTTGGCGACTACCTGGCCACAAGCTCCGACGTGCAGGCAACCATTGACCTGTACGGCCCCACCAACTTTACAACCATCCTGAGCCAGTCAACCCCACACGGCATTAGTGTGCGGGCACCCGCACTGGCTCTCTTGTTGGGCAAACCCGTAGAACAAGTGCCAGACCTGGCCAAGCTGGCAAGCCCGGTTTTTCAGGTTGATCCTACCGATCCGCCGATATTCATTGCGCATGGAGATCAGGACATTCAGGTACCCATCAACCAGTCGCTTGAACTGGTAGGTGCTTGCGAGGCAAGTCACGTGAAGGTGCAGTTTGAAGTGGTATATGGCGCTGGCCATGGAACGCAGGAGTATGACAAGCCGGAGTTTACTGATAAGATGGTGGCGTTTTTGAAGGATGTATTGAAGTAGTCCCATCAACCACTGGCAGGAAGAATGCAAATACATAAATGGAGGATACTTTCCTCCAGAAAGCACTAAATTGTTGCATTGTATAATCCCGTAGACAGCCTCCATGAGGCAGTTAGACCTTGGACACCCTGTATTTTCCTGATTAGACTCAGATATTGCATTCCACCCAAAAAGACCATTCCTATGAATCTCCAATTAAATAAGCAGCTACTCTCCTTTTTAGCACTTTCCCTACTTCTCATACAAACTGCTGTTTTCGCCCAGGGCGTCGAAGGCTACTACCGCTTCCCTAACATTCACGGGAACACAGTCGTTTTCACCGCTGAGGGAGACATCTGGATCGTGCCGCTTACCGGCGGATTGGCTCAGCGACTCACCACCCATGCGGAGGAAGAAACGGACGCCGCCATTTCTCCTGATGGCACCACCATTGCCTTCTCTGCGAGCTACGAAGGCCCTCAGGAAATTTACACCATGCCGATCTCCGGTGGCTTACCCACCCGCTGGACATTTGAGAACGACGCCTCCACGATGAACTGCTGGACGCCTGATGGAAAAGTGGTGTACGACACCAGGGCGTATGCTACCCTCCCCGATCGTCAGCTGGTGACCATTGACCCCGCAACAAAAAAGAAAACAAGAATTCCTCTGGCTCAGGCAAGTGAAGCGTCCTTCGATGCTAGTGGCAAAACGGTCTACTTTGTACGTCCCTCCTACCACGGCAATGTGACCAAGAGGTACAAAGGAGGTACCGCCCGCCAGATTTGGAAATATACCGAAGGCAGCCCCGAAGCAATCCAGTTGACTATTGGTTATACCGGAGAGAGCCACCACCCCATGTGGTACAACGGGCGTGTCTATTTCATCACAGACCGTGATGGCACCATGAACATCTGGTCGATTGATGAGAATGGCGCAGACCTAACTCAGCACACTACACATAAAGACTTTGACGTACGGGATGCTGGCCTCCACAATGGGCACATTGTGTACCAGTGGGGTGCCGATATCTGGCATTACAGCATTCCTGACAACGCCCAAAACAAAATTGACATCCGAATCCCTACTGACCTCGATCAGCTCAGGGAAAGATGGGTAGACAATCCTGCAAAGTACATTAGCTCAGCTTTACCCGATAAAGAAGGAGACCGAATAGTGATCACGGCCAGAGGGCGGGTGTTTGTGGTGCCTGTGAAGTCGGGCAGAACAGTGGAGTTCACCGACAAGAAAGATGTCCGTTTTCGGGATGCCGTTTTCTCGGCCGATGGCAAAAACATCTACACATTGTCAGACGAAAGCGGAGAGTTTGAATTCATCAGCATGCCAGCTAACGGAATTGGTGTGCACAAAGCCCTCACAAACGACGGCACAGTGCTGAGATACAGAGGAGCACCCTCTCCCGACGGCAAGTGGCTGGCTTACGACGACCTGGAAGCACATATGTTCATCCTCAACATTGCCACAGGTGTGAGCAAAAGAATATCTACCAATGAAGAAGGGGTAGGTCAATTTTCGTGGTCACCTGATAGCAAATGGGTTGCCTTTGTACAGTCTGCCAATAACACCATGGCTCAACTATTTGTATCCAATGTTGACACGGGCGATACCTTTCCCATCACCACTGACAGAGCGAACAGCGTGTATCCTGCCTGGAGCCCCGACGGCAAGTTCATCTACTTTCTTTCTGATCGCAGCTTTACTACGCTGGTGGGTGCTCCCTGGGGCCCACGTCAGCCAGAACCGTATTTCGATGCCAGCGAAAAGATTTACCACATAGCCCTTCAAAAAGGCAACAGGTCGCCCTTCAGGCCGAACGATGAACTAGCGACCAAAACTGAAAACCCTGATAGTAAGGAAGCAGATAAAAAAGACGAGCCTAAACAATCGGTGACTGTAAAAATAGACAAAGACGGCATTGCCGAAAGAATTGAGGAAGTACCTGTCAGTCCTGGGAACTACAGAGGACTTGAAGTGACAAAGAAAGGCCTTTATATGCTGAGCAGAGAAACAGGGGTCGGTGCCAAAACTCACCTTGGCGTGGTAAAGATCACCAACGACGACCCCAAACTTGTCACGATGATTGAAGACATCAACGGCTTCGACCTGACTGGCAATGGAGAGAAAATACTGGTTGTAAAACAAAGGAATTACTACATGGTTGAGGCTGGCACTGGAAAGGTGGGCGACCTGAACGATAAGAAGATTGACCTCAGTGGCTGGAAGTTTGCCATTACGCCAAAGGAGGACTGGGAGCAGATCTTTACCGATGCCTGGCGCATGGAAAGGGACTACTTCTACGACAAAAACATGCACGGAGTGAACTGGGACGCCATGCATGCCAAATACCTGCCTTTAGTTGACAGAGTGACGACCCGAGAGGAGCTTTCTGATCTCATTGGCCGTTTTGTTGGTGAGCTTTCTGCTCTACACACCAGCGTAAGGGGTGGCGACACCAGAGAAGATGCGCTGGACGTCGTCGTAGCAAGTCTGGGAGCTATCTGCACCAGAGACGAGAGTAAAGGAGGGTATGTCATCGAGTACATCTACAAAGCCGACCCCGACTACCCTGACGAAAAATCACCACTCGACGACCCCTACCTCGACGTCAAAACAGGCGACGTCATCATAAGTGTGAATGGTAGGGCGGCTTTAAGTGCTGTGGACATTGGAGAGTTGATCCGCAACCAGGCTGGCAAGCAGGTACGAATGAGTGTGAAGCGTGGAACGATTGAAAAAGATGTGATCGTAGTACCTATGAGCAATCCTTACAGTCTGCGATACCGTGACTGGGAGTATTCCAGGCGATTGGAAGTAGACAAAGCTACAGCCAATAGCGTAGGCTATGTACACCTACAGGCCATGGGCAGCAGCGACCTTGAACAGTGGTACCGGGAATTCTATCCGGTGTTTGACCGACAAGGTCTGATCATTGATGTACGCCACAATCGGGGTGGCAATATCGAAAGCTTTGTGTTGGAGAAGCTGTTAAGGAAAGCATGGATGTACTGGAAAAGCCGATCAGGCAAACCCTACTGGAATATGCAGTACGCTTTCAGAGGGCATATTGTGATACTGGTAGATCAAAATACGGCCTCGGATGGAGAGTCTTTTGCCGATGGTTTTAAAAGATTGGAGCTGGGCACTGCAATAGGCACCCGCACCTGGGGTGGAGAAATTTGGCTGAGCGGTGTCAACACACTGAGCGATGGCGGCATCGCCCGAGCTCCGATGATGGGTGTGTATGGGCCGGAAGGCAAGTGGCTGGTGGAGGGCCACGGATTTGAGCCGGATATTGTAGTGGACAACCTGCCACATGCAACCTTCGAAGGTGAAGATGCTCAGCTAAAGGCTGCCATAGAGTTTTTGCAAAAGAAAATCAAAGAAGACCCGAGGCAAGTACCGCCAGTGCCTGCTTATCCTGATAAATCGTTCGAAAACAAACAATAGAAAATGACCGATCGTCGCAGCTTTCTTCAACAAGCTTCCGTGGGAACGCTTGGGCTTTCCCTGGCCCCGCTTTTATCCTCTGACCCTGGCAGCTTCCAATTCCCAACCAGCGAAGGCGAAGCCTACTGGACAGAGCTAAGAAAAGCTTTTCCGCTTCAAGATAAGCGGGTCTATTTCAACAATGGCACCTTCGGGCCATCCCCCACTCCTGTACTCGATACGATCAAAAAGCAACTGGATGAAACCAATGGCACCGGAGAATACGGCCATACCGACAAAGCCCGGGAAGTATTGGCTGCTTTTGTGGGTGTAAAAACAGAAGAACTCAGCTTAACTCATAACACTACTGAAGGCATCAACATCGTTACGTGGGGACTGCCTTTGAAATCCGGGGACGAAGTGATTGTCACCTTGCATGAGCATGTTGGTAACGCTCTTCCGTGGCTCAACCGGGCCAAACTTCACAGCATAGTCCTCAAGCCATTCGAACCGGGGCTCACGGCAGACGAAAACCTCAGTAAAATAAAAGCGCTGGTGACTCCAAAAACAAAAGTGATAGCAATACCCCATATCACCTGCACCACCGGCCTTGTGCTGCCCATTAAAGAGATTGCTGCCTGGGCTCGTAGCAAAAGCATTTTCACTGCCATCGACGGAGCGCATGGTGCAGGCACTTTCAACCTGAACTTGAGGGAGCTCGGCTGTGACTTCTACGCCACCTCCTGCCACAAATGGATGCTGGGGCCGAATGGCACGGGGTTCCTTTATGTGAGAAAGGAGCTACTCGACACTTTGCAGGCATATCAGGTAGGTGCCTATTCCGACACAGGCTGGGACCTGTACACCAACCCGCCCAGTATGGCGGCCTATGTGCCCACTGCCCATCGCTACGACTATGGCTCACAAAGCACTCCTATGTACATGGGAGCCGCTGCTTCCGCAGAGTTTCATTCCTCTGTGGGTAAAGAAAAAATTGAGGACAGGGTAAAAGAGCTTTCAACGCTTTTATTTGAAGGACTTAGCCAATTCAGGCAAAAGCTCGATCTGCTTACCCCCGCCGAAGCCTCTTCCCGTATTTGCATGATCACATTTAAACCGAAAAATATTGGCTACAAGGAATTCAACACATTGGGTGCCAAAGCCGGTTTCCGATTGAGGGTGGTGCCTGAAAGTCATCTCGATGCCATCCGGGTATCGACGCATATCTACAATTCGAAAGCGGAAGTGGAAAGGTTTGTGGAGTTTGTTGGGGAAACGCTGTAATGGCAAAGGCGTCGGCACGGCAGCATTGGCTATTAGCGAAGGGAACCGTCAGACGCCGGGGAGGCTGGTTGGCGTCTGACGGCCCTGCCCTTTTACCTTCTTGCCGTACCGACGCCTGTTATCTCGTCTTTGCTGCGAAAATGAGTATTTGAGACCATTGTGTCAAATACTCAAATCCTCAGTTCCTCGAATCTTCTCCTCTTACAAACGAATATAAAAACGGCGCTTTATGCGCCTTCCCATTGTACTGCTTCTCATGCCGCACCAGCAGGTCAGACGCCAGCAACTTGCGCTGGAAGGTAGTGCGGCGTAGCTTTTCGCCAAGAATCGCCTCATACACCGACTGTAGTTCCTTCATCGTAAACTTTTCAGGCAGCAGATTGGTCAGCTTGTGGTCAAGGTTTTGCCGAAGCGTTTGAAGCGCTTTGTTGACGATTTTTTGGTGGTCAAGCATTAGTTTTGGCAGGCCGTCTACGTCATACCATGTACATGAATCAGAAATAGCATCAGGCCGGGGCACCACTTTCTCATAATCGATAAGGGCATAGTAGGCCACAGAAATAAAGCGCTCTAGTAGCCAGTGATCGTCCGACAGGTTGTCATCTATCGCCTGAAGAATGGTTTTCATCACCTCCGGCCTGAAACGGGCCATGTCGCCAAAAGTGTAAAACTGCTCCAGGTAAATATCATCAAGACCGGTTCGTTCTTTCAAACCTCTGCGCACAGCGTCATTCAAATCCTCCTTTATTCCCACAAAGCCCCCAGGCAAGGCGAACAGTTTCGTGTTGTGATACTCCATGATCAGGATTTTCAGCTTATCACCGGAGAAGCCGAAAACGACTGAATCGTATGCTATATGAGGAAGATAATCTGTTCTGTCCATTTGAATGATGAGTGTTGCTCATGTCGTGCCCACAACGAAGGCAACAGCCGAGTTGGTGGCACGACTTTGCTTTTGGTTTCTTCTCTACTCCCAATAATTCAAAATAAATAGGAGTTCTCCAAAATACTGGTTACTATTGTTACAAATTGAGACAATAATAAAACACCCACTTACGTATGAAAAAACTCACCTTACTCATGGGGTGCCTATGTTTGGTCAGCGCCACAGCTATGGCACAGAACAACAATAGTTTCCCCGTTCAAGCAAAAACAGAAAACGGCACTATCGAAGGCGACTACGATGTGACTACCAGCTTATCAATGTACTTCGGCATTCCCTTTGCCAAGCCACCTGTTGGTGACCTGAGATGGAAAGCACCGCAGCCAGTTGAGAACTGGAGTGGTGTAAAACAAACCAAGAAATTTGGCCCTCGTGCCGTGCAGGCTGCTGTGTTCGGCGATATGAACTTCCGCTCCGACGGCATCAGCGAAGACTGCCTTTACCTCAATGTATGGTCTCCGGCGAAAGCCAAAGAAACCGGCTTGCCTGTGCTCGTCTACTTCTATGGGGGCGGCTTTGTGGCTGGTGATGGCTCTGAGCCACGCTACGATGGAGCCAGCATGGCTAAGAAAGGTATCGTGGTAGTCACAGTTAACTACCGCCTTGCCATCTTTGGGTTCTTTGCTCACCCGGAGTTGAGTGCTGAGTCACCCTACAAAGGCTCAGGCAACTACGGTTTGCTGGACCAAAACGCTGCCCTGAAGTGGGTGCAGAAAAACATCGCTGCTTTTGGTGGCGACCCTAAGAAGGTAACTATTGCAGGCGAGTCGGCAGGTTCCATCTCTGTAAGTGCCCAAATGGCCTCCCCCCTTTCCAAGGATTTGATTGCCGGTGCCATAGGCGAAAGTGGTGCGGGCATCAACCCTACTCTTTCTCCGGTTCCCCTGGCTGAAGCCGAAAAAACAGGACTGGAGTTTGCGCAAAAAGCTGGCTACCCAACGCTGAAAGAACTGAGAGCCCTTAGCACCAAGGAAGTTTATGAGATTTACCAGGCGTCCAGACGCTTCGGCTTCCCTACAGTGATCGATGGGTACTTTTACCCTAAGATTATCCCGCAGATTTTCAATGCCAAAGAACAGGCTATGGTGCCGCTACTGCTGGGCTGGAACTCGGCTGAAATTCCAGGTGGTGCCTTTATGCAGGGCAAGCCCTACAACGAGGAAAGCTATGTGGCCAAAGTGAAGGAAGTATATCCGGACGACCACAAAGAAGTGCTGAAGCTCTATCCTTATGGATCAGAAAAAGAAATTGAGCTTTCTGCCACCGCACTTGCTTCCGACAGATTCATTTCCTACAGCACCTGGAAGTGGTTTGACCTGCACAGAAAAAATAGCAACCAGCCGGTGTATCGTTACCTGTTTAGCAGAGTGAGGCCCCCATTGAGAGACCAAACACTTGCTTCAGGTTTGGCGGGCGGCACTGTGAAGAAAGATGAAAATGCACCGAAAATGCCGGAACCAGTTGGCGCTTCTCATGCCTCAGAAATTGAGTACTGCATGGGCAACCTTTACCTGGTCGACGACTACGCCTGGACGCCCGACGACTTCAAAGTGTCAGAAACCATGGAAAACTTCTTCGCCAACTTCATTAAAACCGGCAACCCCAACGGTGACGGAGTACCTAACTGGCCAGCCGCTGAAGCGAAGGACACAACGCCTCCGGTTATGATCATCGATGTGGAGTCCAAAGCAGTGGATGCAAAAGACGACGCCCGGTATGTGTTTTTGGACAAGGCGTATAAGAACTAAGCGATTAAAGGGGGTTACTCTGCCAGACAACACATAGTAACCCCTTAAATTTTTTGGAGAAAGATAAATTGAAAGGCTCGGGGAGATCGGAGCCTTTTTATTGCTTTAGGACTTCCAGCAACGCCTTGTTCACGTAAATCGTCTCACGTCCAATTACACGTGACTCAAGAATACCAACGGCCTCAAGCTCCCTGAGGTATCTTGATGCTGCTTTCCTTTCAACATTCAGCCCCTTCACTACAAATTCTATTTTCGAGTAGGGCTGCTCAAACAGCAGTTCAACAAGCTCCTTTCGATATATCTTAGGTGCCTTTTTTTGCACTTCTTCAATGGTGTTGCTCAGAAGCAACCTCACCTCTTTGATTCTTGCAATTGTTTGTCTGGCAGTTTCTTCCACAGCCTTCAGCATAAACAATATCCATTCCTCCCATTCCCCTGTTTTATTAGTCAGATTAAGTAGTCGATAATACTCGACTTTATGCTTAATAATATAAGAGCTTAGGTACAAAATAGGCGTATCTATCAACCCATTTAAAATGAGATAGAGGATGTTTAGAATCCGCCCAGCCCTGCCGTTTCCATCATAAAATGGGTGAATACTCTCAAACTGGTGATGAAGAATGGCAAGCTGAATTAATGGAGAAAGCTTTTGCCCGGACAAGTTGAAATGCCCGATAAAGTTGTCCAGAAGATTCAGAATCTCCTGCTTGTCCTGTGGTGGGGTGTAAACAACTTCGCCGGTTCTGTCGTTTTTTAACACAGTTCCCGGAGTACTTCTTATGCCAGCCATATTCTCCACCAATTCCTGTTGCAAGGACACAATATCATTGACTCGCAAGAACCCTTGCTTTTGCACCAAATCAAACCCGTGGAGTATGGCCTTTCTATAGTTGACAACTTCCTTGGTTTGCACTGATACAATAGAGCTACTCGCTGTCAGTGCCCGGTATAGCTCGTCCTGAGAGGTGATAATATTCTCTATCTCGGAGCTGTCTTTTGCCTCCTGAAGAACTATTGCGTTCACCAACATAGACTGATTAGGAATAGAATCGGCAATACCCTTTAGCTCAGCCAAAGCCGCAGCCGCCTTGCTGGTTTGCCTCAGCACATCCATCGTTTCAACTGTTGCCAATGGAGGAGGAAGCTTTGCAAGCGGCGAATACGGTGCTGCATGTCCCACGTTTTTCATACGTGTACCAAAAATACAAAAATAGGGACGTATTAACAAAAGATCAGTTCAGCAGAGACATAAAGTTGCAATACAGCCAAGCCTGCATCAAATCCCACGCCTCAGAAACTGAATACTGCATAGGCAACCTCTACCTGGTAGACAATTACGCCTGGAAGCCCGACGACTTCAAAGTCTCAGAAACCAGGGAAACTTCTTCGCCAATTTCATCAAAACCGGCAACCCCAACGGCGATGGCGTGCCCAACTGGCCAGCCGCTGAAGCGAAAGACACCACACCACCGGTGATGATCATTGATGTGGAGTCGCAGGCAGTAGATGCGAAAGACGATGCCAGGTACGTCTTTTTAGACAAGGCATATAAGAACTAATTGATTAAAGGGGGTTACTCTGCCAGACAACACATAGTAACTCCTTTAACTATTTAGAGAAAAGCGAACGAAAGGCTCTGTAAGAATGGGGTCCTTTCTTCACGAAAAGCCTAGTTCAACGAGTAGCGCACTCCTACAAATGGCAGCAGACTCATTCCCCTGAACCGTTTATTTCCCTCCTGCAGTTGAGTCCTTGTTCTGTACTCGGTAACCAGGCTGGAAAGGCCCACCCGTACCATCCACTGTCTGTTAAAGTGGATGCCTGTGAAAAACTCAGATTTGAGCATGCCTATGTCGTTAGCACCCGACAAAAGCACAGAGGCCCCTGTAGCCCTGACAGCTGTGCTAGCCTGTGTTCCGCTACCAATAAATTCGCCCTCGTGCGGGACGCCAAAAGTGAGTCCGATAACATCGATATTAAACCCCAGCTCCAGCTTGCAGAAAATAGTAGTGCTTGCCATGATAAAAAGTGCGGTATTGAATTGACTGGGACGAGATATACTGAGCGTATCTCTCCTTGCTTTGTCATTCCAAAATTCGGGTGGTGCAGAGTAGAAGTTTTTACTGTTTGCGAAAAAGCCCGACGACCTTACCCCAAACCCCACATAGGACTTGCTGGCAGCTCCAAGGTAAAATTTCCGCCCGGCACTCAACCCTGCCGCACCTTGCCCGGCTCGTCCGGCAACAGAAACATCGAGGTAGTGCTTGCTCGTTGTTGTCTCCACTGCATGATTCTGCTGGCCCCATGCTGCACCTCCTGTCCCGAAAAGCAGGATAGCTAAAACAATAACCTTCAATTTATCGTCGCTTGCACTTCCAAGGCCCATCATTTTTTTATTGGAAGGCATCTCCTTCGATCCTGCAAAGGCTCTTCTGGCTGCATACCAGGAGGCAAACAGGGTTGGCCCGGTAAATAGACCCAAAATCACCACGGCCACCACCCATCCGCTCAGTTGCAAATATTCGCCAAGCTCAATCCGTGAGGCAGCAGGATCAACCACAATTTCCAGCAACACTGGAATGCCAATAAATACCAAAAGGCAAAGATCAACTGGGAAGGCGAGTCGCCACCAACGTGACATCTCATTCTTCAACGCCTTGGTTGCCAGAACAAAGCAAGCAAGCACAATGCCCCCGGAAACCAGCGTAACGATGAACCCTTTTGGCAGTGAGATCCACCCAAAATTATAGCCGGAATAGTCCGAGTCGAAAAAGCCCCGGAAGGGAGCAACCATGTTGACCAGTAAATAAGGGAAATGCGCCAGGGCAAAAGCAAGCAAAGCCTTGTCGTATTTCTTCCGGCGGATATGCACACCGAACCAAATCAGGTAAAAGGTTAAAAGTGGTAGCGCAACGTACATCCAATTCATGATTCTTTAATTTTGGTTAAACAATGGTTCAGTAATCGAAAACCATCCTCATGAGGTTGTGATGTGTGAGTGCTTTGTGGCCGATGGAAGGCTATTTGGGGTGAACGAACACCTTATCGACAACGGCCTTGTACGTTTTGGAAACAGGTACATGGGCAAGCTGGCCAGAAATGTCGAGCACAATGCTGTTGTTTGCCCGTTCGTAGGATGAGAAATAGCCTGAGTTGATAAGATAGGAACGGTGGATCCGCATAAACTGGCTATGACCGTCTAGCTGCTGCTCAAGCGACGTTAGCGTTGCCCGAATGGATGATTTTTCCGGACCTATGCCTTGCTTAGCCAAAAAAATATCGGAATAATTATCATCAGCCTTTATGTAGGCTACCTCGCTGGCATTAACTTTCAGGGTCTCCGTGCCGAGTCCCTCAAGCACCAGATCGTAGGAAGAGGAAGGGCCCTGGGCTAAAAGACTGTGGTAGTACCTGTACCTGGCGTAGAGCGAATAGGGCAAATAAGCGAGCCCCACCAGCAGGAACATGGCCACCCACAATTCAACATACTCTCTCAAATCAACGCATTCCCAGTCGCAAAGCAGCCCCCTGGCGACGAAAAGCAGGTGAATGATTCCAAACAGCTTCAGTAGCCAAACAATGAAATCAACTTTGCTGTCTTTGTCAATCCGAACACTGACCAGCCGAATGACTACAAAGTCGGTCATGTAAATCAGTAAACACCAGGTGACTCCAATAGGAAGAAGCAGTAAATCCAGGTGCAGCTCGGACACATTGCTGTTATTGATTCCAAACGGCTTGGCCACTACCAAAAAAAGCCACATAAAGGCGCCGGAACCCATAATAAACAAGGCTTTACTGCCTTGCTTATGGTATAGCCAGTGGAAATATTGATGGTTGGCAATCACGATAAGCAATATAGGGAGAAGATTGTAATGATGAAGGAGGCTTGCCTTCACTTTGAGCCTACGGCAATCACTCCTAACCTGCACAGTCATAGATGCTGACGGCTGTTACCTGAGGGTTCTATCTTATTCTTCCAGGCGTTTTCTCAACCCGGACAGTGTTCGGAAAGGTAGTTCACCTATTGAGTTATTGGCCAGCCATGGCGGAATATTATCTCCTGGTTCAGAGTGAAACACATAGGTCACTTCTGTTTTCTCGTCTATGGGCTGCAACAAAATATACCCCTCTGCTTTTTTCATTCGCACTATGCCTTGTTTTTCCGGCAAATAGTCAGGGATTCCTTTCAGTAAAATTTTCACAACTCCCTGTGCAGATGCACTAACAGACATGCGGTAAACCATGTCTCTATTACTGTACGGCCATGGAAATACGGTTTCAACATAATTGAATTGGGTATCACCCTCTTGCTTTAGCAGTGCCGATGTGTTTGTATAGCCGTACCATTTAGTATAGTCATCTGCATTTTTCAGTACTTCTACTACCTCATCTGTTGATGCCTGAATGGTTATAACGGCCTTAAAAGACTTGAAATTTGACCCTTTTTCTAATTTCGTATAAACGACGATACCGTCTTTGTCCCTGTCAATTTCCCATGAGTGTTGCCCGTGAGATGCCATTGACAAGAAAACGAATGTGCTTATCAGCAATATTCTAACTTTCACAGTTTCCGCTGATTAGATGATACTTTCTTTGGTTTGATACAGCCTGACGAAGTAATACACGAAAAGGAGTGAAAAAATAAAATCACCGATAATGACTATAAATACGACAGGCCCGGCAAGCCCGGACAGGTAAAACTTTAACAACGAAATGGCAAAGCCAACTTTCCCAATCCCGCCAACTATGACAATTCCAGTGTGTTTCAGCGGGTTGTACGCCACTATAGAATAGCCGATAAAATAGACCAGTGTCGTTCCCCAAGCCCCTTGATAGATGGCATAGTATAGCGGATCTGTTAACTCCCGATTGAAAAAACCACTAAAGGTGAAAGCCGTGTTGAAATAGCCAAAAATGGCGCCTATTAGGTTCCATAGAGCTGAAACAACAAATAAGCCTTTGAAAAAACTGAGTTCATTGCTCTCCATTACAATTTCGATTTTGATAAAAATTGAAATGTAAATTAAGAGCTTCAAAAACTGTGGTGCATTTACATATGTAAAGAAATGTAGGCTATTAAGATCGGTTTTTCCTGATTCTACTCAATTGAGTGGGGCTAATGCCAAGGTAAGACGCAATATGGTATTGTGGTATTTTTAGTTCGATTCCCGGGTACTCCTCCTGCATGATCAGGTATCGCTTGTCAGCGTCCAGCATAGCCATTTCGAGTTCTTTTTTCTCATTACTCAAAAAGTAATTTTCGGCTATTATTCGCCTCAATCTTTCTATCTCAAAATTTCCTTCAGATGCTTTTTCGATTTCATGAAATGAGGCTTTCCAAATTTTGCAATCTGTAAGTGCCTGCTGGGCAACATTGTTCTTTTGCTTGCTGATGAGTGACGCATAGGAGCCGATGATTGAAGGCGCTGAAAAGAAGGTCTTATTATATTCCTTCCCCTCATTGTTGACGTAAAAAGCCCTTACAATGCCGGTTTCCAGAAAGGCAATTTCCCTTGCATATTCTCCGGTCTTCACAAAATACGCCCCCTTCTTCAGCTCATCACAAACAAACATGCCTGCCATCAGGCCTAGTAACTCTTCCGACAGCGGTACAGTATTACTAAAGAATTTAATAAGGTTCTCCATAATGTGTTGGGTTAGGCCGACAACGCTTAGTTTCTGGTGGGTGACGTTGATGTATGAAACGAGGCCAGGCTACGAGGCTTCGCCCTGTCCCACATGACCGAATGAAACCAAACTATAAATTTAACACTGTGCCCCAGCCATGTTACATGCATTTTGTTGGCAGCAACAAGGCCCTTCTCTGCACTTCAGTCATTGCCCACTCTTTCATTACTCTTTAATGCTGCACCCACCCTCAGTAGTTAGTGAGTTTATCTCCTTTTTTCCAATTTATGTTATATCAATTCAACCTTTCTTTAAGGAAACTCATCACTTTAGTCCTGATCTCATCCACATCGAACATAGGCCCGAAGTGGGGTGCGTCTTTTACGATGATCAACTCATTTTGAACACCTGCCACCGTTAACCAGGAGCTCAATAACTGGGACTGCTTAGAGTCAACAAGTGGATCGTTCTCCCCATGAATAAGTAAGAAAGGGGGGTCGTTTTTGTCGACATAAGTGACAGGGCTTGCTGCTTTGGCCAGGTCGGGGCGGGAAAGGGGTGTAGCGCCAATCAGCAGTGACTCGGGTGATTTCGGATCGCTGGCTCCCGGAAACAAAATCAATTCAGCCGGACCATAAAAATCTACCACAGCTTTGAATTGGAAGGCTTTGCTTGACCCCGCCATGAAGAAGTCCTTCACGTCATTGTTCTTCGACAATCCCTGCAAGGAAGCCAAATGACCACCAGCAGAAAAGCCCATCAGTGCGAAACGTTCTTTGTCAAGGCCATACTTCTCCGCATTGTCATATAAAAAGGACACTGCCCGATTGCAGTCCAGTATCTGGGCAGGAAAAATCGCTTGCGTGGCAAACCGGTAATCGATAGAGGCGAGTGCAAAACCACTGCTCACTATTTCCGCCACCGTTTTCTTCATGTAACCGATGTCAGCATATTTATCGTTGCCTAACCAGCCACCGCCATGCACGAAGATGACCAGGGGCACCTTGCCCGTTGCATTCGGTGGCAGGTAAATATCAAGCAAGTGCTTTTTTAGTGTGTCATTGTTGTAGGCTACGTTTCCGTGCAAAGTTGTGCCCTTGGGGAAGATGTCAATGACAGGGTTGGTTTGTGCAACGGCAGCAGTCGATACTGCGAATGAAAGCGCAACGATGGCGTAGGCAATTCTATGGTTCATGTTGGTGAGGTGTTAGGATGTTAAAATAAGATTGTCGCTATAGGTCATTTGGATGGAGCGATTTGATATTGCTCATCGCTTACTTTCTCCATCCAGTCCACCACTTTGCCATCCAGTTCCTCCTGAGTGGCGATATGGGTCATCGCCATGGTGGGCGATGCTCCATGCCAGTGCTTTTCGCCGGGAGCAAACCAGACAATATCGCCAGGCCTGATTTCTTCAATTGCCCCCCCTTCACGTTGCACTAGTCCTATGCCGGACAATACAATGAGTGTTTGCCCGAGAGGATGGGTGTGCCAGGCCGTTCTTGCGCCTGGTTCAAAGGTGACTTCGGCCGCCCCGGCTCGTCGGTGTCCGTTGGGTAGGTATAAATAGTTGATACGAACCGATCCTGTGAACCAATCGTCGGGGCCTTTCACTGAAGGCTGAGCACCTAATCTGGTAATTTCCATAGGTGTTAATTGTTAGATTGATATTGTTCATCCGTTACAGGCTCTTGCCATGTCACGAATCCATTTTCTGTTTTTGGCAGAATATACATTTGGGTAAGAGGGGTAGTTTCAGTGGCACCATGCCAGTGCCTGGTATTGGCTGGCACCCTGATGACGTCGCCCTTTTTCATTGTTTCTCTTGTCTGCCCCTCCAGTTGATGATATCCCTCACCATCGAGTACAATCAGGATTTGCCCGCTTGGATGAAAATGCCAATTTGAGCGTGCACTAGTTTCAAAAAAGACATTGCCCACCAGGGTATTGTAGATAGAATCATCGGGCACTAAGCCAAAATTGTAGGCCTTGCCTGTGAAATTTGTCGCCGGCCCAAGATCGCCCTTTGGGAAAATGGCTGTATCAGATGGGCCCGATGCTGTTGCCTGACTTTCACCTTTGTCGTTGCAGCTAACCAATATGGCCACCAACAATAAGGCAGTGATGGAATTAAAAAGTTTAAGTTTCATTGTCGTTTTGTTTAGTTTTTCAGTTATCGAGCAGTTCGAAAGTAACAGTCACGTTACCCGAACCTAGTGCGGATGTAAAACCTGTGACATCATCTATGGCACCAAGCTTGGTGTAGCTGTAAGCAGTTGAAAAGGATTTGTAGAACAATACCAATGTCCTGGAGCCATACAGCATCAGGTCTCCACTTTTTATCATGCCTGGGTTCGACGAATTCGTTGGGAGGCTGTTGGGCAGGTCGTAGTATTTCTCGTTGCCATTCAGCTCAACCATATTGATGGTCAAAGGCAACTGTTCCTTGAATGCTGTTGCCGACTCATTGTCCAACAGCGTGGCGGTAAAGGTCTGTGAATTGACCGTGATGTTGATTTTTCCGTTGGCCATGGGCGTATTGTTTTCAGTATTGATCGTCACTTCTTCTTTGTGGCAAGATGATGCGCCTATGAAAAGCACTGATACAAATATCAAAATCATTAAAAACGACGGTTTCATCATCCTGTACTTACTTTTTATTTTCACTTCAAAGCTCCTGAGAGGTGGGACGAAAGATAATCTCATTGATGTCCATGTCTTCGGGCTGGCTGATCACAAAAGCCACTACACGGGCAAAACTATCAGCGCTAAGACCCACTGCTCCCACATAGTCTTGATTGGCTTGCTGCACATCCGCCTCGCTGATGTGTTCCAGCAGTTCTGTTTTAACGGCTCCCGGAGAAACGATCGTGGTACGTATGTTATAGGGTTTCACTTCCATTCGTAAGCCTTCAGACAATGCCCTTACGGCAAATTTTGTGGCAGAGTACACAACTGAGCCACCGAATATCTTATGACCGGCTACCGAAGCCGTGTTGATGATATGCCCCGACTTTTGCTCCTTCATATGTGGCAGGGCAGCTGCGATACCATTAAGTACGCCTTTGATGTTGACGTCGATCATCTTATCCCACTCATCCACTTTCAAACGATCCATTGGCGAAAGGGGCATGATGCCCGCATTATTGAGTAGCACATCCACACGGCCAAACTTTTCAACGGCTGCATCTACCAGCTTCTTTACCTGGTCTCGCTTTGTTACGTCCGTAGCAACGGCAAGCGCTTTTCCACCACTTGCCTGAATCTCCCTGGCCAGTTTGTCTATCTTGTCGCTTCTTCTGGCACCCAATACGATCGCTGCACCTAGCTGGGCCAAATGTTTGGCAGCAGCTTCGCCCATACCACTACTGGCTCCTGTAATGACTATTACTTTCCCTTCTATTGTATGATTCATCTTTAACTCTTTTAAATCTCTTTGATAATTTTTGCAGGCGTACCGCCTACGACAACATTGTCGGGGACGTCGCTCGACACCACAGAACCTGCTGCCACAACCGAGTTTTCGCCAATGGTTACGCCCTGCAAAATGGTGGCATTGGCACCAATCCAGGCGTTCTTTTTAATATGGATGGCTTTGGGAACGAGTGAATGTCTTTCAGGTGGTGAAACAGGGTGGCCCTCGGTCAGCAAGCTGACTTTGGGGGCAATCAGCACGCCATCTTCAATGGTAATTCCGCCCAGGTCTAAAAAAACGCAATCGAAGTTGATGAAGGCGTTTTTGCCGATTTTGGTATGCTTCCCATAATTGATGTACAAGGGGGTGAATACGGCAACGGTTTCGTCAATGTCACTCCCGGTGATTTGACTCAACAAATCCCTTATTTCTTTTGGGTCTGTTGCGCTGTTCATCTGCACGAGCAATTTCCTTGTGATGAATGACTCCTCCCGCATTTTATAGGCTTGCGGATCGTTGGGCGAAATGGTTTCGCCTTTTCTTAAGCGCTCGAAAATATCTTGTGACTCCATCTTTGTATTCTTTGATACAAAGCTCGGGATATCTTAATGAGCTGGTTAAAGGAATTCAAACCGACAGTTAAGGTTTTCAAACTTTTACCTGGCGAATAGCCGAAGGGCTTGTGCCTGTTTGCTTTTTGAAGAAGTTATTGAAGTAGGTGGGGTACTCAAATCCTAAAGCATAGGCCACTTCAGAAACGTTCCAGTTGGTATGTTGCAAAACAGCTTTTGCTTCGTTGACAATACGCTCTGAAATATGTGTGGTGGTGGTTTTTCCCGTCACTTCTTTTACGGCCCGGTTCAGATGATTGACGTGTACTGAAAGACTGTTTGCATAGTCTTTGGCAGTTTTTAATGGAAGCGGTCGGTCGGGGCTTTCAATAGGAAATTGCCTTTCCAGCAATTCCATAAAAACGGTGGTCAATCGTTCTGCTCCACTTTTGGTCTGATTATAATTCTCAGAAGGCCTTAGCTTTAACGACTCGTGTAAAATCAAATCGATATAGTTGCGAATCAGATCGTCTTTGTATTCATAGTTCGACTTTTGCTCTTCAATCATCTTTTGGAAAACGCTGTTTAAGAACAGTCTCTGATTTTCGCCTATTTCCAGGATCGGCGTGCCCCCCATCCTGAACAAAGGAGATTTTTGTAGGGTTTCTGAACGTCTGCCCGGAACGAGGAACTCTTCAGAAAACAGAATAGTATAACCAACATATTCAGTGGAAAGCGTCTCCCAGGAATAAGGAATGTTTGGATTACCGAAAAACAAGATAGTGCCTTGGGCGTCAAAACTTCTGTCCGCATAGTGAATGCGGCTTTTGCCTGTAGTCAGGCATATTTTATAGAAGTCTTTTCTGCTGTAAGTGTGCGGTGCATTGCCACCATTTTCTAATTGGAAAACATTAAAGCCCTTGAGCTTTAGTTCGCTATTAAAATCGGAAAGCGGACGTATCTTTTTCTCCTCCATAGAGCGAAGTTAAGAAAATCAAACAATATGTGTAGTGGAGATTTGGTGTGAGGCCCGCTTATTACAACTGGATCACAGATCCTACAATAGCTGTTCCGCATTGCAAATGCCGAACAGCTGGATCCGAATAGCTGAGCCCTAGCTTTTCTTATTCTACTGGTTTTGGGCCTTTTGACGAAATAGTTCTCACCAAGCCAGGAAGCCAATATTGCAACCAAACAATAACTCTCCCGTGGGCGGTGAAAATATAAGTTCTTTTCCGCTTAATGATTGCCTTCACCATCACTTTCGCAGCTTTGTCCGTCGGCCACATTAAATTGGCCGGACGTGGGTCTGGCCGGTCAGGGTGCCACACGCCTTCATTATCAACCCTGGCAATCTCGGACTCCACAAATCCAGGATGGATGGTCGTACAACTCACACCGGTACCCATTAATTCCACTTGCAAGGTGAGGCCAATTGAACGTACAGCAGCTTTTGAGGCGCCATAGGCTCCCACATGAGGATTGGGAACATAAGCGCCCACACTGCCCACTAAACCAATGCGGCCCTGGTGTTGCTTCAGATGCGGCAGGGCATATTTTACCGTCAGGGCTAATCCGGTGACATTCCCTTGCAGTTGCTTGTTCCAATCTTTGGCAGTCAACTTCTCTATACTGCCAAAAACTCCAAAACCGGCATTGGCCACAGCCACATCTAAACGTCCCCAATGGTCGATGATGCTTTGAACTGCATTTTCTATCGATTTTTCTTCCAGTATATCAACCGGCACTACTAATGCTTCGCCACCCGATTGCTTGATCTCGAGAGCAATCTCTTCTAATAATTCCTTGCGCCTGGCAGATAGCACCACTTTATATCCTAGCCTTACCCACTCAAAGGCCATCGCTTTTCCAATACCAGACGAAGCACCTGTTATCCAAACTACGTTTTCTTTTGTGGTTGTCATTTTAAGATATTTTTAGTCAAGCGATTATATATTCAAGCTGACGCACAACTTCCAGGTACGAACCGGTCTCTATCCTTATTATGCATTTACCGAAATATCGTAAAATAAATGTCTTTTACCGATAGTGATTTTTTTTGGCCTGCAGGCAGATTAGGCCACGACAGCAGTAGATTAAAAAGTTGAAGCAGTATACCGGATTACAGATACTGCGATGGGGGTTTGAGTTTCTCACACAGCGATTACAAATGCCGGACAGCTGGTTGATTCTCTACCTTAAAAATTTAATTGGCGAATAGTACCAAATATCCTTTTTATTCAGAATCCTAAATGTATTAACCGCTATTAACCCAATATTCAAGATATACATTGCTATTACAGCGATAAAGACTGCCCTAAAGGTGAGACTTGGTATAAGCCCTGCTTTGCCTATAAGGAATAGTGACAGGGGAAGCAAAACCAACGACAACACCCAGGTGATCTCAAAATTGATCAACTCAGCGCCCACCTTTTGCACATCTTTCAATTTGCCCTTTTTATTCGTCCACATGGTAAAAGGCACCAATATTCCCAATATTGGAAAAACCAAAAAGGACAAGGTGGCTAGATTTAGAAAAACAAGAAATCCATTATCCTCTTTGATCTTCCAATTAATGAGCTCATCAGGGTTTAGGCCCAGGGGAGCCGCTAACCTTTGAAGCGTATCGCCGGTAGGTTTACTTTCGCCATTTTCAATACGTTGAACGGTTCTATGACTCAAGCCGGCTTCCTCAGCGAGGGCTTCCTGAGACATGCCTTTTCTCGTTCGATACTCTTTAACTCTCGTTGCTAAATGTGAATGCTCCATGCTTATTTTTTTACGGATCTACGACTTTTCAATACCACAAGAGTTATTGATCCCAGTAAAAACCCAGGTATGATTTGAACTAGCGAACCATAACCCACTTGATTTAATACTGCTTGCTGAAAATTAGAGAAATAAGCACCGTAATGAGTTCCTATTTCCAATTGGGTATCTATCCACCAGAGTAGGGATACGGCAAATCTCGAAATTGGAGAAAATATCACTAACGCCAATAGGAGAATCCAGTATGCCTGTTTCTCGGTAGACAGTTTAAATCCCCAATAAACGGAAAATCCTATACTGAGCCAAAGTAGCCCAAGAATGAAGATAACATTTTCGGGTAGCCCTGCTAATTCAAGAAAGAACCGAACGGGTGTAACAATGAAAGAGATGATAATTGGTACTTTAACAAGGTGAATAGCCCTCCGAAGCGTGCTATTGACACCAACTGATTGACTTATTTTAGCTGCCATGTCCATTGTTGATCATGAGTTAATTTGATGCATGACAAAGCTAATCTGAGAGGGTGTTACGATGTGACGTAACCTTTGCGACATCTTCACGACATCTGTGTTCAAGGCAGTAAGGAACTATGCAGACTCTCTGTAATAAGAACGATAGATGCCTTTATCGCCTAAAGTAATTGGGTGTTTGCACTTTCGTATGGAACGAATCGGAACGTGCAAACCAGCAGTTGGCCAGCCAATCGTTCAAGTGAAAGATGTTCTCAATTTTTAGCTATACAGTACATGCTTCACTAAAGTTGCACCATGGATTTCAATAACCTCAAAATAAATTTGTATCCTATTGAATTTCTGATGTTTACATCCATGTGAGGTGTAAACTAAGCAATGACACACATCGGATAGTACAAAAAAATAAAAAATTATTTATATAAAATACCAAACTCTGGTTACTTTTCTTACGTCTTAAGTATACAATATTACAAAAAGCACAAAGCGCTTAACAAAGCGTTACTCCAATGTAAAAACGTCGTCAATCTACTTCAAAATGGCTGCCACTGATCAAATTCAGAAATAGACAGTTTTGTTGCTAGGTGCTTTTTATCAGAATACGCTCTTACCATCAACTTTTAAAAATTAAATCATGGAAACATTAACAACAGAGCCCGCCAGGGACTCTGATGACGGCCCTCTAGTGCCCAAAAAGAACGCTCTAGGCTTTACGTTAAACGAGGAACAAGCCCAGGAAGCAGACCGGATAGTTGCTAGTTTGAATATTCAGGAACTGACCCCTGCCGACATTGTGCAAATAGGCTTTTCCGCCGAACAGGCACTACAACGTACGCTGGACGGTTTTCTGGCCAGACTCGACAAAAACTCCTCGAACCAGGTATTCCTGCTGTTTGACCAACTGGAAAAAGGCGTAAAAGACGCCAATCTTCAGGAAGTGCTCAGGAAGATACAGGACACGAAGCCTACCTTGTTTAGGCGGATGATGGGTTTCCTGAGAGGGAAAAACCTGAGCCAGGTGACCCGTGAAACCTACGATAGCATCAAGGACCTGATTTCTGGCAAAACACAGACGCTAGCCTACGAGGTGGGTAAGATAGAGAAGGAGCTTTCGCAAAGCATGCACAAGCTCAACGAGGAATTAAGAACCCTCGACGAGTTGAAGGCATCTTACCACACACACATCGGAAACTTTGGCACTGTGGCGGTTGCTTCCCAACAGGTATTGGAGAAAGCGAAGGCTCATCTTGCGGAAATGGAAGCAGGACAGCAAAGCCAGTCGATCGAGAATCCAATATTGATGGCCCGGCTACAGGATGTTCGCCAAAAGGTGGACTTGCTGGAGAGCAGAACGCTATCGCTGGTGGGAGGCTATACCCGCCTGCCTGCCGACCATATCATTATTCAGCAGATAGAACAGGCGGGCGTGGCCACCCTGCAGGAGACCATCATTACTGCGTCGAGTCGCTTTGCCAGCATAAAAACAACTCTGCTGGCAATTAATGGCGCTTTCAATGTGAAAAGCGTGCAGCAAATTGCGCAAAAGCAGGCCGTTATGGACCAGCAGCTTCAGCAGATCAGGAGCCAGCTAACGAAGGAAATTATGACGACTGCTATGGCGAGCCCGGGCGACAACCGATTGGAACAGGTGGCTCAAGTGGAAAAAATCATACAGGATGCCAGGGAAATCCGTGACCTGATGAAGAAGGCCCAGGAGATCAACGAAGGCAAATTCCGGACAGCCCGGGAAAAATTCGTAGAGCTCAGAAGTCAGCTTTCCATAAACTGATCAGGGTAGCTACCTGAACAGGCGCAAGCACTCCCACTACTTGCATTTTACCATTCTCATCACCTTTTGATAATGCGTTTATCAGGGAATAGGAAAGGTATGTGCTCACAGCAAGGGTAGTATCGCCGAAACAAAAATTGTAACTCTTTTTATCATTAAATCATATAAGACCATGTTAGAAATGAAACTTCACAAGCCTGGCGACAATGTGCCCAAGCTTAGCCTTTCCCTTAAAAAAGAAAGCATTTTCCAAATCGAGTTGTCGTGGGATAGCACCGTTGACGTGGATGCCCACGCCCTGCTGGCCTTCAACGATGGCTCAGGTGCCAAAGTATCGTCCTTTGATCAGGTGCTGTCCACCTATAATTCAAAGAAAACCAACCCCAGCGGCACTTTGATGACTAACGCAGACGGGTCATTTTCTACTCCCTGCGGCTCGCTTACCCACAGCGGCGACAGCCGGGATGGCACCACACAGGACGTAGACGAGACGATGAAAATCGACGGATCGAAGATCAAAAATGGCGAGAACGAAATCTTGATTTTTGTGACGATCCATGCTGCTAACGGGAAGAAATTCTCAGAGGTAAAAGAGGCTAAAATCGTGATCAAGGACGACGCACATAAAGTGCTCTGCGAGTACATGCTTTCCAGCGAGTTTTCCGGCTTCGATTCTGTGCAAATGGGCAGCATCATCCTTACGCCCGACAAAGCGTTTCAGTTCCATCCGGTCGGTGTTGGTTTCAACGGCGACTTCAACACGGTGCTTTCTAATTTCAGCTAACAACCTACTCTTCTCTCCATCGACCATGAGCCAGAAAATCAACCCATCGATCATAAAAATCGACCTGAAACAAGCCTCAGGGCCTGGCCCGTCGGTCATTGGAACGGTTGGTCACAGGCCAGAGGAAGAAGTGAAAAAGGAGCAGCTTAAGCCATCGGTGATTGCCGTGTCAAAGTCAAACGACACGGCACCTATGGCTCCTTCAGCCCTAACGCCCAGAGACGGCAACAAGACGCCTGGCGAAGTGACGACGCAAAAGGTAGCCCCTTCCAAAATGGCGGGGATGGCCAGAAAGCGACTGCCGGTAACCTTTGAGGATGTGAAGAAAGCGCACCCGGGCCAAAAGGAAGAAATTCTTGAAATGGCCTATCAGTTTGTTCTTGAAATAGACATTCAGGAGGTGGTGAAGTCTTCTGTGTTGCTGTGGAAAACCGACCTGCAAAAGCGCTACAGCGAAAAGGTAATGGAGCTGCTCGACTGCACCCAGAACGAGGCCATCGCAAAAACAGGCAGTCAGATTTCCAGGGTCATTGAGATACTGGAGGCCATTGACTTGCGGGGCGTTTGCGACTATGGGCAGGACGGCGTTTTTGCCAAGCTGATAAAAGGTGCTAACAAGGAATTCGACACGCCTGAGGAGCTTCTTCAAGCCGAAAAGGAGTTGAAGCAGCTGACTCAGCGTTTGGCGATGCAGCTGCAGGCTCTTATACAGTTACAGCACAACCTGCAAACGCTGAATGCCGAAGTATTGGTACTCTCGCAGTCGATCAGGGCATCGGGCATAGCGGCCAGCTTCCTTTCAGGTTACCTCCGCAGGAAAAGTGCTGAGCTGCCGAAAATCGCAGACCAGTTCCTTGAACGAAGCATGAGTCTGATGCAAACGGAAGCGCAGATTTTCGAAAATGAAATGGCCCGGGAGATGCAAATGGAGCACCCTATCAAGCTGATTGGTACTATTCAGAACACCGTGCTGGTCATGATTCCCGACTGGCTGGGCAGTGTGGGGGCCATTCGGTCGATGCTCGAATCGAACAAAAAAGTAACAGTCACGCAGGTCGAGGAAATCAGTGACTGGAAGAAAAAAATCATTAAACTCTTAAATTAAAAGACATGTCATTACAACTCAATCTTGAAAAAAGTAAAGGGAAACTTCTTCTTTCTTTAAATAAAAAGGGGGTAAACACGCCGCCTGTTATGGAGCTGGCCTTTGATCTTGATGTGAGCGGCAGCTTTGATGACGAGCACCGGGACGGCCTTACGCAACAACTGCTGCTGCGCCTTGTGCCATGGGGAATGCTTTTTGACCCTGACCAGAAAATGGACGTATTCACGTTCAGCGATGGCAAAAGAAGAGCGTCCTACGTAGGAGAAATCACACCTGATACCTGCGACAGATACATCCAAAGGAATGTAATTGACAGAGTGGAGGGTTACAACGGAGGCACCGACTATAGCTATGTGGTGGAAAAGAACCTGCAGCATTTCGGGTGGGTGGAAGGCGGTGCCTTTGTACCCAGAAAGAAAGGCTTTCTAACCTCTATTTTTGGTGGCGACCCTGGTTACGACATGGTGGCAACAGCCCCCAAACGATCCCTGGTTATTTTTGTAACCGACGGCGAGTGCTATTCTCGGGATGAAGAGCGGATGAGGGCCGTGCTGGCAGAATCCGAGGCGAGGAAGGACCAGGTATATTTTCTTCTGATCGGCATTAGCAATCAGGGGGTGCAATTTGAATTTCTCCAGCAGATAGCAGATGAGTTTTCTAATACCGGCCTGGTGGTGATCAGAAACCTCAGAGAGTTTGTGGCAAAGTCTGATGAAGAGGTGAATGAAATCCTGATCGGCGACGAACTGGTAGAATGGCTGAAAAGTTAGTCAGGCTACAGGCATCTTCAATAGCTGTCCGTGGGCTTATGGTTCACGGCAGGCTGTTGATTTTCTTGTGCACTAATGAGTGTCACATTCGACAAGACCATGGGCTACAACGTCTATGTATAGTGAGTGCGCTGGCACTTTCCATTGTCACTAAAGTATCAAATTATAGAGAAAGTTGATGGTTGCAAGTAAGCGCATTCACTATACATTTTGTTGTATGCCGTTTTTCTAGCCTTCATAAATATCGAACTCGGCAGCTATGGTCTTCATGAGTTCACTATCTGCAAAATCACTGGCTGACATTTTTGAAAGTTTTTCCAGATAGAGATCAAACTGTCCATTTTTAAAAATAGAAAGCATCTTACCTCCTTTTTCGCAGCTTGCTGCATGCCATACATTTGGTGGGACAGTTACTGTATCTCCTGGCTTACAATGAATGGTTTCATTGTCAAAAATCAAATCCACTTCTCCCTCTAGAAAGTAAAACACCTCCGTCATGATTTTGTGATGATGTCGTGCTAGGTAAAAGCCCGGTTTCAGGGTGTCTTCGACAAAGCACAGCTCCCCATTGGTATGATGTGAGGATAGCTTGATAAAACAATGATCTTGAGAATAGTTATAGTTTTGACCTTCACCATTTCTAATTACTTCTTTTGCTTTCATATTAATTGAATTAAACTTCATCTGTTTTTCGTTGTAATCAAGACTGCTTTCCCGTGATGAATTTCTTGTGAACGGTACGTCTCATTTTGAGTAATGGTCTGCAAAAACACCTTAGTATCGGACATGTCTGCATTGTCAACATAAATAATCGTATTAGCGTGAAAGTTTGGTTCTAATAATTGAAACACGTCCAGGTATAAATCCTTCCAGCCATCAAGTAGCAGCAGGTCAACTGGCTCGTTGTGATCTTTTAAGGTCTTCATCGCATCTCCGATCCGAACTTCGATCAGATCTGATACACCCGCGTTTTCAAAATTTTCCTTCGCCTTTTCAGCTTTTGAAGGGATCAATTCTGTAGTGATGATACGTCCACCCGTTTCCAGTACGCCTTGCGCAAGAAACAATGTCGAGATGCCAAAAGAGGTGCCGAACTCAACGATATTTTTGTATTTGTGCTCTTTGATTATGTCTGTCAGTACTTTTCCTTGCTCTTCGGAAATGGCTAAGTAAGCATTTCTGAAATCAGAAGGCTGCATTGGTCGAAACACGCTTTTTGCAACTCCGGGGATTACCTTGAGAAAGTCATTTTTGGAGTCATTATAAAGTTCAGTAATGGTGTTTTGGATTTGATTTATTTGAGTATTGGTCATCATTCTTTAATTAAATGTTATAGCATTGGATATCAATTCACCTTAGTTGATATCCAATATGGAGTACTTATTATTTATAATTTTTCGTAAACAACTTGGCCGTTTACGACAGTCATCAGCGAACTGAGGTTTTCAATTTCCTCAGCAGGTATAGTCATATAGTCTCGATCAAGGACGACAAAATCTGCTCTCTTTCCTGGTTCTAAACTCCCCAGATCGTTTTCTTTAAAGAGTATGTAAGCATTTGTAGCAGTATGTGCTCTCAAAGCGTCCTCCCTTGATAGGGTTTCACTAAATGAAACATTCCCTGTATTGTTTCTACCACTTACTACCCATCCAATCGTATGAAAAGGATTAGGACTCGCCACTATGGTAGCATCAGAACCTAATCCCCATACTCCTCCCATTTTATGGATAGTACTTGCTGGCGGTGGTGACAAGTCGGAATTTGACATTTGTCTACATACACTGTGTACCGCAAAAACCATATTCATATCAATTGCTCTTTGAATGGATTCTTCTGACACACCATTGGTGTGGGCAATTGTGAATCGTAAGTTTTTCAGCTGTGGATGTGTCTTAGCGATCGGCTCCAGAAGATCCAACATCAATTTCATTTTAACCTCACGCATGGTGTGTTCATGAATTTGCCAGTTGTTTTCAATTGCTGTAACAATGATGTCCTTGAAGTGCGCTTGATCATCCTCTGAAACAACAAAGGGGCTTGATCGCATAGGTTCATATACTGTTTCTCCATAGCCAAATTGAGAAAAATTAAGTCCAGTATAATCTGGCCTGTTTGATCTCAACTCTTTCTTAATAGTCTCGGCAGAATGAGCCGTACTATTTTCTTTGTTCAGAGAGTAAAATACTCGCATCTTTAACTCGTTCTTACTGAATACCCGGCTCACGGATTCATAAAAATTGTTGGTCACCAGATTTCCACCCACGTCATAAACACAGGTAAGTCCTTTGCTCAAGAGGCTGTCTACGGTTTGTTTGAGGCTTTGATCCCAGACTTCCTGCGTTGGTTCCGTAAAAGCCTGATACATTAAATCCATGGCTTTGCCAGACATTTGCCCTGATAGCTCACCTAAGTTGTTTTTAGCAAATTCGCCATGCCCAGCAACTACTGTCTCTTTCGTGATGCCAGCAGCCAATAATGCTGCACTATTGGCAAAAGCCTGTTCATAATCCAATTGTATATACAGCGGGCGATCGAGTACTACCTGATCTAATTCTTCTTTAGTAAATAGTGCAGGATTGTCTTGAAATTGTTCAAAAATAAATCCGCCAATGACCATCACCCATTCATCCTTCGGAAGAGTTTTGGCGCGTTCCTTGACCATCGCTAAGGCTTGAGCTCTTGACATAACAGAATTCCACTGTACACTTCTATACCAATTTTTGGTAGCACGTACATAATGAATGTGATTGTCTATCAGGCCTGGTATGACTGTCTTTCCCTTTAAATCAGTGACTTTCGTCTGGCTATTCGTATGAGTTAAAACTTCATCTTTAGATCCTGTGCTAAGAATAAGACCATCCTTTATGGCCATTGACTCTACAATCGAGAAATTATCATCAACGGTTAAAATTTTACCGTTGATGATAACCCAATCCGCAATGACATTTTCCTCATTGGAGCTCGAGTTGGTTTGACACGAACCTAAGCCAATAAGAATGCATGTCAACACAATTGAATGAAAGCCTTTTTTCACGATCTTAATCGGATTATTGGATGAAAAATATGTGCATTAGACTTGTTTCACTTTTCAGTGAACCATTGGCCAGAGCTTACGAATCCCAAGTGTGTAGGGAACAAAAGCTAAAAAAACCATCATTGCTGCGTAGCTGAGCATAGAAGTGGTATCTAACCCAGCATATAGAATGCTATCTAAAAGGTCACCTCCTTCTACTATGAATCGCATGATAAAAATGGCAAGGAGCATTGCAGCTGACCGCTTATATAGAGCTAAAACAGTTATTGCTGCTGCCGCAATGTTTCGAATCCCATATTTGAAGAGGCCAGTATCTATGGTAGAACCATCTTCAAGAGTTACCATTCCAATATTTGAATCCATAAGAGTCATTATCCCAAAGATTAGTGGAGCACCAACCATAATAATGGCACCATACCAATAGATCCATTTTGGAATAGTGTCATAGTTTGCTTTTGTTGTTTTATCAGTTGTCATAATGTTTTGATTTTATTGTTTTCTCTCGCTTATATTGAGTGAGCTAATTAAAATTTTCCGTTTTGGTTCTTCCATTCGGATTTTGCAGGAATTGGTGTGATTACATCCCAGTGCTCTACTATTTGTCCATTCTCCAAGCGGAACAGATCGTAGTAGGAGGTGGCTTGCTGGCCAAATTTCCCTTCGCTTAGGGTGAGGACGAAATTGCCTTGCCCCAGCACTTTATGAATGGTGTGGTATTCCATGTACATGCCCTGCTCTGCCATCTTTTTCATGGCACTGCCCAAGCCATCTAGTCCATCGGGCACACTTGGATTGTGCTGAATATAGCTTGTTGGATTGATGTAAGTGGCGATTTTATCCATTTCACCCTTCATGAAAACCTTCTCCAAAAGATCCTTCACCACTTGCTTGTTGGCTTTAGTTTTATCCAGATCCATAAGCACAGAAGATCCGTCTAATTGGGTGTGTCCACTCGGATTAGGTTGCTGTATTTCCAATAAGTTGTCCCAATGCTCTACGATCAAACCATTTTCAAACCTGAAAACATCGAAACCCACTTTTGGTCCAAAGAAATCGTACTCGGTATGTGTGAAAACATAGTTGCCATCCTCAAAAGCGCGAACCACGTTGGCTTTGAATCCTTGTGCAGGTGCATGCTGCATGACTTCACCAAAACCCGCCAAGCCATCACCTACAGATAGGTTATGCTGGATGTATTTTTCTGGATTGATGTAGGAGATAGGTGTTTGGTCACCCGTGTTAAAGCTATTGAGAAGAGCCACCACTTTGTCTTTATTTGACATCCCTGTCTCAACAGAAGTCAAGGACTGGTACCTTCCCATTTGAATGGTCGACTGATCCATCATACCCATAAATTTTTGGGAAAGCTCGTGTTCCATAAATGGCTGCAAGGCAGCATCCGAATGGGCCTTATTGTCCCAATATACGGTAACAAGTTGTGTGCCGTCTTCAGCATTTCCAGTGATGCGCTGAATGAAACCCGCCTTAGGTGCGGTCACTTTGACCTCTACCTTTTTATTCATTTTTGCCAAAGACTTTGCATCAACCCCATCTGTGGTTTTGTAGGTCATCACTTCCACGAAGGTGCTGTTATCTGCTTTGAATTCATCTTCTATGCTATAGCGAGCCATTTTCATCGTAGAGCCTTCGATCATAGCGGCATAATCTGCTACCGAAGCATCAGCCATGAATTTTTGCATGGATGCATCTGCATCAGCAGTCGTGTTCCAATACACCAACACCACATATTCCCCTTGATCGTTGATGCCACTTTGGCGTTTAATAAATCCAGGTTGCTTGCTTGTGAAGTTGCTTTCTACCTCTGCATCGAGCTTTTGAAAGGCAGATGCACTAGCAGTAGTCTTGATTTTGAAAGTGGTGACCTCAAGTACCACAGGATTCGATTTGGCACAACCAAATAGCAATACAAATGATGCTATGGTCGCGAATAGTTTTAATTTCATCTCGGTAATATTTTGTGTTAAATAATATCACAAAGATGATTATGAGGTTGCTTGAAGTAGTTATGATACTTGAACCATAAATGGTAAAAGTGTAACTAGTCTATCTTTTGTGTCTAAAGTCTAAAGGTGTCTTTTGTGTCTTTTTTTTAAAAAATTTGATCATGTTGGAGGGTTCTTCAAATCCTGTCTTATAGCTTATTTCCTTGACAGAAAGTGATGTAGAAGCGAGGTATCTTTGTATTTCAATGATCACAAAGTCATCAATAAATTCCTTTGCTGTTTTACCACTTAGCTCTTTTACAATGTCATTCAAAAACTTGTAAGAAATAGCCAGTTCGGAAGCATAAAGTCGTGCGTTTCTGGTCTGATTGAATTCCTTTTCCAACATCTCTTTGAAACGATTGAATAGGTCAAGCCAGTGGAGGTTAGCAGTGTTAATCAATTGTGCTTCTTTCGCTCTCTCTGCCTTAAGAAGTAAAGCCTGCAGTAGGGCATTGAGTATTTCTGCTTTAGCAAAAGACTTATTAAAATGGAATTCGTAGTGCAAGGATGAAGCAATGTCAGTCAATTTGTCCTGGTCAAACTCTTTTTGACGAATCAAAGGGGATGAAAGATGGTAATTGAATAAGCGGTTCAGTTTTAGGAGTTCTGGCAAGTAGTATTCTTTGCCGCTAAATACACTTCGGAAAATGATACAAAAACCACTGCACTGTTTGATTTCTTTCGAGAAATGATGCACTTGATTCTTCGCAATGAAAATAGCATCCCCCTTTTCCAGTCGATAGGATTTGAAATCAACAAAATGAGAAAAGGACCCATGAGTGTTAATAAGGATGAGGAAAAATTCGATCCGATGTAACTGATACGGATCATGATCTTTGGATTTAAGCAGATTTGCAAGCAGCTCATCAAACGACATTATCTGAATGTTGAGATCCTTACTTTTATCAAAATCTACTTTTGGTATTTCTTTACTCAACTTTGTCGGGTGTTTTGGTGAGGTTGTACCAAAAAATTGTGCGAATTATTCTTTAGGATTAATGGCATACAACGGTGAGTATATGAAGCGTAGCCTGCCTACAGGCTATGATTTCATATACAATGTTAGCGGCTTTTAATTCTGAGATACTCCTTAACATATTCTAGAGTCGTGTCAACTCCAGATTCAATATCCTTTTCTCTTAATTCTATTTCTATATCTGGAATAGTAGTTTTACCGGAACTTTTTTGAAGGTTTCCAAAACACAAAAATGGCATGTCAACCTCAATATCACTATTAGGGAGCTTTACAATATAACTTTGTCCCGCACACTGTATATTACTATAAATATCTCCACCATTTACTTGTCCAATAAATTTAATTTCCCTTTGATTCATATGCATTCTATAGTTGTATAGAAGTCTCAAAAACTGAGTAGTTGCCGAGAAAGAACCACCATTTATTAAGACATATATATTTCCCTTAAAGCTGTTTTCTCTAGGATTAAAGCTACTTTCCCCCATCATGTCCACATAGATTTTTTTTAATGTCAGAGTGCTGTCATTATCCAAAAACTCATCTGGGTTATTTATGTATGCCTTTATGTCATCGGACAAATAGCTCGTGTAGTCAATGTATTTGAATGATTTACCTGGTGTTCTAATAGTCTCATTTAAACCATTGAAAGGTGTTTCTGTGAGATAGGTAAATAATATGTTCTCGTAATTGTCCCCACCTCCCTCATTATCTCTTAAATCTAAAATCAAATTGTCAATACTATCTTTAGCGAGAGTGCGAAAAGCGTTGTCTAAAAATGGCTGAAACTCTATTCCATAGTTCTCAATAAATCCTTTGTAAAAACTACCTACCTTTAAATAAGCGGTGTTAGGATAAATTTCTGCCTTGAATTGCAAAGGACTTTCAAAATTACTTATCGATTTATTGAATCTGGCACTATAAGTAGAATCTATTTGGTGCGGTGTTTTGCCCTCTATTTTAAAAGGTTTATTTAAACCACTTACTTCAAGCCTAAAATTCTTTGCTTCGGGATAGAAGAGATTGAACAAATAGTGGAAGTAAAAGTAATTGTAAAGGTTGTATGTTTTAAACCCTGTGTTTCCTCCATCTGAGGGTAGGTATGCCAACATTCTTTTGATTAAGCTATCTGTGCGAATTCCATTTATGCTGATAATTTCTTTGCCACTGAGTTGTTTTCCATGATTGCTTAAATCGGCATCTATATAAAGTTTACTATTGTTAACTAGAAATTTATAGGGAAGATAATATTTGTCTTTGTTCAAAACCGCCATCCTAAAATTCGCATATTTATCTTCCTTTAGCTTAATTCTCGTATGTCCATGATTTAATAAGGAGATGGAATAGGCGAGTTTTAAATAAAAATCTTCTCTAGAAACTTTATTTTCAAAAGTATTTGCAATACTATCTAGCTTTTTTTCAAGGCTCAAGGAATCAATATAATAGTAAAGCCCAGCATGTCCTTCTTTTAGGGATTCTCGAAAAATTTTAAAATCTTCCTTTTGTTGTTCAAGGGTCATGTAATTTGTTTGAGCGGAAAGCCGAAACGAAAAGAAACACAATGACCATAGAAATATTAATTTGCTCATACTAATTATAATTTTAAATGTATAAAGTTTAATATATCAATCTACAACTTCCACCATATTGAAATAAAAAACGTCTTTGCTTGTGTTTTTAGAGAATGTAATTTTTAAATATTTAAAACCTAGACTTCCACCAACTTCAAACACTTCATTAGAATAATTTGGTAGCTGAATTTCACCTTTTGCACCGACAATTCTTGATTTTCCCAGTAACCCTAGAAAAGGCCGACTTACTTTTAGTGACTCGAAAGTCAAGTTGATTTTTTCTTTGGCTAAAAATTGGCAGGTATGAATCAAATCTTCTCGACTGGTTGTTTTATCAATTAAAATTTCAGTTTGAATCAGTTCTTTTCCTGAATCAGTTGTTTTTGAAATTCTGGTAATACAAGAAGGATATTTCTCTAAAGAAACTGGAGCTACGAAACTGCACAGAATGAATATCATGGCTGTTGAAGCAAAAGCTTGACTGATGTTTAATTTTTTCATGCTTTATTGATTTTATAAATTGCCGCTAACGGCCCTGGCTATGGCAAGTGCTGGATTTGAAACCGATTTCTTGTCTGCCTACCGTAAATTTACTTAGTTGCAATATCTTCATATTTAAGCAGTCACCCCGCATTTGCTATAGCCGATGTTGTGCGGTCGGCTTTTATTTTTTCATTCTATTGGTTCCCATTTTCCTTTTTCGAAAAATACGTTGTAAAATTTTGGCGACTTAAATACCAAATAGAAATCCCAAGCACTTCTATAAGTTGTCGGATTACTTGCCAAAATATGGTGTGTCGGTTCTTCCATTTCAATTATCAGTCTTGCCGAGTTGTAATTTCTTGGGTCGGTCGTTTTAATAGTTCCACGATACGTTTTCAATATTTTCTCTTTGTCAGTCACATAAAAGAAAATTGAGTCGTTGTCCGTTATTTTAAATCGAAAATGGTCGTATTGCCAATCAGTCTGTTCTCCTTTGAAATAGTCACGATTGATAACATATTCTCCGTAGTAGTCGTCTTTGTCCAATTCCGTTTTTGAAGTCAACCAATTTAAAATGGTTACAAGTGTCCCAAGTCCGAATATACCGAGCCAAATCAGTCCAAGAATTTTACCTACGATTAATTTTCTCGAAATGAGCCAAACTATCAATAGGATTCCTGTCAACGGGACAAGAATGAGAATGAAGAACAAGTTAAATCCGAATCCCATTGTTAATTCTTAGGTATCTGTTTTTTTAGCTGCCGCACAACATTGAGGCAAGAAACGTACATCTGTCTTCAGTAACGCAGGCTGCATTTCCTTGCCAACTAAAGATAGTAAAATGCAGGGAAGATGTATGTTTTTTGCCGGGTGTTAGGTTCAGGTGCCCCGTACTGTTATGCGTTCCTGCAAATCCGTCAACATAGCTGCACCCTGGTTGCTTCTGTCTGGCCGCTGCCCCCCCAATCAGGTAGTATTTAGAACCTCACTATGGTCTTTAGCTAAGGCTAAGGAATTTTTCGTAGTGAGGTTTGGCAAGGTTTCGCCCAGCGCTCCGCAGATCAGTTCCAACTATCCCTGTCCAATTAGCTCAGATTATCAGCCTGTTATCCGCTTGACTTTGTGGTCAAAAACGGCTAACTTCATCAAGTCTTTGAGACGATCTCGACTCGTCTACAAGTAGAATCCTTCTTACTTGCACGGTCTCACCGCTAAGACTTGAAGTTTCATTTCATGCCACAAATGG
>NZ_JAVKDF010000043.1:0-735 GCF_040222385.1 Imperialibacter sp.
GAGGCTTAAGATGGCCTTGCGACTGTATTGTTGGTCATCAATAAGTGAAGTGCAAAAGACCTGTACTTCCCCCTTGCGGTTGGTTTTCTTGATAAGCCGCACTTTCATTACAGGGGAGAGATGGGGGTACTTGGACACTAGATATTTAGACTTCTTTGGCAGAGTCAGGCAAACTATCTGTTCATTTAGCCCACTACTGACGAAGGTATTAACGCAGTTCCACCAATTGTCTTTCATTCGAAAAACGAAATGTACTCCTTTGGCCTTTAGTAAGAACATCCGCTCAAAGGAAGCGTAGTAACGATCAAAGAGTAGCAAGTCTCCTTTTTTAATAAAAGGCATGTGCTGATCACAAAGTGCCGATTCGCTGGTGGTATAACTGGCCATAGCAGCATCAATCACTATTCCGTTGAACACATCATAGAGGTATGATATCCGGCTCATCCAATGCCCAGCATCCGCATTGGGGCCAAAACCATGGTAGCTGAAAAGCTTCTCTAGCGAGAAATGGATTCCAGGCAGTTGCAGCGTAGAACCATCCACGCCCAGTACCCGAAAGCCCTTCCATCTCTTGCAAGCCGTACTTTGATAAAAAGCTTCACATACCCTTCGATTGAGCCTTTTGAACACCTTAGGACACAGGTTGGCACGTGCTTGCGTCAGAGCACTCTTGGAGAGAGAAACAAGCCCATGGAAGTCGAAAAAGTCATCAAGACATACCTGTAGACTTTGATT
>NZ_JAVKDF010000044.1:0-5296 GCF_040222385.1 Imperialibacter sp.
AAGCTTTCGATGTAGCTGCCAATGGTGGTACAAACACATTCCCTACCGCTACAGCACTCGCTCCTGGCACTTACTTCATCGAAGTAACAAGCGACCTGGGCTGTCCGGCTGCTCTTAAACAGTTTAGTATCGGAAATACAACACCAATTCCAACGACCAATACGGTAGCTGGGGTCGACAATACATCTTGTACTGCTACGCCGAACGGCCAGGTATCATCGAATTTTGTTTGGACAGGCGGAGCGGTTTCCTATCAGTGGTATTTCGGTACTATAGCCTCTGGAACGGCCGTAGCACTCGTGACTGGTGCTAACCCTGGCAATGGATCTATACCTAGCGATCCAACATTAGCAACCGTTACAGGTTTATCGGCAGGCACCTACTATGTGGAAATTAATGATACGGATGGAGGTGCTGGCACAGGTTGCGTTTACCGACAGGAAGTTTCTATCCTTACGGATCAACCAGTGATCACAATTGCTGGCAGCAACAAAAATCAAGACAATACAATTTGTGATCCGGCCGCAGACCCTGACGGATACAATGGAGAATTCGAAGTACTGACTGTCAATAAGGATGGCGTTGCAGATGTGCTTGGAAGCTACACATTTGACTGGTATACCAGCGCCGGAGTTTTCATCATCAATACTGCTGGTGCAATAAATAATGACTTCAATGCCGGAAGCTACCGAGTGGTGGCAAAAAATACAGCAACAGGTTGTGTGTCTTCGCCGGTTCCATTTACCATTGGAGACAACACGGCTAAGCCAGTATTGGCAGGTAACTTCACCATTACACCATCTTTAAGTTGCGACAATACCAATTTCCCTAATGGTACAATTGATATAGACCCTGATGGCAACGTCGCCAACAATCCCGCTGGTTATACTATTGAATGGCATACCGGTGGAACTGCGACTATGGCAGTAGGAAATGTTACAACCGATAATAACAATCTCTCCGATGACTTAATAGACGACGTGTTGGACAACGTTTCACCTGGAACTTATTCTGTTAAAGTGACAAATACAGCCACTGGTTGTTTCAGAGTTCAACAGTTTGTAGTAGGGTCTGGTGTGCCTGCCTCACCATCCTTGACGGTAGCGGTTACACAAGAGGTGACCGATTGTAACAACCCTGATGGCATCCTCACCGGAACGCCAGCTCCAAAGGCCGCCTCAGAATATAACTGGTTTTGGTTTACTGACGACCAGACCACTAGCGTGACCACTGTCGGTGGTGATGTATCGGTGGAGGGAGTAGCGTCAAGCCTTCCAGAGGGCCTTTATTACGTAAGAATTCAGGACAAAGAGACCGGTTGTGTATCTAGCTTGATGAGCAAAACACTCACCAGGTCGTCTGTCGCTCTGGTAAGTGTAACCATCAATTCCGCACCTGGGGATTGCGATTCCGATGCTGGCGAGTTTGAGTTTGATATAACCGGCAGCTCTGGTGTGGTTGACATACGTGTTCTGAAAGAAGACGGCACAGTAATGATCGCCCAAACTGGCATCAACGTGGCCGCTGTCAACCCTGACGTCACAGTGGCAGACTCTGATCCCGGTGCCACTACCTATTTCTCCAATGCTGGTTTTATTAATGGCAAGTACGTAATTGAAGTGACTGATCAGGTTACAGGTTGTGTTGACGAGCAAGACTTCTTTTTACCATACGTTGGCGCTCCACGACTAGATTTAGCTGTCCCAGTCGTTGTTAGTCATAGTACCAACTGCCAGCCTTACGATGGTGCAGCTATTATCGCAGGAGATAACACCAATGGAGTGACCGGCGGCCAGGGAGGTGCAACAGGCCAAGTTAGTGTAACACTTACGCTTGTGGACGGAGAATTCACAGGTGACAGTCACGACAATTATCAGGTATTCCTTTTCCCAACAACAATAGTTACACAACCCGAAACTGAAATAGTTCTTACGGTGGATGATATTACTGGTTTCTCCGTAAATGACAATATGACCATCAATGGAGGGACAGCAACCGGAGAAATAGACGCTATCAGCGGTCTGGAGCTGACTATTGACTATACAGGAGGGGACATTACCAGCATTTTGGCCGGAAATACAATCAGCGATGGAATCAACACTCATACTATCACTGGGGTTACTCGTGCTGGATTATGGTCTGTTGCTGAAGGTAGACCTACCAATATTCAGGTACTCGAAGGGACGATCGCAGGTCAAAATCAGGCCGACCTGGGGTATGGTGACGTCACACCAGGGCACGATGATATAGAAAACACCTACGTATTTAATGGCCTGACCGCTGGGGAATACACTGTAATGGCAGCCCAGGAAGGCGCACTATTTTGCTTATCTCCGTCAGTAGTCTTCGAAATCGAAGATAGATTCTTCGAGTTATACATTGACGAATCAGATGTCGCTGATATCGAAATAACCAACGATACCAATTGCGATGGAATCGCCGGCAACTCAAACGGTGCTATTAACATTAAACAGATTGATCGTAGAATTCTTGACGGAGCCGGTGTTCCTACTAGTGATGGTATTGATGATGCAACCATTAGTACGGACTACACTTATCAGTGGTTTGAAGGTACCAATACTTCTGCCCCAGCACTAGGAACAACTGCAACTGCTGCGGTCAACAATGGACACCAAATAACCAACATACCTGCTGGCTCTTACACCGTATTGATCACAAACGGGACAACACCTGCCGGTAGCGCCGACGCATGTACGGCCACATATACCTTCGAGGTTCAAAACGAACCGGAAGTAATTGAAATAATCGCAGCACCGGCCGACAATACCAACTGTTCTACACCTTTTAACGGAGTTATTACAATCAATACCGTTGAGGTAGATGGAGGCGGCGCAACGCCATGGAATACAACGGCTAACTTTAGCGCTAATTTGTACAAGGTAGGTACGGCCACGCCATTTGCAGGCCCTATATTGTCAAATGGTGCAACCGACCAATTTACTGGTCTTGAAGATGGAGATTATGAAGTGGTTGTTGAAAATAACCTGACTTGCGAATCGACTGCTTTCCCTGTCACAGTAGTTGACGCAACTAGCCTGCCAACACTAACGGTTAACTCGACTACCAACAACACCAACTGCACAACCAATAATGGTCAGATTACCGTGGATTTAGGTGGAGCGGTTGCAGGTTACAATTACAGCTGGTTCGTTGGTGACATCACCAGCACAACTGCTTTTACCGGAACTGAGTCAAACCCATCAGGCACTGAAACTCAAATTTCCGGGCTATCTGGCGGTACTTATACACTTAAAGTAACGGACAACTCTTCACCTGATTTTGGTTGTTTCAGCTTTGTCACGGAAGCTATTGCCGATGATATCGATAATATTATTGACTTTACTTTCAACGTAGTTGATAACCCCGATTGCACACCGGATAATGGATCAGTGACATTAACCAGCATCGACCTCTACAATAGCTCCACCAATGTGGCAAGCACTTTAACTGCGCCGGGCGACATCATAGCCATTGATGCATATACCATGAATGTCTACGATGCATCAGACAACTCGATAGTTGACACCAATGTGGAAGATGCCGGTGATAATGTAACCATTGCCGGGCTACCAGCTGGAAATTACCTGATTGAAATTCTAAATCCGGCAACACAATGTTTCTCAGCTCAAAAGGCGTTCACAATCGATGACCTCAGTAGTTCACCTACTGTTGACATTGTGGAAGATCAGAAGAACACCATTTGCGATCCAACTTTCGGTGCGTTAGAAGCTAATGGGCAGTTGACTGCTACTGTTACCGGAGACGCTGATGACAACTACACTTTCCAGTGGTACAACGGCCCCACAGGAAATGTCGGCTCAAGTACTGCTCTTTCTAATGGAGTAGCGCACAATGGTTCGACAGTAGGTATTGACGAATCGGGTGTCAACACATCTGTCATCTCTAACATTCAAGAAGGTAACTACTGGGTTTTCATCACTGACGTGACTACTGGAAATTTGGGATGTACTGTCACTGGTGGGTTTACACTTACAGCTAACCTCACTCCTGTAACGCTGGACATTGCCAATGTTTCGACAACTCCAGCAACTGATTGCGCCAACCCTGACAATGGAACAATAAGCATCGACTTAGCTGATATATCGGGTTTTCTGGGTAACGACATGAGCGATTACCGAATAATCATTGCAGGTGTTACTACAACCGCAGATGATCAGACATACAACCCTGGCGCAGTTGATCCATTTATTATTACAGACTTATCCGCTGATACCTATGATTTGACTATCATCGACAAAACAACTGGGTGTGTTTCAGTGGTCTATCAAAAAACCGTGCTGTTCGCTCCCGTCGAACCTATCATTGAAGTGACGACAAATAGCGCCAACAGATTCTGCGACACAAGTGGCGGTACTGTTGGAAATGGAGCAATTGAAATTCGTGTTCAAAATCCTCTGGGTGGATACTACGATCCTGGCAACTACACCTTCGATTGGTATGACCTTCAATCCGGTAGTGCTGGCCCGTCATCCCCATCATCAGGTGTCGGCGACGCTCTCCCTGGCGCCGGCTCCGATGAAAGAACCAATCTGGCTCCTGGCTTTTACACTGTAGTGGTCACTGCGAATGACGTAGCTGCCAATGATGGTTTGGGTAGAGGTTGCTTTGATCAGGTGATAGTTGAAGTGCTTGACAACCCTGACGTAATAGAACTTAACACAACAATTGTTGATGTAACAAATGTAACCGATTGCACACCTGATAACGGTCAAATTGAGGTGACTGATGTGCTCCGCAATACGTCTAGTGACGCCCTCGGCAATTACACCTTCCACCTGTATCAAAGTGATGGAGTAACTGAAATCCCAGCCGTTTCGGCCTTCAATGGCACAGCGATCGTTTCTTCGCTTTCTCCGGCAACATATTTTGTAGAGGCGAGGAGCACAACAGGCAGTGGTTGCTCATCTAACTTGCTTCAGGTTGTGATAGAAGACGACGCTGTGACCCCTACAGTAGCCATCGCACAAGATCAGCCTAACACTATCTGTGACCCTACATTTGCAGCGCTGGAGGCTGATGGGCAACTAACAGCTACTGTTACCGGTGACCTCGATGACAACTACACTTTCCAGTGGTACAATGGCCCTACAGGAAATGTTGGATCGAGCACTGCCCTCTCTAATGGAGTAGCGCACAATGGTTCTACAGTAGGTATCGACGAATCAGGTGTCAACACATCTGTCATCTCTAACCTACAGGAAGGTAACTACTGGGTGTTCGTTACTGATAACATTACTGGAAATCTTGGCTGTAC
>NZ_JAVKDF010000045.1:0-721 GCF_040222385.1 Imperialibacter sp.
GTTGATTTTTGCTGGCCTTGTACTGTATGTCGCACTGGCTCAAAATGTTCAACCCGGAGAGAAGGAAAGAAAGAGAGGTTTTTGACGATTGGTCGCTATACTTTGTTTTGATGCTTTGGGCGACCTGCAAGAGGGAAATCGTTTCCTTGTCTTTACAAACCATCAAATTGCGAAGGTGCTCGCTAAGCCCATTGATGAAGTTGTGGCCGTCGAAGCCGCTTCTGATGATTTCATCAAAAATGAGTAGCACGCCTGACAGGTTTTCTTCCAAAAAGAAATCTACAACCTTAAAATAATAGTCGTAGTCAAGAATGTGGAGGTTCTTGATGGTATCCTGATAAGTGATTTTGTTGCCGGACGAAAAGGTAACGATCAGGTCGAAAATAGAAAGTGCATCTCGCAACGCCCCATCGGCTTTCTGCGAGATCAGGTGAAGTGCTTCTTCCTCTGCTTCTATACCCTCGTTAGCAGCTATCTTCTGTAGCTGTGTAGTGATGTCCGAAATCTCGATCCTGTTGAAGTCATAAATCTGACAACGGGAAAGGATAGTGGGGATCACTTTGTGCTTCTCCGTCGTAGCCAAAATGAAAATGGCATAAGACGGCGGCTCCTCCAGCGTCTTCAAAAAGGCATTGAAGGCCTGGGTGGAGAGCATGTGCACCTCATCGATGATATACACTTTATAGTTGCCCTGCTGGGGTGGGTACCGCACCTGATCGAT
>NZ_JAVKDF010000046.1:0-1613 GCF_040222385.1 Imperialibacter sp.
ACCCGGGGATCGTCAGCTACTTTTTTGTTAAATGCCAGAATAGTGAGCGTATCAGGGTCGTCCTTTTTTCTGTTCTTCTCCAGCACCTTACCACTCCAGAGCACGTTGTCGGCCATGATGTATCCGCCTGGCTTCACTTTATCAATCACCAGGTCAAAGTAGTTGGTATAGTTTGCTTTGTCGGCATCGATGAATACCAGATCAAAAGTGGCCGCTAGTTTTGGAACCTCTGCCATGGCATCACCAATAATATACTCAATTTGCTCTCCGTAGGGAGATTCGCCTATGAATCTCCTTACGGTGCTTTCAAGCTCTCCATTAATATCGATGGTGGTCAGCTTTCCATTTTGCTGTAGCCCTTCGGCCAGGCAAATGGCCGAATAGCCGGTGTAGGTGCCAATTTCAAGAATTGATGTGGGTTTGATCATGTGCGAGAACATCGAAAGCACCCGGCCCTGGAAGTGCCCGGAAAGCATTCGTGGCCTGAGCACATTGAGATTTGTGTGCCTGTTTAATCGGCCTAACAGCTCAGGCTCGGGTTCGGTATGCCCCTCAATATAGCGGAAAAGATCAGCCTCGATGAAATCCATGATAAGGTTGTAAAATATTTGCTAGCGTAAAAATAAATTCAAAAATAGGCTTTAGAGATCGTTTTACATGTTTTTTTCAATAATAGCGAGGGAGTTGCTCGTTCTTTTTAACAATGAAACTCAAGCCTTGAATAATTCACATTTTGGTTATCAAATAGTTATGTGAGATTTTTTTGGGAATATCGGAAAAGTATAAAATCTGTTTTATATTGATCCCCGAAATAAATCTGGGAGCGGATTTAAGGAATAATTACTCGAAAACGGTTACGCAAACGATTTAAACGGATTTCCCGCAATCGATTGCAGTCAAATTTTCTTGGGAAAACTTGACACGTTAACAAATAATTTCTTTAAATTCGACAATTGCTCAGAACAATACCTACTTAAATTATTTGTTTTATGGTTCTTAGTTACAAGTGCCCCAAACGCTGTGCGCCATTTCCGAGTGCACGTTCTGCGACAGTTCCAGGCGCAAGCTTTTCCATTTCACTATCAGTACCTCTTTGTTCGTAACTGACTATTGGTTTGTTCAGATGCAGTAGAATGTATCTGGGCTGAAATGGCTTGCCCGAATTCAACGATGCCTTTTTCAAACAATTATATACAACTTCACTTAAACTACATTTTTATGAAAAAAGGATTACTGAAGTACATTTTTCCTTTGATCTGCCTGGCTCTGCTAGCAGTGGCTCCTGATGCCTCTGCACAGAACAGACAAGTAACAGGAAAGATAACAGATTCCGAAACTGGGGAAGGTTTCCCTGGTGTGAGCGTATTGGAAGTAGGAACTTCCAATGGTACAGTGACTGACCTTAACGGAAACTATTCCCTTTCGGTTGGCTCTGGTGCAAGACTTTCTTTCTCCTTCATTGGGTACGTTACCCAGGAAGTTGAAGTAGGGTCAAGAAGTGTGATTGATGTTCCTCTTGCGCTCGACGTAAAGCAGCTTCAGGAACTGGTAATCACTGGTTACACAGTTGATAACCGCCGTGAAACTTCCGGTTCTATCTCAACTGTAAAGCC
>NZ_JAVKDF010000047.1:0-801 GCF_040222385.1 Imperialibacter sp.
CCTAACGACTAGCTATCGTGCGTGGGGGTTTTTAATGCAGTTCAGTTCCCGCTAGCACTTAGCCACTCAACTGATAAATTTATACTTTGTGGCGGACAATCCAAGCCTGCCGTCGCTTCCTTACCTCTGAGCCCCCATGCATGATAGGTTTGTGTTGGCGGTTTTTCTGTCCGTCAGAAAGCATAAAAAAGGCCTCCAATAAGAAGTCCGATTCCGAGAATCAGTGCTTGGATATTAGCAGATTTGGAAGATTCACTATAAGAACTGTTGGCTGGCTTATTTGTGGCTCCGTAGATGATTAGCAGAAGTCCGACCAATGAAATTAAGATACCTAGTATGATGTCAAAAGATGCCTCCATTAGTTCACTAGCTTCATCCACCAGTTCCCTACGTTGTACATATCGTCAAAAGCGTCCTGAAGGCCATCTCGTTCTTGGTCTTCGTGAATCTCCCAGGTTCCTTGGAAACTGTTCTCATTTTCGTTGAAAGTCCCGGAGTAATGAATGTCTGGGTGCTCAATTGAATTGTCTCCGAAATATTCACCAGATTCCACAAAGACAAGTCTATTATACTTCTTGATGAAACTGATAAAACCATCGTCATGGAATCCTGAGATATTAGAAGGCTCGTCGGATAAGGTCAAATCTTGTGCCGTTCCGGTCAGTTCGCCGTCTCTATCCATCAGTTCTAAGGTAAAAGCATGATACTCAACCTCAGGCTGCTCGTCTGAGCCGATGTTAACTGAATACTCGCCTTCCCATTTGCCAGTTAGATTTGCCATTCCGTGAAATTACCGCCAAC
>NZ_JAVKDF010000048.1:0-6054 GCF_040222385.1 Imperialibacter sp.
TGCTGTATGATATTGGGCCTATTCGGGACAATTCAATCCCGCAGTCGTCATCCACAAGCTCCGACCTAACCTTACCTAGAAACTTATGAAAGTCCAGCTCGTCCAGCATATAACGTCACGAAATAATGGCATACAACGCCTGCCTAAAATGAGTGGGGGAGTTTTACGCAGCTCCCATTCCACTTGCACTTAGCCACGCCGATGATAAAATTAACTCTTGTGGCGGACAATCCAAGCCAGCAAATGCTTGAAAACCGACAAAGCCCACATTCATTTTTAGGCCTGTGTTACCTAGCTTTACTCAGTTCGGGTAAGTTGAAACGTCCGTCCATGAAATCTCAGGAAGCTTAGGTCTGCCAAAGGGGTCGAAAGCTCATAGGCAAAGCTTATGATACAGTCACAAAATGTATAGTTCGCATCATAAGTCGTGGTTGTTACCTCCAATTGGTTGCCAGAGCTGTCCAGTTCCATAGTGACCGAGTCCGTCGCCAAACTAAGGTCTGTGTCTGCTATTATCAGAGTATCTGCACTCACAGCGAGAGTCCCTCTGTTGATTTGTCCGCAATTTGCCGCTACATCAAAACTCAGGATAGTTGTCGATCGGGCCGTATGATACTTGATCAGTCGGAATTCTGGCGTGTTGGTATCCGAACTAATCGGCTCGCTACATTTTGCACTGAATCCGGCCACTAATTCAGAGCTACTGTCCTGAGCAAAACCTGAGAAGCTTGATACTAACAGGTAAACCACGAAAATGTACGTGCGATCCAACATATGCTAGGTAACGCCTCAGTAAAGTGAGTGTGGGAGTTTTATGCAGCTCCGCTTCCACTTGCACTTAGCCACGGCGATGTTAAAATTATAAATTGTGGCGGGCAATCCAAGCCAACTTCCCTATGACATCCACCGAAACCCACATTCACTTTACTGTTGTGTTAGGTGCTTTTTTACAACGGATTGCTTATCTGAGTCACAAGTTCGTCCGCAGCTGACCGCATCGATGAGTCCTTCAAAGCCAGTTTAAGTTCCTCAAACATGGAAACCATTTCTGGAACTGGATCCTCCCACAGCATCGCATGAGTCGCCAGCTCATCTCTAGCTTTCCCACTTCTCAAAGAATACATTTCCAAAAATCCGGTTGGGTTATTCTTGATGGCGTCAATCACAAATTCCCCAACCTTTTCTGCGAGTTCCACATTTGTGCTTATTGCGTTGTCCAGATCGATTAATGATGAAATGTAGGAGGTGTCGCTTTTGCTTGCTGCCACCATGATTTCCATCGTCCGCCAAACCAAGGAGTAATTTTCATCTTCTGAGAGGAATCCCTTAAGAAGCGCCCTACCAGAAAATTGGTCATATGCTGAATATAAATAAGCGAATTTCACAGCCTGAGCCTTAGTAACAGCCGAGGTCTTAAGTATTTCATTTAAAAGAGGCTTCAGTTGAACTGACACCTCTTTGTATTTTGCAACTGTCTCTGGGTAAAGCAAAGTTTCCATTTGGTTGATTTGTTGTTGCATTTCAACAGCCGTTTTAGCAGGGTGCCTTTCAAAATAAAACCCTCGGAGGTATGCACTGTCTGCAGGATAGGTTTTAGATACTTTTTCAAACGTCTCGACCAGGTCTTTCGATTTTTCAGATAGCTCAGAGTCGCTGTCAGCAGTTTGGTTTGCAGAAACTTCTGCGACTTGCTCAGTCGTCTCAGGTTTGCCGGTTCGACTACCTTCGCATGAGAATAGCAGGGTTGATAAGATAAGGAAGGAAATTGCTGATTTCATCGTCTAGCAGTTATAGCACCTAACGCCCGACTAACATGAGTGGCGGAATGTTATGCACTTAAGCTTCCGCTACCAGTTAGCCACGCCGATGATAAATTTATACTTTGTGGCGGACAATCCAAGCCAGCAAATGATTGAAAACCGATGAAGCCGCCATTCATTGTTAGTCTTGTGTTATATGCCTTTCTATTCGGTCAGCAGTCCAGTCGTTGTGATTACCAAAGTCGCTGATTTTGGTTGGTCGTCTGCCCCATGTAGAAAAGTTAGCCGTTTAGTAGCAGCGTCAAACTTATATGTCCGAGGATTGAAGAAGTTGCCGTCTACCCAGTAACTTTTATGAGTCGTCTTTTCTTGATCGTCCATTTGCTGGATAGAAATGAAAAGTCTGTGAACAACTACGTCTCCATCGAGACCAGCTACCTCGTCCGTTGTTATGTAGGCACTTTCCACAAGTCGAATAGCAACTCGGCCACCATCAAACTGCATAGCATGTCTAATCGACAGAAGCAGCGAATTAATCTCCAGGTCGACGGATTCAGCGACAGTTATTTTCTGAGCCATTAAGGCAGGAGTCAGTACTAAAGTCAATATTATTGCCGTCAAGAAGTTTTTCGTCATGCAGATTATGGCATATAACGCCTGCCTAAACTGAGTGTGGGAGTTTTATGCAGCTCCGCTTCCACTAGCACTTAGCCACGACGATGATAAAATTAAACTTTGTGGCGGACTTTCCAAGCCCGCAAATGATTGATCACGACTGAAGCCCACATTCACTTTTAGGCCTGTGTTATGCAGCTTTAATCAGCGATCCTGATAGTCAGATTGACTTGTGATTTGACCGGTTTGCCTTTGTATATCGCCGGTTGCCAGCCTGTAAGAAGTTCAGTCCGCCCCTTCAATTTCATGAGTAGTTCGTCCGACTTCATATCGTCGAATATCCTAAGGGATTCAGTGTCAACTGTCCCGTTTTCATTAACCGTCATAAATAATATTACAAAGCCCTTATTTTCTACGTTTGTTTGTGAGCGAGGCACGCTAAAAGATCCAAGAAGTTTTTTGAGTGATTCGTCACCAGCCACATATTTGGCAAATTGATCAACACGATGGTAGACTCCGACACTATCCTTGATTCCCATCCGAAACTCATTTTGTTCAACTACCCAGTCACGCCCTTTTTCGATTTCTTCTTTGGAGTAATTCTTAAATTTCCCACTAAATGTAGAGTAGTAAACTGTGTCAGGAACTCCTTCGCTGCTTAGAAGTTCGCCGGGAGAGTATTCGTTTCTGATCTGCAGAATGTAATGACCAGTTACTAGAGTGTCCAAAAATGGGTTTTTGTCAAGTTTGAGAATTATCTTCTCGACGATTGCTTCTGTCGAACTACCGTCTACAACGTCAAAGAATTCACCAAAATCGACGGAATGGATTTGTAGATCAGAGGTAAGCAATATTTTTACATGGTGGCCTGAAAAGCCTGTGTTGAGTTCATTCTCAATTATTAGAGAGTCGCCGTGCCTAGTGAGGGAGAGGTCTACATCCAAAAAATCTGAATTCATAAATATGTCATGCGGAACGTAGATGTCCTGGTCTTCATAAGGCCTGTTGTAAGCCGAGATAATGGCATTACCGAACAGTCCATTTCTGTATTGCTCCTGAGAACAACCGAAAAATGTCAGAATTACACCTACAAATGCAAGATAGAGTACTCTCATGCGCACATGCTGCATAACGCCTCGGTAAAATGAGTGTGGGAGTTTTATGCAGCTCCGCTTCCACTACATCTTAGCCACGCCGATGATAAAATTATAATTTGTGGCGGACAATCCAAGCCAACTGACCTATGATAACTGGTGAAGCCCACATTCATTTTTACCGCTGTGTTGTGCCCTTTTTTATCAGCCGGTATGTCCTATATGCCAGGAACGCCAAAGCCAGAAGATTGACGGCAGTCCAAATATTCAAACCGATATAGCTTAATTGTTCACTGAGTGTCATGCTTGATAGGCTCCAATACTCGCCCTCGCTCTCATCATAGAAGTCGTCATACCTCATCAATAATAATCCAAATATTATATAGACAACGACGTCGAGCAACACCAGAAAAGCAGCAATCAAAATCGTTTTTACGGTAAGTTTCATTTTTCCAAACCAGTTTATTGACGCTTTTCTAAAATCAATTTATCAAGTCAATTATCGTGTATCCAGTCTCGCCCTTTGATAAAAACCTGGCCCTTTGCAATCCCCGAAGTCTGCCCGAGTATTCTCCGATTTTTTCTATTCGGCCTACGCCCATAGACCACTTGAAAATCATCTTATTATCATCATAAGGGGAGTGAAAAAACACATCATCTCGCATACTTGTCAGGCTTGAAGCTCCATGAAGTTTCTCTGGAATGTTGCGTACTGTATGTTCGTATCCATCCAAGCTGAGCTCTACCAGTGGGAAGTCAGGGTACATTAGGAAAAGGACAGTGTTATGTGTCTTGGCGCTAAGACAATAACAGTCTGCAATGTCGACCTGATGTCCGTACTTGTCACGATAGCCAAAGAGAATATTTCCCTCAAAGTCAAAGACGACTACACCTTGATCGCTTGGGCCGATCCCAGAGAAAACTCCCTCGTCGAAGTAAGAAATGACAATTCTATTATTAAGTACCACGACATCCTCGACACCGTCGCCGGCCATAAACTTCGTTTGAACGATGCCATTTTCATCAATGATCCAGGCGTTTGGTCTATCCTTCCTTGTCCGACAGTCTACTAGGAGTGTCCGGGCTTTGTCTAGTCTGCGAATTAGCGGATAGGTAATGTTTAGTGTGATGGAGGTTTGAGAAGTCGGTGTTAGAATCTGGCGATCCTTGGTAATTGCTGCAAAGTCATTTGTCCCGTCTGCGTCGATGTCCAGGCACTCAGTTTCTGTCTGCTCAAACGTTCTGGTCTTTTCCGTCATGTAGGTCTATTGGGCACAACGCCACGCTATCAGGCGTGGGGATTTTTATCTAGTAAAGTTAAGTATTGCACTGAGCTTTCCAACACTCCAAAACTTTCCAAATATCGCTGAAACCCCATGACTGATCAGCGAATGTTGTGGAGTGTTTAGTAGTTTATTCCACGTCTTCCAGTTCGTTCGAAATACTCATAACTGATCAATGTGAGAATTGAATCCTCACTTAGTTCGTACTTCGTTGATAGTTCGAAAAGTCCAGTGTTTTTAAGTCTGAACAATTGTTCAAGCAGATTCTTTCGTTGTTGGTTCAAAAAATCTTCACCCCATTGAGCATTAATGAATCGGTCGATGAATATTGCCCCATTGTAAGTTGAGTCATTCAAAAGCACTTGAGCATCAAAAGCGAATTTCTTCGGTTCGGAGGTGATATTTAAAAGAGTTCCTGAGTCAAGAATAATGTAGTAATTATCATCATCTAATTCAATCACTTTTGTAGTGTCTGTTGGATATACAAGCATTCCAAGTTCAGACCTTAATCGAACTGTATCCCCAAGTTCATGGGAAAATTCAGGTACGTAATTTCTCCCGATAGCATCTCCCCAAGAGTTAAAATGAAGCAAGAGGAAATCATCAAAGACTTGTTGTTGAACCGTCTGGCTTGGTTGTTCACAGGCTGCTAAAATTATTAAAAGTATGATGATTTTTCTCATGAGCAATTTTCTACTTCCGTTCGCATTCGATAAAAAAGTCCACTGTTAGTTCGTCAGCCTTAGTCTGCTCAACTGTGTATTGAACAAAGGCATCCTGTTCTGTTTCTCGGAATTCTACTCTTACAGGGTCGCCATTTTCATCAACTTGTTTCTGTTTTAGTTGAGTCTTCCTGATCTTTCCAAAGAGTTTATAGTACCCCATGTAGGTTCGTAGAAATTTATCGGTTTCACCTGTACTGCAAACACCATCTGGATTAATATTTGGTTGCCTTTTCAAATTCACACCCATTTTTTCAAGAATGTCGAACAGACGAATATTCATGTTCGTCACTATACTTTCGAAATACTCACAGTCCGCGCAATTGCAGTTCTCTGTGATTCGAGGAAGTTCCTTATAGAAGTCCCTTGTTCTTTGAATTTCTACAGTTATACGACATTGTCCGATTTGAAAGTTTACTGCGTTCATGCTATGCTCCACAACGCCTCGGTAAAATGAGTGTGGGAGTTTTATGCAGCTCCACTTCCACTACATCTTAGCCACGCCGATGATAAAATTAAAATTTGTGGCGGACAATCCAAGCCAACTGACCTTTAACAACCAGTGAAGCCCACATTCATT